>JADCCX010000001.1 GCA_020252485.1 Methylocystis sp.
AGCCGATAGGCCACCTTCCCGGCCTGCCGGTGATCTGGCATATCGCTGAAATAATCCACGAAAAAGGTCGTCTCATACAAAACCGGCGCAAGCGCCCCATCCGTGTCCATCGCGTGCTCCGCTCTTCGAATCAGCGGATATGCACAGATTCAGCACTTCAACCCTTTGTCACGCTCTCATTCACCCGATTGCCCTGAGGTTTGATGCCGAACAGCTTGCCACGTTGGCTGGATTCGTTCATAGGCATCGTCACCGGTTTTGATTTTTCGGGGCCGGTTTCGTTCGTGGAAGGGAGTTGCTCTCGGTTTGCCGCCGGGCTGCACATAACCCGCACCACGCTCTTTCATCGGCGATGCTTCGCTACTGACGCCTTGGTCTCCGGTTCGCCGGAGCTCGGATCGTTTTTGCGGCGTCGCTCAACAACAGGAGAAGGCAATGGCCAAGAAGATTTCCGGCTATGTCAAGTTACAGGTTCCAGCAGGCGCCGCGAACCCGGCCCCGCCGATCGGTCCGGCGCTTGGACAGCGCGGCCTCAATATCATGGAATTCTGCAAGGCGTTCAATGCCAAGACGGCGCAGATGGAGAAGGGCATGCCGATCCCGGTCGTGATCACGGCATACCAGGATCGCTCGTTCACCTTCGAAATGAAACTGCCGCCGGTGTCGTACTGGCTGAAGAAGGCCTCCGGGATCGCCAAGGGGCACACCACCACAGGCCGCGGCTTCGTGGGCAAGATCACGACGGCGCAGATCCGCGAGATCGCGGAGAAGAAATTGCCTGATCTGAACTGCGACAGCGTCGATGCCGCTGCCGCCATGGTGACCGGTTCGGCCCGTTCGATGGGCCTGGAAGTGGTGGGTTAAGACAATGGCAAAGCGTATCACAAAGGCCCGTGAGGGCGTCGAGCGCACGAAGCTCTATCCGCTCACCGAAGCCGTGAAGATGGTGAAGGAGCGGGCGTCGGCGAAGTTCGACGAAACCGTCGAGATCGCCATGAATCTCGGCGTTGATCCCCGCCATGCGGACCAGATGGTCCGCGGCGTCTGCAACCTGCCGAACGGCTCGGGGCGCACCCTGCGCGTCGCCGTCTTCGCCCGCGGCCCCAAGGCTGAGGAAGCGAAGAAGGCGGGCGCCGATATCGTCGGTGCGGAAGATCTGTTCGAGATCGTTAACGGCGGCAAGATCGAGTTCGACCGCTGCATCGCGACGCCGGACATGATGGGCATCGTCGGCCGACTCGGCAAGGTGCTGGGCCCGCGCGGCCTGATGCCGAACCCGCGCGTCGGCACCGTGACGATGGATATCGCCAACGCCGTCGTCGCTTCCAAGGGCGGCTCGGTCGAGTTCCGTGTCGAGAAGGCCGGCATCGTGCAATCGGCCGTCGGCAAGGCCTCGTTCCCCGCCGACAAGCTCGAAGGCAACATCCGCGCCTTCATCGACGCCGTGCAGAAGGCGAAGCCCGCCGGCGCGAAGGGCACCTATATCAACCGCATCGCCATCAGCTCCACCATGGGGCCGGGCGTGAAGGTGGATATGGCGACGACGGCGCTGCAGTAAGTTCCGCTGCTACAGGCTTCGCAGAGGCCCTCCGGAAACGGGGGGCTTTTCTTTCGTCAGAGGCCCGCCACCTCCTCCGCGATTGGCCCGTTCAGGGCTGCTTCGAGCGCCTTGAAGGCGCGCGCGACCACGGCGCCATCCATGCCGCGATGATCGAAGGCGAGCACGATCTCGACGGACCCGTCCTCCGCGATCGGGCCGTAGGTGATGAAGACGCTCCATGAGGACACAGGATAGGTGATCAGCGTGCCGGCGCCGCCCAGCACCGAAATGCCGAAAGTGCCGAAATAATTGGGCCGCTGCCGCCCGATGTTCAGGCCGAACCACCAGATCAGGCGGCGGATGACGGTGGGCGCGCGGGCAAGCTGCAGTCCCTTGCGGAAGTCGGCGATGGATTCGACCGGCGCGGTTTTTGCTTCGTGGATGACCTCCCCGATTTCGGCGAGAGACCTGCTGGCCGGATCCTTGATGCGGCGGATGAAAATCACGTCCTCGCCTTCGAACGAGCGCTCGACGACCAGGCTGGCGACGGAGGTCGGATATTCATAAATGTGCGGCCAGGGCAGCGTCACATAGGCCTGCCGCAGGGGAGGGCTCTCCTGCGCCGCCAGCGCGAAGGCCTTGATGAACAGGGATGTCCAGGAGGGCCGTGGTTCCGCTGCGGCCCGCGCCTTGACGATGGGGGCGATATTGATGGTCTGCCGCAAGACGCCCTGCGGCATCCGGCTGGCGAAATAGCTGTGATCGGCAACGATCCGCCTCGCCCGCGACAAGGCTATCCAGCGCCCCTTCATGCGCCGCCGCCGAAGCCGCGCATGCCGGCGCTCGCAAGGTACCCGCCATCCACCGGCACCGTAACGCCGTTGATGGCGGAGGCAAAATCGGACACGAGGAAGACAACGGCATTGGCCACTTCCTTTGCAGTGACGAGCCGGCCTTGCGGGTTCGATTCCGACAGATTGGCCTCAGAAAGGACGCCGAAATTGACCGCGCGGTCGATCGCGGGTGTCGCCGTAAAGCCGGGCGCGACGCCGTTCACGCGGACACCCGAAGCCGCCCACTCGGCCGCAAGGCTCTGGGTCAGGCTGATCACCGCCGCCTTTGCGGGCCCATAGGCATGCAGCGGGCCGGGGCCATAGCCCAGCACAGACGAAATGGTGACGATCGCACCCCTTCCGCGGCGCGCCATGCCCGGGCCAACGGCGGCGCAGGCCATCCAGGTGCCGCGCAGGTTGACGTTGATCACGCGGTCCCATTCGGCCTGCTTCATCTGGCCGGGTGAACGCGGGCGCTGCAGGACGCCCGCCGCCGTCACGAGAATGTCGAGGGGCCCAAGCACTGCCTCGCTCAGCCGGATGGCCGCGGCGAGCGAGTCCTCCTTGAGCACATCGCCTTCCGCCGCGAAGCCGCCGGTTTCAGCCGCAAGCGCCGCCAGCCCGGCGCTGTCCCTGTCCAGTCCCGCGATCCGCGCGCCCGCCTGATGGAGCGCCAAAGCAACTGCCCGGCCGATGCCGCTTGCGGCGCCGGTCACCAGGGCGACTTTGCCATCAAGGTTGATCTGCATGTCACACTGGGCAAGAGAGAAGTGGATCGGGGCAGGAGGCGGCGAGAGATGGACGGCGGCAACGGCCTTGTCAAGGAATCCGCAGCGCAGCAACCGGCCGAGCTGCAACCGGCGGTCGTGGTGACGGGCGCCTCGTCGGGGATCGGGCGGGCGCTGGCGATCCAGGCGGGGACCGGCCGGCACGTCCTCCTCGTTGCCCGTTCAGCCGAGCCCATGCGCCTGATCGCGGCGGATATCGTGGCGAAGGGCGGCTCGGCCAGCTTCCTTCCATTCGACATCACCGATGCTTCGGCGGCCGAGACAATCGCGGCGCGGCTTGCCGAGGAGGGGCGCTATTGCGATGTGCTCGTCAACAATGCCGGCTATGGCCTGATCGGCAAGGCGGAAAAGCTCGATGCCGGGGAGCAATTGGGCATTGTCGATCTCAATGTGCGGGCGCTTGCCAAGCTGTCGCTGGCGTTTCTGCCGGGCATGCTGGAACGGGGCAGGGGCGGAATTCTGAACGTCGCCTCCGTCGCGGCCTTTGCGCCGGGTCCGGGAATGGCAATGTATTACGCGAGCAAGGCCTTCGTGCGCTCGCTCTCGCTGGCGCTCTGGCAGGAGACGAAGGGCTCCGGCGTGACCGTCACAACGCTCTGTCCCGGACCGGTCAGCACCGGCTTCTTCAGCCGCGCCACGGGGGGGGCGAAAAAGCCCTCGCTTTTCAAGCTGCTGCCGGGAACGACAGCGGATCAGGTGGCGGAAGCGGGCTGGAAGGCCTTCCGGGCTGGCCATCGCCAGGTGATCCCCGGCTGGACCAACTGGCTGACGGTGCGAATTGTCCAGATTCTGCCCCTGTCTGTGAGGCTATGGCTGATCGCCAGGCTCCAGGCGGCGCGGCAAAGGAAGGCCTGAGCCCTCCGCCTCGACAATGCCCTGATTTTCCGCTTGGCACTTTCGTTCCGATGGCCTAAAGCACCGCGATGGTCATCAGACCTTTGATATGGTTTGCCGGGGAGATCCGGTAAACCGAGAGAAGCCGGAAGGCGTCGGAAGCGATTCTGATGCCTCGTCCGGCTTTGTCCTGTCCGAGACTGCAGATGCGTTGGGCGATCAGGGTCAAACCTGACACGCCAGCTTAATCCGGAGCATCCCTAAGGCGCTCCAAAGGGTCTGCACAGACGGGGAAGAGACCGGATTTCAAGGCTCCGGGCCGCTTTGGCGGTTTGGTGTCCCGGTTCGTTTCCTTGGCCCAAGGCCCTGTTTAGGGTCCCTGGGGACAGGCGCCGGTGGCGTCGGTTCATGGTTCTTTCGGGAGCCATGGCGCTTATTCCACCGTATGTCGCCGTCCCGGGCGGGCAGAACCTGATTGTGTTCTGATTCTTCTGGGTTGGTTTGATTGCAACCGGCTGAAGGGCGGATCCGGCTCGGATCGCCTCAGGCCAAACCGGAGAGCACACGTGGACAAAGCTGGTAAAAAAGAGCTTGTCGCGACGTTGAACTCGGTGTTCGCCTCGAACACGGGTTCCATCGTCGTTGCGCATTATTCCGGCCTCACCGTTGCCCAGATGCAGAAGCTCCGCAAGGAGATGAAGAAATCTGGCGCCACCGTGAAGGTCGCGAAGAACACGCTCGTGAAAATTGCTCTTGCAGGCACGGAGATCACCTCCATCAGCTCGCTGATGAAGGGCCCGACGATCCTGGCTTACGCCAATGATCCGGTGGCTGCTCCGAAGGTCGCCGTCGCATTCGCCAAGGACAACGACAAGCTCGTGATCCTGGGCGGGGCGATGGGAACCACCGCCCTCGATGCGAATGGGGTCAAGGCTCTCGCCACGATGCCATCGCTCGATGAACTGCGCGCCAAGCTGGTGGGGCTGCTCAATGCACCCGCCACGAAGATCGCCCAGCTCGCAACCGCGCCGGCCGCCAAGCTGGCCCGCGTTGTCGGGGCCTATGCCAACAAGGATGCGGCGTGATCGCCGTCTTTTCACGAACGAACCCGAACGAACGAACCCAAATCAAGGAACCGAACCATGGCTGATCTTGCCAAGATTGTTGATGACCTGTCGAAGCTGACGGTCCTCGAAGCTGCCGAGCTCGCAAAGATGCTCGAAGAGAAGTGGGGCGTCTCCGCCGCTGCCGCCGTTGCTGTTGCTGCCCCGGCGGGCGGCGGCGCTGCTGCTGCTCCGGTTGAGGAGAAGACCGAATTCGCCGTCGAGCTGACTGCCACCGGCGACAAGAAGATCGAAGTCATCAAGGAAGTCCGTGCGATCACGGGTCTTGGCCTCAAGGAAGCCAAGGACCTCGTGGAAGCTGCTCCGAAGATGGTCAAGGAAGGCGTTGGCAAGGACGAAGCCGAGAAGCTCAAGAAGCAGCTCGAGGCCGTCGGCGCCAAGGTTACCCTCAAGTGATTGTTTCCGGAGCGCCGCTGCGCTCCGGGTCATCAGTCAAGCGGACGTGGGAGGTTTGCGCCTCCCGCGTTCTTCTGTTCCGGTTCATCCCGGGGCGGCTGATCCAAGGTTCGTGATTTCTTGAATCCGGATTTTCGATCAACTGCTTGAATTTATTCTGGAATCGAGAGGCATCTCATGGCGCAGGCTTTGGCTCAGACATCGGCAGGTCGCAGGCGGGTTCGCCGGTTCTTCGGCAAGGCCCGGGAAGCGGCGGTGATGCCCAACCTGATCGAAGTCCAGAAGGCCTCCTACGACCAGTTCCTGATGGTGGAGGAGCCCAAGGGCGGCCGTCCCGACGAGGGCCTGCAGAGCGTGTTCCGCTCGGTCTTCCCGATCTCGGATTTCGCCGGCACTTCGCTGCTCGAATTCGTGAAGTACGAGTTCGAGCCGCCGAAGTTCGATACGGAAGAGTGCCGCCAGCGCGGCATGACCTATGCTGCGCCGCTTAAGGTGACGCTTCGCCTCATCGTGTTCGATGTGGACCCCGACACCCAGGCGAAGTCGGTGAAGGACATCAAGGAGCAGGACGTCTACATGGGCGACATGCCGCTCATGACGATGAACGGCACCTTTATCGTCAACGGCACGGAGCGCGTGATCGTCTCGCAGATGCACCGTTCGCCGGGCGTCTTCTTCGATCACGACAAGGGCAAGACCCATTCGTCCGGCAAGCTGCTCTTCGCGGCGCGCATCATTCCGTACCGCGGCTCCTGGCTCGATATCGAATTCGACGCCAAGGACATCGTCTATGCCCGCATCGACCGCCGCCGCAAGATTCCGGTGACGTCGCTGATGCTGGCGCTCGGCATGGATGCCGAGGAAATGCTCGCGACCTTCTACGGCACGATCCGCTACGCGCGTGACAAGAAGGATGGCTGGCGCATGCCGTTCGATCCCGATCGACTGCGCAATTACAAGGCTGCCGCCGACATGATCGACGCCGATACCGGCGAAGTGGTGATCGAGGCTGGCCGCAAGATGGCGCCGCGTCCCCTGAAGGTGCTGGCCGAGAAGGGCCTGAAGGCCTTCCGCGTCACCAACGAGGACCTGATCGGCGCCTATGTGGCCGAGGATCTGGTCAACGCGAAGACGGGCGAAATCTACGCCGAAGCCGGCGATGAGATTTCCGACAAGCTTCTGAAGGCGCTCGATGACGCCGGCGTGGCGGAAATCCCCTGCCTCGATGTCGATCACGTCAATGTCGGCCCCTATATCCGCAACACGCTGGCAGTGGACAAGAATTCGCGGCGCGAGGAAGCGCTGTTCGACATCTACCGCGTCATGCGCCCAGGCGAGCCGCCGACCATCGATGGCGCGGAAGCGATGTTCCAGTCGCTGTTCTTCGATTCAGAGCGCTACGATCTCTCGGCCGTCGGCCGCGTGAAGATGAATATGCGCATGGACCTCAAGACCGAGGATACCCAGCGCACCTTGCGCAAGGAGGATATCCTTGCCGTCACCAAGACGCTCGTTGATCTGCGCGATGGCCGCGGCGAGGTCGATGACATCGACAACCTCGGCAACCGCCGTGTGCGCTCCGTCGGCGAGTTGATGGAGAACCAGTATCGCCTGGGCCTCCTGCGCATGGAGCGCGCCATCAAGGAGCGGATGAGCTCGGTCGATATCTCGACCGTGATGCCGCAGGACCTGATCAACGCCAAGCCGGCCGCGGCGGCCGTGCGCGAGTTCTTCGGCTCGTCCCAGCTTTCGCAGTTCATGGACCAGACCAACCCGCTCTCGGAGATCACCCACAAACGGCGCCTCTCGGCGCTTGGACCGGGCGGTCTGACCCGCGAGCGCGCCGGCTTCGAGGTGCGCGACGTGCATCCGACGCATTACGGCCGCATCTGCCCGATCGAGACGCCGGAAGGTCCGAATATCGGCCTGATCAATTCGCTGGCGACCTTCGCCCGCGTCAACAAATACGGCTTCATCGAGAGCCCGTACCGCAAGGTGAACGACGGCCAGGTGGGCGACGAGGTGCATTACCTCTCCGCTACCGAGGAAGCGAAGTATTATGTCGCGCAGGCGCAGGTGCCCACCGACAAGAAGGGCAAGCTGACGGAAGACCTCGTGCTCTGCCGCCATGCCGGCGATGTCGTCGTGACCACGCCCGACCGCGTCGATTACATGGATGTGTCGCCCAAGCAGCTGGTGTCGGTCGCCGCGGCGCTGATCCCATTCCTCGAGAACGACGACGCGAACCGCGCTCTGATGGGTTCGAACATGCAGCGTCAGGCCGTGCCGCTGGTGCGCTCGGACGCGCCCTTCGTGGGCACGGGCATGGAAAGCATCGTGGCGCGCGATTCAGGCGCCGCCATCGCCGCCAAGCGCGGCGGCGTGGTCGATCAGGTCGATGCGACGCGCATCGTCATCCGCGCGACGGACGAGCTCGACCCCGCCAAGCCGGGCGTTGATATCTATCGCCTGATGAAATTCCAGCGCTCCAACCAGTCGACCTGCATCAACCAGCGCCCGCTGGTGAAGGTTGGCGACCCGGTGCAGAAGGGCGAGGTCATCGCCGATGGTCCCTCGACGGACCTTGGCGATCTGGCGCTCGGCCGCAACGTGCTCGTGGCGTTCATGCCGTGGAATGGCTACAATTTCGAGGATTCGATCCTGCTCTCCGAGCGGATCGTCAAGGAAGACGTGTTCACCTCGATCCATATTGAGGAATTCGAGGTCATGGCCCGCGACACCAAGCTGGGTCCTGAGGAAATCACCCGCGATATTCCGAATGTCTCGGAAGAGCAGCTGCGCAATCTCGACGAAGCTGGCATCGTCTATATCGGCGCGGAAGTGCAGGCGGGCGACATCCTCGTCGGCAAGATCACGCCGAAGGGCGAAAGCCCGATGACGCCGGAAGAGAAGCTTCTTCGCGCCATCTTCGGCGAAAAGGCCTCCGACGTGCGCGACACGTCGCTGCGCGTGCCGCCGGGCGTGCAGGGCACCATCGTCGAGGTGCGGGTGTTCAACCGCCACGGCATCGACAAGGACGAGCGCGCCCAGGCCATCGAGCGCGAGGAGATCGAGCGTCTCGCCAAGGACCGCGACGATGAGCTCGCGATTCTCGACCGCAACGTCTACGGCCGCCTCGGTGAAATTCTGAACGGCAAGGACGCTATCGCGGCTCCCAAGGGCGGCAAGAAGGACGTGAAGATCACCCGCGAAGCGCTGGGCGGCATTCCGCGGTCGCAATGGTGGAACTACGGCGTCGCCGATGACAAGCTCATGGGCGAAATCGAAGCGATGCGGAAGCAATACGACGAGTCGAAGAAGGGGCTGGAAAGCCGCTTCATGGACAAGGTCGAGAAGCTTCAGCGCGGCGACGAACTGCCGCCGGGCGTCATGAAGATGGTCAAGGTGTTCGTGGCCGTGAAGCGCAAGATCCAGCCGGGCGACAAGATGGCCGGACGCCATGGCAACAAGGGCGTCGTCTCGCGCATCGTGCCGATTGAGGATATGCCGTTCCTGGAGGATGGCACGCATGTCGACATGGTTCTGAACCCGCTGGGCGTGCCTTCGCGCATGAACGTCGGCCAGATCCTGGAGACGCATCTGGGCTGGGCCTGCGCCGGCCTGGGCAAGCAGGTGGCGCAATGCGTCGATGCCTATATGAAGCAGGGCGACATCAAGCCGCTGAAGGCGAAGATGGGCGAGATCTACGGCGAGGATGCCGAGATCAAGTCCATGGACGACAAGAGCCTTGTCGAAATGTCCTCGAACCTGCGCCGCGGCGTTCCGATCGCCACGCCGGTGTTCGACGGCGCCAAGGAAAAGGACATCGAGACGTTCCTCACCATGGCGGGCCTGCACACCTCAGGGCAGTCGACGCTTTACGATGGCCGCACGGGCGACACCTTCGACCGCAAGGTCACCGTCGGCTACATCTATATGCTGAAGCTGCACCACCTGGTGGATGACAAGATCCACGCCCGTTCGATCGGCCCCTACTCGCTCGTCACGCAGCAGCCGCTGGGCGGCAAGGCACAGTTCGGCGGTCAGCGCTTCGGCGAGATGGAGGTCTGGGCGCTGGAAGCCTACGGCGCCGCCTACACCCTGCAGGAGATGCTGACGGTGAAGTCGGATGACGTTGCGGGCCGCACCAAGGCCTACGAGTCGATCGTCCGCGGCGAAGACAATTTCGAGGCCGGCATCCCCGAGAGCTTCAACGTGCTCGTCAAGGAAATGCGGTCTCTCGGCCTCAACGTGGAGCTGACGCAGAACGTCAAGCCCGCGAATGAGGAGCTGCCACCTGCGGCTGCCGCCGAATAATCCGAAGGTAGTCCGGCGCGCGGACACTAATCCGCGCGTTTTCGCCCGAGTTTTGACAGTTTAAGTGCCTTGAACGGCGGGTAGCGCGCCCCGCCACCAGGAGAAGTGAATGAACCAGGACATCATGAATGTCTTCAATCCTGTGGTCCAGCCACAGGCTTTTGACAACATCCGCATCTCGATCGCCAGCCCGGAGAAGATCCTCTCCTGGTCGTTCGGCGAGATCAAGAAGCCGGAGACGATCAATTACCGGACCTTCAAGCCGGAACGTGACGGCCTGTTCTGCGCCCGCATCTTCGGGCCGATCAAGGATTACGAGTGCCTGTGCGGCAAGTACAAGCGCATGAAGTACAAGGGCGTCATCTGCGAGAAGTGCGGCGTTGAGGTGACGCTCAGCCGCGTGCGGCGCGAGCGCATGGGCCATATCGAGCTGGCCGCGCCCGTCGCGCATATCTGGTTCCTCAAGTCGCTGCCCTCGCGCATCGCGATGATCCTCGATATGCAGCTCAAGGAAGTGGAGCGCATCCTCTATTTCGAGAGCTACATCGTCATGGAGCCGGGCCTGACTCCGCTCAAGCAGCACCAGACCCTCTCCGAGGAAGAATATCTGCGCGCCCAGGACGAGTATGGCGACGACAGCTTCACCGCCATGATCGGCGCGGAAGCCATCCGCGAGATGCTCAAGGCCATCGACCTCGAGAAGACGGCGGCCGACCTGCGCGTCGAGGCCAAGGAAACAGAATCCGAGCTCAAGAAGAAGAAGCTCGCCAAGCGCATGAACATCATCGAGGCGTTCATGGAATCCGGCAACAAGCCGGAGTGGATGATCCTGACGGCTGTTCCGGTGATCCCGCCGGATCTGCGTCCGCTCGTGCCGCTGGACGGCGGCCGCTTCGCCACGTCTGACCTCAACGATCTCTACCGTCGCGTCATCAACCGCAACAACCGCCTCAAGCGGCTGATCGAACTGCGTGCGCCCGACATCATCATCCGCAATGAGAAGCGGATGCTGCAGGAATCGGTCGATGCGCTGTTCGACAACGGCCGCCGCGGCCGCGTCATCACAGGCGCCAACAAGCGTCCGCTGAAGTCGCTCGCCGACATGCTGAAGGGCAAGCAGGGCCGTTTCCGGCAGAACCTGCTCGGCAAACGCGTCGATTACTCGGGCCGCTCGGTCATCGTCGTCGGCCCCGAACTGAAGCTCCATCAATGCGGCCTGCCGAAGAAGATGGCGCTCGAATTGTTCAAGCCCTTCATCTATGCGCGGCTTGACGCCAAGGGCTTCTCGTCCACCGTCAAGCAGGCGAAAAAGCTCGTCGAAAAGGAAAAGCCCGAGGTTTGGGATATCCTCGACGAGGTCATCCGCGAGCATCCGGTGCTGTTGAACCGCGCGCCCACACTGCACCGCCTCGGCATCCAGGCCTTTGAGCCGATCCTCGTCGAAGGCAAGGCGATCCAGCTGCATCCGCTCGTCTGCACGGCCTTCAACGCCGATTTCGACGGCGACCAGATGGCTGTTCACGTGCCGCTGAGCCTTGAGGCGCAGCTGGAAGCGCGCGTGCTGATGATGTCGACCAACAACATCCTGCATCCCGCGAACGGCGCGCCGATCATCGTTCCGTCGCAGGATATCGTGCTTGGGCTCTATTACCTGTCGATCATGGCGGAGGGCGAACCCGGTGAGGGAACGGCCTATTCCAACATGGCCGAGATCGAGCATGCGCTGAACGCCAAGGCGGTCACGCTGCATGCCAAGATCAAGTACCGCTGGGAGGCCAAGGGTCCGGACGGCAAGCTCGTCCGCAAAGTCTACGACACCACGCCCGGCCGCGTGATGATCGGCCAGATGCTGCCCTCATCCGGCCGCATCACCTTCGATGTCGTGAACAAGCTCATGACGAAGAAGGAAATCTCGAACATGATCGATGCCGTCTACCGCAATTGCGGTCAGAAGGACACGGTTATCTTCTGCGACCAGGTGATGACGCTCGGCTTCCGCAACGCCTTCAAGGCGGGCATCTCGTTCGGCAAGGACGACATGGTCGTGCCGGAGACGAAGGAGAAGATCGTCGATCAGACCCGCGGCCTCACCAAAGAATTCGAGCAGCAATACCTCGACGGCCTGATCACGCAGGGCGAGAAATACAACAAGGTGGTCGACGCCTGGGCGAAGTGCACCGATAAGCTCGCCGACGAGATGATGAAGCGCATCTCATCCGTCAAGAAGGACGAGAACGGCCGCCAGCTGCCGATCAACTCCATCTATATGATGAGCCATTCCGGCGCTCGCGGTTCGCCTGCGCAGATGAAGCAGCTTGCCGCCATGCGCGGCCTGATGGCCAAGCCTTCGGGCGAGATCATCGAGAGCCCGATCATCTCGAACTTCAAGGAGGGTTTGACGGTTCTCGAATACTTCAACTCCACCCACGGCGCCCGCAAGGGTCTGGCGGATACGGCGTTGAAGACGGCGAACTCCGGCTATCTGACGCGCCGCCTCGTCGACGTCGCCCAGGATTCGATCATCACCGTGCGCGATTGCGGCACCAGCAACGGCATCAAGATGCGCGCCATCATCGATGCCGGCCAGGTGGTGGCTTCGCTCGGCTCGCGCATCCTCGGCCGGACGACGGCGGATGATGTGGTCGAACTGGTGTCGGGCAAGGTGATCGTGCCGCAGGGCAAGCTGATTGAGGAGAGCGATATCGCCGCAATCACGGCTGCCGGCATCCAGGAGGTGAAGATCCGCTCGGTGCTGACTTGCGAGGCCAAGACCGGCGTTTGCGGGACCTGCTATGGCCGCGATCTCGCTCGCGGCACGCCCGTCAACATCGGCGAGGCTGTCGGCGTCATCGCCGCCCAGTCCATCGGTGAGCCTGGCACGCAGCTGACGATGCGCACCTTCCATATCGGCGGCGCAGCGCAGATCTCCGAGAATTCGACGCTGGATTCCAGCTTCGAGGGCACGGTCAAGATGCGCAACCGCGCCGTGGCCACCAACTCCGACGGCGATCTGATCGCCATCGGCCGCAACGTGGCTATCGTCATCACGGGGCCGGATGGCGCAGAGCGTGCGGTTCACCGCATCCAGTACGGCGCAAAGCTTCGCGTCGACGAGGGCGATACGATCAAGCGCGGCCAGCGCATCGCCGAATGGGACCCCTATACGCGTCCGATCATCTCCGAAGTGGATGGCATTGTCGGCTACGAGGATCTCTACGAAGGCTCGTCGCTTTCGGAGACGACCGACGAGGCGACCGGCATCTCGAAGCGCGTGGTCACCGACTGGCGCACCAACACAAGGTCGGCTGACCTCAAGCCGGCGATGGTGCTCAAGGGCAAGGATGAGAAGGCCCTCAAGCTGCAGCGCGGCAGCGATGCCCGCTACATGCTGCCGGTCGAGGCGGTCATCGTTGTTGATCCAGGCGTTTCTGTGAAGGCTGGCGATACGCTGGCCCGCATCCCGCTCGAAAGCGCCAAGACGCGTGACATCACGGGCGGCCTGCCGCGCGTGGCGGAACTGTTCGAAGCGCGGCGCCCGAAGGAAGCCGCCGTCATCGCGGAGATTTCGGGCACGATCCTGTTCGGCCGCGATTACAAGAACAAGCGCCGCCTGACGATCACGCCGGATGAGGCGGGCGCCGATCCCGTCGAGTACCTGATCCCCAAGGGCAAGCACATCTATCTGCAGGATGGCGACCATGTGGAGAAGGGCGACTTCATCGTCGACGGTTCGCCGGCGCCGCATGACATCCTCGCCATCAAGGGCGTGGAAGAGCTGGCGGCCTTCCTCGTCAACGAAATCCAGGAGGTCTATCGCCTGCAGGGCGTGACGATCAACGACAAGCATATCGAGGTGATCGTCCGTCAGATGCTGCAGAAGGTGGAGATCACCGAATCCGGCGACAGCGACCTGCTCACGCAGGATATCATCGATGGTGTCGAACTGGAGGAGATCAATCTCCGCCTGATCGAGGAGAAGAAGCGGCCCGCAGTGGGTGTGCCGGTTCTGCTCGGCATCACCAAGGCCAGCCTGCAGACGCGTTCCTTCATCTCGGCCGCATCCTTCCAGGAGACGACCCGGGTGCTGACGGAAGCCGCGGTCAACGGCAAAGCGGATACGCTGATGGGCCTGAAGGAGAACGTGATTGTGGGCCGCCTCATCCCTGCCGGCACCGGCCAGATGATGACGCGGATCCGCGAAATCGCGACGAGGCGCGATGATCTCATCCTCGCCCAGCGGGCGACCGAGACCAACGCGGCCAACGCCGATCAGCCCGTCGCCTTGCCGGCGGCGGAGTAGCACGATCAGGAAATAGGAAGGCAGGGCGAGGCGCCCTGCCCTCCTGGGCTTTCCACGCTCATCTTGAATTGCCGAAGCGGTCGGCGTAAACCCCTGATAATTCACAAGGAGTTCGGTCCGGTCAGGGGCCTGTCTTTCCTGTGGAGCATGCTTTGAAAAGTGCGGATGCGAAGAGTTCTGCGTTGACTTCAATCGGCATTCCAACCTAGAGGATGCGCCCATTCGCCCTTCAGGGGCGGGCGCGCGCCAGCATGAATCTTTTCCGTTTCGAGCCGGCGCGAGAGAAACCAGGACGAGGCCGACGGCCTTCCGACAGAACAAGGACCGATCCATGAGCGACATCGCTGAGCGGGTGAAGAAGATCGTTGTCGAGCATCTGGGAGTCGATGCGGACAAGGTCGTCGACGGGGCGAACTTCATCGATGACCTGGGCGCGGACAGCCTCGACACTGTCGAACTCGTCATGGCTTTCGAAGAGGAATTCGGCGTCGAGATTCCTGATGACGCCGCAGAGACGATTGTCACCGTCGGCGACGCCGTCAAGTTCATCGGCAAGAATACGGCCTGACCGGAGGGCGGCCGCATGGTCGCCGGGCAGGGCATGATGCGCCGCGTTGTAGTCACAGGCATGGGCATGGTGACCCCGCTTGGTTGCGGGGTGGAGCAGACGTGGTCGCGGATCACGGCTGGCCAGAGCGGCTTGCGCGAAATCCGCGAATTCGATGTCTCCGACATGCCGGCCAGGGTCGCCGCCTTCATCCCGCGCGAGGGCGAGGGCGCCTATAATCCCGACGACTGGATGGAGCCGAAAGAACAACGCAAGGTCGATGAATTCATCGTCTATGCGATGGCCGCGGCGAAGCAGGCGCTGAAGGATGCCGACTGGCAGCCGAAGACCTATGATGAACAATGCGCGACCGGCGTGCTGATCGGCTCCGGCATTGGCGGCCTGGGCGGCATCTATGAAGCCACCGTGACGCTGAAGGAGAAGGGCCCGCGCCGGATTTCGCCGTTCTTCATTCCTGGGCGCCTGATCAATCTCGCCTCCGGCTATGTTTCCATCGAGCACGGCCTGAAGGGCCCCAATCACGCCGTGGTGACCGCCTGCTCCACCGGCGCGCATGCGATTGGCGATGCCGCCCGTCTCGTGGCGCTGGGCGATGCGGATGTGATGGTGGCGGGCGGGGCCGAATCCCCGTTGAACCGTCTGGCTATCGCGGGCTTCTCAGCCTGCCGGGCCTTATCGACCGGCTTCAATGATACACCCACCCGCGCATCGCGGCCCTATGATCGTGACCGCGACGGTTTTGTGATGGGCGAGGGCGCGGGCGTCGTCGTGCTTGAGGAATATGAGCATGCGAAAGCGCGCGGCGCTCGCATCTATGCCGAGATCGTGGGTTACGGCATGTCCGGCGATGCCTATCACATCACCTCGCCATCCGAAGATGGGGATGGCGCGTTCCGCTGCATGTCTGCGGCGCTCAAGCGGGCAGGGCTCTCCGCGGGCGACGTGGATTACGTCAATGCGCATGGCACCTCGACGCCGCTCGGCGATGAAATCGAGCTCAAGGCCTTCGAACGGCTGGTTGGCAACGATGCCGCCAAGATTTCGATGTCCTCCACCAAATCGGCCATCGGCCATCTGCTGGGCGCGGCCGGCTCCGTTGAAGCGATCTTCTCCATTCTTGCGATCCGCGACCAGATTGCGCCGCCCACGCTGAACCTCGACAATCCCTCTGTTGAAACCGCGCTCGATCTCGTGCCCCGCCAGGCCCGCAAACGCGAGATCAATGTAGCGCTGTCGAATTCCTTCGGTTTCGGCGGCACCAACGCCTCCCTCGTGTTTCGCAGGGCCGATCACTGATTTTCGCCGGGCATTGCCGACGAATGGCCCTTGACGGGGCCGACTCGCCCGTGTAATCGGCCTGCACTCTCGGCAATCCGTGAGCCATGTGTGTTTCAGAGCGTCCTAGCTCTGGAGTTTTCCCGGCTCAAACGTTGCCTAGCTCACGTGACTTCTGGAAGTCCTGTTGGGTTCAAGATGGATCGGTTTCGGCCGTTTCATCCTCTGTCATTAGGAGCGCCCTGAATGCTTTGCATTCGCGGCGCTCGTTTCGCTTCGCCATACTTGGCGTTGTGAGAGTTTCGCCGTTTGAGGGTCATTCCCCGAGAACATCGAAGTCACAAGTTTGAAGGTCGACCGAATGCCAACGATCAGCCAGCTGATCCGCAAGCCCCGCTCCCCGCTGGTGGCCCGCAAGAAGACCCCGGCTCTGCAGGAGAACCCGCAGAAGCGCGGCGTCTGCACACGCGTCTATACGACGACCCCGAAGAAGCCGAATTCGGCGCTCCGCAAGGTCGCCAAGGTGCGTCTCGTGAACGGGTTCGAGGTGATCGGCTACATTCCCGGCGAAGGCCACAACCTGCAGGAGCACTCGGTCGTCATGATCCGCGGCGGCCGCGTCAAGGACCTTCCCGGCGTTCGTTATCACATCCTGCGCGGCGTGCTCGACACGCAGGGCGTCAAGGACCGCAAGCAGCGCCGTTCGAAATACGGCGCCAAGAGACCAAAATGAAACCTGGCGTCCGAAGTAATTGAGAGGCTGATCCTATGTCCCGCCGCCATAGCGCCGAGAAGCGCGAGATCATTCCCGATCCGAAGTTCCACGACGTCGTCGTGACCAAGTTCATGAACTCGGTCATGTACGAGGGCAAGAAGTCAGTGGCCGAAACCATCGTCTACAGCGCCTTCGACATCATCGAGGCGAAGACGAAGCAGAGCCCGATCGACGTCTTCAAGTCGGCGCTGGAGAACGTCGCCCCTGCCATCGAAGTGCGTTCGCGCCGCGTCGGCGGTGCAACCTATCAGGTGCCCGTGGAGGTCCGCATGGAGCGCCGCCAGGCGCTGGCCATCCGCTGGATCATCACGGCCGCCCGCGGCCGCAACGACAAGACGATGGTCGACCGGCTTTCGTCCGAACTGATGGATGCCGCCAACAACCGCGGCAACGCGGTCAAGAAGCGCGAAGACACCCACAAGATGGCTGAGGCGAACCGCGCCTTCGCCCATTACCGCTGGTGAAGCGGCGCTACCCCGCAGCGCCCCGCTGACGATCAGGAACGAGACAATGGCCCGCACGCACGCAATTGAAGACTACCGCAACTTCGGCATCATGGCCCATATCGATGCGGGCAAGACGACGACGACCGAGCGGATCCTGTATTACACGGGCAAGTCGCACAAGATCGGCGAAGTGCATGACGGCGCTGCGACCATGGATTTCATGGAGCAGGAGCAAGAGCGCGGCATCACGATCACGTCGGCGGCCACAACTGCCATGTGGAACGGCCATCGCCTCAACATTATCGATACGCCTGGCCACGTCGATTTCACGATTGAGGTCGAGCGTTCGATGCGCGTGCTCGACGGCGCGGTTTGCGTGCTGGATTCCAACCAGGGCGTCGAGCCCCAGACCGAGACGGTCTGGCGTCAGGGCGACAAGTACAATGTGCCGCGCATCGTCTTGTGCAACAAGATGGATAAGACGGGCGCTGACTTCTACAAGTGCCTCGACGACATCGTGAAGCGCCTCGGCGCAAAGCCGATTCCGATTCAACTGCCGATCGGCTCCGAGAACAATTTCCAGGGCATCGTCGATCTTGTCCGCATGAAGGGCGTGATCTGGGAGAACGAGAACCTGGGCGCCAATTTCAAGGACGTGGATATCCCCGCTGACATGGCCGAGAAGGCGAAGGAATATCGCCTGAAGCTCGTCGAAGCGGCCGTGGAACTCGATGACGCGGCAATGGAAGCCTATCTTGATGGCAATGAGCCGGACGAGGCGACGCTGAAGCGCCTGATCCGCAAGGCGGTTCTCAACGCGTCGTTCTTCCCGATCCTTGCCGCTTCCGCCTTCAAGAACAAAGGCGTGCAGACGCTTCTTGATGCAGTGGTTGATTATCTGCCTTCGCCGCTCGACCGTCCGGCCATCAAGGGCGTCGATATGAAGGGCAACGAGGTGACGCGTCCGTCCTCGGACTCGGTGCCGCTGTCGATGCTCGCCTTCAAAATCATGGATGATCCGTTCGGCATCCTCACCTTCTGCCGCATCTATTCCGGCAAGCTCGACAAAGGCATGGCTCTGTCGAACTCGACCCGCGAGCGCTCCGAGCGCGCCGGCCGCATGGTGCTGATGCATGCCAACAACCGCGAGGAAATCTCGGAGGCCCATGCCGGCGATATCGTTGCGCTGATCGGCCTCAAGGATACCCGCACTGGCGATACGCTTTGTGATCCCAATCATGAGGTCGTTCTCGAGCGCATGGAATTCCCCGATCCCGTGATCGAGATGGCCGTTGAGCCCAAGACCAAGGCGGACCAGGAAAAGATGGCGATCGCGCTCGGCAAGCTTGCTGCCGAGGATCCCTCGTTCCGCGTCAGCACCGATCAGGAATCGGGCCAGACGATCATCAAGGGCATGGGCGAGCTTCATCTCGACATCAAGGTCGATATCCTGCGCCGCACCCACAAGGTCGATGTGCAGGTCGGCGCGCCCCAGGTCGCCTACCGCGAGACGATCAAGACGCCCGCTTCCGTTGATTACACCCACAAGAAGCAGACGGGCGGCACGGGCCAGTTCGCCCGCGTCAAGTTCAACATCATGCCGAACGAGAAGGGCGCGGGCTTCGTGTTCGAATCCAAAATCATCGGCGGCACGGTGCCGAAGGAATACATCCCCGGCGTCGAAAAGGGCCTGAATTCGGTGATGACCTCGGGTCCGCTCGCCGGCTTTCCGATGGTCGACATCAAGGTCGAGCTGACGGACGGCGCCTATCACGAGGTCGACTCGTCGGCGATCGCCTTCGAGATCGCCTCACGCATGGGCTTCCGCGAGGCGCTGCAGAAGGGCAACCCCATCCTGCTCGAGCCGATCATGAAGGTGGAAGTGGTCACGCCCGAGGAATTCACCGGCTCGGTCATCGGCGATCTCAATTCCCGCCGCGGCCAGATCCAGGGTCAGGACATGCGCGGCAACGCCAATGTCGTGAATGCTTTCGTGCCGCTCGCCAACATGTTCGGCTATGTGAACACTTTGCGCTCCTTCAGCCAGGGCCGCGCCTCGTTCACCATGCAGTTCAGCCACTACGATGAAGTGCCTCGCAATGAGGCGGAGAAGATTCAAGCCAAGTACGCCTGATGGCGGATGTGGTTTGGGAGTTACTAAAGGTTTCAACCGGCGACAGCCGCGTCACGTTGAAGGAGAGCCGTCATGGCTAAGGAAAAGTTCTCGCGTAACAAGCCGCATTGCAACATCGGCACGATTGGTCACGTCGACCATGGCAAGACGTCGCTGACGGCGGCCATCACGAAGATCCTCGCCGAAACCGGCGGCGCGACCTTCACGGCCTATGATCAGATCGACAAGGCGCCTGAAGAGAAGGCCCGCGGGATCACGATCTCCACCGCTCACGTCGAGTACGAGACCGCCAACCGCCATTACGCCCACGTCGACTGCCCCGGCCACGCCGATTATGTGAAGAACATGATCACGGGCGCTGCCCAGATGGACGGCGCGATCCTCGTCGTGTCCGCCGCCGACGGCCCGATGCCGCAGACCCGCGAGCACATTCTGCTCGCCCGTCAGGTCGGCGTTCCCGCGCTCGTCGTGTTCATGAACAAGGTTGACCTTGTGGACGACGCCGAGCTTCTCGAACTCGTCGAGATGGAAGTCCGCGAGCTTCTGTCGAAGTATGATTTCCCCGGCGACGACATTCCGATCACCAAGGGTTCGGCCAAGGTCGCGCTCGATGGCGGCGATCCCAAGATCGGCCGCGAGGCTGTTCTCGCGCTGATGGCGACCGTTGACAGCTACATCCCGCAGCCGGACCGTCCGATCGACGGCACCTTCCTGATGCCGGTTGAAGACGTGTTCTCGATCTCGGGCCGCGGCACGGTCGTCACCGGCCGCGTCGAGCGCGGCATCGTCAAGGTTGGCGAGGAAGTCGAGATCGTCGGCATCCGCGACACGCAGAAGACCATCGTCACGGGCGTTGAAATGTTCCGCAAGCTGCTCGACCAGGGGCAGGCCGGCGACAACGTCGGCATCCTGCTGCGCGGCACGAAGCGTGAAGACGTCGAGCGCGGCCAGGTCGTCTGCAAGCCCGGCTCCGTCAAGCCGCACAAGAAGTTCAAGGCTGAGGCCTATATCCTCACCAAGGAAGAGGGTGGCCGGCATACGCCGTTCTTCACCAACTACCGTCCCCAGTTCTATTTCCGCACCACGGACGTGACCGGCATGGTCAAGCTCCCCGAGGGCACGGAAATGGTGATGCCTGGCGACAACGTCACCTGCGAGGTCGAACTGATCACGCCGATCGCCATGGAGGAGAAGCTGCGCTTCGCCATCCGTGAGGGCGGCCGTACGGTGGGCGCAGGCGTCGTCGCCTCGATCATCGAGTAATTGGACTGCAACAAACCGCGAGCGTGCCGTCACCGGCGGCGCGCTCTCAGCCGTCAGGAAACATCCGTTTCCAGACCCGAATTCCGTAGGACAGACCGATGAACGGACAAACGATCAGAATTCGCCTCAAGGCGTTCGATCACCGCGTGCTCGATAACTCGACGCGCGAGATCGTCTCGACGGCGAAGCGGACCGGCGCGCAAGTGCGCGGCCCCATTCCGCTGCCCACCATCATTGAAAAGTTCACGGTGAACCGTTCGCCGCATATCGACAAGAAGGCGCGCGAGCAGTTTGAAATCAGAACCCACAAGCGTGTTCTCGACATCGTCGATCCCACGCCGCAGACGGTCGATGCTTTGATGAAGCTCGATTTGGCGGCTGGCGTCGATGTCCAGATCCGCCTGTGATCGTGCGACCTCCTCTGCAAAGGAATAGGCCATGAGGTCTGGAGTTATAGCGCAGAAGCTGGGCATGACCCGCGTCTTCACAGACGGCGGCGAACATGTGCCGGTGACAGTGCTGAAGTTGGACGGCTGCCAGGTCGTCGCTCAGCGCACAGTCGATAGGAACGGTTATACCGCGGTCCAGCTTGGCTCGGGTAACGCCAAGGTGAAGAACGTTTCCAAGGCCGAGCGCGGGCATTTCGCCGTCGCCAAGGTCGAGCCGAAGCGTGAGGTCGTCGAGTTCCGGGTGGATGAAGCGTCGCTTCTTCCCGTCGGCGCCGAGATCACGGCGGATCACTTCGTGGCCGGCCAGTATGTGGATGTCTCCGGCATCTCGACCGGCAAGGGCTTCGCGGGCGGCATGAAGCGGTGGAACTTCCACGGCCTTCGCGCCACGCACGGCGTCTCGGTCTCGCACCGTTCGATCGGTTCGACCGGCGGCCGCCAGGATCCCGGCCGCACCTTCAAGAACCGCAAGATGCCGGGTCACCTCGGTGTCGAGCGTGTCACCACCTTGAACCTCAAGGTCGTGTCCACGGATGTCGATCGCGGCCTGATCCTGGTCGAGGGCGCTGTTCCCGGCACCAAGGGCGGCTGGATCCGCATCCGCGATGCGGTCAAGAAGCCGGCGCACAAGGATCTGCCGATGCCAGGCAAGTTCCGCATGCCGGGATCGGCTGCCGAAGCTCCCGCTGCTGCGGCAGAGCCGGCACAGGCGGAGGGTTGATCATGGAACTCGCAATCACCACCCTCGAAGGCAAATCCGCCGGCAAGATCACCTTGTCGGATGGCATCTTCGGTCTGGAGCCCCGCGCCGACTTGCTTCAGCGCATGGTGCGCTGGCAGTTGGCCAAGCGCCAGCAGGGCACGCATGACGTCAAGAACCGTTCGGAAATCAGCCGGACGACGAAGAAGATGTACAAGCAGAAGGGCACCGGCGGCGCACGCCACGGCGCCATGAGCGCGCCGCAGTTCCGCGGCGGCGGCCGGGCCTTCGGTCCCACGCCCCGCAGTCATGCCCATGACCTGCCCAAGCAGGTGAGGGCGCTGGCGCTGAAGCATGCGCTCTCGTCCAAGGCGAAGTCGAACGCTATCGTCGTGGTTGACGATGCGGTGGCCGGAGAGCCGAAGACGAAGGCGCTGAAGGCGCAGTTCGACAAGCTCGGCTTCGGCAATGTGCTGATCATCGGCGGCGCCGAGATCAACCGGAACTTCAGCCTCGCCTCGCGCAATCTGCCGCATGTTGATGTGCTGCCGGTGCAGGGCATCAACGTTTATGACATCCTGCGCCGCGAGAAGCTCGTGCTGACCAAGGCTGCCGTCGAAGCGCTGGAGGCGCGGTTTCAATGAGTATCGATCCACGCCTCTATGACGTGATCGTCGCCCCGGTGATCACCGAGAAGGCAACGCTCCTGTCGGAACAGAACAAGGTCGTCTTCAAGGTGGCGATGACAGCAACCAAGCCGCAGATCAAGATGGCGGTGGAGCGGCTGTTTGATGTCAAGGTGACGGCCGTCAACACGCTCGTCCGCAAGGGCAAGGAAAAGCGGTTTCGCGGCCGCGTCGGGCAGCAGTCCGACGTGAAAAAGGCGATCGTGACTTTGGCTGAAGGCCAGAGCATCGACGTCACCACGGGCCTGTAAGGGCGGAGTTCAGGGATCATGGCGCTCAAACAATTCAACCCGACGACCCCAAGCCTTCGTCAGCTCGTGCTGGTCGATCGCTCAGAGCTCTACAAGGGCAAGCCCGTCAAGGCTCTGACGCATGGCAAGGCGGAAGCCGGCGGCCGCAACAATCTCGGCCGCGTCACGGTGCGTTTCCGCGGCGGCGGGCATAAGCAGACCTACCGCCTCGTTGACTTCAAGCGTCGCGAGAAGGCGGGCTCTGCAGCGGCCGTCGAGCGGATCGAATATGATCCGAACCGCACGGCCTTCATCGCGCTGATCAAGTATGAGGACGGCACGCTGTCCTATATCCTGGCTCCGCAGCGGCTCGCCGTCGGCGATCAGGTCACCTCGGGCGATCTCGTCGACATCAAGCCTGGCAATGCCATGCCGATCGGCAACATTCCGGTGGGCACGATCGTCCACAACGTCGAGATCAAGATCGGCAAAGGCGGCCAGATGGCGCGCTCCGCCGGTTCCTATGTCCAGATCGTCGGCCGCGACCAGGGCTATGTGTCGGTTCGCCTGAACTCGGGCGAGCAGCGCATGATCCACGGCGCCTGCTATGCGACGGTGGGTGCGGTGTCGAACCCGGACCATATGAACATCTCGCTCGGCAAGGCCGGCCGCAACCGCTGGCTCGGCAAGCGTCCGCATAACCGCGGCGTCGCCATGAACCCGGTCGATCACCCGCATGGCGGCGGCGAAGGCCGCACGTCCGGCGGCCGTCATCCGGTCACGCCCTGGGGCAAACCCACCAAGGGCAAGAAGACACGTTCGAACAAGCGGACCGACAAGTTCATTGTCGCCAGCCGCCACGCCCGCAAGAAGTAAGGAGCGGATCGATGCCGCGTTCAGTTTGGAAAGGTCCGTTCGTCGACGGATACCTTCTGAAGAAGGCGGAGGCCTCGCGCGCCTCAGCCCGCAACGATGTGATCAAGATCTGGAGCCGCCGCTCCACGATCCTTCCGCAGTTCGTCGGCCTCAAGTTCGGGGTCTACAACGGCACAAAGCATGTCGAAGTGCTCGTTTCGGAAGATATGATCGGCCATAAATTTGGCGAGTTCTCGCCGACACGCACCTTCTACGGCCACGCGGCCGACAAGAAGGCCAAGCGCAAGTGAGGATGTAAGCCATGGGTAAAACTTCCACGCCCCGCGCCCTCGCGGACACCGAAGCCAAGGCCGTGATGCGCAACATCCGCATCTCGCCCCAGAAGCTCAACCTTGTTGCCCAGATGATCCGCGGCAAGAAGGTGGCGGCTGCCCTGGCCGATCTCGAATTTTCGCAGAAGCGGATCGCAGACGACGTCAAGAAGACGCTCGAAAGCGCCATCGCCAATGCCGAGAACAATCACTCGCTGGATGTGGACGATCTGGTGGTGGCGCAGGCCTTCGTAGGCAAGGCGCTGGTGATGAAGCGCTTCGCAGCGCGCGCCCGCGGCCGCGGCACGCGGATCGAGAAGCCCTTCTCGCATCTCACCATCATCGTCCGTCAGGTTTCGGAGGCCGCATAATGGGTCAGAAAGTCAATCCGATCGGTCTGCGCCTCGGCATCAACCGCACGTGGGACAGCCGCTGGTACGCCAACAGCGGCGAATACGGCAAGCTGCTGCATGAGGATATGGCCATCCGCAAGATGCTGATGGACACGCTCAAGCAGGCGGCGATCTCCAAGGTCGTCATCGAGCGTCCGCACAAGAAGTGCCGCGTCTCGATCCATTCCGGCCGTCCCGGTGTCGTCATCGGCAAGAAGGGCGCGGATATCGACAAGCTGCGCAAGCAGATTGCCGCGATGACCGACAGCGAAGTGGCGATCAACATCGTCGAGGTGCGCAAGCCGGAAGTGGATGCGACGCTCGTCGCCGAGTCGATCGCCCAGCAGCTTGAGCGCCGCGTGGCCTTCCGCCGCGCCATGAAGCGCTCGATGCAATCCGCCATGCGGCTTGGCGCCGAAGGCATCAAGGTGACCTGCTCGGGCCGCCTGGGCGGCGCTGAAATCGCCCGCATCGAAACTTACCGCGAAGGCCGCGTGCCGTTGCACACGCTTCGCGCCGACGTTGATTACGGTGTCGCCACGGCGATCACAGCCTATGGCACCTGCGGTGTGAAGGTCTGGATCTTCAAGGGCGAAATTCTCGAACATGATCCGATGGCTTCCGAGCGTCGCGCTACCGATGATGGTGGACGCAGCCAGGGCCGTCGCGCGCCGGAAGCGGCGTAAGATTGGATGTGAACCATGTTGCAACCTAAGCGCACCAAGTTCCGAAAGCAGTTCAAGGGCCGGATTTCCGGCGTCGCCTCCAGCGGCAATGAACTGGCTTTCGGCGAATTCGGCCTCAAGGCCATGGAGCCTGAGCGCCTGACCGCGCGCCAGATCGAGGCGGCCCGCCGGGCCATGACGCGCCACATGAAGCGTGCCGGCCGTGTCTGGATCCGCATCTTCCCGGATGTGCCGGTCTCCAAGAAGCCTCTTGAGGTCCGCATGGGCAAGGGCAAGGGCGCGCCGGAATTCTGGGCGGCCCGCGTCAAGCCCGGCAAGATCATGTTCGAGCTTGGCGGCGTGCCTGAACTGGTGGCGCGCGAGTCGCTTGAACTCGCAGCCGCCAAGCTGCCGATCAAGACGCGCTTCGTCGCGCGCATCGTCGAGTGAGGAGGGAGCCATGAAAACCACGCAACGCCTCTCCGATATCCGCGCCATGAGCACGGACCAGATGAACGAGGAACTCGGCAAGCTGAAGAAGGAGCAGTTCAACCTGCGCTTTCAGCGGGCCACCGGCCAGCTGGAGAACACGGGCCGGGTCAACCAGGTCCGCAAGGACATTGCCCGCATCATGACAGTGTCGCGCCAGAAGGCTGGCGCGGACAGCAAGGCTTGAGGATCAGACGATGCCGAAGCGTATCCTTCAGGGAACCGTCGTTTCCGACAAGCAGGACAAGACCGTCGTCGTGAAGGTGGAGCGTCGTTTCACGCATCCGCTTCTCAAGAAGACGGTGCGCCGCTCGAAGAATTATCACGCCCATGACGAGGCCAATGCCGCCAAGGTCGGCGAGACGGTGCGGATCGAGGAGACCGCTCCGATCTCCAGGCTGAAGCGCTGGGCCCTCGTTCCGGACGCGAAGTAGCCAAGCCTGAAGCCGGGTCAGCCCGGCGCCTGGCGCGGTGCAAGTCTGCCGTTACGGATTAATAGGTCTGCCGTTACGGATTAATTCTCCGCAGCGGTTGATTTACGGGGGCGGGTCCTGTATGGCCCGCGCTCTTTCCAAACGAAAGGCGAGGAGGCTTTTTGCCGGTTCCACTGGCAAAACGAGACTTCCGTCAGGCGTAGTCCTCTCCGGGTGCCCGGATTGGAAACCGATCTGAAACAATGAAAGGGATCAAAGCCTATGATCCAGATGCAAACCAATCTGGACGTCGCCGACAATTCAGGCGCGCGTCGCGTGATGTGCATCAAGGTGCTTGGCGGCTCCAAAAGGAAGTACGCCGGCGTCGGTGATGTCATCGTTGTCTCCATCAAGGAGGCGATCCCGCGCGGCCGCGTTAAGAAGGGCGACGTGATGAAGGCCATCGTCGTGCGCACCGCGAAGGATATTCGCCGTGCCGATGGTTCGGTCATCCGTTTCGACCGCAACGCAGCGGTTCTGATCAACGCTCAGAAAGAGCCGGTCGGCACCCGCATCTTCGGGCCCGTGCCCCGCGAGCTGCGCGCCAAGAACCACATGAAAATCATCTCGCTGGCTCCTGAGGTGCTCTGATGGCCGCCAAGATCAAGAAAGGCGACAAGGTTGTCGTCCTCACCGGCCGTGACAAGGGCAAATCGGGCGAAGTGCTCGAAGTGCGCCCCACTGAAGGCCGGGCCGTTGTCCGCGGCGTGAATCTCGTCAAGCGCCACCAGCGCCAGACGCAGACGCAAGCCGGCGGCATCATTTCCAAGGAAGCGGCGCTGCAGCTCAGCAATCTCGCCGTGGCCGATCCGAAGGATGGCAAGCCGACCCGCGTCGGCTTCAAGGTCCTCGACGATGGCCGCAAGGTCCGTTTCGCCAAGCGTTCGGGGGATCTCATCGATGCCTGATCTGAAATCCTATGAGCCGCGCCTCAAGAAGCACTACAATGACGTGGTGCGCGCGAAGATGATCGAGCAGTTCGGCTACAAGAACGCCATGGAAGTGCCCACGGTCACCAAGATCGTGATCAACATGGGCGTTGGCGAAGCCGTCAACGACAGCAAGAAGGCCGGCGTCGCTGCCGGCGACCTGGCGCTCATCGCCGGCCAGAAGCCGACGCTGACCCGGGCCCGCAAGGCGATCTCGAACTTCAAGCTGCGCGAGAACCTCGCGATCGGCGCGAAGGTGACTTTGCGCAAGACCCGCATGTATGAGTTCATGGACCGCCTCGTGACCGTGGCCCTGCCGCGCGTCCGCGACTTCCGCGGCCTGAACGCCAAGAGCTTTGACGGCCGTGGCAATTTCGCCATGGGCATCAAGGAGCACCTCGTGTTCCCGGAGATCTCCTACGACAAGGTCGATCAGGTCTGGGGCATGGATGTCATCGTTTGCACCACCGCCAAGTCCGACGACGAGGCGAGGGCGCTTCTGAAACTCTTCAACTTCCCGTTCCGGCAGTGAGCTTTCCAAGCTCAAACGCGGACACCAGGAGAAAGATCACATGGCCAAAAAAGGCATGATCGAGAAGAACAACCGGCGCAAGAAGCTCACTGGCCAGCAGGCCGGCAAGCGCGCGCGGTTGAAGGCGATTATCATGAACAAGGAAGCAAGCCTCGAAGACCGGTTCGCCGCCACCCTGAAGCTCGCCCAGTTGCCGCGCAATGCCTCGGCGACCCGCATCAAGAACCGCTGCGAAGTGACAGGCCGCCCGCGCGCCTATTACCGCAAGCTCCGGATGTCGCGCATCGCCATGCGCGATCTCGGCAACAGCGGCCTTGTTCCCGGCCTGACGAAATCCAGCTGGTAAGGAGGGTCTGACCAATGTCCATGACCGATCCGCTCGGCGATATGCTCACCCGCATCCGGAATGCCCAGATGCGCAAGAAAGCGAAAGTCTCGACTCCCGGTTCGCGCCTGCGCGCCCGTGTGCTCGAGGTCCTGAAAAGCGAAGGCTACATCCGTGACTTCTCGGTCACGGAATACGAGAACGGCCGCACCGATCTCGATATCGAGCTCAAGTATTTCGATGGCCAGCCGGTCATCAAGATGATCGAGCGCGTGTCGAAGCCAGGCCGCCGCGTCTACGTCTCTGTCGATAACATGCCCCGCGTGGCCAATGGCCTCGGCGTCACGATCGTCTCCACGTCCAAGGGCGTGATGGCTGATTACGCCGCCCGTGAGAGCAATGTCGGCGGCGAAGTCCTCTGCAAAGTCTTCTGATCGAGAGGAGAGAACAATGTCCCGTCTCGGAAAGATGGCCGTCACGATCCCGGCAGGCTGCCAGGTTCGCACAGAGGGCAACAATGTCATCGCCAAGGGGCCGAAGGGCGAGCTCAAATTCGCCGGCTCCGACGATGTCGACGTGAAGATCGAGGGAAGCTCGATCAAGTTCGCGCCGCGCAACAACTCGAAGCGCGCCCGCGCCATGTGGGGCACCACCCGCGCGCAGGTGCAAAACATCATCACCGGCTCGACCAAGGGCTTCGAGAAGAAGCTTGAGATCACCGGCGTCGGCTACAAGGCGGCGGTGGCAGGCAAGACCCTGCAGCTCTCGCTCGGCTACAGCCATGACGTGAACTTCCCGATCCCGGATGGGATCACGGTCGTCACGCCCAAGCCCACCGAAATCACGATCTCAGGCAACGACCGGCAGCGCGTCGGTCAGGTCGCCTCCGAAATCCGCGCCTGGCGCGGCCCCGAGCCCTACAAGGGCAAGGGCGTCAAGTACGAGGGCGAATTCATCTTCCGCAAGGAAGGCAAGAAGAAGTAAGGGCGGGAAAGGCAAGCTGTCATGTCGAAGAATGCTCTCACTGCGGCGCGCCGTCAGGCGCGCACCCGCCGCGAACTCAAGGAGGTCGCCTACGGGCGGCCGCGCCTCTCGGTGTTCCGCTCCGCCAAGCAGATCTACGTCCAGGTGATCGACGACGAGAAGGGCCATACCCTGGCCGCCGCCTCGTCGATCGAGAAGGACATCCGCAAGGATCTGAAGACCGGCGCGGACGTCAGCGCGGCGAAGACCGTCGGCAAGATCGCCGCCGAACGCGCCCTGAAGGCCGGCGTCACCAAGGTCGTGTTCGACCGCGGATCGTATCTCTACCATGGCCGCGTCAAGGCGGTGGCCGAGGGCGCCCGCGAGGGCGGCCTCGAGTTCTAGAATTCCCTCTCCCCGCTTGCGGGGAGAAGGTGCCCGAAGGGCGGTTGAGGGGCTGGGTGAGTTCGCCCTGCGATCAGTCACCAGGCCCCTCACCCCAGCCCTCTCCCCGCTCGCGGGGAGAGGGGGACCAAATAGAAGCGAGCGGGTTTCCGTCCCCGCGTTAGTGAAGGAGACACGGAATGGCGAAAGAGCCACGTGAAGGCGGCCGCGGCCGCCGGGATGACCGCGAAGAGCGCGACAATGAATTCGTGGACCGTCTGGTCCATATCAACCGCGTTGCCAAGACCGTGAAGGGCGGGCGCCGCATGGCGTTTGCAGCCCTCGTTGTCGTTGGCGACCAGAAGGGCCGCGTCGGCTTCGGTCACGGCAAGGCCCGCGAGGTGCCGGAAGCTATTCGCAAGGCCACGGAATCGGCCAAGCGCGGCCTGATCCGCGTTCCGCTGCGCGAAGGCCGGACCCTGCATCACGACGTGGCTGGCCGCCATGGCGCCGGCAAGGTGATCCTCCGTGCGGCTCCGGCCGGCACCGGCGTCATCGCCGGCGGTCCGATGCGTGCGATTTTCGAGACGCTCGGCATGCAGGATGTCGTCGCCAAGTCGCTGGGCTCCTCCAACCCCTACAACATGGTTCGCGCCACATTCGACGCCCTGGTGAACGAGGATGCGCCCCGTGCGGTGGCGGCGCGCCGCGGCCTCAAGGTCTCGCAGCTTCAGGCCCGTCGCGGTGGCGCGGATGCCGAAGCCGGCGCGGATTCGTAAGGAGTCGCGATCATGGCAAAAGCACCAGCAGCACAGACGATCACCGTCGAACAATATGCCAGCCAGATCCGCCGTCCGGCTCATCAGACCCAGGTCCTCACCGGCCTCGGCCTGAAGCGGATCGGCGATCGCCGCACCCTCAAGGATACGCCTGAGGCGCGCGGCATGGTTGCCACCGTTGCGCATCTCGTGCGCATCGTTGAAGCCTGAGTGAGGAGGAGAGATCCATGAAACTCACAGAACTCCATGACAATGCCGGCGCCACCAAGAAGCGCATGCGCATCGGCCGCGGCATCGGCTCCGGCAAGGGCAAGACCGGCGGACGCGGCGTCAAGGGTCAGAAGGCCCGCACCGGCGTCGCGATCAAGGGCTTCGAGGGCGGCCAGATGCCGCTGCATCGGCGCCTGCCCAAGCGCGGCTTCAACAACATCCATGCGCTGGACCTGAACGAGATCAATCTCGGCCGGGTGCAGCAGGCGGTGGAAGCCGGCAAGCTCGATACCGGATCGACGGTCACCGTCGACGCCCTGGTCGCCGCCGGTATCCTGTCCCGCGCCCGCGATGGCGTGAAGGTGCTCGGCAACGGCGAGTTGAAGTCGAAGCTTTCCTTCGAGGTCTGGGCTGCATCCGCCTCGGCGGTGGCCGCCATCGAGAAGGCCGGCGGATCCGTCAAGATACTGCGTCCTGCCGCGGAGGCGTCGGCCTGATTAAATTCTGCTCTGCGGCTGGCGATTGCCGTCCGGAGGGCCTATTTCTCCGGAGATGCGCCTCCGGCAATCCGCCCGGGTCTTGACCCGGGCGCTTGTGTGTTTAGGGACTTCATCGCTGCCCCGGCCATTCTGACCGGGATCAGTCAAAGACAGGGTCGCGGTCGCCTGATCGCGGGATATGATGGCATCGGCAGCAGAACAGCTCGCATCCAGTCTGAATTTCGGTGCTCTCGCGAAAGCGGAGGAGCTGAAGAAGCGCATCTTCTTTACGCTTGGCGCCCTGCTTGTCTATCGCCTCGGCACCTACATTCCGCTGCCCGGCATCGATCCTGAGGCGCTGAGAGCCTCCTTCGCCAATGCGCAGCAAGGCATCCTTGGCCTGTTCAACATGTTCTCGGGCGGCGCGGTCAGCCGTATGGCGATCTTCGCGCTCAACATCATGCCCTATATCTCGGCATCGATCATCATCCAGCTGCTGACGACGGTGTCGCCCAAGCTCGAAGCCCTCAAGAAAGAGGGTGAAAGCGGCCGCCGGCAGATCAACCAGTACACGCGTTATCTGACTGTCGTCCTCGCTCTGTTCCAGTCATGGGGCATCGCTGTCGGCCTGCAGGGTTCCGGAAATCTCGTCCAGTTTCCGGGGCCGTTCTTCGTGATCTCGACGGTCATCACGCTGACCGGCGGCACCTTGTTCCTGATGTGGCTTGGCGAGCAGATCACCAGCCGCGGCATCGGCAACGGCACTTCGCTCATCATCTTCGCCGGCATCGTGGCGGAGCTGCCCGCTGCGATCTTCGGCACCCTGGAGCTTGGCCGCCAGGGCGCGATCTCGACGCTGTTTATCCTCTTCGTGATGGTGATGGTGGTCGGCCTGATCGCGCTCATCGTCTTCATGGAGCGCGCCCAGCGGCGCCTGCTCATCAATTATCCGCGCCGGCAGGTCGGCAACAAGGTCTACGAGGGGCAGACGTCGTTCCTGCCGCTCAAGCTCAACACGGCGGGTGTCATCCCGCCGATCTTCGCCTCGTCGCTGCTGCTGCTGCCCGCCACCATGGCGAGCTTCCAGGCGCAGGGCGGCGGGCCGGAATGGCTGCAGGCTGTGAACGTCTATCTCGGCCATGGCCGGCCGCTGTTCATGATCCTCTACGCGGCGATGATCATCTTCTTCGCGTTCTTCTACACCGCCATCGTCTTCAACCCGACGGAGACGGCGGACAATCTCAAGAAGCAGGGCGGCTTCATCCCCGGCATCCGCCCCGGCGAGCGCACGGCGACGCATATAGACTATGTGCTGACGCGGATAACGCTGGTTGGCGCGCTTTATCTGACTTTCGTCTGCTTGCTGCCGGAGTTCCTGATCAGCTACGCTGCCCTGCCGTTCTATCTCGGCGGCACGTCGATCCTGATCGTCGTGTCGGTCACGATGGATACGGTGGCGCAGGTGCAGGGCTACCTCATCGCGCATCAATACGAAGGCCTTATCAAAAAGGCCAAGCTACGCGGGAGTAAGCGCTGATGCGGTTGATCCTTTTGGGTCCGCCTGGGGCCGGGAAGGGCACACAGGCCGAGCGGTTGGTCAAGGAGCACGGGATTCCCCAGCTCTCCACCGGAGACATGTTGCGGGCAGCGGTCGCGGCGGGCACGCCCGTCGGCCTGCAGGCCAAGGCCGTGATGGAATCGGGCGGGCTCGTCTCGGACGCGATCGTGGTTGGCATCATCGCCGACCGGATCGAGGAGCCTGACGCCGCGAAAGGCTTCATCCTGGACGGGTTTCCGCGCACGGTCGCCCAGGCTGAAGCGCTTGCGGACATGCTCGCCGCCAAAGGCCTCAAGCTTGATATCGTGATCGACCTCGTGGTGGACGAAGCCAAGCTGGCGGACCGCATCATAAAGCGCGCGGCCGATGCGAAGGCCGCAGGCCAGCCGGTGCGCAAGGATGACGATCCGGAGGTCTTCAAGACCCGGCTTGCCGCCTATCACCGGGATACGGCAGCTGTTCGTCCCCATTATGCGGCTAAAGGCATGGTGCAATCCGTTGACGGCATGCAGCCGATTGCGCAGGTGGCGGAAGCCATCGACCGCATTCTGGAGCGCGCAAAGGCCTGAGAGCGATTGGCTGCTGTGGCCGTTGAAGCGGCGCGGTGTCATGGCGCGCAGTTTTGCGTGGTTGCGTGTTGACGCGATGGCTCAACTCCGCTAACGCACCCCATCTTCCGGACAAACTGGCGGAAAAGGGTCCTACGGGCTCCTGCCTCCGTTTGTCGCTGGGCATGGGCCGGATCTCCACCGGCGCCCGGTCAGGACCAAGCGCCAGGGCTCGCCCGGGCTCACATGGAGCATGAGAGACCAATGGCCCGTATTGCAGGCGTCAATATCCCCACCAACAAGCGCGTTGTCATCGCCCTTCGCTACATCCACGGCATCGGCCCGGTGAACGCCGTCGAGATTTGCGACAAGATCGGCCTCGACCATGCGAAGCGCGTCAATCAATTGACCGATGCCGAAATCCTGCAGATCCGCGAGACGATCGACCGGGACTACATGGTGGAAGGTGATCTCCGCCGCGAAACATCGATGAACATCAAGCGCTTGATGGATCTTGGCTGCTACCGCGGCCTGCGCCATCGCCGTGGCCTGCCGGTCCGCGGCCAGCGCACGCATACCAATGCCCGCACCCGCAAGGGCAAGCCGAAGGCGATCGCCGGCAAGAAGAAGTAAGCGGCAGTCGGCAATCGGCAATGGGCCGTCGGGGTCATTCCTGATCGACTGCCGACTGCCCAAACCCTACTGCCTCACCCCATCCCCAGCGCCTGGCATGACGGGCGCGCCTGAAGGAGAAAGACCATGGCTAAGGAAGCCCAACGCGTTCGCCGCCGCGAGCGCAAGAACATTTCATCCGGCATCGTTCATGTGAACGCGTCGTTCAACAACACGATGATCACCGTCACCGATGCGCAGGGCAACACGATCTCGTGGTCGTCGGCCGGCATGATGGGCTTCAAGGGCTCGCGCAAGTCGACCCCCTATGCCGCCCAGGTCGCCGCGGAGGACGCTGCCCGCAAGGCTTCGGAACACGGCGTGCGCACGGTCGAGGTTGAGGTGACCGGTCCCGGTTCGGGCCGCGAATCGGCGTTGCGCGCCCTGCAGGCTGCGGGCTTCACCGTGACCTCCATCCGCGACGTCACGCCGATCGCCCACAATGGCTGCCGCCCGCGCAAGCGCCGGCGCGTCTGATCCCACCACGAATTCGTTTTCAAGCTGGTTATTTCATCCAACTGATTCAATCGAAGGCTTCGGCGGTCATCCTTTTCGGATGGCGGTCATCAAACATCAGGAAGAGACCCCGTGATCCAGAAGAACTGGCAGGAACTGATCAAGCCCCAGAAGCTGAGCGTCGTCAAAAGCGACGATCCGTCTCGCATGGCCACCATTGTCGCCGAACCGCTTGAGCGCGGCTTCGGCCTGACGCTCGGCAACGCGCTCAGGCGCATTCTGCTGTCGTCGCTGCAGGGTGCGGCCGTATCCGCGCTGCAGATCGATGGCGTATTGCACGAATTCTCGTCCATCCCCGGCGTCCGGGAAGACGTGACGGACATCGTGCTCAACGTCAAGGACATCGCCATCAAGATGCAGGGCGATGGCCCCAAGCGCATCACCTTGCGCAAATCCGGTCCCGGGGCCGTAACGGCGGGCGACATCTCGCTCGTTGGCGATATTCAGATCCTCAATCCCGATCTGGTGATCTGCACACTCGACGAGGGCGCCGACATTCGCATGGAAATGGTCGTCAACACGGGCAAGGGCTATGTGCCGGCGGACAAGAACCGCGCCGAGGATTCGCCGATCGGCATGATCCCCGTCGACAGCCTCTATTCGCCGGTGAAGAAGGTGGCGTACCGCGTCGAGAACACCCGTTCGGGCCAGATTCTTGATTATGACAAGCTGACCCTCTCGATCGAGACCGACGGTTCGATCACGCCGGATGATGCGCTCGCTTACTCCGCCCGCATCCTGCAGGATCAGCTCGAAATCTTCCTGAACTTCGAGGAGCCGAAGAAGGCCGAAAGCGCGCCTTCCATCCCCGAACTCGCCTTCAATCCGGCGCTGCTCAAGAAGGTGGACGAACTGGAGCTTTCGGTGCGTTCGGCGAACTGCCTGAAGAACGACAACATCGTCTATATCGGCGACCTGATCCAGAAGTCGGAAGCGGAAATGCTGCGGACTCCCAACTTCGGCCGCAAGTCACTGAACGAAATCAAGGAAGTGCTGGCCCAGATGGGCCTGCATCTTGGGATGGATGTCACCGGCTGGCCGCCGGAGAACATCGAGGACCTCGCCAAGAGGTTCGAGGAACATTACTAGGAGGCAGTGGTCAGTGGGCAGTAGGCAGTCGTTTTTTTCGATTGCCTATTGCCGACGCCCGACTGCCCATTCACGTCGCCCGTACCTTGGCACGGCGGGCGTCATAACGCTTAAGGAGCAGCCACAATGCGTCACGGAAACAAAGGCCGCCGGTTTAACCGCACGGTCGCCCATCGCAAGGCGATGTTCGGCAATCTCTCGGTTGCGCTCATCACGCATGAGCAGATCGTCACCACCCTGCAGAAGGCGAAGGACCTGCGTCCGGTCGTCGAGAAGCTCGTCACGCTTGGCAAGCGCGGCGATCTGCATGCGCGCCGTCTGCTGATCGGCCAGATTCGCGATCAGGAGGCCGCCAAGAAGCTCATCGACGTGCTGGGCCCGCGCTACAAGGCGCGCAACGGCGGCTACCTGCGCATCATGAAGGCCGGTTTCCGCCACGGCGACAATGCGGCGCTGGCCGTGATCGAATTCGTTGATCGTGACGTCGATGCCAAGGGCAAGACGGATCTCGCCCGTGTCGCCGCGGAACGCGCGGATCAGTCATCGGAAGCGGCTTGAGCTTCAGCCAAGTGCGAAACAGGAAAAGGGCGCCGTCCGGGGCGCCTTTTTCATTGTGATCGCTTCGCGCCTTCGCCTCGACCCTTATTCGGACTCGATGTCTTCCTGCCGCACGAAATCCCGTGCGAAGGCGAGGAAATGATCGGCCGACAGAGCGCCGCCCGAGGTGATGTTGTGCTGCAGCTTCAGCGGGTGCTTCCCCGCGCTGTCGACGAAGGAGGCCATCGACCAGTCCGGGAAGTCCCGCTCTGTAATCGCTTCACGCAGCAGCTGCTCGACGTTCCGATGGCGCTGATCGGCCTGGATTTTCGCAAAGAGGATATCCACCCTTTCCTCCGGCCCTTCAAGGACCTGGTGAAAGCGGTGCCTGTCGAACATCAGGAATCCCGTGATGTTGGCGCTGGCGTTGTGCCGGCGGGCGTTTTCGACGATCTGATGGAAATGGACCAACAGGCGGGTGCCGCCGGCCGTCATGGCGTTCTCGCTGCGATAGATCAGCCTGATGTCGGACAACGACCTCGACCCTCTGGAATCTTCTTAGGCAATCCGAGAATGTAGAGGAACATTTTCACCCGGTAGCCCGGACAATACCTATATGGATCGCAATTTCGGCTCCGGCCGCCGGAGCGGCTTGCTGCGCCACGCTTTCGATCCGGCCGGATGACAACTATATCGGGACCGTGCATGCCCTTTCCAAGGAATCGCCGATGAACGTCAGGACCAAGATCACCGCCGCATTCTGCGCGTTCCTGTTCGTTGCCGCGGTCCCGGACCTTTGCCAGGCGCAGGGCTTCTTCCAGCGGCAGGCGCCGGAGACAAAAGCGCAGGCGCAATTGTCCTTCGCGCCGCTGGTCAAGCAGGCGGCGCCCGCTGTCGTGAATGTCTATGCGGTGCGGCGTGAGCAGCGCCCGCGCAATTCGTTCATGGATGATCCCTTTTTCCGAGAGTTCTTCGGCGGCGGCAGGCAGGGACAGAACCGTGTGCAGCAATCCGTGGGTTCGGGCGTGATCGTCAGCGCCGATGGCCTGGTGATGACCAACCACCATGTCATCGAGGGCATGACCGAGGTGAAGGTGGCGCTCGCCGACCGGCGGGAGTTCGATGCGGACATCATTCTGCGCGATCAGCGGACCGATCTCGCCGTCCTGCGCCTCAAGGGCCTCGGCGACAACAAGATCGCCTTCCTTACATTGGGCGATTCCGAGCAGCTCGAGGTCGGCGATATGGTTCTGGCCATCGGCAACCCCTTCGGCGTCGGGCAAACAGTCACCTCCGGCATCGTCTCGGCGCTGGCGCGCACCCAGGTCGGCGTCTCGGATTATCAGTTCTTCATCCAGACGGATGCGGCCATCAACCCCGGCAATTCCGGCGGCGCGCTGATCGATATGAACGGCAAGCTGATCGGCATCAACACGGCGATCTTTTCGCGCTCGGGCGGCAGCCATGGCATCGGCTTCGCCATTCCCGCCAATATGGTGCGGGTGGTGATCGATAGCGCGCGCGGCGGCGGCGCGACCGTGCGCCGGCCCTGGTTCGGCGCCCGCCTCGATTCGCTCGATCGGGAAAAGGCGGAAGCGCTCGGCCTCGACCGGCCAACCGGCGCGCTGGTGGCGAGCGTGGTCGAGAAAAGCCCTGCGGCGGAATCGGGCCTGCGCCGCGGCGATGTGATCGTCGCGGTCGACAACCAGGAGATCGCCGATCCCGATGCCTTCGGCTTCCGCTACGCCACCAAGGGCATCAGCGGGCAATCCTCGCTGTCCGTGCTGCGGGGCGGCAAGCGCATCATCGTGCCGGTGCGCCTGGCGGCGGCGCCGGAAACGCGCCCGCGCGAGCCCGTCGTCATCAGGAGCCGGTCTCCCTTCGCTGGCCTCACAATCATGAACATGTCGCCCGCCGTCGCCGAGGAATTGTCGGTGGACACCAGTTCCGAGGGTGTGGTCGTGGCCGCTGTGGAAGATGGCTCCAATGCGCAGCAGGTCGGCTTCCAGAAGGGCGACGTGATCGTCTCGATCAACAATGAACGCCCGGCAGTGAGCAAGGACGTGGAGCGCCTGACGTCGCAGCGCAGCTATCGCTGGATCATCCAGATCAGCCGCGGCGGGCAGGTCTTCACGCAACAATTGTTCGGCGGATAACGTCCGCTCCCATGAGCAACCTCTTCGCAGCCGCCGGCATGGAAAGGGATGCGCCGCGTCCCCTGGCGGATCGCCTGCGGCCGCAGACCTTGCAGGAGGTTGTCGGTCAGGAGCATCTGACGGGGCCGGACGGCGCGTTGACGCGACTGGTCGAGGGGAGGACCATCGGCTCGCTGATCTTCTGGGGTCCGCCCGGCACCGGCAAGACGACGGTCGCGCGGCTGCTGGCGCATGAGACGAACCTGCGGTTCGAGCAGATTTCGGCGATTTTTTCGGGCGTCGCCGATCTGAAGAAGGTGTTCGAGTCGGCCCGCGCCGCGCGCCTGACAGGGCAGGGCACGCTCCTCTTCGTCGATGAGGTGCATCGCTTCAACCGCACGCAGCAGGACAGTTTCCTGCCGGTGATGGAGGACGGCACCATCACGCTCGTAGGCGCGACGACGGAGAACCCGTCCTTCGCACTCAACGCGGCGCTGCTTTCCCGCGCCCGCGTGCTCACCTTCGCCACGCTGGACGAGGCGGCGCTCGAACGGCTTCTGGCCCGCGCGGAGGCCGAGGAGGGCAGGCCGCTGCCGCTCGATGCAGGGGCGCGGAACGCGTTGCTCGGCATGGCCGATGGCGATGGGCGCGCGATCCTGACGCTGGCGGAGGAAATCTGGCGGGCGGCCCGGCCCGGCGAGGTCTTCGATGCCGCTGCCCTGTCCCAGGTGATGCAGCGGCGTGCGCCGATCTATGACAAGAGCCAGGAGGGGCATTACAATCTGATTTCGGCCCTGCACAAGACGATTCGCGGGTCGGACCCCGATGCTGCGCTCTATTATTTCTGCCGCATGGTGGACGGCGGCGAGGATCCCCGCTTCCTGGCGCGGCGGCTGGTCAGGATGGCGGTCGAGGATATCGGCCTCGCCGATCCGCAGGCCCTTATCCACGCCCGCGCTGCCGCGGAAACCTACGAACAGCTCGGCAGTCCAGAAGGCGAACTGGCGCTGGCCAACGCCGTCCTCTACCTCGCGACAGCGCCCAAATCCAACGCCGCCTATCTCGCCTACAAGGCGGCCATGGCGACGGCGAAGCGCGCCGGTTCGCTGATGCCGCCCAAAAACATCCTGAATGCGCCGACGGGCTTCATGAAGGAGGAGGGCTACGGCGCGGATTACGCCTATGACCATGACGCGCCGGATGCTTTCTCCGGTCAGGATTACTGGCCGGAGAAGCTGGGCCGCCAGCGCTTCTACGATCCGCCAGAGCGCGGTTTCGAACGCGATATCCGCAAACGCCTGGAGTGGTGGGAGAAATTGCGCAAGGAGCGCCGGGGCGGGGCAGGGTGACAAGCGTGGGCGCGCCGGATAAGCCATCAGCATGGCTCTCCTCCTCGTTTTTCTCGGCGGCGGCATTGGTTCGGTCCTGCGCTACCTTGCCGGCGCCCTGGCCGCCAAAAGCTTCGGCCCTTTCACAATGGCCGGCGGCTGGCCCTGGGGCACGTTCCTCGTCAACCTGATCGGCTGTTTCGTCATCGGCCTGTGCTACCGCCTGCTGCCCGTCCCTGACGAAGGGCCGCATCATGCCCGGCTGCTGCTGATGACCGGGGTGCTCGGCGGCTTCACCACGTTTTCAGCCTTCGCGCTGGATTCGGCCATCCTCTGGATGCGGCAGGATGCTGCGGGATTGTTCCTTTATCTCGCCGGGACGCTGGCGTTCACGCTTGGGGGCGTGGCCCTCGGCCTCGCGCTCGGCAAGGCGCTTGCGCCATGAGCGGCGTTTTCCTCCGGACGGTTGGACGCGACGAGGGCGGCATGCGCCTCGATCGCTGGTTCAAGATCAACTACCCCGATCTCGCCTTCGGGCATCTGCAGAAGATCCTGCGGAGCGGGCAGGTGCGGCTTGATGGCAAGCGCGTGAAGGGCGATGTCCGCATCGAAACCGGTCAGCAGGTCCGCATTCCGCCGTTTTCGCCGAAGGGCGAGGCGATCGCTGCTCCAGCCGAGAGCGCATCCCGCAGGGCAGGGCGCCCGGACGAAACGCGCGTTGCGCCATCCCTCGGCCGCAGGCAGGCCGGTGAGCCGGGCTACAGCCGGGGCGGCGAAACCCGCATGGGCGATGGCGATTTCCTGCGCTCGCTCATCCTCTATGAGGACAGCGATGTTTTCGTCTTCAACAAGCCGTTCGGCCTGGCCGTGCAGGGCGGCTCCGGCCTGACGCGGCATCTGGATGGCATGCTCCCGGCTTTGGCTTCCCAGCGTGGCGACATCCCCCGGCTGGTGCACCGGCTGGACAGGGATACGACCGGCGTTCTCGTCGTGGCCCGCACCCGCCGTGCGGCGGCGGAACTCGGAGCGGCTTTCCGCTCACGCTCGACCAAGAAGATCTACTGGGCGCTCTGCGCCGGCGTGCCGCGCGTCAAGCAGGGCCGCATCTCCACCTTCCTTGCCAAAGGAGAAGACGAGAAGGGCGACCAGAAGATGAAGGTCGTGCAGCAGGGCGGCGAGGCCACCCATTCGCTGACCTATTATGCCGTCGTCGACCAATCGGCGCAGAAGCTCTCCTGGCTGTCGCTCCGGCCCGTTACCGGGCGTACGCATCAGCTGCGCGTCCATACGGCGGAGATGGGCCACCCGATCGTGGGCGATCCGAAATACTTCAACGTCGAGAACTGGGAATTGCCCGGCGGCATCCAGAAGCGGCTCCATCTCCACGCCCGCCGCCTGATGATGCCGCTCCCTTCCGGCAAGCTGCTCGACGTGACGGCGCCCCTGCCGCAGCATATGCAGCAGACCTGGAACCTGCTCGGCCTCGACGCCAAGCAATATGACCCGATCGAGGATGCGCCGGAGAAGTAGAGAATTTTCGAAGAAGCATCATTCCGCTTCATCATTGCGAGCAAAGCGAAGCAATCCAGTCTTCTTTTGATAATTGCATAATTGTCGTATTGTCTTTCGTTTTTAGTCCTGAGAAAAAAGTCTGGATTGCTTCGTCGCTATGCTTCTCGCAATGACGGATTGAGCGATTTTCGCGATCTGGAGGATTCATGGGATGCTGCATCCAGCGAAAATGACAAAATCTTCATGTCCGGGACATCCCCGGTTCACTTCGGCGGGGTGATACTTCTCTTCGATCATGGGCGCTTTCCGCGCCTTTCAACGGAGGTCCGCATGTTTCGACGCATTGCCTTTGCCGCTTCCCTTCTTCTCTCATCCGCCGCGCTGGCGCAAACCGCCCCGCCGCCTGCGACCCCGCCCGCTCAGGCACAGCCCGTGCCGGAGCGGCGCGAGATCACGCCTGAGCAGCGCGCCCGCTTCCGCGCCGATCTCGAAACCTGCCGCGCCGAGGTGAAGCCGCAATCGCTGCCGCGCGGCGAGCGCCGGAAGGCGATGCGCGCCTGCATGGAAGCGAAGAACCCTGAACTCAAGACGATGTTCGCGCGGCGCGATACCCGCCTGGCTGAAATGCGCCAGATCCGCGATCAGTGCCGCGAGGAAGTGCGCAGCAAGGCCCAGGGCAACGAAAGGCGGGATGCGATGAAGGCCTGCATCGTCGCCAAGAAGCCCGAAATGGCGAAAGTCTTCTCCTGTGTCGATCAGGCGAAGGCGAAAAACCTGCAGCCGGGCGGCGAGCGGCGCGAATTCATGCGGACTTGTCTTCGCGCCTGAATGGCGGCAGGGAATCGGCATGAGCCCTTTTCCCCGCAAACGTGCGCTTGTGCTGTTCGATCTGGATGGAACGCTGGTTGATGGCCAGCATTCCGTTCAGGCGACATTCGAAGCGGTCTTCCCCGAATTCGGCTATCCGGCGCCGGCCCGGTCTGAGGTCCGCGCCATCATCGGGCGCTCCTTGCCGCAGGCGATCGCCGATATGCTGGGCGATGAGGCTCCGGTCGAGGCGATCACCGAGGCCTATAAGAAGCATTTCCACGCGATGCGCGCCGGCGACGCCTATACCGAGGCGCTTTATGATGATGTCGACGACGTCATGCGGCGTCTGGCCAAGCGGGACGATCTCGTTCTTGGCACGGCCACCGGCAAGGCTTTGCGCGGCATTCATTGGCTCATCGACCAGCAGGGCTGGCAAGGATTTTTCGCGACGCTGCAGGCGGCCGACACGGCCGAATCCAAGCCCTCGCCCGAGATGGTGCACAACGCCTGCCGCGAAACCGGCATGGACCCAGATGATGTCATCGTTTTCGGCGATTCGATCTTCGATATGCAGATGGCGGTTTCCGCCGGCGCCACGGCCATCGGCGTCTCCTACGGCTACGGTGACCCCGGCAATCTGCGGCAGACGGGCGCTATCCGCATCATCGATGGCTTTGCGGAGGTCGAGGGGGTTATAGCCGCGTTTCTCGAAGGCGCGCTCAATGCGTGACCTTCTCTATCCGGAACACCAGCCGGCCGAGCCCGATCCGGTGCGCAGGGCGCAGAACGCCATGGCGCGGCATCACCTGCCGCGCCGGTTCTACAGCAACGTATCCGTTGAAGAGTCGGAGGGCGGCTACGCGATCCTCCTCGACGGACGCGGGGCGCGCACGCCCGGCCGCAACCGGCTGGCCCTGCCGACACGGGCGGCGGCCGCCTGTCTGGCGGCGGAATGGCAGGCGCAAGCCGATGTCGTTGATCCCGCCCGCATGCACGCCACCCGCATCGCCAATACCGCCATCGACAGTTTCGAGGGACGGATCGCCGGGATTCAGGAGGATATTGCCGCCTATGCCGCGAGCGATCTTGTCTGCTACCGCGCCGGCGAGCCGGAAGGACTGGTGGCTATGCAGGACCGTTTCTGGAACCCGGTGCTCGACTGGGCCTACGCGGCGCTGGGCGCGCGCTTCATCCTCGCCGAAGGAATCGTCCATCAGCCGCAGCCGGAACCCGCCCTTCTGGCTGTGCGGCAGGCGGTCGGTGAAATCCATCAGCCGGTCGCGCTGGCCGCCCTGCATGTGTTGACGACGATGTCGGGCTCCTGCCTCATCGCGCTGATGGCGGGAAGCGGGAAGCTGTCAGGCGAGGACGCCTGGCGGGCCGCCACGGCCGACGAAGAATGGAATGCCTCGCTATGGGGATGGGACGAGGAAGCGGAGCGGCGTCATGCGAAGCGCCGTGAAGAATTCCTGGCCGCTCACGCGCTCTACCGCGCCGTCGCCTGAAGGTCTCAGGCCGATGAGAGCACCCTTGTCCCGCCAGATCGACCGGCGCTCCCTGTTCGCGATTGCCGCTTGCATGATCGCCGCAAGCGCTTCGGATGCCCGCGCCCAATCCGGAGATTTCGACGCCTTTCTGGCATCCTTGCGCGGCGAGGCGCGCGCCGCAGGCGTTTCCGACCGGACCTTCTCCAGCGCCATCGCAGGCCTGACATTCGACCCGGGCCCGGTGCGCTCCAGCGGGGGACAGGGCGAGTTCAGCCACCCCTTCTGGGATTATGTGAATGGCGCGGTCTCGCCAGGCCGGATCGCCGCCGGCAAGGCAGCCGTCAGCCGCGCGGCGCCGGCTTTTCAATGGATCAAGACCAATCTCGGCGTTGATCGGGAGGTGGTGGCGGGCATCTGGGGCATGGAATCGAATTTCGGTGCGGGCATGGGCTCATCGGATGTGCTGCGCTCGACGGCGAGCCTCGCCTTCCGCGGCGTGCGTGGCGATTTCTACAGGGCCGAGTTCATCGCGGCCCTGAAGATCCTCGATGAAGGCCATGTCCCGCGCGCCGGGCTCGTCGGCTCCTGGGCAGGCGCAATGGGCCAACCGCAGTTCATCCCCAGCAGCTTCCTCAAATATGCGATCGACGCCGATGGCGATGGCCGCAAGGATATCTGGCGTTCGACGATGGACGCGCTTGGCTCCGCCGCCAATCACCTGAAGCGCGATGGCTGGGAGACGGGTCTGCCCTGGGGCTTCGAGGTGATCGTGCCCGACGGTTTCGACTGGGACTACGGCGACCGCACCGCGCGCCATCCCTTCAATCAGTTCAGCCGGCTGGGCGTGAGACGGCCGGGCGGCGCGGCGATGCCGGGGCAGGGTACGGCAGGCCTCTTCCTGCCAACAGGCATTCGCGGGCCCGCCTTTCTCGTCACCGACAATTTCGAGGTGATCCGGCAGTACAACACCTCCGATTCCTACGCGCTCGCCGTGGGCCATCTGGGCGACCGGATTTTCGGCGGCCCGCCTATCCAGGCCGCCTGGCCGAAAGGCGAGCGGCAATTGAGCAATGCAGAGGTCGCTGAATTGCAGCGGCTGCTGCTGGCGCGCGGCCATGCCGTCGGCCGCATTGATGGAAGGATCGGGCAGGGGACGCGTAAATTCGTGCAGATCGAGCAGAAGCGCCTCGGCATGGTGCCGGACGGGCATCCGAGCCCGGCGGTGCTGGCGCGGCTAAGGGGGTGAGCTGCCGGAACCGTCATTGCGAGGAGCGATAGCGACGAAGCAATCCATTCCGCTGCTCTGCATGACGTCTGAACATCGCACCGCTACCGTCACGTCATCTGGATTGCTTCGCTGCGCTCGCAATGACGGTAGAGCGCTGTTGCGATAGGCCTATGCCGCCGTCCCGTGCAGGTCATAGGCGTCGGCGCGGTCGATGCGGACGCTGACGATGTCACCGGGTCTCAGCGGGCGCTTTGTCGAGACATAGACATTGCCGTCGATTTCGGGCGCATCGGCCTTGGAGCGGCCCTTGGCGACGGTCGTGCCCATTTCATCGATGATGACCTGTATGCGCCGGCCGACCTTGGCCTTTTGGCGGCGGGCCGAGACCTGCTGCTGCTTCTCCATGAAGCGCTTGTGGCGGATCGCCATCACTTCGTTTGGAACAACAGGCAAGCCGAGATCATTGGCCGCGGCGCCCTTCACGGGCTCGTATTTGAAGCAGCCGGCGCGCTCGATCTTCGCCTCATCGAGGAAATCGAGCAGCATCTCGAAATCCTCGTCGGTCTCGCCGGGGAAGCCGACGATGAAGGTGGAGCGCAGCGTGAGTTCGGGGCAGATGCTGCGCCAGGCGCGGATGCGCTCCAGCGTTTTCTCCTGGCTGGCCGGGCGGCGCATCGCCTTCAGCACTGTGGGGGAGGCGTGCTGGAAGGGGATGTCGAGGTAGGGCAGGATCTTGCCCTCCGCCATCAGCGGGATCACCGCGTCCACATGGGGGTAGGGATAGACGTAATGCATGCGGACCCAGACGCCCAATTCGCCCAAAGCCTGCGAGAGATCGAGGAAGCGGGTGCGGTAATCCTGACCGCGCCAGCTGCTTTCCGCATACTTGAGGTCAATGCCGTAAGCACTTGTATCCTGTGAGATAACCAGCAATTCCTTGACGCCGGCGCTGACCAGTTTTTCGGCCTCCCGCATCACATCGCCCAGCGGGCGCGAGACGAGATCCCCGCGCAGTTTCGGGATGATGCAGAAGGAGCAGCGGTTGTTGCAGCCCTCGGAAATCTTGAGATAGGCGTAATGGCGCGGCGTCAGCTTGATGCCCTGCGGCGGCACCAGATCGATGAAGGGATCGTGGCTTGGCGGCGCGGCAAGATGCACCTTCTCCAGCACGCTCTCGTATTGCTGCGGGCCAGTGATGGCGAGCACGTTGGGAAACCGCTCGGCGATCTGCTCAGGCTCCGCGCCCATGCAGCCCGTGACGATCACCTTGCCGTTCTCGTTCATCGCCGTTCCGATGGCCTCCAGCGATTCCTGCTTGGCGCTGTCGAGGAAGCCGCAGGTATTGACGATGACGAGGTCCGCGCCCGCATGCGTCCTGGTCAGTTCGTAGCCTTCGGCCCTCAGCCGCGTGATGATGCGTTCGCTGTCGACCAGCGCCTTGGGGCAGCCCAGCGACACGAAGCTGACCTTGGGAGCGGGGCGGGCGTCAGGAGCGGACAAGGATTGAACCTTTGCGGGGATATGCGGGCGGCTATAGACGCCCCGGCTGGAAACGCAAAGGGGGCCTTGCGGCCCCCTCTCATTTGGTTACCGGGCGAAAGCTTCAGCGGCGCTGGGCCACCGGCATGTATTCGCGCTGGGGAGAGCCGGTATAGAGCTGGCGGGGACGGCCGATCTTCTGGCCGGGATCCTCGATCATTTCCTTCCACTGCGCGATCCAGCCCACCGTACGGGCCAGCGCGAAGAGCACAGTGAACATCGAGGTGGGGAAGCCCATCGCCTTCAGCGTGATCCCCGAATAGAAATCGATGTTCGGATAGAGCTTCTTCTCGATGAAGTAGGAATCCGAAAGCGCGATGCGCTCCAGCTCCACGGCCACATCGAGCAGCGGATCGTCCTTGATGCCGAGTTCGTTCAGCACCTCATGCGTCGTCTTCTGCATGATGCGGGCGCGGGGATCGTAATTCTTGTAGACGCGGTGGCCGAAGCCCATCAGGCGGAAGGGATCGTTCTTGTCCTTGGCCTTGGCGATATACTTCGGGATGTTCTCGACCGAGCCGATCTCGCCCAGCATCTTGAGGGCCGCCTCGTTGGCGCCGCCATGCGCGGGACCCCAGAGGCAGGCGATGCCCGCCGCGATGCAGGCGAAGGGATTGGCGCCCGACGAGCCCGCAAGCCGCACCGTCGAGGTCGAGGCATTCTGCTCATGGTCGGCGTGGAGCGTGAAGATGCGGTCCAGCGCACGGCTGAGGATCGGGTTCACCTTGTATTCTTCCGCCGGCACAGCAAAGCACATGCGCAGGAAGTTCGACGTGTAATCGAGCGCGTTCAGCGGATAAACGAAGGGCTGGCCGATCGTGTATTTGTAGGCCATGGCCGCCAGCGTCGGCATCTTGGCGATCATGCGCATGGAGGCGATCATGCGCTGCGTCGGATCGGAAATATCGGTCGAGTCGTGATAGAAGGCCGAAAGCGCGCCGACGGAGCCGACCATGACCGCCATCGGATGGGCGTCGCGGCGGAAGCCCTGGAAGAAGCGGGCCATCTGCTCATGCACCATCGTATGGCGGGTGACGCGGTAATCGAAATCCGCTTTCTGCGCCGCTGTCGGCAACTCGCCGTAGAGCAAGAGGTAGCAGGTCTCGAGGAAATCGCCGTGCTCGGCCAGCTGTTCGATCGGATAGCCGCGGTAGAGAAGGATGCCCTCGTCGCCGTCGATATAGGTGATCTTGGATTCGCAGGCCGCCGTCGAGGTGAAGCCCGGATCGTAGGTGAACATGCCGGTCTGGCCGTAAAGCTTACCGATATCAACGACTTGCGGGCCGATGGTGCCCGGTCGCACCGGAAGGTCCAGAACCTTGTCGTCAACCTTGAAAGTGCTCGTATGCACGGTCATGGGCGCTCTCCTTCCGTGAAGTCCCTTGCCCCGGATGTCCCCCGAACGCTTATTGTGCGCTGCGGTATCGGCTTGAGTATCGCATTGCCGTTCCCGCAGCAAGCACGGCTTCAGTCGTACGTTCTTACCGTCACGGCGGCCGGTTGCCTTACGATCCGCCACGCCACCAGCACAGAATAGGCTGCGAGCATGGCGGCGAGCGCCCAGGCGAAGCCATGCGGCCCGAGTGTATCCATCCCGGCGCCGACGAACGGCGGACCGACGATCAGGCCCACGGAATAAAGCATGATGAAGGCGGCGTTTGCGTTGGCGAGATCATGCCCTGTGAAACGGGCGCCGAGATGGGCCAGCCCCACCGTATAGAGGCCTCCCGTGAAGCCGCCCCAGATGAAGAGCACGGTGTAGAAGGCGGCCGGCACATCCATTGTGAAAGGCATGGCGATGGCTCCCGCGACGCCGATGACGCCGCAGATCAGGAGCAGATTCCGCCTGTCGGTATGGTCAGAGAGCCAGCCGATCGGGATCTGCGAGACGATATTGCCGGCGACGACCACGCTGATCAGCAGCGCCGCTGAGGTATCGGGCATGCCATTGCGGATGCCATAGACCGGGAAGAGCGCGAAGGCTCCGGTTTCGATCGCCCCGAAAACCAGTCCCGCGAAGGTCGCGACGGGAACCGCCGTCATGTAGCTGATGACGCCGTCGTTCTTCTCTTCGGTGATGCCGGGCAGTCCGCTGCCGGCAAATGTCAGCGGTACCAGTGCCAGAAGATACATCGCGACGCCGGCCAGATAAGGCCAGATGCCAGAGGCGCCGGTCGCCTTCAGAATGAGCGGTCCGAGCACGAAGCCGATGGCCAGCATGGTCGCGTAAACGCCCATGATCACGCCGCGACGATCAGGCGGCGCCGCGGCATTGATCCAGTATTCCGACAGGACGAAAAGTGTGCCGATCAGCGCGCCGAACAGGAAGCGCAGCGGAAACCAGGCCCAGAACGGCAGAAGATAAAAGGCGAGCGACAGGAGGGCCGAAGCGAGGATCGCCCCCCTGATGATGGGCTGCAGCCCGAAGCGCGCGGCGAGCCGGGGCACGAAAGGCACGACGAGCAAGGTGCCCAGGCCCGCAAATGCCGTGTTCAGGCCGGAAATCGTGCTGGAGACCCCCTGGTTCTCCATGGCGATCGCCAGCAGCGGGATGAACAGGCTGAGCGAGATGCCGACCAGCATGATCAGCACGATCGCCGCGGCAATGGTGGCGGCTTGTTCGCGAACCACGGTCAGACCGTCTCGCGCAGGAACCGTCGGTTGCGCTCGAAATAGAACGGAACGGGCTGATCCGCCTCGATGCCGACGCGCATCCGTTCGGCGAGCTCGGCCAGAATGACCTGGGTGATGGTGGGAATATCCAGCCGCACCGCCTCGTCAAGATCAACCCAGGCGAGTTCGGTCAATTCGGCATCGGGTCCGAACGCCCGCTCGACCCTGCCGCCGACCGAAGCGAGGGACGCGGCAAAAAAGCGGGTGTCGAAACGCCGTGGGCGGCGCGGCGGCGTGATGGCGCGGGCTATGAAGCTGAGCGCGTCGGGCGTCGGAAACAGCCCCTGATCGGCGAATTCGCGCCAGGCGCCGGCGGGAACTTTCGCCGGCTTGCCGTAATCGGCATTGCCGATCATCAGGCCGGTTTCCTCGAAGGTTTCGCGGATCGCCGCCATGGCGAGCGCCCGGCAGCGCAGCGGCGTCATGCGCGGCGCCATCGCCATCAGACGCGATTCGGCGCGCGCGGAGAGCGCCCCCGCAGCCAGCATCGCGCGGTCGCCGGCATCGACGCGGCCGCCCGGAAACACGAATTTCCCCGGCATGAACTTCAGCTTGTCGCTGCGCTTGCCCATCAGCACCTTCGGCTTTTTCGCCTTGGCGTCGATCAGGATCAGCGTCGCCGCGTCGACGGGGCGGAGATTGACCGCGCCGCGCACGCGCGTCTCGGAATCGAGGCGGGCCTTCAGCGTTTCGGGAGAAAGTTCATTCATGGCGCCGGGGGCCGTGCAGCGGCAGGGAGCGGCTGGGAATGAAAATCCCCCCTGGGATCATAGCCATGGAGCCTGAGGCCCCATTGCAGGCCGATGATCGCGCCCTTTACAGGCTGCATCAGCCCCAGGCTCAGCGCGAGCGTCAGCGGCAGCCAGACCGCGAAATGAAACCAGAGCGGCCAGGGGTTGGCCGACATCTCGTTCGCCAGCACCAACGGCACCAGCAGATGGCCGACGATCATGATCGTGACATAGGGCGGCAGGTCGTCGGAGCGGTGGCCGTCGAGCTTTTCGTCGCAACGGGCGCAGACATCGACCGGCTTCAGGAAAGCGCCAAACAGCTTGCCCTCGCCGCAATGCGGGCAGCGGCAGCGGAACCCCTTCCACATGGCGTCGGCCACGGAGCGCTCGCCCTTGCTCATGATGCCGGCCACGGGTGTGAGACTGTTCATTCATCGACCTCGCGATTGGCGGCCAAGCTTGCGGTAGGAGGGCGTTTCGCCGCCCCGCCGCCGCATGCCGCGCTTTCCTGCCGCTGGCTTCATATAGCGGCCTTTCGACAGAATTTCGAACCTTAAAGCGCCAGCGAAGGGCGCTGCTTCAGCAAGCCGCACGTCGACCGTATCACCAAGCCGGAAAGCTTCGCCAGTGCGCTGGCCGATCAGCGCCTGGGCGGCCTCGTCATGATAGTAGAAATCCGCGCCGAGAGTCGCGGCGGGCACGAAGCCGTCGGCGCCGGTTTTCGTCAGCTTGACGAACAGCCCGGCGCGCGTGACGCCGGAGACGCGCCCTGCGAATGTCGCGCCGATCTGGTCCTTCAGATGCGCGGCGACCAGCCGGTCATAGGTGTCGCGTTCCGCCAGCATGGCGCGCCGTTCGGTGGCGGAGATGAGCTGGCCGATCTGGCGCATGCGGTCGAGGCCGGTCTCGGGCCCGCCATCCTTGCCGAGATCCAGCGCCCGGATAAGGGCGCGGTGGACGACGAGGTCCGAGTAGCGGCGGATCGGCGAGGTGAAATGCGCGTATTTGCGCAGGTTCAGCCCGAAATGCCCGATGTTTTCCGGCGCATATTCCGCCTGCGATTGCGAGCGCAGCACCATCTCGTTGATGAGCGGCGCGTGGTCGCTTTCGGCGAGGCGGGTTAGCGTCCGGTTGAACAGAGCCGGCCGAACCGCGCCGCCCTTGGGCAGATCGATGTCGAGCGTCTTCAGGAAGGCGCGCAGACCCTCCATCTTGGCCAAGGATGGTTCGTCATGGATGCGGAACAGCAGGCCCTGCTTGTTGTCGATCAGCGTTTCCGCCGCGCAGACATTGGCGAGGATCATCATTTCCTCGATGAGCCGATGCGCATCGAGCCTCTCCCGGATGATCACATCCACGACCTTGCCCTCGGCATCGAGCACCAGTTTGCGCTCCGGGAGCTCCAGATCGAGAGGCTCGCGGGATGTCCGCTCCTTCCTGAGCGCCGCGTAGGCGGCCCAGAGAGGGCGCAGCACGGCATCGAGCAGGAGCGCGGTCTCCTCATCCGCATGCCCGTCGATCGCCGCCTGGGCCCGCTCGTAGGAGAGCTTGGCGTGCGAGCGCATCACGATGCGGTGGAAGCCGTGGCTCCTCTTGCGCCCATCCGCCCCGATCACGGCGCGCACGGCGATGGCCGGGCGATCCTTTGCGGGCACCAGCGAGCAAAGGTCGTTGGAGATGCGTTCGGGCAGCATGGGCACCACGCGGTCCGGGAAATAGACCGAATTGCCGCGCGTCAGCGCCTCGTCGTCGAGCGCCGATCCCGGCGTCACGTAAGCGGCGACATCGGCGATGGCGATGGAGAGGACGAAGCCGCCCGGATTGCGCGGATCCTCGTCCGAGGCGGCATGGACCGCATCGTCATGGTCCTTCGCATCCGCCGGGTCGATGGTGATGAGCGGCAGATCGCGCCAATCCTCCCGGCCCTTGAGTGTGGCCGGCCTCACCGCTTCCGCTTCGGCGAGAACCGCGTCGGGGAAGACATGCGGAATGCCGTGCATATGGATGGCGATCAGGCTCGCCGCCTTTTCCGACGAGACATCGCCCAGACGCTCGACCACGCGCGCCGTCTTGAGGCCGAGGCGGCTTTCGCGGATGGTTTCCACCGCGATCAATTCGCCGTCCTCAGCGCCATCCGTGTCATTCGGACCGATGGTGATTTCGCGGCCAAGCGCCTTCTTGTCCACCGGCAAGAGGCGTCCGCCCCCGCCGCCATGGGCGCGAAAGACGCCGATCACCTGCTGGGGCCGCTTCGCCAGCGTCTTCAGGACGCGGGCATGGATAGCGCCGAAATCGCGCGCATTGCCGATGCGGTCGATCTTCAGGATCACATGATCGCCGATGCCAGGCGGGAACCTGTCGCGGCGGCTGGTGTGGACGATCAGGCCCGGCGCTTCGTCATCGGTCCAGTCGAGCGGTCTGGCGATCAGGTCGCCATCCTTGTCGCGGCCAATGATTTCAGCAGGAAAGACCGGCGGCAGTCGCGCCACGGCGCCGCCCGAATCCGCGGTCGCCTTGCCAGCCTCTCTGCTCTTTCGGGCCATGATCTCCACGCTTTCCTGCTCCCGCGGCGGGGGCAGGGGAAGGCCTTATTTCTTCTTTGGCGCAATTTTTTTCGCCGCTGCCTTTTTGGGAGCAGCCTTGTCGGATGCCGCCGCTTTGGCGGGCGCTTTCTTCGCGCCCTTCTTCACCGGCGCCGCCGCCTGCCTGGCCCGGATCAGATCGACTGCCTGTTCAAGCGTGATCTTGTCCTTCTCGATCGCCTTGGGGATCGTGGCGTTCACATCGTTCCATTTGACATAGGCGCCGTATTTGCCGTCCAGCACCTGGATAACGCCGCCTTCGGGATGATCGCCGATCGGCCTGCCCGCGGGTGCGGAGCGGCTGAACTTGCCGGGCCCCTTGGCGCGCTTCGTGGCGATGAGATCGACGGCGCGGTTGAGCCCGATGGTCAGCACATCCTCGCCTGCCGTAAGGTTGGCGTAGGTCTTGAGATGCTGCACATAGGGGCCGAACTTGCCATTGTTCGCCATAATCGGCTCGCCATCCTCGGGGTGTTTGCCGACGAGGCGGGGCAGCGAGAGCAATTGCAGCGCCTGCTCCAATGAGATCCCCGAGACGTTCAGGCCCTTGGGGATCGAGGAGCGCTTCGGCTTGTCGCCGTCGCCAAGCTGGACGAAGGGGCCGAAACGTCCCGTGCGCGCCGTCACCGGCAGATTGGTCTCGGGATCAGCGCCCAGCAGGCGCGCGCCATCGGGACCAGCGCCCGCCGCGCCTTCGCCTTCACCCTCGGCGGAAGCCACGCCGAAGGGGCGCGTGTAGCGGCATTCGGGATAATTCGAGCAGCCGATGAAGGGGCCGGTCTTCGAGAGTTTGAGGCCCAGCCGCCCGGCGCCGCAGCGCTGGCAGATCCGGGTATCCTCGCCGTTCTTGCCGCGCGGAAAGAGATGCGGGCCCAGCAATTCGTCGAGCTTGTCCAGCACTTCGGTCGTGCGCAATTCCTTCGTGCCGGCGATCGCGGCCGAGAACTCGCGCCAGAACTGGCGCATGACCTCTTTCCATTCGATCTCGTTGTTGGAGATGCGGTCGAGCTGGTTTTCGAGGTTCGCGGTGAAATCGAACTCCACATAGCGGGCGAAGAAACTTTCGAGGAAGGCCGTGACCAACCGGCCCTTATCCTCGGCCACAAGCCGCTTCTTCTCGATGCGGACATATTCGCGGTCGCGCAAAACCTGTAATGTCGAGGCATAGGTGGATGGCCGCCCGATGCCGAGCTCCTCCATCTTTTTGACGAGCGAGGCTTCCGTGAAACGGGGCGGCGGCTCGGTGAAATGCTGGGTCGCGGCGATTTTCTCGCGCTTGAGGCTGTCGCCCTTGCGCATCAGGGGCAGGCGGCCGCCTTCCTCATCATCCTCGTCATCCTTGTCCTCGGTGTAGAGGGTCAGGAAGCCATCGAAGCGGATCACCTGGCCGGTGGCGCGCAATTCGAGCTTGCGGCCGCCAGCGTCGGCCAGGATATCGACGGTGGTGCGCTCGAGTTCCGCATGCTCCATCTGGCTCGCCATGGTGCGCTTCCAGATCAGGTCGTAGAGGCGGGCCTCCTCGGCGCCCAGATATTTCCGCACCTTGTCCGGCGTGCGCCAGACATCGGTAGGCCGGATCGCCTCATGCGCTTCCTGCGCGTTCTTCGCCTTGGTGGAATAGGCGCGCGGCACGCCCGGCAGATAGCGGTCGCCGTAATCATTGGCGATCAGGCGGCGGACGGCGGCGATGGCCTCGCCCGCCATCTGCACGCCATCGGTGCGCATATAGGTGATGAGGCCGACGGTCTCGCCGCCGATATCGACGCCCTCGTAGAGCTTCTGCGCCACGCGCATGGCGACGGCGGGAGCCATACCGAGCTTGCGCGAGGCTTCCTGCTGCAGCGTGGAGGTGGTGAAGGGCGGGTAGGGGTGGCGTTTGGCGGGCTTTGATTCGACCGCCGTGACGGTGAAGGCCGCAGCATCGAGCGCCTTCTTGAAGTCTTTCGCTTCGGATTCGGCGCCGACATCGAGCCGCGTGATCTTCCTGCCGTCGGCGCCGACGAGCCGGGCCTCGAACACCTCACCGGAACCGGTCTTCAGCGTCGCGACCAGCGACCAATATTCGCGCGCCACGAAACGCTCGATGTCCATTTCCCGGTCACAGACGAGCCGGAGCGCCACCGATTGCACGCGGCCCGCCGAACGGGCGCCGGGGAGCTTGCGCCAGAGCACCGGCGACAGGTTGAAGCCCACGAGGTAATCAAGGGCGCGGCGGGCGAGATAGGCATCGACCAAGGCCTGATCGATGGGCCTTGGATGCGCCATCGCCTCGTCGACCGCCTGCTTGGTGATGGCGTTGAAGGTGACGCGCTCGACCTTCACATCCTTGAGAACGCGGCGATTCTTGAGGATTTCGAGGATATGCCAGGAAATCGCCTCGCCCTCGCGGTCCGGGTCGGTCGCCAGGATGACCGTTTCCGAGCCCTTGGCGGCGGCGGCAATGTCGGACATGCGCTTGGTGGCCTTGCCGTCGAGCTCCCAGAGCATGGCGAAATCGGCCTCCGGATCGACCGAGCCATCTTTGGAGGGCAGATCGCGGACATGGCCGAAGGAGGCCAGAACCTCATAATTCCGGCCGAGGTATTTGTTGATTGTCTTGGCCTTGGCAGGCGACTCGACAATGACAAGATGGGTCAAGCTGAAGCCCCTTCAGCATGGGATATGCTGTTTTCGAAACGGCGCGATACATGGGGAAGACCGGGGCCGCTGTCAAACGAGCGCTTGGCCTCGGGTCATTTTGTCTCTATCCGATCATCTTCGACATGAGCATCAACCAGCCGTCGAGCTACGTTTTCCCCCACAAACACCTCCTCGGCATTGAGGGGCTGTCGCGCCCGGATATCGAGGCGCTGCTGGAGCTTGCCGATGAGGAGGTGATCCTGTCCCGGCAGGTCGAGAAGAAGAAGACGAGCCTCAGGGGCCGCACCCAGATCAACCTCTTTTTCGAGCCCTCGACGCGCACGCAGGCCTCCTTCGAACTCGCCGGCAAGCGGCTGGGCGCCGATGTGATGAACATGTCGGTCGCCAATTCCTCCGCCAAGAAAGGCGAGACGCTGATCGACACGGCGATGACGCTGAATGCGATGCGGCCGGACCTCATCATCGTGCGTCATCATGCGGCGGGCGCGGTGCAATTGCTGTCGCGAAAAGTGGATTGCTCGGTGATCAATGCCGGCGACGGCGCGCATGAGCATCCGACGCAGGCGCTTCTCGATGCGCTGACGATCAAGCGCGCCAAGGGCCGGATCGAGGGGCTCGTGGTCGCGATCTGCGGCGACATCATGCATTCGCGTGTCGCCCGCTCGAACATGATCTGCCTGGCCGCGCTCGGCGCGCGGGTGCGCCTGGTGGGGCCGACGACGCTGATGCCGGCGGGCATCGAGCGTTTCGGCTTTGAGATTTTCCATGACATGCGGGAAGGCATCCGGGACGCCGACATCATCATGATGCTGCGATTGCAGCGCGAGAGGATGCATGGCTCCTTCGTGCCATCGACGAAGGAATATTTCCGCTATTTCGGCCTTGACGATGAAAAACTGGCCTTGGCCAAGCCCGATGCGCTGGTGATGCATCCGGGCCCCATGAACCGCGGCATCGAGATTTCGACCGATGTCGCCGATGGCGCGCAATCGCTGATCCGGGAGCAGGTCGAGATGGGCGTGGCGGTGCGCATGGCGGTGCTTGAGGCGCTGGCGCGGCGCCTGCCGAACGGCTGAGCCGAAGGCCGCGGCGCAAAAAGCCCGGGACCTCCAATCCTGACCGTGGACGGCGGCCGCCATTGGCCCGATTTCGATTGTCCTTCGCCGGGCCGGGGTTTACACGCCAGTTTCAGCATGTCCGACGAAACCGCGCCCGCGCTGCTTCTCACCCATGGCCGCATCATCGATCCCGCCTCTGGCCGGGACGAGACCGGCGGCATTCTGATCGAAAACGGCGTCATCCGCGACGTGGGGCCCCATCTCGACCACCTGAAACCGATGAACGGAGTGACGGTCCGCCACTGCGCCGGCGCCGTGATCGCTCCGGGGCTTGTCGACATGCGCGTCTTTGTCGGCGAGCCCGGCGAGGAGCACCGCGAGACCTTCCGCACCGCCGGGCTGGCTGCGGCGGCGGGCGGCATCACCACGATGATCTGCCAGCCGCAGACCCTGCCGCCCCTCGACGATGCGCCCTCGATCGATTTCGTCAAGCGCCGCGCCAAGGACCGCTGCATCGTGCGCGTCCATCCGATGGCCGCGCTGACGAAGGGTTGCGCGGGCGGCGAAATGACGGAGATCGGCCTCCTGAAGGAAGTGGGGGCCGTTGCCTATACCGATGGGGCGAGGGCGGTCACCAATGCGCAGGTGATCCGCCGCGCGCTGACCTATGGCCGCATGTTCGATGCGCTGATCGTGCAGCATTGCGAGGATCCCGATCTCGTCGGCGAAGGCGTCATGAACGAGGGCGAATTCGCCGCGCGTCTCGGCCTGCCGGGCGCGCCGGACCTCGCGGAAACCGTGATCCTCGAGCGCGACATGCGCCTGCTGGCTGCTTCAGGCGGCCGCTATCATGCGGCGCTCATCTCCTGCTCGGCCTCGCTTGATGTGCTGCGCAAGGCGAAGGAGGCCGGCCTGAACGTGACCGCCGGCGTCTCGATCAATCACCTGACCTTCAACGAAAACGACGTCGGACAATACCGCACCTTCTTCAAGCTTGCCCCGCCGCTACGGACGGAGGACGAGCGTCTGGCCCTTGTCGAAGCTTTGGCGAGCGGCCTGATCGACGTGATCGTTTCCGATCACAATCCGCAGGATGTCGAAACGAAGCGGCTCACCTTCGCGGAGGCGGCGAACGGCGCTGCCGGTTTGGAGACGATGCTGTCGGCGGGCCTTCGGCTCGTCGAGGCCGGGCATCTGACCCTGCCGCGCCTGATCGAGGCGATGACGCTGGCGCCCTCGCGCATTCTTCATCTGCCGTCAGGCACACTTTCTGTCGGCGCGCCGGCGGATGTCATCGTCTTCGATCCCGAGGAGCCCTGGGTCTGCGATCCGGCTGAGATGCGCGGCCGCTCGAAGAACACGCCTTTCGACGAGGCGAGGATGGCCGGGCGGGTGAAGGCGACGATTGTCGGCGGGAGGACCGTGTTCGGGGGGTAGGCCGACAAGGGTTCGCCGTCGCCAAGGGCTGGCGGTTCTTCTAACCCGCCATGCGCTCCTGCTTGATCGCGTTCAATCGCTCCGAAACCTTGTCGGCTTGATCGAGGGCATCAAGCTCCGCAAGCTTGGCGCTCACATTGCTCCCGGCGCGTGTGACGCCGCTGATGCCGCCTGCGGCCGCCATGGCGCGATCAAACGCAGCTTCGGCCTTGTCGACGCGCTGGCGATTCGGCGACAAGGGAGAAGTCTTGATGTCGAGCGATGCGGCGGCCTGCTGCTTTGCCGCGACGAAAGCGGCGAGATCGGATGACATCCGCTCCAGACGCTCCTTGAGTTGGTTCATGTGCCGGGAGAGTTCATCTTCCTCGGCCTTGATCGTGACGCTGGTCGCTCGGAGCTTCGCGATCTGCGCTTCGATATCGAGTTGTCGGGTGACTGCAGCCTCTGCGAGGTCCTCACGCGAACTGTCGAGCGCCTTGCCGGTTTTTGCTGCCAGATCGACGAGGTGGCGCTCGGCCATGTCGGCCTGTTTGGCGCCCTGGAGGCGCTTGACCTGCAGTTGTGCGATCTCATGCTTCACATCTTCGATCGTGCGCTCGACCTCGCGGATCGTTTCGCGCATGACGGTTTCGCCGCCTGCCGCCTCCATGGCGTCCACCATATCTTCGACGTTGCCCGCTATAAGCCGCCGCACACGCTTCAAAATCGACTCGGTCATCGCTCCTCAGACTCCTCAATACGTAGCACAAACTCGACGAGGCAAAATTATAGGCATTCGGTGATGAATAAAAAATAAAAGGTGATTCATTTGATGATTTTTCAAATTTTTAACCAAATCTACCAGCGATATTTTACTGTTTACGATTTTATCAGTGAATGAATTGAAAATGTTGATGTATTGTAGCTTGGAGTTAGCAAAATGGTCGAGGCGATTTTTGGCGTCACTATTGTAGCGGGCATAGCTGTTGTGGGACTTTACGGCTGGTCGCACAATCGTCTCGTCGCACTGGATCAGCGCTGCGAAACCGCGCTGGCGGACATCGATGTCCAGCTCAAGCATAGGCATAGCTTGCTGCCGGGCCTGATCGAAACGGTACGCGGCTTTGTAAGCCATGAGCGCGGCATTCTTGAAAGCGTGATCAGCGCCCGCACTGCGGCGCTTCAGGGCGCTACACCGGATAGGCTGTTCGCCGAGAAGAAGCTTTCTGAGACGATTGGCGCATTGCTGCAGATCGCGGATCGCAATCCGGACCTGAAAGCGTCGCCGCATTTCACGCAACTACGGCTCGATATCATTGACGTTGAAAACCGGATCATGGCGTCACGCCGCTTCCTCAATCTTGCGGTCGAAGAGTTCAACACGGCGCTTCGCAGTTTCCCTGGCAACGTCATTGCCGGACGCATGCGGCTATCTGCTCGCAAACCCTTCGATGTCGGACTGGAGCGTCTCGCCCTCGACGAAGCGGTCGTGGTGAAATTCTGACGCGTCAGCTTGGCAGGGGTCCATAGATCATGATCTTCGCCAATGGGCTATACGCGCACGCACGCCGGAACAATGCCCGCTCCCTGTTTCTCTTTGTTGGCTTCGTGGTCGCATTCATTGCGGTCGTCTATGCGACGTTGCCAGTGCTGTTTATCCTTGTTCCTTTGATCATTGATCTTGGAGCATTGTTCTTCGGCTTTAACATAAGGCTGATGACGCAAACGGAACCAGCGCTGATGTTCACGTTTCAACGCCCCGAGGAGTTCTGTCTTGCCACAGCAGCTGTCGGCTTGGTGGTTTTCGTCCTCGCCTATTGGCGAGAAATGCGTATCGTCTCCCGTACGCCAGGATTTGCGTGGGTCGACCGGCGCGTTGAGAAGCGCCTTTCCGATATTGTCGGAAACCTTGCGATCTCTGTCGGGCTGCCGATGCCCCGCATCGGCGTCATCGAGACGCCAGAGCTCAACGCGCTTGCTGGAGGATGGGGAGCCAGCAGTGCCTTTGTCGTTGTCACGCGCGGCCTGCTGGTCAACCTCAACGACCGCGAACTTTCCACCGTCATTGCGCACGAACTCAGCCACATCCGCAACAACGATATCCGGCTTACGACGGCGGCCTACACCTTTGCAGGACTTGTTGGCCTCGCATCGTGCTTGTTGCTGGTGAAGCAATGGAAGCTTCGCCACATCGCGCTTTTCCTGCTGATTCCGCCGCTTTTGATCATCGTTCTCTTTGGGCGGGTTGTCGTTCACGCTTCAGGCGCCCTGACCAGATTCTGCCAGAGCTTCATCGGTGTTTCGCGCGAGTATGTTGCGGACGCTCACGCCATCGACATCACGAAAGATCCCGAAGCGCTTGTCTCCGCCCTGCTGAAGATCCATGGCCGCAGCACGTTGCCCCATGTGCATGAACGGCTTCGCGCGATGCTCATCGCCAGCCCCATGGTGGCTGCGGGCGATTTCAAAACGCATCCCAGTGTTGAGGACAGGATTGCCGCCATCCAGCGTCACGTGGGCTCCGCCTATGCGGGCCTGCCGGCAAAGCTGCTCGGCACGCGCCCGTCGATTCAGCATTCTCCTGTCTTTGGCCCCGTTCCGGCCCGCGCTGCGTTCGGGACACGGTTTGCCGCAAACATCCCTTCGCCGATGCCCCATTCCTTAGTTCAACGCAAAGCCACCGCCGCTATCGAACCCGCCACTCCGCGCAAAGTGAGCAAGGGCTTTATCGTTTTCGTGGTCCTTGCCGGCGTTTACGGCTGCCAGCAGATCTCGTTCAACGCCGTCGAAGGGACGCTCAGCCAGTTGGGAACGGTCAGTACCCAACCCGGTCCAGCTGCGAAGCGATAGACGCGAAAAGCCTTCGGTTTTGCAATGACAATCGCCTGACGTGGTCGCTATGATTGGAGCCATGAACGCTCCCGTCCGCATCAAAACGCGCCCCTCGGTCTGCCCGCATGATTGCCCTTCCGCCTGCGCGCTTGAGGTCGAAGTCATCGACGGCAGGAGCATCGGGCGGGTGCGCGGCGCGGAGGACAACAGCTACACGGCCGGCGTGATCTGCGCCAAGGTCGCGCGCTATGCGGAGCGCATCCACCACCCGGATCGGTTGCTTCATCCGATGAAGCGGACGGGGCCGAAGGGCTCCGGCCAGTTCGAGCGCATCAGCTGGAGGGAGGCGCTCGATCTCACCGCCGCCGCCATGCTGAAGGCCGAAGCGGAATTCGGGGCGGAGAGTGTCTGGCCCTACTATTACGCCGGCACGATGGGCCGCGTGCAGCGCGATGGCATCAACCGCCTGCGGCATGTGAAGAAATATTCCGGCTTCTACCAGACGATCTGCATCAACACCGCCTGGGGCGGGTTTATGGCCGGCACGGGCAAGCTCGCAGGGGTCGATCCGCGCGAGATGGCGAAGAGCGATTGCGTCGTCATCTGGGGCACCAATGCGGTCGCCACGCAGGTGAATGTGATGACGCATGCGATCCACGCCCGCAAGGAGCGGGGGGCGAAGATCGTCGCCATCGACATCTACATGAACGACACGATGAAGCAGGCCGATATGGCGCTGCTCTTGCGCCCGGGCACCGATGGTGCGCTCGCCTGCGCCGTCATGCATGTGCTGTTCCGTGAAGGGCTCGCTGACCGGGCGTATCTGGCCAGATACACCGATTGCCCGCAGGAACTCGAAGCGCATCTGCAATCCCGCACGCCGGAGTGGGCGGCGGCCATCACCGGTTTGAATGTGGCCGAGATCGAGGCTTTCGCGCGTCTCGTCGGCACAACGAAGAAGACCTATTTCCGCCTGGGCTACGGCTTCTCGCGCCAGCGCAACGGCGCCGCCAATATGCATGCGGCGCTCTGCATTTCAGCCGTGACCGGCGCCTGGCTCCATGAAGGGGGAGGAGCCTTCCACAACAACGGCGGCATCTATCACCTGCACACCGGCCTGATCGAAGGGCTCGACCATTACGATCCGAAAGTGCGTCGGCTCGAACAGGCGGCGATCGGGCGCGTTCTCACCGGCGATGCCTTCGCGCTCAGGAATGGCCCGCCCGTAAAGGTGCTGGTGGTGCAGAACACCAATCCCGTGAATGTCTGCCCGGAGCAGGACCTGGTAAGGCAGGGCTTCGCGCGCGAGGATCTGTTCGTGGCGGTCCATGAGCAATTCATGACCGAAACGGCGAAATACGCCGATGTGCTGATGCCCGCCACCATGTTCATGGAGCATGACGATTTCTATACCGGCGGCGGGCACATGCATATCATGCTCGGGCGCAAGCTGATTGATGCGCCCGGCGAAGCCCGCGAGAACCATTGGGTGATCAGCGAACTCGCAAGGCGCCTGGGCGCCGAACATCGCGGGTTCGGGATGCCGGTGAGCGCGATCATCGACGAGACGCTGCAGAAATCCGGCTGGGGCACGCTTGCCGAGCTTGAGGCGAACAAGTGGATTGTCTGTCAGCCCTCTTTCGAAACCGCGCATTACATCAAGGGCTTCGCCTATCAGGACGGCAAGTTCCGTTTCAAGCCGGATTGGGAGAAGGTGCCCTATGCCAAGGATGGCATGATGGGGCCGTGGCAATCGATGCCGAGGCTTCCGGACCATTGGGCGGTCACCGAAGCGCCGGATTCGGCCTATCCTCTGAAGCTCGCGACCTCGCCGTCGCGCAGCTTCCTGAACTCGACGTTCAGCGAGACGCCCGGCTCGCAGAAGCGCGAGGGCGGCCCATCGCTGATGATGCATCCCGACGATATCGAGCGCTACGGTCTGGCCGAGGGTGCCGAGGCGCTGGTCGGCTCGCCGCGTGGCGAGACGGTCCTGACTATCCGCCGCTTCGATGGCCTGCAGCCCGGCGTCGCCATCGCCGAGGGCATTCACCCCAACGGGGCCCACAAGGGCGGCAAGGGCATCAATGCGCTCACGGATGCGGCGCAGGTCGCGCCCTTCGGCGGCGCGCCGTTCCATGACAACAAGGTCTGGGTGCGGGCGGTGTAGGGCCAGTGCCCTGACCTCGGGTTAACCTGCGGGCTCCATCCCTCCCCTTGACGGGGAGGGTCGGCGGCGAAAGCCGCCGGGGAGGGGTGATCATGAGGGGGGGAATTAGAGAATGCCCCCACCCGGCCCTTCCCCCGGATCAAGTCCGGGGTCCGGGCCACCCGCCCCGCAAGGGGGCGGGATGGGTGCTCGTGCAGGCAATCGTTAACCCGCGTTCAGGGCCGCGGGTTTAGGGTGCCAGCCCTTGCCAGCCCTCCCTTGCCGTGCTGATAGCTTCAAGCCATTCGGGGAGATCATCACGCATGTCCATGCGGCTGCTTTCAGGCCTGTTGAAGCGCTTCGTCGAGAAGGGCCGCCTCACTGTCATCGATACGACGGGCGCGCGCAGCACCTTCGGCAGCGGCGAGGATGGCCCCTCGGTCACGGCGAAACTGCATGACGGGAAGACGGCCGGCAAGCTCTTCTGGAACCCGGAACTCGCCTTCCCCGAAGCCTATATGGATGGGCGCATCAGCTTCGAGGAGGGCTCGACGGTCTATGATCTGCTGCTGCTCTTCTCGCTGAACCGCAAGGCGCTGGGCGGGCATCCCGTGCAGCAGGCCTTGCGTAACGGCTGGCGCGCCGTGCGGCGCTGGCAGCAGCAGAATTCCGTCGCGCAGGCTTCGAAGAACATCAAGCATCACTATGATTTATAGCCGGAATTCTATCAGCTTTGGCTCGATCCCACGATGAATTACTCCTGCGCCTATTACACGCATCCGGAGAATTCGCTGGAGCAGGCGCAGCAGGACAAGATGCGCCATATCGCCGCCAAGCTCCGGTTGCAGCCGGGCATGAGTGTCGCCGAAGTAGGCTCCGGCTGGGGCGGGCTCGCCTGCTATCTCGCCAGGAATTTCGGCGTAACGATCACCTCCGTCTCGCTCTCGCCTGAGCAGATCCGCATCGCCAGGCAGCGCGCCATCGATATGGGCGTCGCCGACAAGGTGACGTTCCTCGAGCAGGATTACCGCCATATGAGCGGCACCTATGACCGGGTGATCTCCATCGCCATGATGGAGGCGATCGGCATCGGCAATTTCGACAATTATTTCGCCAAACTGAAGAGCCTGATGAAGCCTGGCGGCTATGGCCTGGTGCATGCCATCGGCCGCATGTCGCCGCCCGGCACCACGGCGCCCTTCATCCGCAAATACATCTTTCCCGGCGGCTACGTGCCCGCGATCTCGGAGGTTTTCGCGTCAACCGAGCGCACCGGCGCCTGGGTCGCCGATTGCGAGGTGCTGCGGCTGCATTATTACTGGACGCTGAAGGCATGGCGGGAGAATTTCGCCGCGATCCGGCCCCAGGCGGCGGCGATGTATGACGAGCGCTTCTGCCGCATGTGGGAGTTCTACCTGATCTCCTGCGAGCTGGGCTTCCTGCATGGCTCGAACATGATCTACCAGATCCTGATCAGCGACAGGCGCGATGATGTGCCCGTGCTGCGCGATTTCATTCAGGATGACGAGCGCGCGCTTGCCGCGCGGGGCATCTGATGCCGCTCTATTTCGCCTACGGCGCGAACATGGATGTCGCCGCCATGGCGAAACGCTGCCCGTCCTCCAAGCCGCTCGGCCTGGCCCGCCTGCCGCGCCATCGCTGGATCATCTCGGCGGACGGCTACGCCAATGTCGTGCGCGATCCGCGGCGCGAGGTGCATGGCATGCTCTGGGACCTGGCGCTCAGCGACGTGCCGGTGCTTGACCGCTTCGAGGATGTGCCGCGCCTCTACCGCAAGGTCTGTCAGCCGGTGATTGCCGAAGCCGGCATCCGCCGCGCGCTGATTTATATCGGCCGTTCTGGAGAGCCCGGACGGCCAAGGCCCGGCTATCTCGACGATGTCATCCGCGCGGCGGAAGCGGCCGCCTTGCCCGCTGCCAGCATCGCCGCCATGCGCAAGTTCGGGGATGTTCGCCCGGGCATTGCGGCTCCGGCCACGGCTGCCAAGGCGCAAAGGTGGGTGTGAAGGACTGGAGTCAGGGAGCACCGGCGGCCTTGGTGATGACGCTCATCAATTGCTTGGCCAGCAAACTCTTCAGCAACGCTTCCATTATGCCGACATCAATGGACATTGTCGCGGCATACTTCCGGTCGGCATCTTCCAGCGCATCAAAATAGGGTTTGCGATTTTCAACAATGTGATCGGGAATTGTTGGGGAGCCCGGCAATCTGCTTCGGGTTGATATGCAAAGCACGATGTACGAAACAATCCGCGAAGTTCTGCCATTACCGTCTGAAAAGGGGTGAATCCAGTTCAGACGCCACATGGCATAGGCCGCGAGATGGATTGGACTGGCGGATTTCCATCGATCATTGATGTAATCGCACATTTCTTCGATCAGTTCGGGGACCAGATGAGCGCCAACGGGATTGTGCTTGCTTCCCTGGATGCCAACTCCTGCTGGACGAAAAGTCCCCGCCAACGGGCTGATGCCCTGAAGCGCCTGTCTATGGAGTGAAAGGATCAGGGAGGAACGAAGCTTGAACTGATCGCCTTTCTCAAGCGCATCTTCAACAGCGCGCATGCCGAGGTCAAACTGCCTCAACCCGTTGCGGGCTTCAGCCTCCGCTCTGAGCCTATCGTCCGTAATGAGAGCAACTTCTTCGGCAACACTGTGCCGACGGCTGTCATCGGCTGGCATTGCCGTTCGACAGTTCCTGGGCCAGGATTTCAGCCTGACGATCAACCATTTCGCGCGAGATTTTAGCGTTCTCGAAATGCGTGTTTCCATAGGCAAAGCTTCGCCTCTGGCTCTCCCGCTGCTCCTCGCTTTCGGGAACTTTGCTGGCCAATTCAATCAGCTCTTTCAGGTCATCGGACATGGGAATCTCCTTGTCAGGGCTCATCTGCAGCATAGATGTCTTCACATCAATGGCAATTCAACGGCCACGGCTGCCAAGGCGCAAAGGTGGGTGTGAAAGGCCCGGCGTCTTCCTAATCCACCGGCCCGAAAACCTCAGCGAAAGCGGCTTTCAGCGCCGCATCTGCATCCGCCATTGTCACCGGCAGACCCAGATCGGCGAGGCTCGTCACGCCGTAATGCTGCTCGGCGACACCGCAGGGAACAATGCCGGCGAAATGGCCAAGATCGGGCTCCACATTCAGCGAAATGCCGTGAAAGGTCACCCAGCGGCGCACGCGGATGCCGATGGCGGCGATCTTGTCCTCGGCCATCGCGCCGTCGATCCCGTGCGGCTTGTCGGGCCGGGCCACCCAGACGCCGACACGGTCCTCCCGGCGGAAGGCGCGGACATTGAAGCTGGCGAGCGTCAGGATGAGCCAGGCCTCGAGCGCTGCGACGAAGCGGCGGAGATCCTTCGTCCGCCGGTCGAGATCGAGCATCACATAGGCCACCCGCTGGCCGGGGCCGTGGTAGGTGAATTGCCCGCCGCGCCCGGTATCGAACACCGGAAAGCGCGGGTCGAGCAGGTCCGCCGTCCGCGCGCTGGTGCCCGCTGTATAGAGCGGCGGATGCTCCACCAGCCAGATGCGTTCGCGCCCCCCTCCATCGGCGATCGCGGCGACATGGCGCTCCATCTCGGCCACCGCTTCCGCATAGACAACCGGCCCATCCGCCACGACCCACTCGACCGGAGGAGCCCCCGGCGGCGCGAGCATCGCCTTCGTCAATTCATCGCGCATGTTAACCCGGCATTGACCATGTTTGGCGATACTGCGGTCATGGTTCAGCGGCAACCGCCGATTGTGAATTCAACAAGACTGCGCAAGGACGAAGCTCTGTGGTGACACTCGATAAGGTTTCGGTTGAAGTTTCGGTGGTTCTGGGGCGTTCCAAGATGCCCATCCACCAATTGCTGCGGATGGGCCGCGGCGCGGTGATCGAGCTGGAATCGGGTGAAGAGGACGAGGTGGAGATTCGGGCCAACGATCTTCCGGTCGCGCGCGGCCTTGTCGTTGTCCAGGGCAACCGTATCGCGGTGGAAGTCCGCGAGCTGATCAAGCGGCCGAGCGGCCTCGATTCGTGATTTATCCGAAGCCGGCGTTTGAGGGGTTGTCAGGGTGGGAGCCCTTTGCTAACTCCCGCCATCCTCACTTCGCGGCCATGGCGGAATTGGTAGACGCACTACCTTGAGGTGGTAGCGGGGCAACCCGTGATGGTTCGAGTCCATTTGGCCGCACCAAACAAAAACCCGCTGGCGCGAGCTGGCGGGTTTTTTGTTCAGGCGGGCACGGCATGCACCACCCTGAACCCGCGCTGGTTCAGCGCCGATAGGAAGGTCGGCAGCATAGCCGCCGTCTGCCGGCGCGTATCATGCAGCAGGACGATGCCCTTGCGCGCCTTCACCACGCGCGTGGTGATGAGCTGCAATTGCGCCTCAGGCGTCATCTCGTTCCAGTCGCTGGCCCACAGATCGGCCCCCCAGACGGCGATATTGCGGCGCGAGAGTTCCGCAAGCAGCTCCGGCGTGTCGGCGAAGCCGGGAAAGCGGAAGAACGGCGCGATTTTTTGGCCGGCCGCCTGCTCGATGGCGTCCTGGCCGTCGAGGATGTCCTTCATACCGGCTTCGAAGCTGCGCTGCCGCAGCGTCCAGGGATGGTTCATCGTATGGTTGGCGAGCGTGTGGCCCGCAGCGGCAATGCGGCGGACGAAGGTCGGGTTGGCGCGGGCGTTGCGGCCAATGAGAAAGAATGTGGCGCGGACATTGTCGCGGGCGAGCGCGTCGAGCACGGGCCCCGTGGTGGCGGGGAGGGGGCCGTCGTCGAAGGTCAGCACCAGTTCCCCGTCGGCCAGCGGCAGCGTGCCGGGATAGGATTTGATGCCGAAGCGGGGGCCGCCCACAGTATCGACGCTGATCACCCGCGCCGTGCCGAGCGCCGCCTGAGCGGGCAGGGGCGATCCGGCAAGCAGGGCCGCGGCGGCACCCGCGGCGAAGTCCCGGCGCGTAACGCCCGATTTTTCGGTTTCCAAGATCATTAAAAGCTGCATAACCTGAAGTGGCGTTATGCGCGAGCTTTCCGAAGCCCGGCGTCCGCTCCCCCCATAGACCAGTTTGTTGAATTTGCGGGTTCGCCATGTCCGAGAGGGTCGACAACACCGCTCTTGCGCCCACCAGCGGCGAAGCGGAGGAAATCGCCTTTCGGGATGACGACGGCGATCTGAACTTCCGCTTCGTCGAGCGGGTGTCGCAAGCCGTAGCCGCCGGCGACGCAGCCGATGTCATGGCGCTCTGCGGCGATCTTCACGAAGCCGACATGGGCGATCTCCTGGAGCATCTGGAGGCGGATGACCGGCCCAAGGTCATCGCGCTTATGGGGCGGGGCTTTGACTTCACGGCGCTGACCGAAGTCGATGATGCGGTGCGCGAGGACATCCTCGAGGAAATCCCGAATGAAGCCATCGCCGAGGGCGTCAGGGACCTCGATTCCGACGATGCGGTCTATATCCTCGAAGACCTCGACAAGGAGGATCAGCAGGAGGTTCTCGATCGCCTGCCGGCGCTCGAGCGCATCTCGATCGAGAAAAGCCTCGAGTACGATGAAGGCTCCGCCGGCCGGCGGATGCAGACCGAGTTCATCGCGCTGCCCTCGTTCTGGACGGTTGGTCAGACGATCGATTTCATGCGCGATTCAGGCGATCTGCCCGAGCGGTTCTACAATCTGCATGTCGTCGACCCGGCCTACCGGCTCGTTGGCCTGGTGGCGCTCGACCGCCTCCTGCGGACGCGGCGCCCCGCCAGCATCAGCGAGATCATGGAGGAGCCCGAGCATATCGTGCAGGCTGTCGCCGATCAGGAGGAAGCGGCCCGGCTGTTCACGGCCTATAATCTCGTCTCGATTCCGGTGACGGATGAATCCGAGCGGCTCGTCGGCGTGCTCACTTTCGACGATATCGTCGATCTGCTGGAGGAGGAGGCCGACGCCGACATCAAGGCGCTGGGCGGCGTCAACGCCGAGGAAGAGATTTCCGACGATGTCTGGACCATCACGAAAAGCCGCTTCACCTGGCTTTTCGTCAATCTGCTGACGGCCATTCTCGCCTCCGGCGTCATCGCTCTGTTCGAAAGCTCGCTGAAATCCATGGTGGCGCTCGCGGTGCTGATGCCGATCGTCGCCTCGATGGGCGGCAACGCCGGCACGCAATCGATGACGGTGGCCGTGCGCGCGCTGGCGACGAAGGAGATCGACCGGGCGAATGCCATGCGGGTCGTGCGCCGCGAACTGATCGTCGGGCTGCTCAACGGCCTCGCCTTCGCGATGATCTTGGCGGCTGTCGCGATGGCCTGGTATGGGCCGACGCAGATCGGCTTCGTCATCGGCCTGGCCATCGTCATCACGCTCGTGGCCGCGGCGATGGGCGGGGTGCTGATCCCGCTGGTTCTCGACCGGTTCGGGGTGGACCCGGCGGTGGCGTCGGGTCCTCTTGTCACCACCATCACGGATGTGGTGGGCTTCTTCGCGTTCCTGGGAATCGCGACCTTATGGTTCCATTTGGGTTAGTTTAAGCAAATCGCCGGCCGCGCCGGCCGCCTTCACGGCTGGAGGTCCGGCCTGCGCCAAGACCCTGCGGCGGGCGAGGGGCCTGGGCCGGAGCGGAAGCCTGAGAGCGCTCCGGGCGATGGCCTTCGGGGCGTCCCCCCTGACGGTGGGCTGCCTCGCGCTGGGCGTTGGAGCGTCCACCGCCCTGACCGTTCTGACTCTGTCTTGGCGGGCGACCCTGCTGCTGGCCGCCGCGGCCCTGCTGGCGCGGACGGGCCTTGCGCGCATCGCGGTCGGCGATGTCATCGGCGGTGACCACGATATCGCCGCGGGTTTCGGCCGGGATCGGCTGCCTGATCAGTTTCTCGATGGCGCGCAGCAGCGGACGCTCCTCGGGATCGCAGAGCGACACCGCCTGGCCTTCTGCGCCGGCGCGGGCCGTGCGGCCGATGCGGTGGACATAAGCCTCCGGCACCTCTGGCAATTCGAAATTGATGACATGGCTGACATCGGACACATCGATGCCCCTGGCCGCGATATCGGTCGCGACCAGCACGCGGACCTGGCCCTTCTTGAACCAGTCGAGCGCCCGCTCGCGCTGGCTCTGGCTCTTGTTGCCGTGGATGGCGGCGGCGGAAATCTTCGCCTTTTCGAGATGCTCGGCCACCTTGTCGGCGCCGCGCTTGGTGCGGGTGAAGACGAGGGTGCGGGAGAAATCCTCGTTCGACAGAAGCTCGGTCAGCACCTGGCGCTTGGCGGCGCCTGGCAGGTGGATGACTCTCTGCTCGACGCGGTCGGCGGTCTTGGCGACGGGGGTGACGGCGACCTTGACGGGGTCCTTGAGGAGTTCGCCGGCGAGTTTGCCGATCTCCTCGGGCATGGTGGCCGAGAAGAACAGGTTCTGGCGGCGCGTCACCAGATGGGTGACGATCTTGCGGATCGGGCGCACGAAGCCGAGGTCCAGCATCTGGTCCGCCTCGTCGAGCACGAAAATCTCGGTGCCGGAGATGTTGGCAGCGCGGCTGTCGAGATGGTCGATCAGGCGGCCGGGCGTCGCGACAAGCACGTCGAGCCCGCGCGCCAGCGCCTGGATTTGCGGGCGATGGCCGACGCCGCCGAAGACGACCGCGACCTGCACGCCCATATGGCGTCCATAGGTGCGGAAGCTGTCGGCGATCTGGGTCGCGAGTTCGCGCGTCGGCGAAAGCACGAGCACGCGGCAGCCTTTCAGCGGCCGCGGCCGCGGATTGGCCTGCAGGCGATGGAGAATCGGCAAGGCGAAAGCGGCGGTCTTGCCGGTGCCGGTCTGGGCGATGCCGAGCAGATCCTTGCCTTCCAGGATCGAGGGAATCGCCTGCGCCTGAATGGGGGTGGGTGTTTCGTAGCCCTCGGTCGCGAGCGCCTTCAGAAGGGGCGCGGCAAGGCCGAGTTCGGCGAATGCGGAAATGGGTTTGGTCAAGGGAGATATCTTTCTCGCGCGCTCATGGCGCGAAGGGAGGCCGCCGGCGCACAAAAGCGGACGGGCCTGTGGCAGGGATGATGACCCAGCGTGATCGGGAAATCAGGGTTTTTGCAACCAAGCGCTCGATACGGCCTGAGGTCTTTGAGACCCATCACGCGGCCGGAGCGGACGTCATCGCCCTGAAGCGATGACGGGTCTATGTCATGCTGCGGCGCACAAGTCAAGTTTTCCCGCAGCCCGCTCGATCCTTGACAATTCGGCCCCGGGAAGGCTCTGACAGCGGCTTGTTCGCTGAGCCCCCCGAAAAGAGCCTCTCCCCATGTCCAGTGCCGCCGAAAACCTCGTTTCCCGCTACCGCTCGCATACCTGCGCGGGGTTGCGGGCGAATGATATCGGCGCGGAAGCGCGGCTTGCCGGCTGGGCGCACCGCATCCGCGACCATGGCGGCGTCCTGTTCATCGACCTGCGCGACCATTATGGCCTGACGCAGATCGTCGTCGATCCCGATTCGCCGGCCTTCCGGGACGCCGAGAAGGTGCGCTCGGAATGGTGCATCGGCGTTTCGGGCAAGGTGCGCCGGCGCCCCGGCGGCACCGAAAACCCCAACCTACCGACGGGCGAGATCGAGATGTTCGTGACCTCGCTGGAGGTGCTGGGCGCCGCGCAGGAACTGCCGCTGCCCGTCTTCGGCGATCAGGATTACCCGGAGGAGACCCGCCTCAAGTACCGCTTCCTCGATCTTCGCCGCGAGCGGCTGCACAACAACATCATGCTGCGCGGCGCGGTGATCGATGCGATCCGCAGCGAGATGAAGGGCGCGGGCTTCTTCGAGTTCCAGACGCCGATCCTGACCTCGTCGTCGCCGGAAGGCGCGCGCGATTTCCTGGTGCCCTCGCGCCTGCATCCGGGCAAGTTCTACGCGCTGCCGCAAGCGCCGCAGCAGTACAAGCAATTGATCATGATGGCGGGCTTCGACCGCTATTTCCAGATCGCGCCCTGCTTCCGCGACGAGGACCCGCGCGCCGACCGCTTCTACGGCGAGTTCTACCAGCTCGACCTTGAAATGAGCTTCGTCGAGCAGAAGAACGTGCTCGCGATCATGGAGCCGATCTACCGCAGCGTGTTCGAGAAATTCGCGGGCGGCAAGGCGGTGACTTCGGCCTTCCCGCATATTCCCTATGCCGAAAGCATCCGCAAATACGGCTCCGACAAGCCGGACCTCCGGAACCCGATCGAGATGCAGGATGTCTCGGAGCATTTCCGCGGCTCGGGCTTCAAGATCTTCGCGCGCATCCTGGAGGAGGCGGGCAACGCGATCTGGGCTATTCCCGCGCCCGGCGGCGGCAGCCGCGCCTTCTGCGACCGCATGAATTCCTGGGCGCAGGTTGAAGGCCAGCCGGGCTTGGGGTATATTATGTTTAAGGCAAATGACTTGAAGGAGATTGCGGGTCAGGGGCCGCTCGCCAACAACATTGGGCAGGAGCGCGTCGCAGCCATCGCCGCGCAGCTTGGTTCGAAGGACGGCGACGCGGCCTTCTTCGTCGCTGGCAACCCGGAGAAATTCTACAAATTCGCAGGCCTTGCCCGCACCCGCACCGGCGAGGAGCTGAACCTCGTCGACAAGGAGCGCTTCGCCTTCGCCTGGATCGTCGATTTCCCGATGTACGAGTATAACGAGGACGAGAAGAAGGTCGATTTCAGCCACAACCCCTTCTCGATGCCGCAGGGCGGATTGGAGGCGCTCCAGACGCAGGACCCGCTGACGATCAAGGCGTTCCAGTACGATCTCGTCTGCAATGGCTATGAGCTCGCCTCGGGCGGCATCCGCAACCACCGGCCGGAGGCCATGGTGAAGGCCTTCGAGATCGCGGGCTATTCCGAGCAGACGGTGATCGACCGTTTCGGCGGCATGTACCGCGCCTTCCAATATGGCGCGCCGCCGCATGGCGGCATGGCGGCGGGCATCGACCGCATCGTCATGCTGCTTGCGGGCGAACAGAACCTGCGCGAGATCGCCATGTTCCCGATGAACCAGCAGGCCGTGGACCTGCTGATGAACGCGCCGGTGGAGGCCAGCAACAAGCAGCTGCGCGAATTGCACATCCGCACCAATCTGCCGGAGAAGGGGTGATGGGCTTTCTCCCTCTCCCCGTGGAACGGGGAGAAGCGCCATCCCTCCCCCTTGCGGGGAGGGTCGGCCGCGCAGCGGACGGGGAGGGGGTTTGTCTCGAATCGCCTGAACCGAGCCCTTTGTCTCCCCCCTCCCGACCCTCTGCTTCGCTTCGGGCCACCCTCCCCGCAAGGGGGAGGGAGGGGTGCGCGCCGATGAAACTCACCGCCATCCTTGTCACCTATAACAGCGCCGCCGTTCTCGCTGAGGCGCAGGCCAGCCTGCCGGCTGGCACGGCGGCCCTCGTGGCCGATAACGGCAGCACGGATGACAGCATCGCGATTGCCGAGGCCGCCGGGGCGAAAGTCATCCGCAACGGCGTCAATCTCGGCTTCGGCAAGGCGAACAATATCGGCCTGCGTGCAGCCCTCACAGAATGGGTGCTGCTTCTGAACCCCGATGCGAGGCTTGAGGCAGGTTTCCTCGAAGCCATGGAGCAGGCCGTTGCGATGCGGCCGGACGCGGCGCTTCTGGTGCCAGCGATCACGACAAGCCGCGGGCCGTTTAGGAAATGGTCGTCGATCCTGACGCCGCAGGGCTTCGAGGGGCGCGCAATCGCCCCCGGCATCCGCAGCATCGGCTTCGCGAGCGGCGGCGTCCTGCTCGCCCGGCGCGATGCTTTGCGGGCGATCGGCGGCTTCGACGAGGATATCTTCCTCTATTTCGAGGATGATGACCTGTCGCGCCGCGCGCTTGACGCCGGCCACGAGATCCTCCTCGTCGAGGGCGCAAAAGCGACCCATATCGGCAATGTCTCGACGCCGCCTTCGCCCGAATTGACAGCCATGAAGCAATGGCATCTCGCCTGGTCAGAACGCCATGTGCGCAAGAAATTCGGGATGATCGCGCCGGGCTACTGGCGCATCGCCGAATGCTTCGTGAAAATGCTCTGGGCGCGCCTGCGCGGCGATGCGATGGAAAGCGCCAAGCAGTTCGGGCTGGTCAACGGCACGCTCGCCCATATGCGGGGCGTGAAAGCGCAGGATATGCGCGATCGCGCCGGGCTGGAAGGTTTCTGATGCGTCCCGACGACCTCTATTTCGATATGGAGCGGCGCGAAATCCTGCCCTGTCTGCCAGCCCGCGTCTCGCGCATGCTGGATGTCGGCTGCGGCACCGGAGCCTCGACGCAGATGGTCAGGCGCGAACGGGAGGTCACTTGGGCGGGCGGCATCGAGTTCGATCCGGCTTCCGTGGCGACGGCCGGCCTACGTCTCGACTGGCTCTGGACGGGCGACGCCAGCGTCGCGCCCATCGAGGACCAAATCGCGGCTGAGAGCCTCGATTTGGTCCTCTGCCTCGATATCCTCGAACACCTGCCCGATCCCTGGACGCTGGTGGATCGGCTGTCCACCCGCCTTGCGCCCGGCGGGCGGCTCATCGTGTCCGTGCCGAATATCCGGAACTGGAAATTCATCTGGCGGCTGTTAGCCAGGGGCGATTTCCACTACCGCGACAGCGGCTTGCTGGACCGCACGCATCTGCGCTTCTTCGTCAAGGAGACGGCGAGCGCGCTGGCGGCGCATGGCGGATTGAAGATCATTGCGGCGCGCCCGGCGCAGACCTGGCGTTTTCCCGATCTCCGCTGGACTCTGCAGACACTCACCGGCAACCGCATCGACGGCCTCATCGCCAAGCAATGGCTGATCGTGGCGGAGAAGCGGCCCGGCTAGTGGTCCGATTCCGACATTTGCATCCGCTTGATATCACGCTGCGAGCAAATGTCGGAATCAAAGGGACCACTAGCAAGTCTATGATTCTAGTGGAGCTTTTGAATTTGACATTCGCTCCGACGCCCGATGTCACG
>JADCCX010000010.1 GCA_020252485.1 Methylocystis sp.
CGGCCACGCCGAACACCACGCTCTTGATCACGCCGTTGCCCACATCGTCCCAGACATCCACCGCAGCCTGCATCTGCGACCAGAAAGCGCCCGAATCCACGCCCAGCACCACCACGCCGATGCCCAGGGAAACGTTCACCAGCGACACGGCCCAGTTGGGAATCACCGGACCCAGCGCCAGCAGCGCCCCGGCCGCCGCCACCAATGCCACGGAGGTGCGGTGGACGCTCATATCTTGCGCACCTCCGCGCCGCTGAAAAGCCCCTTGGGGCGGGCGATCAGCACCGCCGCCATCACCAGGTAGATGCTGAACAGCTCCAGCTCGGGCTGGTAGTGCACCGCGGCGGAACGCACCAGGCCCACGATCACCGCGCCCAGCGCCGCGCCGCCCAGGCTGCCCAGTCCGCCGATCACCACCACGGCGAAGGCGGTAACGATGACCTCCGCGCCCATGCCCGTGACCACCGAGATGGTGGGCGCCGTCAGCGCCCCGCCCAGCGCGGCGAGGAAGGCGCCGATGGTGAAGGTGACGAAGTAGGTGAGCCCCACGTTCACGCCCATGGCGGCGCTCATCTCGCGGTCGTGGATCACCGCCAGCAGCATCTTGCCGGAGCGGGTGAAGCCGAGCGCCCACCACAGCGCCAGGCCCACGACAATGGCCGCGGCCACCAGCACCAGCGTGTAGGTGGGGTAGGTGAGTCCGGCGATCTCGAAATTGCCCAGCAGAGCGTAGGGTTCGGCAACGAACATGGGGTCCACGCCCCAGGTGAGCTTGATGGCGTCCTCCAGGATCAGGAACAGAGCGTAGGTCACCAGCACCAGCACGATCTCGTCCTTGGCGTACACGAATCGCAACAGGCCGCGCTCGATGACCGGGCCCGCGATCAGCCCCACCAGCAGCGCCGCCAGGGCCAGCATGGCGTAGCTGCCCAGGGGCGCGTAGCCCTTGGCGAGCCAGCCGCCGGCCAGCGTCACGGCGCTGTAGGCGCCCAGCGCGTACAAGCTGCCGTGGGCGATGTTGAGGATCTTCATCACCCCGTAGATGAGCGTGAGGCCCACGGCGATCACGAACAGCCACGAGGCGTAGACCACGGCGTCGGCGAGGACGGCGGGAATCTGGCTCATGGGGCGGGGGCTGTGCGCACGGTGCGGAAGGCCGAGTGCCTGGCGGTCACTTGGCGGTGGCGCGGAAGCCCGACTTGATCCAGTCGAGCGAGCTGACGCCCTCGGGCGGGTTGACCCGCTCAGCGGGGTAGTACTTGATGTTGCCCACCTTCACCACGCCGTTCTCGAAGCGGGTGGTGCCATAGGCGGTGCCGGTGACGGCCTGGTGGCCCTTGCCCAGCGACATCTGCACCTTGCCCGAGGGCGTGTCGAAGGAGAGCTTCTCGAACATGGCGATCACCTCTTCCTGGGTGGGCGGGGCGTAGGCCTTCTCCATCTCTTCCTTGACGTTCTTGTTGGCGCCCATGGGAATGGCGGAACCCACCTTCTTGGCGGCCGCCTTCTCCCAGGCGGCCTTCACGCCCAGGAAAGCGTTGGCCACGCTGTAGGCGGGGTAGTTCGGCTCGATGCCCGCCTTGGCTTTGTAGAGATCCGTGAGCCAGCGCTTGAGGGGGGAGTCGGCAGCGAACACCGCGTTCACGCCCCGGGCGCCCACGACGGTGCCGTCGGGAATCTTGCCGGGCAGGCGGTGCAGATAGGGCTCGCCCGCCACCAGCACCAGGATGTTCTTCTTGAACAGGTCGCGGGGCTGGGCCTGGAGCATGAAGGCCTCCAGGTCGCCGCCCCACAGGCTGGAGTGGATCACGTCGGGGTTGGCGCCCGCCAGGGCGGAGATCTCGGCGCCGTACTGCCCGGCGCCGAACTTTGGCATCTGCGAGGTGACGATCTCCACCTCGGGCTTGAGCACCTTGATGGTGGCCTCGAAATCGTTCCAGGAATCCTGGCCGTAGGCGTAGTTCTGGTTGATGCCGGCGATGCGTTTCACCGCCGGGCGGTTGTCCAGCAGGTAGAGCGTAGCCGCCACGGCGTCCATGGTGGCGTGGGGCCGGGTACGAAACACGTACTTGTAGGAGGCTTCCTCGAAGATGCGCGGCGTGCCGCAGTCGAAGAACACCGTGAGCTTCTTCAGTTCCTCGGCCACCGGCGCGATGGCCAGGCAGTCGCCGCTGCCGATGTAGCCGATCACGAAGTCCACCTCCTGGCGCTGCACCAGGGTGCGGTATTCGCTCACCTGCTTGGTGGCGCCGCCGGCCTCGTCAATGACCACCAGCTCGAGGGGCAGCCCGCCGATGCCCTTGATCTGATACGGCGCGGGCGCCTTGCCGGCATTGAGGGACTCCACGATGGCCTCCGCGGCCTGCCGGGCGGGCACGCCGAAAGGGCCCGCGGCCGGCCCGGAAAGGAAGGTGACGAAGCCCACCTTGATGCTGGTTTTCTGCTGCGCCATGAGCACCGGAGCACCCAGGGCGAGCACGATGGCGGTGGCGGCGGCGGCGAGTCGCGATGGCTTCATGGCCTTGATCATGGTTTTCCCCCTTGCCACGGCTGGCTTCCGGCCGGCGGCCGGCTGCGAGGCGCGGGCGGCGAAGATAGCAGGGGCGCGGC
>JADCCX010000100.1 GCA_020252485.1 Methylocystis sp.
CTGCCCCCGCCCAAAGGGCAGAGGCTAGCGTCCGAACATGGGTCAAATCTCAGCAGCAACTTCACCCCAAACCGGGTCACTTCTCAGCGGCATTCAACAGCTGGTTCAGCCGGTTGAGGTGCTTCTGTACGATTTGCGCGCGGCGCTGATGGCGCGCGTCGGCGCCGCTTCCCCTGGGCCCCGCTTCCTGCTGCCTCCCAACACCAGCTGGGCGCAGATTAAGCTGCGGCTGACCTCCCGCGAGACAGTGATCTGCAATGCACCGGGTATCTCAAGGCAGATGGACCCCGTAGATTTTGGTATGAAAAGTAAGAAGAACGCTAAGCCGACCACGGCGTGGACTCTGTTCATATCCATAGTCGCCGGCCAGGGCGTTCTGCAACCGCGTGGCGCGGCGTCAGCCGCGCAAGTCAAAAAGCAGAAGCAGGTCCTGGCCAAGCACCTGCAGGCCACCTTCGGCATCCAGGACGACCCGATTCTATGGGACGAAAGACAGCGGGCTTACGTCACCAGCTTCGTCGCCCGCGATGAGAGGCCGCTGGACGAGCGGGATCCACCACGCCGCCGGTGAATATTCACCGGCGCCCGACCCGCCATTACTACTTTTTTCTTCGCCAATAACGCTATGATTCCGCAGGCTTTCGCCCGCGTTACCGCCATCCCGCGCGCATAAAAGCACCCTCTCTAACGAATTTTCGCCGGTTGCCATCGATCGGGCCACGCGCCCGTCCTCGATCAGTGGCAAGACCTCATGGACCAATTTACTCGCGACGCGGCACTGGATGTCCGAACGCGTGCGCATATCCGCAACACGGCCCGGCGCCTCGCTGGGCGCGGCGGAGTACCCGGCATGGATGCCGAGGACATCGAGCAGGACCTTTTCCTCGATCTTTGGCGGCGCCGCGAGAGTTTCGACCCGGAAAGGGCGAGCTTCGCGACGTTCGCCGACCGTATCATCGCCCATCGCGTGGCGACGCTGACCAGCCCCACAGCGCGCCTACGTGCGGAGCGGCGGCAGGTAAGCATCGACGAGCCGCTCGAAGACGATTTGGGGCAGACCCTTGCGGATGTGTTGGCCGATCCGATGGCGCCCGGCGAATTGGACCACGGCCTCGCTTTGGATCTGCGCCGCTTTGTGGCGGGCCTGACCCCAGCACTCCAGCGGTGCTGCGAAATCCTGCTGGCACCGAACCTCCGCGCGGCAACGGTACAAGCCGGCGTTCACCACTCCTCCCTCTACGAAAATGCCCGCCGGCTCCGCCGACAGGCTGAGGCGGCCGGGCTGAAGGAATACGTCGCACCATCCCGACACTTTCGGCGTCACGCCGGTAGGTGCCTGGCATGAGCATCCAAACTCTCCCCCCTGATCGCCGTGGCGCCACCGCCGATGTTCGACACCTGGATCAGCACGCTCTCGCGGTGCGCTGGGGGGTTTCAGTCCGGACTCTGGAGCGGTGGCGCTTCCTGAATCAGGGGCCAGCCTTCCTGAAGCTCGTCGGACGCGTCGTCTATCGCCTGGAGGATATCGAGGCGTTCGAGGCGACGCAGAAGCGCCACGGCACGAAGGACAGCGATCCAGCACGGAGCCCTGCTGCATGAGCGAGCTGGTCCGCTACGAGCAGGCCCGCACAGCGCTGGCCGAATGTGCGCGCATCGATGAGGCCTCTGAAATCCGGGACAAGGCCGCGGCACTTGCTGCCTATGCGCGCCAGCGTGATGACCGCGACCTCGAGGTCTGGGTGCGCGAGATCCATCTGCGGGCCTGCGTCCGCATCGGCGTGCTGAGCCGCGATCTCGACCAGGCCCAAACCGTGCGCCAGGCCGATGGCGTCACGGTCCGACTTCCCGCCGGTGGGAAGTCGAAAGCTGAGGCCCTGGCTCATGCCGGCATTTCGACAAGCACTGCGCAGCGCTACGAGGAACTTGCTGGTGGACGCGAGGAGCAGGCTCAGGCCGCAGGGCACGCCGCGATGGAAGCTTACTTCACGCGCTCCCGCGCCGAAGGCGAGCCGCCCACAATGGCCGGCCTGCGCGGCGCCGTGCGTGATGCGGTCCAAGCAACGCTTGGATCTCCCCCAACGCGCCGTAAGCGATCAGACGCAACCAGCGCCCAAGCCAAGGTCACACCGATAGGTGCGGATTGGGCCGACTGGACGGCAGCCGTTCAAGCTATCGCAACACTGAACATCGATTTCGGCTCGCTCGCTAATCGCACGCCACGTGCCCTTCTCACTGACCTGCGGAACGAAGCACGCGAGGCGGTGGAGCGTCTGCCGATCTGGATCAACGCCCTGGAGAGCGAAAATGACCAACAAATCGCGTGACCGCATGCGCCATTTGATCCGGCATGCTCGGCTGAGCATTCAGCATCGCGGCAGTGTGCCGGCCATCGTCAACGAGATCGCGCGCAACGCAAGCGCAGTGATCCGTGAGGACGATGAGCTTTTCACAATTGTCTTGACCACCGCGCTCAACAAGCTCGTTCGTGATGAACTGAAGCGATTTGGTGAGAACGCTGCCAATAGCGAGGGACTTCGCGCAGGCCAGTTGGAAATGTTCCCGCGCGATGCTCGTACCACGGTCGAGCAGATCGGGCGTAGCGAAGTTTTTGTGCCAAGCCGCAATGGGTTCGTTCCATTGCATCCAGGCGAATTGAGCCCGCAGGAGATGGATGAGGCCGGCGAGTACCTGATTCATCACGGTAGCGATTGCATCCGACGCGGGGGCCTTTTGCGGCGCCTTAGTCGAATCATGCAAGCAAACAAGCAAGCCGCGTGAGGCGCGCCATGGGTAAAGCCTCTCGCGACAAGGGCCTCCGGCGTGAACGCGCGCTGGTGGAGATCCATCGCCAAAGCGGCATCGCAGCCGAGCGTGTCCCGTTATCCGGTGCCACGCACTATCGCGGCAATGGCGCCGACATCGACATCTATGCGCGCGGCGCGGCCGAACCGCCGCTGATCGCCGAAGTCAAAGCCCGCGGTGACGGCGAAGGTTTCAAGACGCTGGAACGCTGGCTCGGCACACACGACGCGCTGTTTCTATGGCGCGACCGTGCCGCACCGCTGGTGGTCGTGCCCCTGCATGTCTGGCTGGAACTGATTGGTCGCGGCCTGCCCGCACCTGAGGTGAAGTCATGACGCGCCGTTCCATGCGTCGGCTGCATCGCCTCGGCCACCTCCTGCGCAACCTCTCCATCGGCGCTGTCTTTTCCGGCGGTTTCATCGCGCTCTGCTGGATCGCGGAACTGCTGGTGCTGCCATGACGCCCATCCCGATGAAAATGACGACGCCCGTCCGGCCGCCGTCATGCAAGCCAGAGCCGGACATCACCCATTCCAGCGAGATACACATGAGCAATCGCACCCAACTGGCGCAGTTGCGCGAGATGGACGCCGCGCAGGCCGCACGCCTGCCTGTCGATCATCCGGCGCTGCGGCCCTCCTACGCCCTCAAAGCGAAGGAGGCAGCGTGATGAACCATCAGCTTCGTATTGAGGTGATCATCCCCCTTGAAGGGGATGCCATCGCCCGCGCCAAGGAAGTGGCCGCCTTTGAGCCCACCATCGAGACATTTGCCGAGGCGGTGGTCCGTGCCGGCGGCGATCTCAAGATCGACGTCATCAAGGCCAAGACGCGCAGCGCAAAGAA
>JADCCX010000101.1 GCA_020252485.1 Methylocystis sp.
CTGCCCGTCGGCGTTCCCCTGTTCGGCGGCGCGGCGATACCACTCGACGGCTTGCGCGTCGTCGCGGGCGATGCCGCGGCCGTTCTCCAGCATCACGCCGAGGTTGTTCTGCCCGTCGGCGTTCCCCTGTTCGGCGGCGCGGCGAAACCACTGCACGGCCTGTGCGTCGTCCCGGGCGATGCCGGTGCCGTCGCGCAGCATCACGCCGAGGTTGGCCTGCGCGGCGGCGTTGCCCTGCTCGGCGGCGCGGCGATACCACTCGACGGCTTGCGCATCGTCGCGGGCGATGCCGAGGCCGTATTCCAGCATGATGCCAAGGTTGAGCTGCGCGTCGGCGTAGCCCTGCTCGGAGGCGCGGCGAAACCATTGGACGGCTTGCGCGTCGTCGCGGGTAATGCCGCGGCCGTCGCGCAGCATCACGCCGAGGTTGTTCTGCGCGATGGGATGCCCCCTTTCTGCAGCGATCCTAAAGGCAGCCGCCGCTTCTGCGGGGAGGCCACCTTTATCGAGAACCCGTCCCAGCCAGGCGCGGAACCGCGGTTCGCTGGGATAGGCGGCGACAGCGGCGTCACAGGCAGCGCGAGCCCGGGGCACGTCGATCGCATCAAAAGCGACGCCATCAACCAGAGCCCATTGACCAGGGTTCGACCGAAGAGACTGTGCGAGGCGGTCGCAGTCGTGGACGGCGGCTGTCGCCGGCCGCTGAGCATTGCTGGTCGGGGGCGTGGCGGCATGCGGCGCTGTTGTGGTCGTGGGCGTGACGGCTGGCGGCGGATCCTTCGTCACAGGCGTCGCGGTGGTTATGGGCGCGTTGGGGGCCGGGGTTGGTGGCGTGCCGCGGGTCAGCGCGAAGCCCAAGAAGGCTATGAGCGCCACGGCGCCCAAGCCAGCCGCGACCAAGGGCGGCTTGCGCAGCGGCGGCGCGCCAGCCGGGGATATACGGATGGTGGCGTCGGGGTCCGTTGCCGGCGGTGGCTGAGCGACCACCGGTGGCGACGCAGCAGCCGGCGCCACGGCCCTTGGCCGGCGGCGCAGCGCACCGCTCAGCGCGGCGGCGATCTCGGCGACCTTGTGCGCGACCGCCTCGCTCTCCGCGGCGCGTAGGCGGTGGTCGCGGAAATCGATCCATTGCCGCCCGGCCAGCAGGGCAAAGACCGCCGGGTCCGCGTAATCCTTAGCGGGGTCGAGATGCGCGGTATCGATGTAATGCACGGGGAAGATCAGATCCGCCCGGCCCAGCGCCTGCTCCCTTTCATGGAAGATCGCGATCTCGCGGCAGCACCATTCGCTTTGCAGCAGGGCCGGCGTGACGATCGGGACCAGAAAGCTCGATTGCCCCAGCGCGTCGCGGATTTCGTCTTCCCACTGCGTGCCCGGCGGGATGGCGCGGGTGTCCTGGAACAGGCGCACCGGCTCGCGCCCGACCAGATGTTGGAGTTCATTGGCCACCAGTACGCGCAACTGGCTCAGCTTGCCGCGCGCACTGTCGTCGTCCGAGCGCGTATAGCTCCAGAAACCGACGGGCGGCAGCGCGGCCGGTGGCGTTGTCATGCGGGGCCTCGGCCCCTGGGGATGATGCGGGTCATCGACCACATTGAACCATCCACCATCCGGCACGGCAAGCGGCACGGCGGAGGCGGCGCGGACGGGGGCGCGGGTCCTGGAGGCAAGGGGTTGCGGATGCCGGGATCTTGTCGCGCGGATGGCGACAGCGGGTCATAAATGCGTAAAGATCGCGCGAGCGCGTTGATGGGGTTGGCGAGCAAGGGCGGCAGCGTCGCGCAAGGCGGGCAAGCCAAGGAACGCTCTTGCTTGCGAAGCCTACCAGGTCAGGTTTAGGCGCCGAAGGGTTTCCTGGGCTTCCGCGTGGCCCTGGCGTGCGGCACGCTGGTACAGCGCAATGGCGGCCGCGCGATCGCGAGCAACGCCACGGCCGTTGGCGAGCATCGTGCCGAGGTTGACCTGCGCGTGGGCATTGCCCTGGTTGGCGGCACGGCGAAACCACTGGACCGCTTGCGCGTCGTCGCGCGCCACACCGCGACCGGCCTGCAACATCATGCCGAGGTTGTTCTGCGCCTGGGCGTCGCCCTGCTCGGCGGCGCGGCGATACCATTGCGCGGCTTGCGCATCGTTGCGGGCAACGCCTCGGCCCTCCTCCAGCAAGATGCCGAGCCGGGTCTGCGCGAGGACGTCGCCCTGCTCGGCGGCGCGGCGATACCATTGCGCGGCTTGCGCGTCGTTGCGTGCAACACCCTCGCCCTTCTCCAGCATGAAGCCAAGGCTGGTCTGCCCAAAGGCGTGACCTTGCTCAGCGGCGATTCGATAGGCCGCAACTGCTTCGCCGTCGGCGCGGCTGGCCTGGAGAACCCGGCCCAGCCAGGTGCGGAAGCGCGGCTCCCCGGGATAGGCGGCGACCGCGGCTTCGCAGGCCAGAAGGGCCGGAACGATGTCAATCGAACCGAGGTTAACGCCCGCGGCCAGCGCTGATCGTCCAAGTACCGCCCGCGGTGGCTGTGCCAGGATGTCGCATTGGGTCGCGCCAGGTGTTTGCGCACGTACCGCTACGGATATGAGTATTGCGGCGCCGAGGCCCACGCACAACCGAGCCCAGTTGGACGGCCGCACTGCAATGCCGGCCGCGACGAAGCGTTCTGCCACCGTTGGTCGCAGCCAGGCCATGGAAGGCCGCGCCCAGGGCGCGATTTTCGGCGAGGTCATGCTGAATTCCGGTTAAGGGCCGATGTGCCCGCGCAGGGCCGCGGTGAGCGCGGCCACCCATTCCGCAACCTGCCCGCGGGCCAGCATCTCCAGCGTGTCCGCCGTCGTTGCCAGCATCCAACCGGCCGGGGCGCAGGCCAGGGCCTCGGCCAGCGCCGCCTGCGCCCCCGCCTCATCCCCCGCCAGCACCGCCAATTCTAGCGCCGTCGCGTGGTCCCAGTAATCGCCATGCCCGCGGCTCAGCTTGCGGTTCACGGCATAGCGCACCACCGGGGAAAGGGCCGCGATCTCAGGATCGTCCGGGTTGCGCTGAAGCATGAGTTGCAGCGCGTTGATGCCCGGGTAGTGGTCGCGCCAATCGGCCTCAAACCCGTCGCGATAGGCTTTGATGGCGCGGTCCAGCAGGCCGCGCGCCTGGGCGGTGCGGCCGGCGGCCAGCGCTTCCTTCCACAAATCCTTATAGACACGGCCGAGCAACCCGTTCGTCTCGGGCTGCGGGCCGCGGGTGCGGATCAGCTCCTCCAGCACGGCCTTCGCTTCCTCACGGCGTTTCAGGCGGTTCAACGCGAAAGCCTGCTGTTCCCGCACCAGGACGGTCGTGGCCAGATGCGTCGGCATGGCGGCGATAAGGTCCAGCATCGCCTGGTGCGCATCGGCGTCGCGGAAGGACAGCAGCAGGTCCACCAGCACGCCGGCCTCCACCGCCTCTGGCTGACCGAAGCTGCGCTGCACGGCCAGCAGCGCTGCGGCGGCGTCGGGCGCGCGGCGGGCAGCGGCGAGTTCGGCCTTGCGGCGTTCGGAATAGGCGACCTGGTCGCGGAAGAGGTCGGTCTTGCTGTGGTCCAGTTCGGGAAAACCCTGGAGCAGTTCATAGAGCGGGCTGTCGCGGCGCTGGCGCTGGGCCTCCCGCAGGGCATCGGCGATGGCGGCGCGGTCCTGTTCGGGGCGGGTGAGGTTGCCATTGGCGTCCATGCCATAGGCGATGGCGCGGCAGGGGCCGAGGTCGAAGGGCGGCGGCGTGGTTTCCGCGAAGACCAGCACGGTGGCGCCCGGCCGCGTGCCGTGGCGGACGCCGAGTTCGTAGAAGACATTGGCATTGGCGCCGGACAGATCGGCCAGCGCCAGGTCGCAGAGCACCAGGCGTTCGAACATCTGGCGATGGATGATGCCGCCGGCGCGCTCCTCATCGGCGCGGAGCGGTTGCAGCCCGGCATCGCGCACGGCATCGGCGAGGAAGGTCTTGTACACCGCGTCGAAATCCACGATGGCGGCGCCGACCGGCTTGCGGCCGAAGGGCATGAGGATGAAGCAGAGGGGGGTCATTGGCTGGCGGCTTCGATGCGGCTGAGGAGGTCTTCGGCGGCGGTAAGCTCGGCGGCGGTTTGCGGCTGATCGGGGAAGCGGGCGCGGCGGTCCCGCGCCAGCGCCAGCGCGGCTTCGGCATGGGGGCGCGCCGCCGCCCTCTCGCCCAGCAGCAGATGGATGTCCGCGAGGCGCCACCGCGAGACGAAAACGTCGCGCTGCCAATGCGTATTGCCCGGGTCGCGCTCGGTAAGGCTCATGCGGATCGCCATACCCGCTTGATACGCGCGCAAGGCGCCCGGAAGATCCCCCTGCGCCCGTAGCACATTGCCGATCAGGTCGTGGCTGATGGAAAGGTCGCGCTGCCATTGCGTATTGCCCGGGTCGCGCTCGGCAAGGCGCGTCGCAATCGCCATGCCCGCCTGATACGCGCGCAAGGCGCCAGGAAGATCCTCTTGCGCCCGCAGCACATCGCCGATCAGGTCGTGGCTGAGGGAAAGGTCGCGCTGCCATTGCGTATTGCCTGGGTCGCGCTCGGCAAGGCTCATGCGGATCGCCAAGCCCGCCTGATACGCGCGCAAGGCGCCCGGGCGATCCCCCTGCGCCCGTAGCACATCGCCGATGCGGGTGTGGATGAGGGAAAGGTCGCTCTGCCATTGCGCATTGCTCGGGTCGCGCTCGGCAAGGCTCATGCGGATCGCCATGCCCGCCTGATACGCGCGCAAGGCGCCCGGGAGATCCCGCTGCGCCCGCAGCACATCGCCGATCTGGTTGTGGCTGACGGAAAGGTCGCGCTGCCATTGCGTATTGCCCGGGTCGCGCTCGGCAAGGCGCGTCGCAATCGCCATGCCCGCCTGATACGCGCGCAAGGCGCC
>JADCCX010000102.1 GCA_020252485.1 Methylocystis sp.
ACTGCCGGGCCAGCGCCTCATGGCGCGAGACATCGACCGTCAGGTGTCAGAGCTCCAGGTCCGTGTCGCCGTCCTCAACGGCTTCACCGCGCCCGGCATCCCTGTCACTGAAGCCGAAGGATGAGTCCGTCCGGGAAAGGGGAAGTCCGCTCAGAAGTGGATTTGTGCAACAGAGCCCCCGTTACGCCCGAAGGCATCGACGCCCTGCTGGAAATCTGGCCGGTCATCGAAGCGTTTCAGACCCAATTTGTCGCCAAGGGCCTGATCCTGGACGCGGAAAAAAACGTCCCCGCGCCCTTGCCGAATGGTCCTTCGGCGGGGGCGACCGCTACAGCGGTGCCTGCGCAGGGCGCTGCCCCGATTGCCCCGCAAGACTGAACCGGCAACAGACGGAAGATGGCCGGCAAGTCTGGGATCTGGTCGGCCGCCCGGGTTGCCAGCTGTGGGTCATTCCCGGCGCGATGCTCGGCCGGGACATGGGCGCAGCCCTCGTCATGGCCCATGCCCTCGGGATCGACACCCTCATCGCCGCCGAACTGCTGCGCTGGATTGAGGCGGTGATGGTGCGCAAGTTGAACGAACAGATCGCCTCAGACGATGAGGGCGGGTTCAGGTCGTGACCTTCTGGACAAGTGTCACGCCGGGCAGCCCTTCGAAATGGGCGTCGCAGGTCAGCAGCGTCGCATTGCGTGCCCGGGCGGTGGCAAAGATGATCGCGTCTGCCGTGGCCAGCTTGTGTGTTCGGCAAGCCTCGGCGGCGGCAAGGGCGATTTCCGTATCGAGAGGCACGACCTGACAGACCTGCGTGAAGGCGATCACTTGGTCGGCCTTGTCCTCGCCGACCTCGCGGGTAAGCCATTTCGCCAGTTCCAGCTGCACCACGGTCGGAACCAGCCAATCCGCCTGTTCTGGCAGATGCGCGGCCAATGTCTCGCCGGTCGGGGAACCGATCAGCCATTCGATCCACGCCGAGCTGTCGACGAGGATCATCAGAAACGTTCGGCGCGGTCACGGTAATCCATCGCGGACGCACCGTGGGCAAACCCCTTCAGTGCCTCCCGCTTCGGGACCGGGACCAGAAGAACGCCAGTGCCCTTCGGTATGAAGGCAAAGGTCAGCCCTGCCTCCCAATGCTGGGCCGCCCGGATCGCCTTGGGGATCGAGATCTGGAATTTCGAGGACAGGGTCGCGGTCTCGGACATGATCATACGCCTCTTTAATCGATACCGATAACGTAAGACGAACATCCCCGGATATCAAGGATGCTGACCCATGTCCGAGAAATGTGTATCTCTCCGCCTGGTCGCGGAAGGCGGCCTTCAGGTTCAGGCCGAGCTGGAAGGCATCGGCGAGGCGGGCACGCGCGGGTTTGGCCACCTGTTTTCCAAGATGGACCTCGCCAACGCCCGCCTTGGCAGCTTTGCCCGGAAAGCCGGGATTGCGCTTGGGGCAGTCACGGCGGCCGCAGCCGCTGCGGGCGTGGCGATGCTCCGGTCGGGGTCCGACCTGATCGGCGCACAGGCCGACATGGGCATCGCTGAAGACGACGGTTGAAAGTCTGCGGGTGCTGACATTGGCTGGCGAGTTGGCGGGTGTCTCGATGGGCGAGATGGAACAGGCCGCCAAGAAGCTGACCACGCGGCTGTCGGAAGCGGCGGTTGGTTCGGGTTCGGCGGTGGGGGCACTGCAGCGGCTGAACCTGACGGCGGCAGAGTTGCAGGCGTTGCCGCCCGACCAGCGCATCGCCGCCATTCAGGACGCCTTGGCCCGCTATGTGCCCGAGGCCGAACGCGCAGCCGTGGCGTCTGATCTGCCATTCGCCCGGTCTGGCGGCCAGCTGTTGTTCCACCTGATCAGCCGCCTCTAGGAGCGAACCTCGATCATCGTCACCACCAACCTCGCCTTCGGCGATTGGCCGACCGTCTCTGGCAACGCAAAGATGACCACGGCGCTCCTGGATCGCCTCACCCATCACTGGGAGATCATCGAAACCGGCAACGAACCCTGGCGCTTCAAAAAACCGCGCCTGATCCCGATCAGGGCCTGACCCGCCTCCACTCTGTGATCAGTTCCGTCGGATCAGGCCCCGATCTCGACACCAAAAGGGGGTCAATTTTGGACGCCAGAACGGGGTCAGAATTGAGAGCCGAGTGACCGAAAACCCCGAGCTGGTTGACCGCGACGACGAGATCCCGTTCCGAGGAACGTCCTCTCCTCATCGGGCCCGGCGGGGATATCCGCTGCGCTGGCTCGTGATGGTGCGCTTCACACATCCGGCACAGCAGATCGTCCTTCAGGACTACATCGATGCCGTTGCGGATGCGGAGGCAAGGGTGGAGCGTCTGACGGGACAGATCGCGGATCTTCTGCCGACCTGGAGCCTCGCGCCGGTCGTGGACGCAGTTCAGGCGATACGCTGTGTCGGGGTCATTGTCGCTGTGACGGTGGCGGCCGGGGTCGGGGACTTCCGGCGTTTCGACAATCCACGGCAACCGATGGCCTGGCTGGGCCTGACGCCGCCGGAGCATTCCGGCGGCGCAAGCGTGCGGCGGGGCGGGATCATCAGGGCGGAAAGCGGGCTTGCCCGGCGCGCGCTGACCGGCGGCGCCCGGAGCTATCGGATGCAGGCCCGCGTCAGCCCGAAGCTCCTTACCAGACTGGAGGTGCTGCCGCTGGCGGTTCGTGACATCGCCTGGAAAGGCCAATTGCGGATGTGCCAGCGTTCCCGCCATCTGGTCGCGGCCGGAAAGGCCAAGGTGATGGTCATAACGGCGATGGCGCGCGAGATGGTCGGCTTCATCCGGGCGATCGCCCGCGCCTCCAGGCCTGCGACGGCCTGAGAGGACCGCGAACAACGGCACCTGACCCATCCCGATGCACAGGGTTGGGGGCGGAACACGGCGGGGAACCGCCGCCGCCTGTTATGGGCCGACATTCGCGATGCCCGATCCCTAGACCGGGGCAGCCCCAGGACGAAACCACGGTCATGCGGTATCCAACCCGCGCATGAGAGCTTGCTCAACCGTCGTCTCAGTTCCGTCTCCCGCCCTGCGCATCTCCATCTCGATGCACCCGGCCTCGCCGGATTACTTTTTATAAAACAAAGTCTTGACAGCGATCATGCGAACAGGTTGCTGAAAAGTGCCGGCCGCATAGGCTGCTGACCGAAAAGCGGGAACCTCTTGCGCCCGGCACATCCTGGCAGGGGCCATCGCCCCTGCCGCAGCGCCACGCTGCCCCTTCTCCAGCCGGGGGCCCAAAGCCCCCGGCCATCGCCCGCCCCGCCCTCGGCGGGCGCTGGCCTGCGTTCCTCTCGGACCTGCCGGTCCGGTTGGCACCGTC
>JADCCX010000103.1 GCA_020252485.1 Methylocystis sp.
CTTTGCATTTTCCGGCGTTCCGAAGGCAGGCGCGCCGGAACGCATATCGACGTTCGACGTGAAGGCCCCGTACATCACCGGCGTCCCCGGACGGACAAGCTGCGTCAGGACCACGCCGAAAAGCGCTTCGGCATTCTGCTGTGCCATCGCGGCGGGCAGGCTGACGGGTGTCATTGCCCCCATCAGGGTAAAGGGCGTGATCGTCACGGGCTGCCCGTGCTGGGACATCGCGATCAGCCCGTCGCCCATTGCATCGTCCAGAAGCCTGGGCGAATTGACCGAAATGATGGTGGTCACCCCCGGCGCGCGCGCCATATCCTCCAGGGTTGCGCCACGCGCAATGGCCATCATGCGGATGCCGTCCATCGCCCGCCCGCGCCCGATGGCGGTGCAGTGGAACGACAGGTCAGACAGCGTGAGGTTGGCCAGATAGGTATCAAGGTGGCGGGTGTTGGCGGGCAGTTCCTGCGGTGCCGTCACCTGGTTGCCAATCATGTGGATCACGTTGAAGTGCCGGGCAAGCCGGATGAAGTTGCGGTAATCCTCCAGGTTGCCCGCACGGCGGCCGTTGATGCGGTCGTGCACATTGGGCGGCCCCGCGACCAGCCCGAAGACCAGATCGCGGCCCCCGAAATGGACCTGCCGCGCAGGATTGCCCGGGGTCAGCGTGAACTGCCTTGGCACGGTGGCCAGGGCATTGTCGACGATGCTTTCGTCCAGACGCACCACGCCGTCGGAATCGACCTTTGCCCCCGCCCTGCGCATCAGGTCACGGGCGTTTTCGCCCATCACCTTGATCCCCAGTTCCTTCAGGATGCGGATCGAGGTGTCGTGCAGATCCTGCATCTGGTCCGGCGTCAGCATCTCAAGCGGCGCATAGGGGTTTGCAACCCGCTCCCACGGCAATTGCGCAATCACCGCCCCCGCCGCGCCGCGCCGTCCGCGCCGTGTTTCCCGCATGACCCTGCCCTTGTGATGGCCCGCTGCCTTCCGGGCGGGCACAGCCTGTGCCTGTCCGGCTCGGGTCAACGATAGGCGCGCAGAGGGGCGCTTTCACGAAAGGGAAACAGGGGACTGGCACGAAAAGATTTGGGGGCTTCGAGATATGGTTCGCCAACCTTGCCTGGGTTAACCTGCAAGAGGAGGACCACAGCATGAAGACATTGCCGCCACTGAACTACATCCGGTCCTTTGAGGCATCGGCCCGGCATCTGAGCTTCACCAAGGCCGCAGAAGAGCTTGGCCTGACACAGGCTGCGGTTTCAGGCCATGTGCGCGCGCTTGAGAGCTATATCGGGCGGCCGCTGTTCTATCGCGCGCCGCGCAGCCTGACACTGACAGAGGTTGCCGCCTCCTATCTGCCGACGCTCAGGCAGGCGCTTTCGCAGATCGAGATCGCGACCGGTCAGATCCTGACCGTTCCGCACCGGCAGGAGGTCACGCTGGCCTGTCCCGCCTCGCTGGCCACGAACTGGCTGCCGCAACGCCTGCAAAGGTTCTTGCGACAGCATCCCGAAGTGAACGTCACGGTTCATGCCACCATCTGGTCCGAGACAAGCGACCAGATCGCCGACTTGCGGATCACCCCACGGCATTCAAGCCAGCCGCTTTTGGGGCAAAGCCTTGGCGAGGAACGTCTGCTGGTGGTCTGCGCGCCCGAACTCATGGCGGGCGAAGACCGCATCACGACCCCAAGGGACATCCTGCGCCGCGGGCTGGTGCATGTCCTTGGACGGCAGGATCACTGGGAGGCGTTTGCGCTGCATTTCGGAATTGCCGATCTGCCCTTGCGCACTGGCCTGATGACGGACAGCTCCAACGTCGCGCTGGAAATGGCGGTGGCGGGACTTGGATGCGCCATTACCCTGGAGTCCCTGGCAGAGGTCCATCTTCAGCGCGGAACCTTGGTGGCCCCGTTTCCGGACCGCCTGCCGACCGGCTGGGGTTACGACCTGCATGTTGGCGAATTGAACCCGACCCGTACCGCAGAACGCCTTATGCAGTTCCTGGTCAGCGCCTGATCGGACAGAAGCCCGTTCGGTGCCGGTCTGCCTTTGCGCAGGGGCCCGGAGGTGCCCTTCATCTGCGCCTGTCTGATTGGCATCGTCGCGACATCCTGGTTGCGGTGCCTTCAAGCCGGGCGAAACGCCCTTTGCCTTCACGTCCCGCGGGCAGGATCGACTTGCCTTGCCACGGCTCTGTCTGAAGCGCCTGCAGGATCAGGTCGTCTCCCATGCCGTGGTGTAGCTTCTGGTGTCGCGAGGATCCCGTCCAGGTCCGGGATGGTCATGCACCGGGGACCGCCGTGAGCATCACGATAGGATCATGGCTGACGGGTACCATCGTTTCAACGGTTATGCAGCAGGCGCGCTGGACGGCCCGGCCTTCGGCGTGCTCCATCAGGATGGCACCGATCCGTCGTGACATTGCTCCCTTGCGTCTTCGCAGGCCACGCAGCGAAAGCGGTGCCTGTCGCGCCCCTTGCACCATGCGCAGCGCTGCCCCAAGCTGCGATCTTTTCCCATCCGCGAATTTCGCCTTGTTTCCACTCTACCATCCCTGCTAGAGCCAAAGGCGGAGACGTGGCCGAGTGGTCGAAGGCACACCCCTGCTAAGGGTGCAGACGGGGAACCGTCTCGAGGGTTCGAATCCCTTCGTCTCCGCCACTTGGCCTCGCGAAAGCGTTCTCCCGATCCGGCTGCGGCCCGGAAAGCGTCGCCACCAACAGCGATGATCTCTCAGTCGGCCTTCCCAAACAAGAAGGCTGACGTCCCGGCCCGGGCCGGAGAATGCGGTGGCCATCGGCCAGCTACACCATTTCGCGGGACACGATCTCTCTGCGCGGAGTAAGTGACAGCGTCACTGTCCTTGCTGAGACTGGTTCGAATTTGTCTGGCAGCACCAGTCTGCCAGCACCGTCGCGGGCGCTCTTGACTGAAGAGCTCCTGGCTGAGACGCTCAGAGTCGCCGGACCTTTCGCACCGCCACCCGCCCCGTCGCGCGCACCACGTCCTCGAGCGTCGCGCCCGCGAGGTCCATGTCGGCAAGGGGGTTGCCCGGCGAGGTCACGACCGCGATCACCGCCGCATGGTCGTCGGGCCCCGCCCCCACGATCGGGAAGGACAGATCGATCGTGGTGCGCGCGGCGCGCGAGTTCCGCGCATCGACAGGATGAGCGGGATGGATGCGCCCGACATGCGAGAACCCAGCCGGAAAGGCTGGTGCAGCCCCTCGCACCTGATCGAGGATCGCCTGCCGGATCGGTGCCATGGAGACCCCACTGATCGCGCCTGCGGGCGCGCCCCGCAGGAGGAACAGGTCGATGTTCACGTTCGCGCCGGGGACTGGTGTCATGTGCCGGTGATGCACCATCACGTAGGCGTCGCAGACGCCTCGGAGGAGAAGCCCGGGTTTCCGGATCGCGAGAAGTTCGGCCTCGTTCGGAACGCCCGCCCCCCAGCCACCCGCGCCGGTCGTAAGGAGGACCACGTCAGGGCTTTCGTGAAAGCTGAGCGGCGCGTCCGTCTCGGGGCTGCGTGGCGCGACGGGAAGCGCGGTGCGGCCCGTGTCGTAGCTGAGCGACCGCAGGAATGTCTGCCCCACGGTGGCGGCCACGGCCGAGACGTTTCGCTCCCACACACCGCGGGCGACGAGCGCGGCGCGCAGAAAGGCCCCGTCGGGCGTCGTCTTGACATGCAGGTCCTCGACGAGCGCCTGCGGCAGGCCCTCCATCGCAGGCTTCCAGACCCAGGAGGGATGCGCGCCGGAGGTATCGATCCGCCCTTCCCAGACGCCGATCCGGGTCCCCACGTAGACGATGTCGGGCGCGACGGGGTCGCAGACGACCGAATGCGCCGAGAGCGGGCAGCCGCCCGTGCCCGACGCAGGGTCGAGCGGCGTGTTCCGCAAGCCGGCAGGATACCACCGCCCGGCCCCGTTGTACCACCAGAGCGTGTCGAAGTTCGCATCGCCCGTGATGCTGCCGTCGTCGTTTACGACTACGCTGCCGGTCGTCGTGACATAGAAGGTCTCGGTGCCCACCGCGTTCCTGCGATGCACGGCGATGTCAGTCCAGGCGCTGTTGCGCTTGCGTGGCAGCCGGTCGAGGAACGGGTTCGGCACCTCCGCGTCGGTGCTCTTGTGCTTCGGCCGCTCCACGCCGGACGGATCGCTCACGACCGAGTCCGCGATCGCGGTCCAGGTGCCCAAGGCCGCAGCGACGGGGTGCGTGTAGCGGAAGATCCGCACCTTCGTCGGGGTCAGGACGAGGATCGCCATCCCGTCGAGGTTCTGCGCGGCGTTGCCGTCCTGGAGCATCCGGATCGCGAGGACCCTCTCCTCGCTGGCGCCGCCGAGACGGTCCTGTTCGATATTGTTGCTGGCGTCGAGCCTGTTCCAGGGATCGGTCCCTGTGGGGATCGTGACCCAGGTCATCGGCGTCGCGACGTTGCGCCAGTTGCGCGAATGCCAGATGCGGTCGGTGCCGATGAAGATGCAGGCGTCGTCAGGTGCCCCTGACCGCGCGACGGCGGGGGCCGAGTAGAACTGCGCGCGGTCATCCTCGGTCTTCTCGCGCGTGGGCAGGGGTTTGCCGGACCTGAGGGCAGGCCCGCACGGACTGAAGCCCGGCGGATCGAGGTACCAGGTCGCGCTCGTGTTTTGGGTGAGCGTTTGGTGCGGACGCGTCGGGTGATAGGCGCATCCCCCGCCATCGCTCTTGTGGATGAGCTGCCAGACGGTGTTGCCCACCCGCTGGATGGCACCATTGTCCTGCGTGCCCGCGAGCATCGGCCCGTCGAGATCGGGGTGGGAGGCGATGTAGCCCGGCTCGGCAGTGGCGAGGCCCGCGTTCATCGACCGCGCGACGCCGCCCGACAAAAGGAACACGCCCCCGTCGCAGCCGATCCAGAGGTCGGCCCCGCGGAGCGTGAGGGCATGGATGTCGGCATGGACGCCCGCGCCGATGTAGGTGGCATCGAGATGGGCGGAAAGCTGGTTTCCCGCGCCGAAGTCCGTGGACAGGTTCCCCGCCGCCGCCGTCCCGCTGATCCGGAGCCGGAAGAGCGAGGCGTTCCAGTCGTTCCCGCCGATATCCTTCGTCGATCCGCCGACGGTAACAACGTCCGCCCCGCCGTCCCGTCCCACCACCATCGCCTGGTCGTAGGCAGCCTGGTCCGACTTGATGACGAAGTCCGGGGCGGCGCCCGTGACCGTACTTGTGAAAAGGCCCACGGGGAAGTTCGCCACCTGGACCGCGGCTGCCGCGGAATGGGCGAGATCGACGAGCCAGAGCGCCGCAAGCCCCTTGTTGTTGGCAGGATCGACGGTCGGCGGGCGGAGGCCCAGGACATACATCCGCCGCGTGTCGTGGGCGGCGGGCGCGAGCGTGAGCCGTGTACCCGGCATGTGCCCCGGCAGCGTGATCCGCGCGAAGGGGCCCGCGGTGCCGTTGACCGAGCGGTAGAGCCCGTCCTCGGCCCCGCGGCGCACGAGCGTCACCCAGAGCCCGCGGTCGTTCCAGACCACGTCCGAGGTGTGGCCGCCGTCGTTCGCGTCGAAATCCGTGGGTGCGAAGGATATGCGCCGCCAGTCGGCATCCTCAACGAAGGCGCCTGACCGCGTCCAGAGCCCGTTCGAGGTGGCCGCGACCAGCTCGCCCGCGCCCGCCGCCGTGAGTGGCGCGGCGGGGTTGCGCGCGAGCCGGAATACGCCCGCGCCCGCGAGGTTGCGCCCCTCGCGCCGCCATGGATTGGTCCCCGGCGCGGCCAGCGCCGCGTCGACCTTCCCGTTCAGCCGAAGGATGCCGATGCCTCCCATCGCGCTGCCCGGCGTGCTGCTCACCCTCGGCAGCGCTTCGCCCGTTGCGGCATAGACGACATCGTCGGCGCGCGCCGCGCCGAACGCGACAAGGAGCGCGCCGATCGTGAGCGACATGTCCGACCGGGAGGCGGTGGGGGAAAGCCCCCAACTCCCCAGAGGCTCCCAGGTGACGCCCGCATCGGCCGAATGCCAGAGCCCGCCATTCGCCGCGCCCACGTAGATCCGCTGGCCGTCGTCGCTCACCGCGAGCCCGCGGACCCGCCCCGAGACGATGGGATTTCCGCGCGCCTGCCCGTTGATCAGGATCGACGGCCCGAGCGGGAGCCAGAGCCTGTCCTCGTCGAAGTTGCGCTGGATCACGTCGTCGAGATCGTCGAGATCGCCAAGAAGTCCCGGCGGCGTCGGCAGGCCCGCTGCGCGCGCCTCCTGCTCGGCCCGGGCGTCGATCCGGTCGGGGGACTTCGTGAACTCGGAGGGCCAGTCGTAGCGGCTCATGGCCCGCCTCCCCCGCCGGTCTCCGGCGTGATCCGGATGTAGCCTTCCTCGACCGTCACCCGGCCTTCGGGGAGAAGTGCTGCCTGCGTGGCCGACAGGATCGGGTCGTTTCGCCAGGTGATGGGCGTGTCGCGCCGCGTCCAAGTCTGGTTCGCCCCGAAGGCCGCGATCTTCGGCAGCCGCACCTTGTCGGGATCGACGATCACCGGCCCGATCCGTGCCGATGGCGCGATCCGGGAGAGCCCCGGCGACACCCAGTCGCGCAGGAGTTCGAGCGACTTGCGCGGCAGGAACCCTGTCGTCGCATGGACGCGGGCGAGCGGATGCATGAGAAGCGTGACCCGGACCTTGTGGCCGGGATGGAGCGACAGGGGCTGGCCCTCCGTGATGTAGGGGCAGTCGATCGGGCTCGGCGCGGGCAGCAAGCTGGCACCGATGTCCGCCCCCACGCCGCCCAGGATCGCACGGTAGCCCCGGCCGAGCAGGTTGAGCCGCGCGGCGCCGCCAACCTCGGGGCTGATCAGGTGGAAGCGCCCGAAATCGTCGCCGAGGAAGTAGCCGTAGAGCCCGTCCTGCCCGCGCGCGAGATCGCCGAGCCGGACATCGAAGCCCTGCGCCTTAACCGCCTCGAACACACCCTGCGCCACGAGGAAATCGCGGAGCGCATCCGCGGTCGCGCCGAAGGCGCCTGTGCGGTAGAGGTCGTCGGGCAGGTCGATCCAGAGGGTCGTCGCGGCGATCGCGACGGGCCGCCCCACGAGGCCCGCGAGCGTTGCGCCCGCGGCCGCGCCCGTCAGGCCCTCGACGCCCCACATCGTGGTGTCGACGGCACGCAGGAAGGCGCTCAGCGGGCTTTCGAGCCCCGCCGTTGCGGGGTCGGCACGCTGCGCGATGTCGGCGTCGATCATGCCCTGCGCGATGCGGCCCGCAAGCCGCGCGGCGGGCGACAGCCCTTGCTCGGGCAGCGTCGCCGCGGGACCTTCCCGGCCGACGCCGCCTTCCCAAATCAGGCCCCCGGTGACGGGATCGTGCAGGACCTCGCCGAGCGGTGCGCCGCCCGCGTCGAAGAACTCGATCGATTCGTCGATGAAGTCGGGCAAGAGAAAGCCCGAGATCGGACTCCGCGTGTTTTCGGGCCGCTCCTGGTCGAGCGTCGCCTCGGCCGGATTTGCCCCGGCCTCGGCCGGATCGACGAAGCGCCACATGAGCCGCGCGGGCACCGCGAGCCGCGGCGGCAGGCGCATCGCCGCCTGTCCCTGCCCGTCAGCCGTCCTGAGCGCTGCGGGCAGCGTCACGCGGGTCACGTCGAGATCGCGGAACCGTCCGAAACTGTCGATCACGCGCGCCCGCGTCAGGCCGAGCCGTCCCACGGCGAGAAGCCGGGGCAGGCCCGCATCGGCGAAGTCCTTCGCCACGGCCTCGGGCACCGGCAGCACATGGCCGTCGGGTCCGGTCCCGATCGCGAGCCAGGCGTCGCTCACCGCGTCGAGCGTCACGGACCCGAGGTCCACGCCCCCGAGGAAGGCCGCGAGTTCGGCGAGCCGCGCCTCCTGCCCGGCCGCGATCTCGCCTGCCCCCGCCGCGTCCCGCTGCGCCTCGGCGATCAGGTAGGACTGGATCACCGCCTGGTAGGTCCGCGCGAGGCCCGTGGTGATGGGCGACCGCCCCCGGAGCGTGAGCGCCGTCCCCGCGGGAGGGCTTTCGCCATCGAAGTCGATCCGGCCGAGAAGCCAGCCCGCGAGCCCGTCCCCCGGCTCGAGCGCTACCTCCCATTCTAGCCAGACCGGCGACCAGGGCTGGCGCCAGCAGGTGACCGCGACCGGGCTCGGATCGCGCCCCTCGATGATTGAGAAGCGCCGCAGTTCCTCGCTGAGAAGCGCCCGCGTCGCCTCCGGCACCTCTGCCGCGCGCTGCACCACCGAGGCCATTCCGTCATAAGTCCCGTCGGGCGCATAGCGGAGCGCGATCTCGCCGCGAAGGCGGTTCTGCACCGCGCGCGCCGCAGCCTCGGGCAGGACGGCCTGGATCGCCCCGAAGGCCCAGGGCAGGATGTAGGGATCGTAGAGAACCGCGTTCGCAACGATCCGGTCC
>JADCCX010000104.1 GCA_020252485.1 Methylocystis sp.
CCAATCGGCGCGCCAACGCATCAGGAACAATTCTTCATAGACTTTTTCGATAAGCGCCTGTTTTGATGGAAAATATTGATAGAGAAGGGGCTGCGTAATGGAAAGTTGGCGCGCCAATTCGCGCGTTTGTCCATCGAAGCCGTGTTCGGAGAAAAAGCGAATGGCGCCTTCGAGTATCTGGCGTTCACGCTCCTCGCGCTTAAGACGTGGCATTCCTTTTTTGGTCCGTTTATTTGCGGGACTTTTCATACATGATGGAAAGGCGTTCAGACAAGGTCTGAATAGAGAATAGCCCATTTTTCAAAGTGGAGTATGAGATGCAGCGTCCAGTATGTGACTGCGTCCCCTCTTCGCACGTTGGTGGGGTTTGAGGCGTGTCGGTCTGTGGCGCGGTGGCGCGCTGCGTGGAATCCGGCAAGGGCCAATTCCCAGTCCGCTTCGTGATCAGCGCCGATGCGCTGGAGGGGTTCGAGCGTTTCCCTGCGCCGGCTGTAGTAGTCGCCCTGCATCCGCGCCAGCCAAGCGCAAAGCTATCTACGGCAAGTGCGTTCGCGACGCTCGCGTAGCGCGGCGTGCCGCCGGCCAGCGGGAGGAACCTGGCTGCATGGGCGGAATTGCGGCGGCGTGCTGTCATCGTGCCTGCGAAGCGAGATGCCGCAGCGCGTCGGCGAGCGGAATGACATCTGCAAACTGCCGGTCCATGTCGAACAGCGCAATGGCATGAGAGATCGGCACGCGGTCGAACACCGCCTCCTGCACTACTGCGACACGCAAGTTGCAGGAGGACGCATCGAAGACGCTCGCTTGTACGCAGTTGCTGGTCGCGCCGCCTACCACCAGAAGCGTGTCGATGCCGCGCTCGACGATGTAGCCGAGCAGCGGCGTGCCGTGGAAGGCGCTCGGCTTCTTCTTGACGAAGACGATGTCGTTCGGGCCGGGATGCAGGCCTTCCGCCAGCTCCGCACCGCGCGTGCCGGCCAGGCACCAATGCGGGCTCTGCAGCAGGTCGCGCTTGCGGCCATAGACGCCGATATCGGCGCCCGACGCATCCAGTTCGAAGCGCGTGAAGAAGCAGGGCGTGCCGACCGGCTGCGCGGCGCCGACGAGGCTGGCAATCGCCCCCAACGCGGCCCGGCCGACATCGCCGCATGATGACGGCCAGGCGGCATCGTTGCCTGGCTCCCCGATCATGTAGCGCTGCGCATCGATCACCAGGACGCCGCATTTGCGCCCGAAGCCCATCCGCCTGCCGAAGCGGCCCTTTGCCAAGATCGCACGGTCCTCATCGGTCAGGAATCGATCCCAGATCTGCATTGTCGGCTCCGGTGCTGTGCGCGGGATGGTCGGTTCCAGGGGCGTTGACGCCTGGCGGAGGCGAAGGCTAGCGTTGTACGAACATCCGAACAACAGCGTTCCGCGCGGTCCTCCGCGCCTTGGAGGATCATGGCGTCCGAGCTTCCCTTCGCCGCCGGTCTGCATCGCAAATCCTTCGATCCGACGGCGCGCGGCATGCTTGACGGCGTGCGTGTGATCGACCTTTCGCGCCTAGTCGCCGGGAACCTGCTGACGCTCACGCTCGCCGACCACGGCGCGGAGGTGGTGAAGATCGAGCCCCCCGCGGGCGATAGCCTACGCGCCTGGAAGGTCAAAGGCGTCGAGACCGCCTGGAAGACTTGGTGTCGCAACAAGCGCAGCGTCTGCCTCGACCTGCGCAATCCGGAGGCCGTCGCTGTGGTCCGGAGGCTGGCGCTGGACGCGGCGATCTTCGTCGAGAGCTTCCGGCCTGGCGTGATGGAGGAGATGGGCCTTTCACCCGCATCGCTGCTAGAGGCCAATCCGCGGCTGGTCATCGTGCGCGTCTCAGGCTGGGGGCAGGATGGGCCGTACCGGCACAAGCCCGGCTTCGGCACGCTGGTCGAGGGCTATTCCGGCTTCGCCTCCATCAACGGCTTCGCGGACCGCGAGCCGGTGCTGCCACCGATGTTCATGGCGGATGCCTATGCTGGCCTCTATGGCTCCACCGCGACGATGATGGCGCTGCGCCATGCGGAAGCGACGGGCGAGGGCCAGGTGATCGACCTGTCCCTGTTCGAGCCGATCTTCGCCATCCTTGAGCCGCAGATGGCCAACTACGCCATGACCGGCGCGCTGAAGCCGCGCACCGGCAGCCGGTCCACCAACACGGCCCCGCGCAACGCCTATCGTACAAAGGACGGGAAATGGGTGGGCCTTTCCTCCTCCACCCAATCAGTGTTCGAGCGCCTGATGCGATCCATTGGGCAGGAGGCGCTGCTGGCCGATCCGCGCTTCGCCACCAACAGCGACAGGCTTCGCCACATCGAGGCGATCGACGGGGTGATGCGCGACGCCGTCGCCACCATGACACTGGCCGAGGCGCTGGCGCAGTTCGACCGCGACGGCGTGACAATCGGTCCGATTCTCGACGTGAGCGACCTGGCGACGGATGCCTATGTGCGCGAGCGCGAGGCCTTGATTGCTGTCCCGGACGCGGAGATGCCGGGCGGCCTACTGCCGATGCATGGGCAGGTGCCGCGCCTGTCGCGCACGCCCGGCGCGCTGCGCTGCCCCGCCCCGCGCCTGGGCCAGGATACGCGTGACGTCTTGGCCGGCGCGTTGGGCGCCGCTGAGGCCGAGCGCCTGATCACGGGCGGCGTCGCGATCGGAGCCAAGGAATGACCAAGCCCCGGCGCCTGTGGCGTGCCATGCTCTATGTGCCGGCCAATGTCCCCCGCTTCGTCGAGAAAGCGCCGAAGGCCGGCGCGGACGCCGTGGTGCTCGACCTTGAGGACAGCGTCCCGTATGACCGCAAGCTGGAGGCGCGGGCGGACCTTGCAAAGGCTATCGCCATCGCCGGATCCGGCGGCGCCGATGTGCTGGTGCGTGTCAATCGTCCGATGCGGCTCGCGGTCGGTGACATCGAGGCCGCCGCCCGCGGCGGCGCGCTGGGCATCCTGCTCACCAAGGTGCTCGGGCCCGACCATGTCCGGCTGGCCGCCGAGATCCTCGCCGAGACGGAGCGCCACCCGATGGCAATCGTCCCGATGATTGAGACCGCAGCAGCCGTGCAGCAGACGGAAGCGATTGCCGCGTCGCATCCGCGTGTCGTGGGCCTTCTGGTCGGCGCAGAGGACTTGGCGCTTGAATGCGGGGCTGCGTCAGACGACGAGTTGATCGTCATGGCCAAGCGGCGCGCCGTGCTGGCCTGCGTGGCCGCTGGCATCTTCCCCTTCGGCACGCTCGGCACGGTCGCGGATTACCGCGACCCGGATGCAGTCCGCGCCCTGGCGCTGCGCTCGCGCCGTTCCGGATTCGTCGGCGCCACCTGCATCCACCCTGCGCTCGTGCCAGTGCTGCGCGAGGCTTTTTCGCCCACACCCGCAGAGCTCGACCTTGCGCGTCGGCAACTGGCCGCGGCGGTGGAAGCGGCCAAGGAGGGGCGGGGCTCCTTCACCGTGGATGGGCTGATGGTGGATGAGCCGATCCTGATCCGCGCGCGGCGCCTGCTGGCTGTCGCAGGCGAGGACGTGGCCGGTGGGTGACGTGCCCGCATCCGATCTCGCGGCATTGGTCGCGACCTCCGCCGAAGCGTTGCACGGCGTCCGCTCACGGACGGATCCGGAGCGCATCGCGGCGGAGCTCGACCGGCTGAACCGTGCGGTGCGCGACCTGGCACGCGGCGCCGTCGGCCCCTTCGACCATCCGGGCGACTACGCCACCGCCATGCTGCGCAACGCCGACCCGACCAATGGCTGACGCAGCTGACATCCTGGACCTGCCGCTGGCGCGGGCGGCGGAGCGGGTCCGCGCGGGACATGTCACCTCCGTACAGCTGACTGAGGCCGCTATCGCGCGTGCGGAGGCGACGCAGCGGCTCGGCAACGCTTTTGTCGAGATCTTCGCCGATCGCGCGCTGGCGCAAGCGGAGATGCTGGATCGCGACCTGCGGCGCGGCCAGTGCTACGGCCCGCTGCACGGCATCCCGCTGGCCCATAAGGATTGCCTGGAGCGCATCGGCAAGCCGATGCGCGTCGGCTCCGTTGTGACAGATGATCTGCCCGGCACGGCGAGTGCCACGGTCCTGACTCGCCTGGCGGCGGCGGGGGCGGTGGACCTCGGGCGGCTGCACCTGAACGAGATGGTCGCCGGCCCGACGGGGCAGAACCCGCATCTCGGCGATTGCCGCAACGCCTGGGATCCGGCGCGCATCTCCGGCGGTTCGTCCAGTGGCTCGGCCGTCGCGGTGGCGAGCGGGGCAGTGTTTGGTGCGCTCGGCTCCGACACCGGCGGCTCCACACGTCTACCGGCGGCGATGAACGGGTTGTTCGGACTGAAGGGCAGCTATGGGCGCGTGAGCCGCGCAGGCTGCTTCCCGCGCGCTTTCTCGCTCGATTGCGTCGGACCGATGGCGCGCACCGCAGAAGATTGCGCGCTGCTGCTCGGCGCCATCGCCGGGCCTGATCCGCGCGACCCGAGCACGCTCGACGCACCCGTCCCCGACTATGTCGCGCGCCTCGCCGATGCCGCGGATGGCTCGCGCCTGGCGGTGCTGGCCGATACGGGCGAGGTGCATCCCGACATCGCCGTGGCGCTCGACCGCGTGCTGCGCGTTGCGGCCGATATCTTCGGCCCGGTGCAGCGCCACGCCTTTCCAGCGCTCGCCACCTGCTACGCCATGGGCGATGTCATCTCGAAGGTGGAAGCGGCGACGCTGCACGGCGCCTGGATGGCTGAGCGCGGGGAGCACTACTCCCAGGCGGTGTTCAGCCGCACGGAGCCTGGCCTGCATATCCCGGCGCCCCGCTACCTGGAGGCGCTGCTGCTGCGCGCGAAGGTGCTGCAGCGCTTCCTGGATGAGACCATGCAGGGCTGCGACGTGCTGATCTGTCCGACTATGCCGGTCCCGACGCCGACGCGCGTCGAAGCCGACATGGAACAGGGCGAGCGCGTCTTCCCGGTGGTCGCCGCACTCACACGGCTGACGCGGCCCTTCAGCTATCTTGGCGTGCCGGTGCTGACGATGCCAGCCGGGCTCGACGGCAACGGCATGCCGATCGGTCTGCAGTTGATCGGGCGCCCGCTTGGCGAAGCGCGGCTGTTGGCGCTGGCGCACCGCCTGACGCCGCTGATAGGCTGGTCTTGCTCGCCCAGCCAGACCGCCTTGGCGCGTGCCGGCGCAGGCATGTCGTAGCCCTTTTGGACAGAGCAATCGGAGGAGGCCATCATGACCAAGACACGCAGGACCATTCTGGCAGCCACGGCGGGGGCATCCGCCGCGCTCGCCTTCGGGGGTGAGGCTGCAGCGCAGGCCAGCTGGCCCGCGCGCCCCGTGCGCCTCATCGTTCCTTTTCCCCCGGGCGGCAGCAATGACGTGCTCGCGCGGGCGCTCGCGGAGCGTCTGTCGCCGCGGCTCGGCCAGCCGGTGGTGATCGAGAACCGGGGCGGTGCAGGCGGTGCGATCGGCGCCGATGCCGTCGCGAAAAGCGCGCCGGATGGCTACACGCTGATGTTCATCTCCAGCTCGCTCACCACCAATGCGGCGACCCAGCCGCTGCCCTACAACCCGGCGACCGATTTCACGGCCGTGGCGCATGTGGCAAGCGCACCGATGATCGTCGCGGTCGGCGCCGATTTTGAGGCGCAGACGCTGCAGGACCTGCTGCGCATCGCGCGCGCCCAGCCGAACCGGCTGCGCTTCGGCGGTGCCGGCCCGGGCGACACAAGCTTCTTCGCCGGCGAATTGCTGAAGCAGGCAGCTGATATACAAATGGAAGCTGTGTCCTATCGTGGAATCGTGGATGCTCAGACCGACGTCGCCGCCGGCCGCATCGAGTTGGTGGTGACAACGCTGGCCTCAGCCCGATCCCTGATCAATGCCGGCAGGATGCGCGTGTTAGCCGTGGCCGCGGAGCAGCGGGATCCGGCACTGCCGAATGTCCCGACTGCGCGGGAAGCGGGTCTCGACTTTACCACGGGCGTCTGGTTCGGGCTGTTCGGCCCGGCCGCGATGCCCGCGTCGGTGGTCGCGCGGCTGAATCGCGAGGTGAACGAGATCCTTGGGGACGCAAGCTACCAGGAGTTCCTAGCCCGCGTCGGCGCCACCGCCGCCCCGCAGACGCCAGACGAGTTCCAGGCCAAGCTGCGGTCCGAAGTCCAGCGGTGGACCGACATCGCGCGCCGCGCCGGCGTCGCGCTACGCTGACATGATTACTGCCTCATTCATGGCCGCCGAACAGCGTCCAGAGCAATGGCAATAGCAGCGCCGTCGCCAAGGCATTGAGCCCCATAGTCGGGAGGGGTTGCGCGATAATGCGCTGCGCTAGGCGCCAGGGTTTGCACCTAAGCTGCTGAAATCACGCCGAAAGGATGCAAACCATGGGAGGGCTGGGTGCAAACCAAGTGCAAACCTGAGGGGTCTAGGTTTGCACCTAAGTCATTGAATTCACGTCGCTATAGTGCAAACTGCAAC
>JADCCX010000105.1 GCA_020252485.1 Methylocystis sp.
ATCGGGATCATTGGCTTTGACGGACAGATTGAGGTGGAGGCGCTGCGCCTTTACGGCCTGCCCGAGGATGCGCCGGCGATCCTGTCCGGTTGTCCTGCCTTGCCCGCTGGCGGCAGGACGCTGATGTTTTCTGCCAGCTGGGATCTACCGAGCATGCCGCCCGGGGCGACGACCAATGCGGATGTGACAGTCCCCGGGGCGCGCCGGGGGGATTTTGCTGATGCTTCGCTCGATACCAGCAGCATTGCGTTTGTGCTGGATTGCCATGTCTGGTCAAATGATAAGGTGCGCGTGACAGCGCGGAATGTCAGCCTTTCCACGGTGGATTTGCCTACGGCCGCGCTGCATGTGCAGGTGGTGAAGCGAAGGGTGGGGTGAGGCGGCAAACCACCTCAGCCAACCGCCATTCCCTCATCAAGGGAAGTACTGGCCACGATGGTCTGGAATTCCTACGTCAAATCTGCATGATGGCGGCGCAGATAGCTCGCTACTGCCTTGTTGCCCATCAGCTTGGCGACATAGCCGCGCGCCACGACCAGGCCGAGAACATCAGTATTATATGAAGACTCAATCCCCCGGAACCGCGACTGCACCAGCGACATCTCCTGCTCCATCCGCGCCATCTGCTCCGCCGATAGAGCGCTGATTTTCTTCGGGCGTTCAGGTTCCGCCAGCTGCGCCTCAGGCGGACGGTTGTTCGTGCGCGTGTTCGATGGGGCGGGGAACGTCCGCGAGGACATCGCGGGCGACGTGCTGGCCTCCATCACCACCATGCAGTGGAATGGGCCGGCCAAGGGCTGGAACGCCGGCGCGCCGATGGATGATGCCAACTTCAACCGACGGCAGACCATCCGCGTCTGCGCGTCCGTGGCCTTTGCGCAGGTGGGGGTGATCGGCTTTGATGGGCCGATCGACCTGCAATCGCTGCGGCTCTACGGGCTGCCGGAGGCGGCACCCGCGGTGCTGAACGGCACGCCGCTGTTGACGGGGGCGCTGTTCCGCTCGGGGCGGCGGGAGTTTGCCGCCGAGGTGTCCTGGGATTTGCCGAGCCTGGCGCCGGGGGCGACATCGCTACTCGACGTCACGGTGAACGGGGCGCGAGCCGGCGATCTGGCATCGGCGTCGCTCTTGTCGTCGACGCGTTTCATCGATCTCGATACGCCCGTTGGGTCGAACAACACGGTCCGGGTGATGGCGCGGAACATCTCGGGCGCGACGTTCGATATGGCGGCAGCGACTCTGTCGGTGGGGGTGGCGAAGCAGCGGATTCCATAAGCAAAACTCCCCGACCAGTGGCGTTTGCGCCGCTGATCCCTTCAGCAGTCGTGATCAGTTGTCCGCGCCTCAGCCGCGCCGAACCCCAAACAGACGCCGAACTTCGCGCATTGCCACCGAAACTCCGCCACCGGCGCTGTGCACGGCGTCGACGGTTGAATCCCACCATGTTCGCCCCGCTGCTCTGCGCGAGTTTTGCGTAAGCTCAGCATCTGCCTTCGCCAGGACCATCTCCTTGCGTACGGCATCTAAATTCCAAAACGGACGACCATCTCGCAGCACCGCGGGGACCCAACGAGCCTCTGGCCAAGCGAGAGCGTCTTGCACCGCCTGGAGCGCGGCACGGGTGGACTGCTCCTTGAGGCGGGAGCCCTGCTTCCAGTCGTAGGGCGGCTCCCACTCTCCCGGCGGATCCAGCCTATCCATGTGGGTCGGCACCACGATCACAGGCGGCACGCGCCGGCCCGCATGCTTCGCTGACCACTGCCGCAGTGCGTGGGCAAGGTCCGCATCCGGCGCGCGGTCAGCGCGATGCAACGCAACCGCCCATAGCACCATGTCGGCGCCAACAATCCTATCCAGCGGCGGGGCTTCGCCGTGACGTAGGCCAGGCGTGTCCACCAGCTCAACGGGACCAAGCCCCGGCAGATCGACAGCGAAGTCGTGTTCCCCTGCCGTGTGGATGCTCAGGCCCGAGAGGTTGACCGAACGCTCCACCAGCGCATTCACGAGAGAGGACTTCCCTGCGTTTACCTGGCCCACAACGCCTACGCGCATCCGTACGCGTGTCGGCTGGCGCACTTCTACCGGCGCCCGCGCGCGTGGGAGCCCAGCAGGGGGAACATCGTGCTCAAGTCGGCACTGCCCACTATACAGCAGTATCGCTGTCTCTCCTGCTTGTCGCACGATGATCTCGGCAGCACGGCGCTTCATCATGGGAGTGAGGCCGCGCTGGGACAGACCGGTGGCGACGCTGGCCAACTCACCGACGAGCGCGTTCACGGGGTTGGCCACGATCCGCCCGATGAAGCGGCCCGTCCGGAAGAGTGGCATGCCGACGTCGAACCACGCTTTCATTTCTGCCGCGGTGTCGACGGCACGGAAGGTGATGTCCCGTGCCGAGGGGAAGACCCGAAGCAGATCGCTGCGTAGCCCGCGGCTGGTAAGCTCGACCGCCCGCAGCATTTCGGGAAGCGTCACCTCAAGAATCGGCATGTCGCGCGCTGGGTGATATGCCGCGGCCACGTCACTGAACACCCGAAGCAGCAGAGCGCGCAGGGCGTCAGCGTCCTGGATGTCTTGTGCGGTTGCTTCTTCGATGATCTTCTTGATGCGCGCCCG
>JADCCX010000106.1 GCA_020252485.1 Methylocystis sp.
CGGTCCTGCCATTCGTGATCCCGGACACGCCCGACACCCTTGCAATGCGCGGGGGTGCCAAGTTCGACAGCACGATCAAGGCCCTGTCGGCGTTCCTCTGGCACAGGCTCGCCGGCCGCCCGGCACTGCTCCTACTTGATGACGTGCAGTGGCTGGACAGCGCATCGTCCACCCTCCTGCGCGAGTTTCTGGGCCGTGGTCCTGCGGACGCACAGCGCGGGCATGCCGACGTCGCGGTCGTCCTGGCCGGTCGGCCCGATCCCGGCATGGACCAAATCTGCGCCGAGATCCGCGCCCTTCCCGGGACCTTGCCATTGACCGAAACCCTGCTTCGGCCACTCGATCCCGATGAAACTGCAAGTCTTGTGGCGACGACAGTCGGGGCCGCGCGCGCCGAACCCTCCCTCACCCGCTTCGTCCATGCCAAGACGGGCGGAAATCCATTCTTCATCCGAGAACTGGCCCTTGCCCTGCTGGCGGCAGGAGCCATCACCCAAAGCGACGGCCTGGTGCATGCAGCGGCCGCGATGCCTACCCTTGCCGCCGCTGGCTTCCCCGACAGCGTTGAACGAACCGTCCTTGCCCGCTTCGACCGGCTGCCTCCGGGTCAGCAGACAATCCTGAAATGCGCGTCTGTCATCGGGACTGTCTTCGACGATGAAATGCTGCGCGAGCTCCTCCGGGATACCCCCTTCGAAACCACTCTCCGGGACGACCTTTCTGCCCTTGTCAGAAAAAGGCTGTTCGCCCACGCCACAGGAACGAGGGCTGAGGGCATCTATACCTTTGACCACCTTATTGCGCAGGAAACGATCTATGCGCTCCTGCTCCCGGCCGATGCGAGCCACCTGCACCGCCGCATCGCCGAATGGCTATCGTTGCATGACGACACCGCCGATCCCGCGATCGTGGCCAGCCACTTCGACCGTGCCGGCGAATTTGCCAGCGCGGCCAAAGCCTACGAACGCTCCGGCACCGCCCTTTTGCGGGTCGGTACGGACAGCGATTCGATCATTCAGCTTGAACGGGCGATGGATTGCATCGCCAAATCCGGCTTGCCGGGCCAAACCCTCCGCCGCGCCCGGCTGCACCGAAACCTTGGCGAAGCATGTAACCGGCTCGGGCACCTGCCAGAGGCCCAGAAGAACCTTGAGGCCGGGCTGTCACTTCTTGGGCGCGTGTGGCCAAAAGGCAAGGGCAGGGTGATGCGGGCGTGCCTTGCCGGGTTTATCGCCCAGTTCACGGCGTCGCAGTTCGGGAAACGCAGGCCGCGCACACCGGAAAAGGCCGCCCGGGCCGCAGAGCTGGCGACGATCTATGCGCATCTTGGCCACACGCACTACTTTGCGCACCGGGACTTCGAAATCATCCTGTCCGTCATCGAACAGGCAAATCACGCCGAAATCGCCGACGACGTACAACTCATGGCCGACGGCTATATGCAGATTTCCAACGTCATGGGCATCCTCGGTCTTCATGGTATCGCAGAGCGATTTCAGCGGCGGTTCGCCAGGCTGCGTCCCCAACTCGAACCCGTCACGCTTGCGCGCTGCAATCAGTTGCAATCTCTCTACCTCGCCTCTGTCGGCCGACTGGCCGAATGCCGCGCCCTGCTCGAAGAGGCGCTCCAGATCGCAGAGCGTCTCGGAGACCAGCGTTTCCGCCGCGAATTCCTGTCGCTCCTCGGGATCGTGACCCTTCCGCTTGGCGAACCGGACGTATCGCGCAAGGCCCGCGCCGGGTTTCTCGGGCTCGCGCGGGCGTCTAACGATCAGCAGGCCCTGCTTTGGGCTCTCATCGAGGCCGCCGAATTCGCGCTGCACGAGGGGGATCACGTGACCCTGGACGCTTGCCTGACCGAGGCAGCGCCTCTCCTCCCGCGGTTCGGTATGGGCGAGACGATCTGGGCACAGGGTATTCGCGCCCGTTCACTCTGGGAAACAGGACAGATCGCTGTCGCAATCGATCTCGCGTCGCAGACGCTTTCCGTGATCCGCCAGACGATGCCGGTCAGCTACTACACGCTCGAAGGTTACGCCGGAGTTGCCGAGGTCTTTCTTCGCACGCTTGAGGACGGTGTGTCCGATCCCCGGAAGCGCGCCCGGATGACAAAGGACGCCAGGGCCGCGATCAAGGGGCTCGGGCGGTTCGCCAGATCGTTTCCCATCGCGCGGCCCCGCGTCTTCGCGCTTCGGTCGCGGCTGTCGGAATGCGAGGGCCGAGGCGACGCGCGGGCCCTTGCCGCCCGCGCGCTGGCCGAGGCCAAGAGACTATCGCTCCCGATCGAGGCGCTCCACGCGCAGACGCTGCTTGCAGCCTACCTTCCCCCGGAAGATGCTGCGTCCGTCGTGGCCGACATCGACCGCGCCTATGCAGATCTGCTCAGCGCGGCGGGCCGCGCCGGGCTGCGCCGGATGGCTTTGCGCCGCGGCATTCCCTGAACGGCGTCCTACCACCGGCAGGTGATGTCCCTCTCGCCGGGGATATGGGCGGGCTGGCCCGATATTCCGCGGGCTGCCTGCAGGCCCGAAATTGCACAGGCCTCGATACTTCCTATGTTGAGCCCGTTGTCGGTCCAGTCTCCGGCAAGCCAGAGTCGCCTGAACCCCGACCTGTCCGCCCTGATCCGGTGGCGGATGCTGTTGGCGCGCGACTGGACGTACAACTCGGCCGTGTCGATGTTGGCGCGCAGATACTGTTCCCCCAGTCGCGCGGTCAGCCCGTCTTTGCTTCCGTGAAGCCGCCTCCAGTCAAGTCCCGCGTCACTCGCCTGCACGCCGGGCCAGATTTCGCGCGTCTGCGCTGCCAGAAAGGCCCGCGCCGAAGCGGCCACGGTCTCTTGCGCTTTCGCCTCGTCGTCGGGGACCGTGTCTTTCATCACGCCGCAGGCATAGGTCAGAAACGACGGGCCGCCCTCTGCCGGCCAGTTCTCCCTCTGCAGAAGATGCGAGAAATCCGTGATCGACGACCACGGCTCGACATAACCGCCGATGATGTCGGGATCGCGCGGCAATCCCATCTCCGCTCGCGTCGCATCAAACCACAGCTGCATGGCAAGCGTGCGCACGCTTGCGATACCGCCCAGCATCGCCCGCCATTCGGACGAGGCCAAGACCAGTTCGGAACAAAGTTCATTCAGGCGCGGCAACGGCACGGCCAGCACCAGGTGGTCGAAATCCTTCTCGGCCACAAGCGTGAACGGCTGGCCGCGATCCTTCCAGCCACTGTCGTGATGCTCCAGGTTGCAGCCTGACAGGCGAAGCGCCTCGCCTTCGACGATCGCATCGAAGAACGGTTGCGATGGCCAGCAGTCAAGGTCGCGCACCGGGTAGACAGGCACATACTCGCCCTTCAGGGCCACCTGCCGGGCGATTGTGACCTGCTCGATTGCACGGCCATCTGACGAAAGGTGCAATTTGTCAGCACGGCAGAAGAATTCGAACCGGACGCCCCGGCGCTTCAGCACCGTGTAGATCGGCGCAAAGACCGTGTCGCCCATTCCGGCCTGCATCTGGAACAGGATCGCTCTTTCGTATTGGAATGCAATCCGCAGGATGGTGCGCAGGGCGGTGCCCGCCGCGATGTCGGGACGGTCGGTGTCGCCATCGGCATACCCGAACGCGGCGTCATAGAACACGCGCAGCATTGCTGCACCGAAGGCCACATCGTTGGGTCGGCCTTCGTGATCGGCGTCGAACGGGCTGTTTCGGTTCAGCCAGGCGATGAAATCGACGTCATTGATGACATCCAGTCCCCTGGCTGTCAGATCATCCGACAGCATCCCCCGAGCGATTGTCGCCCCTGTGAAGAACATCGCCCAGAACCTGCGCGGCTCGTCCTCGCCCTTGGCGACGCGGGCAGCGATCTGGTGCCAGACGATACGCGATACGGTGTCGATGATGTCGACGATGACATGCCGCGCCGCCCGCCCCATGCCCGACGACGGGCTTGCGGCGGCATGGACCAGTTTGAACAGGTCTGCCACACCGTGCTCGGCCGTAACGGCCAGGCGTCCGGTCAACGCCCCGATGTGGCCAAGCACACCCACGCCGCCGTCATGCCGCGTGACATCGACCTTTTCATGGCGCGCCGGATGTTTGGTCAGCACCGCTTGCAGCCATGCGGCCAGAATCTTCCACACCTGTACCAGGTCGCTGTCCGCACGCCCTTCTTCGCCGGCAATCTCCGGGAAATCGACAGGCCAGGGCCGCCAGGCACCGCCCACCTTCTCCTGCAGCAGATAGGTGTCCTGCGGCTTGAAGGCATCATCCAGCGTCGCCAGAGGCGTTCCTTCCTTGCGGCCCAACTCGCGGTAGACGTCGCCCATGAGGCGGAACGCGTTGTGATAGAACCCGAACCATACATGAAGCCCGTGCTCCTCGATCCGGTCGTTGCGTTCCCTGTTTCGCCCGCTCGCGCCCTTGCCGCCCAGCCGCCATCCCATCTGATAGACAGTTACGTCATACCGGCCGCCCTGTTTCGGGTCGGTCAGTTCCAGTGCGGCGGTCAACCCGCCCATGCCGCCGCCCAGGATAACGACCTTCTGTCGAGCTGCGCCTGTGCCTGTCATTTCAATTCTCCCAAATCACGACCCCGGGGTTGATTGTCATGTCGAGCGTCAGGCTCAACGTCAGGTCCGTTTCGCAATCGGGCGACAGGCCCAAGTCCTCGCACATCGGGATATTGGCCAGCGGATGCGCCTTGAACCTGTACTTGGCCGGGTGATGCACCCCCCTGATGCCCGAGACATAGGCCGGGGCCTCGGTGATCGCCTGGTAGCAGGCAAGGTCGGTGCGGTGAATGTCCCGGAACTGCTTCAGAAAGACCTGCGTGATCTGCCCCCGCCAGAGCGACTCCAGCGCCTGTCCGATAAGCTTCAACCCCGGCACAAGCCAGCTTCCCGTGGCGTCGAGCGTATGGCCCGCGATCCCGAGAACATCTTCCAGCCGCGAGAAGGTCGTTCCATCAGCCGCCTGTCCCGGCAAGACCGGCGATAGCGAGATGAACTTCTGACGTCCCCATTTCGCTTCGGGTCCATGGTCGGGCGTTCCGTAGACATCGACCTGGAACGTCGGCAAGGCCCCCTCGGCCCCGTGGGTCAGCATCCAGCCCAACTGCTTGAGATAGCCATAAACCTCTCGCCCCGTGCTTCGCGCGATCGGATTGTCAAGAAAGAGATAAGGCGAAAACGCCCCGATCCGTTCGATGACCGGACTGTCGGGGGCCTTGCGCCGCCCGGCAATGACCCAGACCGCCAGCTCCTTCTCTGATGAAAATCCGATCGAGGGATAGTTCAGGAACCGTCCCTTGGGGAATTCGGTCAGGGTCAGCATGACACGGTCAGTCAGCGGCACATAGCTTACCGTCCCGCCGCTGGGCTGGGCAAAGAATTTGTCGCACAGCGCCGTGAGTCGGTCGATGTCCGCCCTGACCATGAAAGCCCACATTCGGGCCTGATCGAACCGGATCGGCCCGGCATAGGTCTGCACGCCGCCATGAACGACGTAAGGGGCAGCCCCGCCGCCCATCTTTACGGGTATGCGCCTCTGCATCAGGGGATGGGTCGATGGCACGCGCAGGATCGTCCGCGGCAGGCCTGAAACTGCCCGCGATGCGAGCTTTCCCGACATCACCGAGGCTTCGAACGACCCAAGGTTCTGCGGCGTCGCGATCCAGTCCCCGGCCAGATGGAGGTTGGCATAGCCCGAATCGTCTGCGCGCAGGCGATACCGGCTGCTGCCCGCGACCGACTGCACATAACGCTCGGACGGGTCGACGTTGGCACGAATGTACTGCGCGTTCAGACGGTCCGGTCCGATCACGCCTGAAGGTGCCTGCAACACGCTCCAGTCGAACCCCGCAGTCCCGTTCACGGCAGGCCAGATGGGTGCGGTCCGTGACGACAGAAACCGCTCGGCTTCAGTTCTGACTGTGGCCGCCGCCCGTGCCGGATAGTCGCGCGCATCGACCGGCGGCGGCTCGGCCGGTCCCTTGAGCGGCCCGCACAG
>JADCCX010000107.1 GCA_020252485.1 Methylocystis sp.
ACGCCTTGGGGCAGGCCAATCTCGGCTTCATGTTGCGGGAGGGCCGCGGCATCGCCCGCGACGATGCGCAAGCCGTGCAGTGGTTTCGCCGCGCCGCCGAGCAGGGCAACGCCGACGGGCAGGCCAACCTCGGCATCATGCTGGAGAGCGGCCGCGGCATCGTCCACAACCTGGAGGAGGCGGTCATCTGGTACCAGCGCGCCGCCCGCCAGGGCAATGCGGGCGCCCAGGCAAGCCTCCGGCGCCTCAACCGTAGCTGGTAGCCATCCCGCGCGAACGCCTCCGCGAAACTCCGCGACACGCGCGGGACCGTCGGTTTGGCGAGCCGACATGGCCGTCAGGACCCATCCACCCCCGGTCAACCCGCAAACCGCAGATGTCCCGCCACCACCTCCCGCGCCGCCGCCGCGCGCGCCAGGGCGTGCAGCCGCGCCATATCGTCCGGCGCATCGAACTCCTGGAACCGTGCCGCCTCCTCGGCGCTGATCGTGCCCTCCCGCGCCATCGCATCAAAATCCAGATCATACCGCAGCAGGGTGAATAGCGGCGCATCCACCACCCCGCCCTCCACCATCCGCGCCACCTCGCCATCCAGATGCACCGGCGCGGGGGACCATCCCAATGCCTGCAAACTCCGCAGCGTATGCGTCTCGCCATCCGCGATCGCGCCGCGCAGCGCGAAGATCGCCTGCATCAGCGGCAGGCGATGCGGCAGGCGTCGCAGCCAGCCGAGCGGCGCGTCCTGAAACCGCGGCAAGGCCGGCTCGCGCAGCCGGAAACGGCCCGTACCAACCGACACGATCATCAGCCTCTCCCGCCCCAGCGGCCAGCGGAGGCCAAACACCGGCAGCCGCGCCAGTTCCAGCAGGCGCAGCGCTGGGTTGTTATAGGGCGTGACCCCACCATCCACGAAGCGCCCGTGCTCGGGCGTACCATCGGCCTGCGGGCCGATCTCGAACTCCGCCGGCTCGAAGAACAGCGGGGCCGCGGCGGAAGCGCGCACAAGGTTACGCAGCGGCATGCGCGCATTGCCGTTCGCCGCGCCGTCCCGATCAGCGAAATGCGGCGCGCCGGGTAGGTTGCTCACCACCCAGGGGCTGCCCGTATCCACCCGCTTCATGACAATGGCGAGGCCGGTGCGTAGCTCCGGGCCGCCCAGCAGCACATCGGGCGCCGCCGCAGCCGCGCCCGGCCTGTGCAGCGATGCGCGCAGCAATGCCTCCAGTGGCGCGGCGCGGTAGCGGTTCAGCAACAGCCAGCGCTGCCAGCGTGGCCGAAACACCTCGGCTGCGAAGCGCATGTACATTGCGCGGATATCCTCCACCCGCCAGCCAAGTGCAAGGGCTGACGCGATGATCGCCCCCGTCGAGGTGCCACCGATCAGGTCGAAATGATCGACCAGCCGCGCCTCTGGGTCATCGCCGCATAGCGCACGCTCGATGTCCGCCAGGAAGCCGAGCGAGACGATGCCCCGCGTGCCGCCGCCATCGAGCGAGAGGATGCGCTTCGGACCGGGCCGCGCCAGGCGTTCGGCGAGGTTCATCGCGTCGCCAGCCAGCCCAGCGCCTCGGGCAGGTCGCGCGGGTCATCGAAGGCGGCAAGCGCATCGATCACGCGCGCCGGCCGCGTGCCGTCGCTGGGTAGCCATAGGATCGGGCGACCGATCGTGGCGGCGTGGCGGATCGTCTCGGCAGTGCCGCCGCGCCGGTTGTTGCGCTCGCCGTCCCAGATGGCGAGCAGCAGATCAGCCCGCTCGACCACGGCACGGCCGGCGGCCTCGTAGCCTGGCCGCGGATCAGGATGGCGTGCGTGGTCCAACACCGTGACCTCGGAAGCCGCGGCCAGCAGCGCGCGGAATTCGGCCAGGCATTGCGCAGGCGTGGCGCCGGGGGTGACCGGCGCGGCGAAGTCCTGTTCGTAGTCGGCCTGGGCGAAGGGCAGCACCGCGGCGATGCGCCAGCCCTGGGCCAGCGCCACCTGCGCCGCCAGGCGGTCGGCACCCTCGGCGAGCGGCGTGAACAGCATAGCAGGAGGCAGCGCGGCGACGATGGCGCGCAGCCGCGGCTGCAGCCCGGCCCGCGCCGCGTCGGGAAGCAGGCGCGCTCCGGTGATCGCCAGATTCATCCCGCCTCCACCACCTTCACGCGCACGAGCTGCGCCCAGCCCGCGACATCGGCCAGCATGCGCATCGCGATCTCATAGGTTTCGGCGGCAAGGTCCTGGGAGCTGAGCGGCTGGCCGAGCGGGATGGCCAACATGGTCTGCCGCGCCTCCTCCATCGCTTGGCGCATGCGGGCAGATTGCTCTGCCATCAGCTTCTCCTCGGAATACTGCCGGAGCGCGAAGAAGGCGGCCGAGATCGCCGGCAGCACGGCGGCCAGGACTGCGAGCCAGATGCCCCAATCCTTCAAGAACGGCTTCGCCGCAACGATCGCGACCGTCGCGACAAAGGCTCGCTCGCCCCACAAGGCCCAGGTGCCGGCGGCGCGGTTGCTCTTGGCCTCGCGGCCTTCGTGATAACGGATCTGCCCTACCAGCAGCCCCGTATCGCCCTGCCCGATGATGGCGTCGCGGATGGCGGCCTTGCCAGCGGTGCTCAGGTCAAGCCGGGGCAGCGGCGCCGCGCGCAGCAGCGCGTTGAAGTGCCAGGTCACCCAATCGGCATCGGGCATCTGGTCACCGGTGGCGCGGCGGAGTTCGAAGACCGGCAGGCTCCAGCCCAGCCGGGTCAACGCTTCCTGCTTGCGGCAGAGTTCCGCCAGCAGCCGATAAGCGATCCATTTCTGGTGCCAGCGCCCGCGGATGTTCGCGGCAACGAAGCCGATCATGCAGATCAGCGCGGCGAATTTCAGCAGCAGCAGGACCCGAGCCGCGAGCTTCCAGTCCTCGTTCTCGGCGATGGCGATGCCAATGGCGGCGAAGATCAGCGCAAGCGCGCCCAGCAGAATGACCAGCACATAGGATGACCGGTGACGGTTGGCATAGGCGATGGAGAGCCGATCGGGCGTGTGATAGGCGCGCCGCCAGTAGTCGTCCGACCCGGGTGGCGGCTCCGCCCAGGGCGGGTTGCGCCAGCGATGGATCAGCCAGGTCAGCGCGATCGCGCCCACCCCGGCGAGATGCACCGCCCACACGCCCGGCGCCAGCAGCACCGCGACCACAGCCCAGGCCAGCAGCAGCCCCACCAGTACCAGCGGCATGACCCAGGGCCGCCAATCCCCGGCGGCGCGCCCGGCCAAGTTGCGCGCAAAGCCATAGGCGGCCCAGAGCCCGCCGCCCCGGTGGTCGGTTTCCTCCAGGAACACCGCATAGGGGTCGCGCCTGGCCAGGCCGGGGCAGGCCCGCAGCAGCGCGCTTTCCAGCAGGCCATGCGGATGCGGCGGGTGCGCCCGCGGCGGGATCAGCGCGCGCAGGATCTCGGTGCCCAGCAGATGCAGCGCGCGCGCGCCGCGGGGGGCGCCGTCCTCCCGCCGGAAATACGCGGCGCTGTCGCGCAGCAGCACAGGCGGCACCTGCGGCCGCAGCCACAGCGCCGCGGGGCCATGCCGCGCGGCGAAGCGCAGCAACTCGCCCTCCCGCCCATCCCCCATGCCGGAGGCACCGTCCCAAGCCACCAGGAGCAGGTCGCAATTGCGCATCACCATGCGGCCCAGCGCGCGGCGGGTGCGGCCGGGCTCCGCGGGGTCGCCATCCAGGATCAGGCTTTCCATCGGCCATTCCTGCGCCGCCGCAGCGCCGCCCGGCGGGGTGGCGCCGGGATGCGGCAGAATGGCATCCACGCGCAACGCGATGGGCAGCGCAGCCAGTTCCTGACGCGCGAGCCGCAGCAGAGCCTCGGCGCCAGCCTGCCCGGCCGGCAGGACCAGGCGCAGCAGCGGCGTTCTGCCGCGCGCGGCGCGGATCAGCCGCCGCGCGATGCGGCGCAGCAGCGCCGCCATCTGCGCTTCCATCGCCGCATCGGGCCGCTGATCGGGGCCGAAGAAGCCGAGGCGATAGGCGGCGCCGGGCCGTGCCGGCGGGATCGCAAGCGCGGGCATGGCGCGCTATGTCGCTTCCGTGACGCAGCGCATCAGACCCTCGGCGCCGACAAGGTCGGCGATGGTTTCCCGCTGATCGAGGAAGCGGGCGCGACAGGCGCGCGCGAGCACCAGCTTGCGCTGGCAGCCGGGGCCGTACCGATGCGCGTTACGGTAGCGAGGCGTCGCTGCAAGCAGCAGGGGCGGGGTCCTTCACGGCAGGGGGTGCGGGGCCGGGTCGCGGAGGTCCCGCCGCGCGGCGATGGGGTGCTGGCCCCGGGGACGACGGCGCGGTCATTCTATCATGACATCAGTAGCCGCCCATCCCATCGAGGGGCTGGTGGGGCGCGGACCGGTCGTCCGTGCGATTCGCGGGCCACAAGATCAACCGACCAGATGCGGCGAGGGGCGTAGCGAAGGAGTTGGACCTCTCTCCTCTTGGCTCCGTCGGTATGAAAGTCAGACACTTTCACCACAGTTCGCCCATGACCCGAGACCGACATACCGAGTAGTATGCTCGTCGGACCGCATCTGCGATCCTCCGATGTGCGCGCAGGCCAGCGGCGGCGGAGTTCCTTCGGGCACTAAGCGTCACCGGGGCGTCACCGGGTTGGGCCGTGGAACGTCCAGCATTCGATAGCGGACTGTTAGCTGGATTCGCACCCACATTGGAACATCGCCCGACCCAGCGGCGATAACGGTGCCGAAGTCTCGCGGATCAAAATCCCGTTTTTCTCTAATAGTATCTCGCAATCGGATCAAATTACGGAGGGTCAGATGCACATACGTGTACATGGTATCTCCAGCAATATTCTTGCCCTGTAACAGAATTGTACCGCGCTCATCGGAGAGATATCTTTCGAGACCTCCACCAAACATATACTCCACCCATTCAGCGCCAAATATTTCATGATAAAGCGTAAGATACGGGTGAAGCATTTCTCGTTGCTCCGGCGCGGTGAGCCAAGCCCGAGCCTGTGGTGCTTCCGTAGCGTTGCCACTGGCAGCCCATCCGAATGCCCGAGCCGTCCTAGGAAAATCAAACTGCGTCATTTTATATGCAGAAATTGCATTTAATTGAAGCTGGTTGGCCTCCAAAACAAATCGGACGACTGGGCTGACCTCAGTCCCACCAAGAGAATGTCCAGGAAAATAAGGGACGTTTGATCCCAAGGAACTTCTTAATCCTTCATCAGTAAAAAATATATGATTATTTAGCGCGAAAGATGAAATCACTGCAGTATAGTAATTCCTCTCTTCATCCCATTCCGGTCCGAACGCTGTTCCGAATACGCTACTTGATGATGTTTTTCTTTCTTTATTACTAAAATTATTACCAAAAAGGTCAGCGGTTCTTAAAAATAAAACTGAAGGATGCTCTGAGACTAACTTTTCCAAAAAAGGATTAAGGCTTTCTCCAAATCTAGCCAAATTCTCACGAATTATCTGCGCACAGATGGCGCGCGACAGCGGTGTTGGACCGAGACATCTTTCGACTGCGGTCATTGCCTCGTCGGGTTTCCCATCGGCGACGAGACGCGCGCTCTCCGTTACCAGGATCATCGCCAGTAGATAGCGTGGTTCGATCGCGTCGGGGAACTCTTGGTTGAGGATTGTATCGGCCCCAAAGAAGCTATCCACGCCATAGCGACCGACGCTCGACGCTTCCCACAAGAACCTGAGCCGCCAAGTGGCCGCCTCAAGCATTTGCGCAGGCGGCATAAAGGAGCCCAAATAATCTCGCCATTTTTGACGCGCGGCAGCAAATATTTCAGTGTCATCTGGGTCGTTAGGCGGTACCGCCGCCCGGCTTCGGTCTATTAAAGACCTTAGCCGAACCAAACATTGCGCGGCATGCAGTGATGCCTCGAGAAACTGATTACCTTCTGGCTGAACCGCCTCAAGCACATCGATCGCGAGAAATATAGCTCTGCACGCAGGCAATCCGAAGGCAACCTCGTTGGAGCGGCCGACGATACTCGCAAACACCCGAATGCGCTGCGTGATCTGTCCGCGCACGGCAATGGAGTCGGGATCCAGCCTTACCAATTGTATGCTATCAGCCAACCATTGATGGAGGCGCTCAAGTGCCAAGTCGCCATCTCGCCCGTGCACCGAAATTTCGAACCTGAGCAACGAGAGCATGGCACGGTCTGCATATCGGCGACGCGATTCTGGGGCGAGCTGCGCAAGTTCGCCAATGATACGCTCGGCAGCGTCGATATGGCCGCTGGCAGCACTACTCAAGCGTCTAGACTCGTTGAAATCGACGTTTTCAAGGGCTTGGCCAAAACGCCATCTCGCCCGAAAAATCTCGATGCGTATGCGGCGCGAGAGCAGATCGGTGCCATGCGGCTTCTCTGCGATGAGCAAATCCAATGCAGCCGTCGCCTGATCGAACAGGACGGCGCTGATGGGCGTTTCGACCGCCGCCTCCGCTTGCGTGCCTTGATTCGCGCCCCGGGTTCGATCCGCAACTAGTTCTTTCTCCGTCGCTTTTTCACCGAGAAGTAGCGCCGCGACGGCGGCGCAGAGCGCATGATCTCGCACGCTGACGCCTGACGTTCCCAAATCGACGGATGACCGCGCGGCAACCTGCGACGCGAGGGCTTTCGCTTCTGGAAGAGGCTCGAATACCGGATCGCCTCCGATCAACGCACACGCGCGGCGTAGCTGCCACGTGTCGCTATTGCCGATAAGCGCACCTGTTTGGTCGAGAATGCTGCGCGCACGCGCGCGATCGCCGCGTTCGACAAGTTGCTCGGCATAACCGAAAGCCGCGAGCGCGAGCGTGTCGGTAAAGTCAGGGGGAAGCCCGTGTTGCCTCCGAAGT
>JADCCX010000108.1 GCA_020252485.1 Methylocystis sp.
CGCCCGGCTGCGGATCAGGGGCTCCAGCTCCGCCATGCCGGCGGTCGAGAACATGGGCATGACCACCCTCCGCTGGGCGTCATGGTCCGGCGGGTCCAGGGCGATGAAGCTGGAGAGCTCATGCGGCTGGTAGCCGTCCTGGATGGCGATCCCGCCCCGCTCCGAGGACGAGGAAAAGGCCTCGTTGTTGGAATCCACCGCGACGATGTCGTGGAAGCGGGTCACCGACCAGTAGGGGCCGAACTCGCTGTTGGCGCAGTAGTGGACCGGGTCCTCCCGCCGCAGCCGCTCGAACCAGGGCGCCCAGGTGTCGCTGGTGAAGTGGTTGACGTCCGCCACATGGAACTGGTCCAGCGGCGTGGCGGCGGCCCGCTCCCGGGCGGACTGCATCAGGGCGCTGTCACCTTCAGCCATGGCGGGGTTCCTTCGGGGTTGAGGGGGAGAAGAGTGCGCGTGTGTGGGCGGGGTGGCAAATGGGAAGTTGGGGGATGGGGCGTCAGTCAGCTGCAGAAATCGAGAACTCACTTCCGATCATGTTCAGCCCAAGGCGACCGGCCACCTTTTGAGAACCGATATTGTCAAAGGTCGTCGCATAATAGGGCTCCGCCCCGGTCTCCCGGACATTTCGCGCCCAAAGGCTGACGGCCCGCCCGGCCAGGCCCTGTCCCCTGAACTCGGGTGTAGTCTCGACCCCTGCACAGTGCACGTTATCGGTCTCCCGCACGGAGGCGCATACCGAGACGACCTTTCCGCCGACCAAGGCTGCGGCCATCGTGCGGCCCGCCTCGGCGTCGTCGATCCAATCCGGGAGGGTGCTCGCCAGCTGTTGGGCGTTCCCTCGATGGATCAGAATGCAGTCCGGGGCCTCCGGCAGATGGCCCGGAAATCCATAGAGCATGCCCGACCGGATGGAGCCTATCCCGCCATGTGTCCCAACCAGGTCCATGAAGCGTGCATAGTCCTCGGCCCACCGGGACGGCCGCGCCCGCGGCGCTGCCGCCAGGTCCTCGATCCTGAGGACGACATCATCCGGCAAGCTTGCATGGCAGCGTACGACGACGGCGTCCGGGGTTCTCAGGATGTGCACCAGCGGGCTCGCCCCTGTGATCCTTCCCCTGTTGTCATGAGGGAACATGGCCCGAATCAAAGGATCAAATTCCATGGGATTGGCTCCGCTTGATCCTCTTGGCCCGGGTGCGCGACGGCAGTTCTACCAGACGCTTACCCCGGCCGGAATTCGCCAATAGCGCCACCGGCGCCCTGGGGCACGCGGGGATAGAGGGGATGGGTGTGCAGGGCGCCGAACCGGGCGGCCAAGTCCCGGTGCTGCACCGGCGTCAGGCGCTGGTTCTCGAAGAAGAGGACCTGGTGCCGAAGCAGGGCCGCCTGGATGTCCGCGAACTGCTCGTCATCCAGAGGCCCGGCCAGGTCGACATTCTCCACCAGGGCGCCGATGGCGGGCGTCAGGGGGCGGGTCGTGATCCTGGGCATGTCGTGCGTTCCCATGCGGCGATGGGCCGGCCCGGAGCCGGCGGCGAGGGGAAGAGGTAACGCGGAGGCGGGGGCGGGGCGGAGCGAGATTTTCTGGTGGGGTTGTGAGGTTGGGGGGCTGGAGGGTGCCGGGCCTGTCAACGAACAGAGGCTGCGGCTCGCAAACTTGCGACGCGGAAACCATTCGACTAAATTCGTCCCTAATCAGGAGCGAATTCGATGCAAGCTCAGTTTACACCCCGCGAGGTCGCCGAACTTTCCGGAACTCCAAAGCGTACGGTGGAGAAGGCGATCGAAGAGAAGGTCTTCACAACGAAGATGGTGAAGCGGGGGCGTCGCCAGCGACGCATGTTGCCGGCCCATGCGGTCGCCTACGCCTTGATCGTGCGGCGCGTGAAATACCGTATGGACGCGGCGATGAAGCGCAGGCTGGCGACGGCGCTTTCGCGCCTCGATAACGCGGAGCTCAGGACATGGCGGTTTGAGCTGGAACATGCCGTCGAGATGGATGTCGGGCGGCTGGTGGGCGACTCGATGGAACGCGCCGAGGCCTACGGTTTCGCCCGTGACAAGCTGATCGTAGAGGACGACGACATCCTTGGCGGGACGCCTGTGATCCGAGGCACCCGGATCAGCGTCTATTCGATCCTGGGTCGGCTTACACACGGAGACACAGTCGTGGACATACTCTCCGACTACCCGGACTTGACTGCGGAGGCCGTCGAGGCTGCGGCGATTTTTGCGCGCAGCCATCCGTTGGTCGGGCGGCCCGGCGGTCGTCCCTGGCTGGCGGCTGCGTGCGAAAATCGGTGATAGGTAAGCCATACATTCTGCGGGCGGGCGTTCCCCGGCCGCCGCCCGTCCCAAAACGGTAGCCTCGATGGACATCACGGTTTCGGAAGCTTGCCGGTCACTTCAAGCGCGGGGTGCGCTTCGACGTTCAAGCAGAGGCGAGGCGGAAGGCATTATCCAGCAGGTCCGAGAACGGCTGGGCGGGAGGATGCCGGCTGACCTGGAGGCCCTGTATCGGGAACAGGTCGCCAGCATCGGCGACTTTGCAGCGATACTGCCGGAATGGCGCGAGCGCAGGGAGTGGCGTCGCGAGGGATCGGTTGGGCTACTGCTCCACGTGGACGCCGTCCCGATCTTTTCCGATGGGTGCGGGAATTTCTACGGTCTCGATCTCGGCTCCACGGATGGACGGCCTGCAGTCTACTTTTTCGATTCCGAGGACATGTTCGAGCGTCCGCACTGGGCGGCGGGATCGTCGCTCGCAAGATTTCTGCTCTTGCTCGCGGAGCACGACCAGGCCCTCGATGAGGGGAGGCCCCCCGGGTGGGAGCTCTCAATCGATCCGGACATCGACAAGTGTCCCAGAGCGCCGGCGATTTGGCTCGCCGGATAGGCCCGGTGGAGGCGCCTTGGGTCGTTGCGGTTCGCAGATGTCCAGGAAGTACCGAGACGATCCCGAGATGCATCTCTTAAGGCGATCAACACGATACCAATGGCCAAGAGGGTGGGATTCCAGCCCACGGCGCCCGTAAGGGTATGCCGCATTTCCCCTCCGCGGTGACCGTTCGGTCGCTTTCGGACGGGGTCATCGCGCGCCCTCTCGCGCCTGGCGCTGCGGCGATCTAGGCTACCTTCATGCTTGATGCGGAAACCTGTGGGGAGGCGATGCAGCGCCGCGATCCGGCCTTCGACGGGGTGTTCTTCGTGGGGGTGAAGACGACCGGAATCTATTGTCGTCCTGTCTGCCGGGCGCGGATGCCGAGGCCAGAGAACATCACCTTCTACCCCAGCGCGGCGGCGGCGGAGCGCGCGGGGCACCGGCCCTGTCTCAGATGCCGTCCGGAAACGGCGCCCTTCTGTCCCGCCTGGAAGGGCAGTCTTGCAACCGTCGAGCGGGCGCTCAAGCTGATCGATGAAGGGGCGCTGGATCACGAGGGCGTGGAGCGACTGGCGGATCGTCTCGGCGTAAGTGCGCGGCACCTTTCGCGCCTGTTCCAGCAGCACCTTGAAGCCTCGCCTCAGGAAGTCGCCAAGACCCGCCGGGTGCAGCGCGCCAAGCGCCTGCTGAACGAGACGGACCTTCCCATCCCGGAGATCGCCGCCAGAGCCGGCTTTGCAAGTCCCCGGCGGATGAGCGCAGCCTTCGCCGACATCTACAACCGTCCGCCCTCGGCCCTCAGGCCACGGAGGCGTGCAGCCCAGCGACACGTTCTGGCCCTCCATGAAGGCGGGGCGCGCCCTCCGCCCCCCTAGGCCTGCCCGCCCCCCTTCCGTTCCTGACATCCATCCCTCCCCCAACCGGGCAAGGAGACCTCATGTCCAGTTCCCAGACCCCTACAGATCGTGAAGTCGAAACCGAGTTCCTGTTCGAGGCCCGCGTGCAGCTGGCCGAAGCCCATCACGTCGGCCAAACTCCCGAAGGCTATCGCATGAACGTGCCGGTGGCGGGCGGTCGGTTCGAGGGGCCGCGTCTGTCGGGTGAGATCGTGCCCTTTTCGGGGGCGGACTGGTCGCGGATCCGGCCAGATGGTTCGGGCGCCCTCGATGTCCGGATGACGCTGCGGACCGACGACGGCGTCCTCATCTATGTCCACTGGCACGGCGTGATGCGTTTCACGCCGGAGGAACAGGCCTATGCCCTGGATTTCGCCAAGCCGGACGATCCGGAGGGCGCCGCCCGGTACTATTTCCGCGCCAGCCCCCGGTTCGAGGTCGCCGACGAACGCTATGCCTGGCTCAACAGCCTGATCTGCGTGACCAAGTCCCGGACCGGCGACGGAGGCGTCATCCATCGCGTCTTCGCCATCAGATGACCGTTCCCCAGGACAGACCTTTCCCCGGAACAGACCTTTCCCCGGAACAGTCCTTGGCGATGGCGGCTCTAGGTCCCTTCCTCCCGGTAGGGCAGGGCCTCAATGCGGCCATCGGACCGAGAGGGCGCCAGCCGCCGGACAGGCTCAAGCGTCTGCGCTCATCTCACGGCGGGTTCAAGGTTCGCCCGCTGTGCGTTCTGGGCAAACCCGTAGCTCCAAGTGACACTCTGACACCTCCCGGCTCATCGAGAGACTTGGGGCCAGCGGCATTGGCGGTGCTGTCAATCCAACGACAACTTGTCTCCAATCACCCCAGCTCGAGCAGGGGCGCAGAGCCTATCGCGCGAGCTGTCGAAGTAGCGGAACGGGTTGGTGGATTTGGTCATGGCGGCCGAGCTAGCCGGTTCTGTCTTATCGCCGGGCTAAGTTTGGGCTGACAGAGCCGATCTGCGCGTAGAGGTCATAGGTGATGTAGGTGTCGCCGCACATGACGCCCCAGACCTCCTCGGCGCATCGGGCCGGCGATGCCGTAGCGACGCCAGTTCGCCTCAACGTGTGTGAAGTGGCTCTCAAGAGACTCGACCCGACGAGCGGGGCCGTTCGGGCCGTCCTTGCAAACAAAGAGGAACAGCGGGGTCTCGTCCTTCGGAACGTGGGGTGGGGCGTCCGGCAGGGCGGCGGCGATCGGCTCTTGCATCGGTCGGGAATCCGTCGGCAAATGGTATAGACTTATACCAATTGATCGGAACGGCGATGCAATCACAGTCTGGGGCCAAGGCCGGATACAGTGAGTTCAAGCTGGGCTGGCCCGTCGTGGCATCCGCCATGCTGGGCATCGGGCTCGGCCTGTCGCCCTTGCCGTTCTACACCATCGGCATCCTGGCGCCTGAGCTGGCGCGTGAGTTCGGCTGGGGCTTCGCCGAGATCCTGGGCGGTCTGCCCATCATGACCTTCGCCGTTCTGCTGGCCAGTCCGCTCGTGGGGCTACTGGCGGACCGGATCGGGGTGCGGACGGTCGCGTTGTGGTCGCTGGGGCTGTTCGGCCTGGCGTTCGCGGGATTCGCCGCCAGCAATGGCAACATCACCCTGTTCTATGTGACCTGGGGGATCATGGCGCTGGTCGGGGCCGGGACCCTGCCGGTGACCTGGACAAGGGCGGTGAACAACAGGTTCGACGTACACAAGGGGCTGGCCCTGGGGCTGTCGCTGGTGGGGACGGGCCTCTTCGGTTTCGTTTGCAAGCCTTACACGGCCTGGCTGGTTGAAGAGTTCGGCTGGCGGGTGGCCTATCTGGGCGTGGCGGCCCTGCCGCTGCTGATCGCCCTGCCGATTGCCTTCATCTTCTTCCACGACGTGGGCGGCAGAACCGTCACGGCGGCGGAGCGGCGCGTAGCCGATGCGGAACGCAAGGCCGTGACGCCTGGCCTCAGCTTCGGTCAGTCGCTGAAGGACTGGCGTTTCTGGGTGCTGGCGGTGGCCTTCGTGCCGATCAGCTTCGCTGTCGGCGGGCCCATTCCAAATATCGAGAACATCCTTAGGTCCAATGGGTTCGAGGCTGGCGACATCGTGACCCTTGCATCTCTGATCGGTCTTTCGGTCATAGGCGGGCGTCTAATCGGCGGCTGGCTGATCGACCGGATGTGGGCGCCGGGCGTGGCCTTCGTGCTGCTGAGCGCGCCCGCGTTGGCATGCTGGCTGCTGGCTCAGGGGACGACCGATCCGGTGATTGCGGGGCTGTCGATCGTGCTGATCGGCTTCGCGGCCGGGGTCGAATATGACCTGATGGCTTTCATGGTCGCCCGCTATTTCGGGCTGAAGAGCTATGGCGGCATCTATGGGGCGCTCTACGGCTTCTTTGCTCTGGGGGCGGGGATCGGGCCGGTGGTCTTCGGCCAGTACTTCGACCGGACCGGCAGCTATGAGACGATCCTGCTGTACTCGGCCGTGGGGCTGGTGGCGGGGGCGGCGCTACTGCTCGTGATGGGCAAATACCGGAACTTCGACGGGGATCGGACCGACGGCGTGGCTGCGGCGGAGCGGACGGCGGATGGGGCGGCTTGAGGTCGAATGAAAGACACAGTCCGCAGAGTCCACTGAGTCCACTTCGTCGTCCGGATTGAGCCGCTCGACTGCGACGTCCGGCAACCTTAGCAGATCGAGACGTCAATATCGGTCGTGCCGCCGTCAGTGAGTGGCTTGGACCGCCCATGTTTCCAGATCGGACCATCGCCGGTGGGCGCGGAGCAGGCTGACGGCGCGGACGTGGGTGGTGTGCAAGTCGGCGGGACGGTCTATGCGGCGGGCCGGGTCTCGGCCGTACCAAGGGTCGAACAGCCTCTCGCATGACGCGATTCGGAAGGCGCGGATCAGGTGGGCGCCATCCCACTCGGGCGACAGCGAGGGCGGGGGCTCTGGGGCGCCGAGGACCCGGCAGGGCAGGGGCTCTGCGCCGGACAGGACCGAGGCAAGCACAGAGCCGGCCCCCACTCCGGTAATCTCGGCGTCAGAAAGGCTCAGAGCGTTCAACGCGGCGCGGACAGTCTCAGGCCAGTCAATCGGACCGCGCCAGCCCTCTGCGGAAAGTCCGTGGCCGGGAAGGTCCAGCGCGATGACGGGGCGGCCGGTCGGCGCTGTCAGATCTGTGACTGAACCGCCGGCGTCGTGGAGCATCACGAGTGGGCGGCCGGGCCCCTCGGACAGACGGTGGACGGCGAGGCGGTCGTCGCCGAGCGCGAGGAAGCCGCCTCCGATGTGATCGGGAGCCGGGTCGCCGGGATGGGCCGCGAGGTGGTCGGCGGCGGCGTCATGGAGACTTGCGATGTCTGGCAGGATCAGGCCACGACCAGCGAGCGCCGGGCGGTCGAGGTGGGCGGCCAGCACGTCGGAGGCGGTGCTGGCGACAAGCGCGGTGGACGGCAGGCGATCAACAACCGCCTCGGCCCGAAAGGTAAAGGCCGCGCGATAGACCGGGCGATAGGCATCGCCGGTGGCCAGCAGGTCCATCGCGTTGGCATGGATATGCTCCGGGCTGGAGACGGCCATCGACATGCGCTCGGCCGGATCGGTCGAGTGCCAGGGGAAGAAGACTGTCTGGGCCTCCATCCGTGCCCAAAGCCAGGCCATGTGCGAGCCGTCCCACCTGAGTTCGAACGGTGGGAGGTAGTCCGCCAGGAAGCGGGCGCGCTCGGCTTCGGTCCAGGCGGGCAGGCCGTCGCAGACAAGGGCAGCGGTGTTTTGGGGGAACAGGGCGGCAAAGGCCGCGACGGTCGCGGCCCCGGTGTGGAAGCCGTAGAGGCCGACGCGGGACAGGCCCAGCGTCTCGGTCAGGCGGTGCAGGGCACGAGCGAAGTCGGCGCTGTTGGGTTCTGCAAGGGGCAGGGGATCCGAGGCTCCGGCGCCTGGAGTGTCCGGGGCGATCGCGGTCAGGCCACGCGCAGCGAGGGTCTGACACACCGCCTCGACAGCGCGGGAGGACTGGGGCGAGCCGTGGATCACGAAGACCGCCGGGCCGCGTCCGTAGCGGCGGATCAGGACGCTGCGGCCGTCGACCGTGACGAAGCCGCGCTCGCCGCCGGTCCGGATCACGCTACCTGGACCAGGGTCTTGCCGACGTTCTCGCCGCGCACAAGCCGTTCGAGCTGGGCGCCTGCGCTGTCGAGGCCTTGCCTGATGTCCTCGGCGATGGTCAGGCGGCCCGCCTTGACCCAGGGCTCGGCCAGAGCGGTCCACTCCGACCAGCGGGGATAGAAGTCGTAGACGACCAGACCAAAGACGGCGGCGCGCTTGCCGACGAGGGGGCCGATGGCGGTGACGGCCGGGCCGGCGTCGGCGTGATAGTGGTCGGCCAGTCCGCAAAGGACGACGCGGCCATAGAGCTTCAGGTTTCTGATTCCGACAGCGAGTTGGCCCGCGCCGACGTTCTCGAAATGGATGGTCGACCCTGGAGCGACGGCGGAAGCCAGCTGCATCTCCCAGTCCTCGGTGCGGTAGTCGATACAGGCGTCGAAGCCGTAGCGATCAACGACGAGGTCGCACTTTTGCGATCCGCCGGCGATACCGATGGCGCGGCCGCCGAGGTTCCTGGCGATCTGGCCCGCGACGCCGCCGACAGTTCCGGCCGCGGCGTTTACGGTCAGGAGGTCGCCCGCCCCGATCTTCGCAAGCTGGGTCATCCCGGCCCAGGCGGTCAGCCCGGGCATGCCCAGGACGCTGAGATGCAGCGATGCGGCGATGTCGGTCGAGACCCGGCGCGCGCGCTCCGACGGGACCCAGGCGAGGTCGGTCCAGCCGGCCTCGGTGACGACGCGATCGCCTGGGGCGAAGGCGGGATCGCGGCTGGCTTCCACCTCGGCGACGCAGAAGCCGGGCAGTGGCTCGCCGGGCGCGGGGGCAGGCTCGCCCATGTGACGGCCCCGGATGCAGGCGCCCATATAGGGGTCGAGCGACAGGAACAGCGGCCGGACCTTGAGCCAGCCATCGCCCTCGGGCGCGGTCCGGTGGCGGGCCACGACGGTGAAGTCTGCAGCGACCGGGGCGGCTGTGACAGAGTGAACGAGCACGACTTCGCGGGCGGGGTCAGTCATGCCTCTACGACCTCCACCAGTGTGCCGTCCGGCGCGCGCAGGGTCCCGGCGCGCTTGTCGCCGTAAACCGCGTCTTTGCGGGCGACGGGCGGCGTGATCCAGCCCTTGAGCGCGTCGAAATCCGGATGGCGGAAGGTGGTGATGGCGATGCCGGGCGGCAGGGCGCCGGGCTCGGTCGGGCGGGTGGTCGTCGCATCCGGATACTGGTCCAGCTCTAGGAAACAGTCGCGACCGTGAACCATGGTGGCGAGGGTGTGTTTCGTATCCGTCGGCAGGTCGAAGGCGGCGTTGATCATGGTGTAGATCAGGTCCATGGAGCGGCCCGAAGACAGCTTCAGCTCCGTCTCGAACCAATTCAGCGAAGCTTGAAGGTCCGAACAGGCCAGGACGATGATGAACAGCTTATCGATCAGGCTGGCAGCGCGGGGCAAGTCGTAGGCCGGCAGGTTGTTCCGGATCTGCGTCAGGTAGACGATCTCCTGATCCGGGCCCTTCACCTGCATGGGGAAGATGGCGGGCAAACCGTCGAGCTCCTTGGGCGGGCCGATGATCTGGAACGGCGAGCGCTCCATACGGGCGTTCACGGCATGGGTGTCCTGGGTGCAGATCTCGACGGCGGCCCAGCCGTAGGTCCGGAGCGGTTTGTAGTCGGGAGGCATCGCGCCCTCCACGAAGCGGAGGAAAACCTCGGCGCCGGAGGCCGGGCGGCAGACGACCGAGGCCCGGCCGGCCGATGCCGGGCAACCCCAGGCGGCGGCGAGGTCAGAGGGGATCGGGCCACGCTCCACCACCGAATAGTCCAGCCATTCGACATAGCGCGCCGCGGTCGCCTCCGGGTCGGCGACGGTCAGGGTAGCGGCGCGCAGGAGTTCCATGAGGCTCGGTTCTCGTCTGTTGGCGAAATGGTATAGATTTATACCATTTGAGCGCGCTAGGGTGGGCATAGCAAGGGGGATCCGATGGCCGCCTACATGATCGTGCTGGCGAAGATCGAGGACCGGGAAGCCTTCATAGGGGGCTACGGCAAGGCGACTGCGGCCCTGATCGAACAGCACGGCGGACGCTATCTGCTGCGCGGGCCGGGGGTCCGGCTGCTGGAGGGCGACTGGGGCGACGGATCATCGGCGGTCATCTCCGAATGGCCGGACATGGCGGCCCTGACCGCTTTCTGGGACAGCCCCGAATACGCGGAAGTGAAGAAGCTCCGCGACGACATCGCCGACTGCCGCGTCTGGGCCGTCGAGGCGCCCAAGATCACCTGACATTCACCGGAGTAAGAGAGATGATCCGTATTCTGATGGCCTCAGCCGCGCTGGCGGCGGCGATGATGCCGATGGCGGCTTCGGCTCAGACGATCGACCTGTCGACGCCCGCCGGAGCGATCGCGGCGAACCGCAAGATCCATTGCTCGACCGTTGACGGCGAGCCGGTGGTCTATCATTGGTCCGGCCGGGTCTTTGCCCGCGCGCCGGGCGTGCCGGATCGCCACGTCTTCAACGTCGAGGGCATGAACGTCCGCCAATGCGGGACGGTGACGGATCCCGCACGCGGGACCGGATATCGCCTCGTATCGCGCGAACTCATGATCTACCTCGACCCCCGAACCAACCAAGTCCTGCGCACCTGGACCAATCCAGAGACCGACAAGGTGGTCAAGGTGATTCACGTCGCCAACGATCCGGTGAACTCGCGCCCGACCTATAAGCGAATGGCCGACGGGTCCCCGTTCCGGTTCTCGGGCCGGGTCAACCAGGGCTGGGTCTTCCTGCCGTTCGAGGCGCCGCTGTTCTATGTGAACCCCCTGGGCGGCGACTATCAGGAGTATGTCGGCAATCAGTACCACGCCATGGAGATCTTCGACTTCTCGGTGCGGGAAGACGACCTGCTGGACGCCTCGCGACCGCGTGCCGACGCCTCGATCGCCTGGGTCCGCATCTCGCCCTGGCTGCCGTGGATGGGAATGGGGGGACGACCGGGCGGGTTGGTATTCAATGCGGTCGGCCAGACCATGGCGAACGGGATTGAGGGCCTGCCCCAGGTGCTCCGGGACGAGATCGCGGCCAACTACCCGGACTATGTCGCCCCGCCGCCGTTGGACGACGCGCGGCCCAACGAGACCAGCTGGACGTATTTCAGGAAGGTCTTCGACGCGGAACGCGCCGCGGCTCAGTAGCGGATTGCTTACCTCTCTCCCTGGGGGAGGGAGGATCGTCATCTGACCGGGGCCGTCCGGAACTGTTCGGCTGGGTCTCGGTCGACGAGATTGATCAGCACGCCGTCGGGATCGCGCAGGCAGACCTCCATCTGGCTCCGATGCGGCATGGCGAAAGTGACCGGTTCCGGCGACCAGGTGGCGCCGGCCTGTTGTGCCGCGATCAGCACCTCCATGAAGGGCTGGGCGTAGAAGACCAGAGCGGTTTCGCCCAGGCGCGGCGGACCGGCTGGCGCAGGCAGGGGTTCCGGCAGCGGGGTCAGTTCGAACAGTCCGACCATGCCAAAGTTCGCAGCGTCCGCGCCACGCTTCAGGATCCGACAGCGAAGGGTCGAACCCGCCGGGACCTGTAGCGCGCCCTGCGAGGACTCCGGATCCAGCTCGCCCTCAAAGTAGACCGCGTCCAGGCCCAGCGCTCGGTAGAAGGCTGTGGAACGCTGCAGGTCCGAGCAGAAGACGGCCGAGCGGATCAGGCTTGAGACCGGCATCTCAGGCGTCGGCCCTGGACACTTCCAACGCGACCTCTTCCGAGGCCAGGTCGCCCTTGGTCTGCATGGCTTCCGCTTCCTGTTGCAGGGTGCGCAGCACGCGGTTGAGGTACTCCTGCATCCACAGGCCGCGCTCGGCCGCCTGATCCTTGGTCGGCTCGAAGCGCTCGATCTCGGACTGGGCGACCACGCCCTTGGCCTCCAGCAGGCGTTCCAGCGTGTCCAGCCGTTCGCGCGTGACGGCCAGCTCCTGGACCGTGGCCATCAGGATGTTCAGGACCCGTTCGACCTCGGGATCCATGAAGTAGGGCCGACTGCCCGCCGGCTTAGCAGACGACAGGGCCAGCGCGAGATCGAGGCTCACTTCACCGCCCCGATGACGTGCCAGGCGGCCTTGCGGCCATAGTCTTCGCCCTCGTCGTCGGCGGCGTCAGGGAAGACGTCCTTGTCGACCACGGCCGTGACGCCGTCGTGGATCAGTTTCGCACGATCAAAACCCGCCTCGACCATGAAGCCGTCGAGGTCCAGTTCATGCATCGTGCTCCAGAAGGGCTCATTGTTGTAGAAGGCGTCCCAGTCCCGCATGGCCTGTTCGAACAGGGGCATGTCAGCGGCATACTGGGGCTGCTCGACGTGGAGCACGATCCCGCCGTGCGACAGGACGCGGAAGGTCTCTGCGAAGATGGCCTTGATCGAGGTCAGCGACAGCTCGTGCAACGTCATGGTCGTCTGCACCCAGTCGAACGATCCGTTGGCCCAGCGCGACAGGTCCGATCCGTCGCCCTGGACGAAGCGCACGTTCTCGACGCCCAGCGACTTCGCTCGCGCCGCGCCGTAACGCAGCATGGGCGCGCCGACGTCGAGCGCGATCACCTCCGCATCCGGAAAGGCCTGGGCGATCGGCAAGACATTCTGACCCAGGTTCGCGCCGATATCGAGGATGCGGTGCGGCCGGAAGTCCGGCAGGGTCTTCCTGACCCACTTGACCACCGCGTGGCCGCCGCCGTCGGAGAACCGGCCTAGGGCTCCACCCGTGGTGGCGAAGATGCCGCTGTCGTAGTTGGCCGCCCCCGACACGTCTCCGGGGAAGACTTCGCGGTGATAGCTGCCAGGCATGCAATGGTGATCGACCGCTGAGACGTAGCGGGGAATCGGCAGGGCGGGGTCGAGCTCCAACCGGTCGCCCGCCTTGGTCAGGCCGTCGACCTTGGCTGACAGGATCTCGGCCTGCCGCAGGGCGATCCAGCGACCGGCCTGCTGACGCTGTTCCATGGTGGCGCGACGCAAGGCCGACCAGGCCTGGTAGTAGGGGTCCTGCAGCAGGGCCTTGCGCACCTCGTGGCGGTCCTTCGGCGCGCGGCTTTCGCGGGTCTCGAACGCTGGACCGGCGCGGCGCTCCCACGCCGTCTTCACCGCTGGCATGATCCGGGTCGACAAGTGCCGGTTCATGTGGGCCAGGAAGTTGAAGCGCGCGATCTCGTCGTGACTGGTTTCCGGAAAGACCCCGTGGCGACCAACCACGCGATAGTCGGGCGGGCCGGAGTAGGACTGGGCCGGGCCGGCGTTCTTCAGATCGGGTGAACCATCCATCATCGACCTCCGGGGGTTGCCGCGCGCAAATGATATAGGATTATATCATTTGCCCGTCGAGGGTTCCTTCAGTTTCCAGGATGACGCACATGGCTGCCACCCGAATCTTCGCCCTGTTCAACCTGAAGCCGGGCCAGGACCCGATGGTCTACGAGGCCTGGGCCAGGGCGACCGATATCCCCGCGGTCAGGGCTATGGCGTCGGTCGATGACTTTCAGGTCCACAAGGTCGAAGGTCTGCTCGGCTCCGACGCCACCCCGCCATACGGCTACATCGAGACCATTGATGTCCGTGACATGGACCAATTCTTCGCCGAGGTCTCGACGCCGCAGGCGCAGAAGATCGCGGGTGAGTTCCAGGCGATGGTCGACGTGACCTTCCTCGTGACCAAGAGCCTTTGATGGACCGCTTCAACGGCAAGGTGGCGGTGGTCACCGGCTCGGGCCGTCGCAAGGGGTTGGGCGAGGCCATAGCGCGCAAACTTGCAGGGGAGGGGGCACGGGTCGTCATCTCCGATATCGGCGCCTCGAAGGACGCGGCCACGCCCGGCGCCATGATCGGCGCGACGGAGGAAATGGCGGCTATCGCGGCCGAACTGCCGGGCGCATCGACCTGTGTCTGCGACGTGCGCGATCCGGCTCAGGTCCGGGCTCTCGCGGCCCATGCGGTCAAGGCGCACGGCGGTCTCGACATCTGGGTCAACAACGCCGGCATCGGCTACATAATGAAGCCGCTGATGGAGGTGACGCCCGACGACTGGCGCGCCGTGATCGATGTCAATCTGTCTGGCTGCTTCTACGGCATCCAGGCGGCCGCGGAGGTGATGATCAGGCAGGGCCGCGGCGGGCGGATCGTCAACATCGCCTCCCAAGCCGCCAAGTCCGGCTTCCCCCACGCCCAGGCCTACACGGCCTCCAAGCACGGGTTGGTGGGCCTGACGCGGTCGGCAGCGATTGAACTGGGCCCGCACGGGATCACGCTGAACAACGTCTGCCCCAATCACGTCACCACGGGTCTGGGGGCTTGGCAGAACGAGTATTTCGCCAAGGTCGTGGGGGCTGCCTCAGTCGATGACTACCTGCAGGCGATGGCCAATCGCATTCCGATGCGCCGCCCGGGCCTGCCGCAGGACACAGCGGACGCCGTCGCCTTCCTGTGTTCGGACGAGGCCAGATACATCACCGCCGAGAGCCTGAATGTCTCCGGCGGTGAGGAGCCGCACTGATCGGTCAGAACGGCTTGGCGCTGAGGAACGCCACCGAGGCGATGCCGATCCAGTAGACGTAGGCTAGGCCGCGTCCGATGTCGATTTCGCGCTTCAGCGCGGCTTCTTCCTGGGGGTTGGGTCCCTCGGCGAGGCGACGGAAACGTGTGGTCCACGCCCGCATGATGAAGCGCATGCCAAGCCCGATGACCAGCATCAAGCTGTAGACTGTGATCTTCGCAGGGCGCCACAGCGCGCCCTCACCCACGGCCAGAGGTCCCTGGCCCAGAAGGGAGGTGACTGCGACGATCAGGAGGGCCGGGATCAGGATGAAGCGCAGCGCCTCGTCGATCTTGGTAAGCCGGATGCCTAGGTCCGTTTCGCGCTGAAAGAAGGCAGTCCAGGTCAGGCTGAGCCCTGCGATGAACACAGCCTACATTGGAACCAGCCAGATGCGGTCCCATGGCGCGAAGCCATACAGGGTCCCGATATGCAGCCCAAGCGGCAGCAGGAGGATGATCCCGGTCCGTGCAAGGATATCGATGCGGTAGGCCGTCTCCATGTGCCGACGCCGCTCGTCGAGGCTCAGCCGGGGTTTCACGACGTTGTAGGATGTCTGAAACACCCCCCAATCTCCGCCCAGCCAGTAGACCATGGCGAGGATGTGCAGCCAGCGCAGGACCTCGATTTCGCCGATGATCATCGCATGCCCTTCCCCTGAAAACGCATAAAGTTATATCAATCGATCATAGGATCCGCCGCGAGAGGTTTTGATGCCCGCTCCGTCCGACTTCACCTGGCCCGGCGGCCATCGCCTGGCCCTGTCCATCGTGGTCAACGTCGAGGAGGGGGCCGAGCAAAACATCCGCGACGGCGACAAAGGGCCAGAGCCGGTCGATGAACTGTCCGCTGTGCCCAAGCGGCCGATGCGCATGCACGGAAACGAGTCGAACTATCAGTACGGCATCAAGGCCGGCGCGCCGCGTATCCTGAAGCTGCTGGACGAACACCGGATCGAGGCGACCTGGACGGCGGCGGCGCTGGCGCTGGAGCGGGCTCCGGAGTTGGCGGCGAAGATCGTCGCGCGGGGCGACGAGGTCTGCTGCCACGGCTGGCGCTGGGCCCACCAGTTCTGGATGGACGAGGACAAGGAGCGGGATTTCATCCGGAAGGGCTGGCAGTCGATCGAGCGCACGACCGGCAAGCGCCCGACCGGCTGGCTCAGTCGCTACCTGCACACCGAGGCGACCCGGCGGCTGCTGGTCGAGGAGGGGTTCGCCTATCACATGGACGACTATTCCGACGACTTCCCCTTCTGGGATGTGGTCGAGACGGCGGACGGGGCGAAACCTATCGTAATCCTGCCCTATGCGCTGGATTCCAACGACATGAAGTTCTGGCTGGCCCCGGCCCTGACGGCGCGGGACTGGCTGCAGTACGCCACCGACACCTTCGACCAGATGCACGCCGAGGCCTTGGAGGGCGACACCAAGATGATGAGCCTGGGGCTGCATTTGCGCATCATCGGTCGACCGGGCCGAATCGACGCCTTCCGGGGCTTTTTGGAGCATATCGCCGGCAAGCCCGGCGTCTGGGTGACCCACCGCGCGAAGATCGCCGAGGCCTTCGCCGCCGCCGTGCCGTCGCCCGCCGCATGATCGAGCTCTGGTCCGTCCCGACCGCGAACGGTCAGAAGGTCCACATCGCCCTGGAAGAGGCAGGCCTGCCCTACCGCGCGACCATGGTCGACCTGACCAAGGGCGAGCACCGGACGCCGGAGTTCCTGGCGCTGAACCCCTTCGGCAAGACCCCGGTAATGCGCGATCCGGACGGACCGGGCGGACGGCCTCTCGTGCTGGCCGAGACCCTGGCCATCGCTTGGTACGCGGCCGAGAAAGGCGCGAACGGCCTAACTTCCGACGACCCCGCGATCCGCGCCGAGCAGATGATGTGGGCCTCCGCCATCTCCTCCTCCGTCGCCATGCCTTTCGCCATGCAGTTCTTCGCCACGCAACTGGCGCCGACGCCCGACCCCTGGCTGATTGAGACGATGACCGGCGGGGCGCGCAGGTCGCTGGATGTGTTTGAGGCGCGGCTGGCGGATCGGGCCTGGGTCTGCGGCGAGGCGATTAGCGTGGTGGACTGCCTACTGTTCCCGGTCGTCGCGACCTCGGCCAAGCGGCTGGAGGGGTGGCTGGACGCCTACCCGTCGCTCAGGCGTTGGCATGACGATACGGCCAGTCGCCCAGCCGTCCAAAGAGGCATGGCGGTCGGGACGGCTTGACCTCGGCGGCTCGCTCCGACTAAATGTCCGGACATTTGATCCGAGGCGTCATGGCCTATCGCTCGCTCCTATTCGTGCCTGGTTCCCGGCCCGACCGCTTTGACAAGGCGGCCGGAGCGGGGGCCGATGCCGTCTGTATCGACCTGGAGGACGCTGTGCCGCCGGACGGCAAGGACGCGGCGCGAGGGGCGGCGATCACGGCGCTGGACGGACGGTTCGGACTGCGGGTCAACGCGGTCGGGACGGCCGACAGCGAGGGCGACCTCGCCGCGCTGAACGGGGCCAAGCCGGTCTTCGTCATGATTCCCAAGGCAGCCTCGGCCGCTGACGTCAACGCCGTCCGCGCCGCCTGCGACGCCCCCCTCTGGCCCATCGTCGAGAGCGCCGAGGGCCTCTATGCCGCCTGGGACATCGCCGCCGCGCCGGGGGTGAAGGGCGTCCTGTTCGGCGGGGCCGACTATGCCGCCGACCTCGGTTGCACCATGGCGTGGGAGCCGTTGTTTCATGCCCGGGGGGTGCTGACCGCAGCCTGCGCGCGGGCTGGCGTCGAACTGCTCGATGTGCCGCACCTCGACATCGCCGATGAGGCCGACCTGATCGCCTCGACCCAGCGCATCAAGGCCATGGGCTTCACCGGCCGGGCCTGTATCCATCCCTCCCAGATTGCCCCCGTCCACGCCGTCTTCACTCCGACCGAAGCCGAGATCGCCCGCGCCCGGCGTGTGCTGGACGCCTTCGAGGCGGCCGGCGGCGGCGCCGCCCTGCTGGACGGCAAGCTGATCGAGAAACCCCTGATCCGCGCCGCGATGCGCACCCTGGAACACGTCGGAGACGCCTGAATGGTGCAGCAATTCAAGGAAGTTGGCCCGCAACGCTACCGCGAGACCTTCGGCCGCTACTTCGAGGACTTCATCGTCGGCGATGTCTATGAGCACCGCCCCGGCAAGACGGTGACGGAGTACGACAACCACCTGTTCACGCTGATGACGATGAACACTCACCCGTTGCATTTCGACGCCGAGTTCGCCAAGGCCTCGGAGTTCAAGCGCAACATCGTGGTCAGCCCCTACACCCTGGCCCTGCTGATCGGCATGAGCGTGACCGACTGCTCCCAGAAGGCCATCGCCAACCTGGGCATGGACGAGGTCAAGTTCACCGCCCCCGTCTTCGCCGGCGACACGATCTATGGCGAGAGCGAGGTTCTGGCGAAGCGCGAGAGCCAGTCGCGACCCGGACAGGGTATCGTCACCATCCGCACCATCGGCCTGAACCAGGACGGGGTTCAGGTCTGTACCTTCGTGCGCAACATGCTGATCCCAGGGCGCGGCAACGCGGTCGAGGATCGCGTCGGGAACTACTGACATGAATGTTCACTCGCCCATCCTCTCCGATGCCGACGAGCGCGCCATCCTGGACGCCATCGACAAGTGGATCGAACAGAAGGTCCGACCCGTCGCCATGGAGCTGGAGCACGGCGACATCTGGCCCGCCGATCTGGTCGACGACATGGCCGAGCTCGGCCTGTTCGGGGCCATCATCGATCCGGAGTACGGCGGACTGGGCCTGTCGGCGACGACCTATTCGCGCATCGTCATGCGCATCGCCGAGGAGTGGATGAGCCTGACGGGCATCTTCAACTCCCACCTGATGATGGCGACTGTCGTCCAGCGCTTCGGCACGCAGAAGCAAAAGGACTACTGGCTGCCGAAGTTCGTCACCGGCGAGATGCGCGGCGGCCTGGGCCTGACCGAGCCAGACGCCGGCACCGACCTTCAGGCCATCCGCACGGTCGCGACGCGGGACGGCTCCGACTATGTCGTGACAGGGACCAAGACCTGGATCTCCAACGCCATCATGGGCCACTGTTGCGCCCTTCTGGTGAAGACGGACCGGGAGGCTCAGCCGCGCCACAAGGGCATGTCGATGCTGATCGTCTCCAAGATCGACCCGGAGACCAAGGCCCCCCTGCCGGGCATCTCCAACGGCAAGAAGCTGGAGAAGCTGGGCTACAAGGGCATCGATTCCGGCGAGTTCATCTTCGACGGCTACCGCTGCGACGCCGAGCTCAGCCTGGTCGGCGGCGAGGAGGGCAAGGGCTTCCTGATGGCGACAGGCGGTCTCGAGATCGGCCGCGTCAACATCGCGGCGCGCTCGGTCGGCATCGCCAAGCGGGCGCTGAGGGAGAGCGTCATCTACGCCCAGACTCGCAAGACCATGGGCAAGCCCATCGCCGAGCATCAGGCGATTCAGCTCAAGCTGGGCGACATGGCCGCCCGCACCCGCGCGGCCGAGCTTCTGGTCGAGGACGCAGCACGCGCCTTCGACGCCGGCGGCCGGATCGACATGGAGGCGGGCATGGCCAAGTATTTCGCCTCCGAGACCGCCGTCGAGGTGGCGACCGAGGCCATGCGCATTCACGGCGGCTACGGCTACTCCAAGGAGTACGTCATCGAGCGGCTGTACCGCGACGCGCCCCTGATGTGCATCGGCGAGGGCACCAACGAGATGCAGCGCATCATCATCGCCAAGCAGCTGGTGGCGAGGAACAAGATCTGATGCGCCCGCTGGAAGGCGTCCGCGTCCTCGCGGTCGAGCAGTACGGGGCCGGCCCCTACGGCACCATGCTGATGGCCGAACTGGGCGCCGAGGTCATCAAGATCGAAGCGCCCTCGATGGGCGGGGACGTCAGCCGTCAGACCGGCCCCTATTTCTTGGGCGAGGGCGACAGCCAGTTCTTCCAGACCTTCTCCCGCTCGAAATCCTCTGTCGCGCTGGAGATCAAGACGCCGGAGGGACGCGCGGAGTTCGAGCGGCTGGTCCAGTCGGCCGATGCAGTGGTCAACAACCTGCGCGGCGACCAGCCCGCCAAGATGCGGATCGACTATCCGGCGCTCGAGGCCATCAAGCCGTCGATCGTCTGCGCCCACCTTTCGGCCTATGGTCGGAAGAACAGCCGCGAGGCTTGGCCCGGCTACGACTATCTCATGCAGGCCGAGGCCGGCTTTATGAGCCTGACCGGAGAGCCGGACGCACCGCCGACCCGGTTCGGCCTGTCGATGGTCGACTTCATGACCGGGACGATGTGGGCCATGGCCACGGTCAGCGCGATCCTGAAGGCCCGCGAGACCGGCGTCGGCTGTGACGTGGACGTCAGCCTGTTCGATGTGGCGCTCCATCAGCTCAGCTATCCGGCCGTCTGGGCCATGAACCAGGGGCATGACGTCGGCCGCCTGCCGCGCGGCGCCCACCCCTCGATCGCGCCGTCCCAGCTGGTGAAGACCCTGGACGGCTGGGGCCTGCTGATGTGCCAGACGCCCAAGTTCTGGGACCGCTTCTGCGAACTGGCCGGGGCGGCGCATTTGAAGGCCGATCCGCGCTTCGCCGACATTCCCTCCCGCTGGGCCGACCTCGCCGCGCTCAGCGAGGCGGTGGATGCCGTCACCTCGACCCGCACGACGGACGGCTGGCTGGCTCTCCTCGGTGGAGAAGTCCCCTTCGCGCCGGTCCGCAATGTGGCCGAGGCCCTCGCTAACGCCTTCGTGGCCGAGGTCGGCATGCGCGACGTGGTCGATCACCCCGACCGCGATGGCGGCCTGCACATGCTGGCCAGCCCGGTGAAGATCGATGGCGAACGCGCTCCCGGCGTTCGCGCGCCCAAGCTCGGCGAGCAGACGGCCAAGGTCCTGGGCCGGTGAAACTGGAAGGCGTCAAGGTCCTCGACCTCAGCCTCTTCCTCCCGGGGCCGATGCTGACTCTGATGATGGCCGACCACGGCGCCGAGGTGATCAAGGTTGAACCGGCGGGGGAGGGGGAGCCGACCCGCCACGTCGGCTATCGCAAGAACGGCGAAAGCGTCTGGTTCAGGAACACCCATCGCGGCAAGCGCTCCATCCAGCTGAACCTCAAGGACCCGGCGGACTACGCGGTCTTCATGGCGCTCGCTGCCCAAGCCGACGTGGTGGTCGAGGCGTTCCGTCCCGGCGTGGCCAGGCGGCTGGGCGTTGACTACGACTCCGTGCGGGCGGTCAATCCGGGCGTGGTCTACTGCGCCATCTCGGCCTTCGGGCAGGACGGTCCCAATCGCGACCGCCCCGCCCATGACGTGGCGGTCCAGGCGCTGGTCGGCGTCGTCTCGCTGAACGAGGGTCAGGACGGCCTGCCCGCCATGCCCGCCATGCCGGTCGCGGATGCGCTTGCGTCGCTGACGGCGCTTTCGGGCGTGCTGATGGCGCTGTTGCGCAAGCGAGAGACCGGGCAGGGCGATTATCTGGATGTGGCCATGTTCGACAGCGTCCTGGCCTGGACCCCCAACGTCACGGGAAGGGTCTTCGCGACCGGCGAGGCCCATGTCGTCAAGGATGAGCGCTCCTGGGGCGGCAACGCCATGTACGGGCTCTATCGCACCGCCGACGACCGCTGGCTGGCCCTGGGCGGGGCGGAAGTGAAGTTCGCCCGCAACCTGCTGAGGCCGCTGGGGCGCGAGGACCTGATCCACTACGCCGAACTGCCGCCGGGCCGGGGGCAGGAGCCGCTGCGGGCCTTCCTGCGCGAGGCGTTCGGGGAGCGGACCCTGGCCGAATGGGAGATCTGGCTCGCCGACAAGGATGTGTGCTGGGCTCCGGTCCGGACGCTTAAGGCCGCCTTCGAAGACCCGGCGCTGGAGGCGCGTGGCATGCTGGCGCGAGATACGAACGGCAACGAGATCGTAGGCACGCCCATCCGCTTCCGTGAGGAGCCCGCGGTGATCGACCCGAAGGTTCCGGGGCTGGATGAGCATGGACGCGACATCAGGACGCGCCTGAAATCCTCCCCCGAGTAGCGCAGCGGAACGGGGGAGGATGGTTCTACCCCTCCCGCCGGTATGTCATTGCATAGACGAACCGACCGCCGGGATGCACCGAGTCCGACGCCAGGATCAGCGCACCGTCATCTCCATGGTACCGTCGCAGTGTGCGCAAGGCCGCCCCACCCGGCTCGGCCTTCAGCGCCTTTGCATCCGCTGCCGACAGCAGCTCGGCGGTGATCTCCTGATCGATCCGTCCCGCCGCCACGCCGAACCGCTCGTCCAGGAGAGCATGGACGCTGCGCCCCTCGCCGAGTTCCCCCGCCACGCCGGTGAACGGCTGCGGGACATAGATGCGCGACAGGGCCAGCGGCAGAGCCTCCGCGATGCGCAGCCCGTCGATGACCAGCCAGACCTGCTCGACATCACCGCCGATGCGCGCGCCCTCGTCCGGCCTCAGCCGACGCTCCTTCTGCGCCAGCACCTTCAGCCTGGCGGTCTGGGCGTACTGCATCAGGTCCTCGACCCCGCCCAGCGGCTGGACATAGGCTGAGGGACTGGCGGCTGCGATCACCGTCGTGCCTGCCCCGCGCCGCCGCGCGATCAGCCCGGCCTCGGTCAGCAGCCGGATGGCATCGCGAGCGGTGTGGCGCGACACTCCGTGCGTCTGGGCCAGTTCCAGTTCGGGCGGCAACTGAGACCCGACGGCATAGTCCCCGCGCGCGATGGCGGCGCGCAGGGTCTCGGCGAGCTGGCGATAGCGGGGCGCGGCCATGGTTCTCCCTACATCGCCCGACGCATCGCCGACCAGCCGTCGGCCAATGCATCACGGTGTGCGGGCGAGGCGACAGCGATCAGGGCCTGCGCGCGCGCCTCGATCGAAAGGCCACGCAGATCGGCGACGCCGTGCTCGGTCACGACCACGACCGGATCTCCGCGCCCGATGCTTGGCGGGCAGGACAACCGCGGTACGATCCGGCTGAGCGCATCCCCCTTCGCCGAAGCGGGCAGGGCGACGACGGGCACGCCGCCTGCGGACGCCCACGCCCCACGCAGGAAGTCGATCAGCCCGCCCGCGCCGGATACTTGCCGCCCGTCCATCCACTCCGCGTTCACCTGGCCGAACAAGTCGACCTCGATGGCCGAGTTCACGGCGACGAACTGCGCAACGGCGGCGAGCGTCGAGATCGCGTGGGTGTCTCCCACCGGCCGGAACCGCACGCGCGCATCGTCGGCGACGCGGGCATAGAGGTCGGCGGAACCAAGCGCGACCCCCGTCGTCACCCCGTCCACGGCGTCGCGATCCAGCAGCGCGATCAGCGGCTCGGTCACCATGCCCGAGTGGATCCACAGGCCCCGGCGGTCGGCCAGCGCGGCAAGCGTCGCCACTCCGATCTTGCCGAGGCCGGTTTGAACGGTCGCGCCGTCCGGGACCAAGGCGGCGACTCGCACGGCGATGGCGGCGCTGACCGGATCGATCGCGCCTGCATCATAGCCGGGCAGGGGCGTGTCGATCTCGACCACAACGTCAAAGGCGGCCAAGGGCACGGACGGACCATTGCTCACAGCGGGCATCCCGGCGTGGATCAGGCCGATCCGGAGCCGGGTCCGGTCGAACACTGCCGGGCTGAAGTCGGCCGCGACACCGAGACTGCATCGGCCGTCGGCGTCCGGTGGAGCAATGGTGAAGACCCCGATGTTGAAGGGGCGCTCTGACAGCCGTCTCCAGGACTGGGTGTAGGTCAGGGGCGAGAAGGCCAGTTGACCCGCCTCGAAGCTGTCGCGCCATTCGGGGGCCAGGAAGATGGCCTCGGCCCGCGCCTGTGCATGCAGCCCGGCCCAGTCCGTGCGATTGACCCCGGGAACCCACACGCCTTCGAACGCCAACCCCGCCGCCGCTTCGGGCCGCCGCGCCAGGGCCTCCGCCAGCGCCAGCGGCTCGCCCGCGCAGCCAGGGATGAAGACGCGGCCGCCGTTCGGCAGCGCCGACTTGAGAGCGTCGATCGCGGCGTCCATCGTCTTGAAAATCGGCATTGGTCGGGGCGTGCTCTGGCTTGACCGGCGAGGGCCGGGGACGCGATAACAGCATATGTCCGGACATTTGTCCTCCATCACCGAACGGCTGGCGGACGTGCTGGCCCGGCCGGTCTCGGCCGATGACCGGGCGCGGGCGCGGCTTCACCTGCTGGACTGGGTCGGCTGCGCCGTGGCGGGGTCACGAGAGGCGGACGTGGCGCGCGTGGCGGCCCTGGCCGAAGCGGAAGGCCAGGGCCCCTGCCGCATCGTCGGCCGAGGGCGTGTCGGGCCTCAGGCGGCGGCGCTCGCCAACGGCCCGGCGGGCGCGATCCTGGAGATGGACGACGTTGATCGCCGCGCCTTGCTGCACCCCGGACCCGTGGTCATGCCCGCCGCCCTCGCGCTGGCCGAGCACCTCGGCGTGACCGACGGCGACGCCCTGCTGGATTCGATCGTGTGCGGTTATGAGTCCATGATCCGCATTGGCCGGGCGGCAGGGCCGTCGCACTACCGTTTCTTCCATCCGACCGGCACCATCGGTGGCTTCGGCGCGGCGGCGGCGGGGGCCAGCTTGATGGGTCTGGACGGCGAACGGACCGCCTGGGCGCTCGGCCTCGCGGGTCAACAGGGAGCGGGCCTGTGGCGCGCCCGGCATGAGCTAGGCTCGGTCAAGGCACTGCACGACGGCCGGGCGGCATCGAATGGTGTGGCCTCGGCCTTGCTGGCGCGCGAGGGCTTTCGCGGACCGCTAAGGGTGCTTGAGGGCGAACAGGGCCTCTTCCCCGCCATGGCCCCAGAGGCCGACCCCGAGGCCGTGCTGACCCCCGCCGACGGCTGGCGGATCCATGAGGTCAGTTTCAAGCCCCACGCCGCCTGCCGCCACGCCCACCCCGCCATCGACGCGGCGCTTGCCCTCCGGGCCCGGATTGGCGGACTGCCCGACGCGATCCGGGTCGAGACCTACCGCGACAGCGTTCTCTTCTGCGACAAGCCGCTGCCGACGACCGTGCCCGAGGCCAAGTTCTCGCTCCAGCACAGCGTGGCGGTCGCCCTCATACACGGCGACGCTGGCCTTGCGCAGTTCGAGCCCGGCACCCTGGCCGATCCAGAGATCGCCGCCCTGCGCGCCCGCGTGTCCGTCGCTGTCGTCGACGACCTGACCGCCGCCTATCCGGCCCGCTTCGGCGCGCGCCTGATCGCGACGGTGGACGGCGTGGAACGCTGGATCGAGGCGCTCAACGCCCACGGCGACCCAGAGAACCCCCTGTCGCCCGAAGTCGTGCGCGACAAGGCCCGGGCCCTCATGGCCTGGGGCGGGATGGATTCAGACGCGGCAGAGCGCTTGATCGCCGCCGTCGAAGGACTGGGTGTCACGACCACTGTCGCCGCCCTGTCCGCCGCCCTGCCGGGGACCGCCGTATGACCCTGTCGCGCACCCTGACCGACCGCGCCCTTGCCCTGAGCTGGTCCGACATCGACGCCACCGCTCGAGCGGCGGCGAAGACCTTCCTCCACGACACCCTCTGTGTAGGCGCAGCCGGGGCCCGTGCGCCGCTGGCCGATAACGTCCTCGCCGCCGCCCGTCGCTGGGGCGAGGGAACCGCGTGCGGCGTCCTCGGCCGACCGGGTGTGCGCCTGCCCCAGTCTACCGCAGCCTTCGTCAACGCCTTCCAGATTCATGCCCAGGAGTTCGACTGCGTCCACGAACCTGCCGTGGTCCACCCGATGGCGACGGTCGGGACGGTGATCCTTTCCGAGGCCGACCGCGCCTCCGCCGAGAATGATCCAGTCTCCGGCGAGGCCCTGCTGACCGCCCTCGTCGCCGGGGTCGAGGTCGCGGCCTCCCTTGGCCTCGCCGCCACCACGCCGCTGAAGTTCTTCCGACCGGCGACGGCGGGAATCTTCGGCTGCGTCGCCGCCCTGATCTCGCTGCGCCTTCTGCCGGTGGATCAGGGTGTCTCAGCCTTCGGATACGCCCTCGCCTTCGCCTCCGGCGCCATGCAGGCCCACGCCGAGGGCAAGCCAGCGCTTCCCGTCCAGATCGCCAACGCGGCCCGCGCCGCCGTCATGGCCGTTGACCTGGCCGAGGCTGGAATGCCGGGACCCGAGGCCTCGCTGGATGGGCCGTTCGGTTATCTGGCCCTGTTCGAGACAGCCCACGACCTGACGCCCCTGACGGACCCCGCGCCCGGCTTCCGCATCGCCGAGGTCAGCTGGAAACCTTTCCCGACCGGCCGCGCGGCCCACGGCGGCATTGTCGCGCTCCAGACCCTGATGGCGGATCACGGCCTGAAGTCCACGGACGTGGCGGAGATCGTCTATCGCGCGCCACCCCTCATCCACCGCCTCGTCGGGCGTCGCCCCAGCGCCGACATGGCCCCGGCCTGGGCGCGGCTTTGTCTGCCGTGGCTGGGTGCCGTGGTCCTCACGCGTGGGACGGTGGGTCTTGCTGACTTCACGACGGAGCGGCTGGCTGATCCAGTGCTCCTCCAGCTTGCGGACCGCATCCGGGTCGAGGCCGACGATAACCCGGACCCCGCCGCCTTCACGCCGGCGACCCTCACCGTCAGCACGACTGATGGCCACTTGTTCCGACATACGGTCACCGCCCAGCTCGGCTCGCCGGCCCAGCCCCTGACCCTGGAGCAGCACCTTGCCAAGCAGGCTGCATGCCTCGACTTCGCGGGCCTCGGCGCCAATGCGGCCGTCCTTGCCGACATGATCGACCGGTTCGAGACCCTGCCCGACGCCGCTGCGATCCTCTCCCTCCTCGGAGCACACCGATGACCGACACCCACCGCACCTATTGGGACGAGATCGATTTCGCCGCCATCGCCCGTGACCACCCCATCGGCGACGCCTTCACCGCGCTGGTCACCTCCATCAGCCGCGACGAGCTCCGTGGCCGGCAGGAAGCGCTGTTCGCACGCTGCGTCGCTCGCGCCTGGAAGAGCGCCTTCTATCGCCGTCTGTGGGGTGCCGCCGGCATCGCCGAGGGCGACATCAAGAGCCTCGACGACCTGCCGAACCTGCCCAGTTTCGACAAGTCAGACATCATGGCATCGCTGGAGATCGCTCCGCCCTTCGGCGACTTCGCCGGCTTCGAGTCCTATCCGATCGACAAGCGCCCGCCCGTGATCTTTCACACCACCTCGGGCACCACCGGTCGGCCCCAGGTCCTGCTATTCGGCCCCAAGTCCCGCGAGGTCCAGAACCTTCTTCTGGCCCGTCTCTATCGCTGGCAGGGGCTTCGCTCGGGCGACGTCGTCCACTCGGTCTATGGCCACGGAATGATCAACGGCGGACATTATGTGCGAGAGGCCGTGACCCACTGGACCAGCGCGGTCTTCATGTCGGCGGGCACGGGCGTCGAGACCCGTTCGGCCCAGCAAGTCGAGCTGATGAAGACCTTCGGCGCCACCGCCATTGTCGGCTTCGCCGACTACATCAAGCGCCTGGCCGAAGTGGCGCGCGAGGCCGGACTGGTCCCCGGCGTCGACATCCCCGTGCGGATGATCTCGGGCCACATGGGCCGCGAGGACAAGCAGGCCCTATCCGATGCCTGGGGCGGGGCGGAATGCTTCGACTGGTACGGCGTCGGCGACACCGGCTGCATCGCGGGCGAGGGCCCCGACCGCGACGGCCTCTACGTCATGGAGGACGCCCAGTATCTGGAGGTCTGCGACATCGACACGGGCAAGCCCGTGGCCGACGGCTCGCCCGGCGATATGGTCGTGACCTGCCTCTACAAGGACGACCTGTATCCAATCATCCGGTTCAACACCCACGATGTGACCGAGGTCATTACCCGGCCGTCGTCGATCGGCGCGAGCTTCCAACGGATCGAGGGCTTCCTCGGACGGTCCGACAACATGGTGAAGGTGCGAGGCATCAACATCTTCCCCCAGGCCATCGGCCCCATGTTGGATGAGGCGCCGGAGTTCCTGAAGGAGTTCGTGTGCAAGACGCGCCGCGACGCCGCCGGGCGTGACACCTTCATCGTGGTGGCCGAGGCTACTGCGCCCGGCGATCCGGCCGTGTCTGCCCGCTTTGGCGAGATCCTGAAGCGCAAGATCGGCATCGAGGTCGCAGTCGAGCTGGTCGGCCGCAGCGAGACCGCCGCCCTGACCCAGATCGATGTCCGCCAGAAGCCCATCCGCCTGATCGACGAGCGGTTCTGATGATGATCGGCCTTTTCGAGCCCGAGGTTGCTGCCGGGGTGTCGGGGCTTGCCGCCTCCTATGCAGAAGGCACGACGCGACCGGACGCGGTGCTTGAGACCTACCTGGCCCGGATCGACCGGCTGAACCCTGAGATCCATGCCTTCGTCGACCTGGACATCGAGGGCGCGCGCGATGCGGCCCGGACTTCAGCCCATCGCTGGACCTCGGGTATGGCCCTATCGCCGCTGGACGGATGCATCGTCGGAGTGAAGTCAAACATCGCCGTCTCCGGTCTGCCATGGACGGCGGGCATAGGCAGCTACCGCGACCGAATTGCCGACCGCGACGCCGCCTGCGTCGCGCGGCTGAGAGCGTCCGGCGCGATCATTCTCGGCACGCTGAACATGGAAGAAGGGGCCCTGGGGGCAGTCACCGACAACCCGTGGTTCGGGCGAACCCGGAACCCCTGGCGCGAGGACTATACGGCGGGCGGATCATCCGGTGGCTCAGGCGCGGCGGTGGCGGCAGGGCTTTGCGCGGTGGCGCTCGGTACCGACACCATGGGATCGGTGCGCATTCCTTCCGCCTACTGCGGCGTGTTCGGGATCAAGCCGCGCTATGGTGCTATATCGGATGAGGGGGTCACCCCCCTGTCGCACAGCCTCGACCAGGTCGGCGTGCACGCGAGGTCGGCCAGGGACTGCGCCGCGGTGCTCGCCGAGATCGCCATTTCGGACCCGGCCTCGCCGTCAGGGCCGCTCGCCGTCCTCGACGTCACAGGCCGCGCTGCCTTGTCCGACGATGTTCGCGCGGCCTTCCTGGCCCTCGTCACCGCTGCGGAGGCCGACGGCATGCTGCAAGGCTCCGTCCCGCTCGACATGGACCTCGGTCGCCTTCGCCGCCGCGGCCTTCTGATCTCCGAGGTCGAGGGCATGGTCGAACACGCCACCATGCTGGAAGCTCGGCCGGAGGGCTTCTCCAAGACATTCGCAAGCATGCTCCGGTGGGGCGCGGCCCAGCCGCCGGACAAGCTCGCCGAGGCCCGTGCCGAGGTCGTGGCGGCTCGTGAGCGCATCGAGGTGATGATTGGTGACCGCGTCGGTCTGCTGTGTCCGACAACAGGAGGCCCCGCCTTCCGCTTTGGCGAGCCCATCCCGGCCGACCAGGCCGATATCACCTGCTTGGCCAACGTGGCAGGCCTGCCGGCCGTGGCGTTTCCGATGGGCTTGTCAAGCGACGGAATGCCCTTGTCGGCCCAGATCATCGGCCGGGACAGTCAGGCGATCCTGGAGTTGGCGGGGCGGCTGGCCGCCTACAATCCTCTCCCAAAAGGGGAGGTGGATCCGAAGCGCAGCGGAGCTGACTGAGGGGGGCTCGCGGCAGACGCCATCATCCGCAGCGGCCCCTCCACGACTATGCGATCCCCCTCCTTCCAGAGCGGAGGGTTCCAGCGCTGCATCCCATTTTGGAGTGTCGGTCGTTTATGCTGACCAGATGATCCGACCCTCCGCCTCCAAGTGCAGAATGTGCGCGATGCGCACCGTGTTTTTCACAGTACACGTCCGTCAATTTCAGACGATTCAGACTCCTCGCACTCTGTTGGCGACTCGCCGCCCGTCCGCCTCACCGAAACGGAAACGCCGGCTTGCGCTTGCCCAGGAACGCATCCCGCCCTTCGCGGAAATCCTCGCCCTCGACCGCCTCGATCAGCCAGCGGGCGGTCTCGTCGGTCTCCCCCGTCTCGCCGTCGGCGATCAGGCTGACGATGGCCTTGGCCCTGCGCGCGGTCCACTGGCTCGCTGCGGCGATCTGGGCAGTCTTCTCGGCCACCGCCGCCACCAGTGTGTCCTGTGCATGCAGCGCATCGACCAGCCCGATCGCCAGCGCCTCCTCCGCCCCGATCAGCCGCCCGGTGAACAGGATGTCCTTGGCACGGGACAGGCCCACCGCCTGCACCAGTCTGCGTGTGTCCGGCAGCGAATAGACCAGCCCCAGCTTGGCGGGTGTGAGCGCCAGCCGCGCGTCCGCCGCCGCGATCCGCAGGTCGCACGCCAGCGCCAGCCCCAGTCCGCCGCCGACGCAGGCCCCCTCGATCATGGCGATCGTCGGCTTCTCGAACGCCGCCAGCGCCTCCATGGCCTCGCCGACCCGATCGAAGTAGGCGCGGGTGCTCTCGGGCGTCGCATAGACGGTCTCGAACTCGCCGATGTTGGCCCCTGCCGCGAAGGTCCCGCCTGCGCCCCGCACCACCAGGACCTTAGCCGCCCGATCGGCCGCCACCTCCGCCAGCAGGCCGGGCAGGGTGCTCCACATCGTCAGAGTCAGGGCGTTCTTCGTCTCGGGCCGGTTCAGGGTCAGGGTCGCCACATCGCCCGAGACCTCAACCCTCAGCGCGTCATCCATAGGCCCCTCCACATCCTTCTGAGCGCCTGATTCACAGCCTTTCGACTGATCAGGCGCATTGGGGGTTTCACGCCCAAATGATCTAAGTATATACCATTTGCCAAGGGCGGATCGCGCCGCCCGTGCGAGGGAGACCACGATGAGCGGTATCCGCGAAGGCATGCCGGTCCTAGCCCGCCACGCTGGCGAGTGGGAAGGCGAGTATATCCACGTCGATCCCGACAACAACGTCATCGACCGGCACCGCTCGCATCTTCAGTGTAAGTTCCCCGACGACGGCCCCTACGCCTACCATCAGATCAACACCTACATTTGGGACGACGGCAGGCGGGAAGAGATTCACTTCCCCGCTGTCTATCGCGACGGTCAGATCTGGTGGGACACCGACCGCATCGACGGCCGCGCCTGGGAGATCGACCCCCGCACCGTCTGCCTGACCTGGACCCGCAAGGACATGCCCGGTGCCTATCTCTACGAGATGATCCAGCTGTCGGAGGACGGCAACCGGCGGGCCCGGACCTGGCACTGGTTCGAGAACGACACCCTGTTCAAGCGCACCTGCATCACCGAGCACCGTGTGAAGTGAACCCGCTGCATGAGCATATGCCTGCGCTGGTCCGCCACGCCGGCGTATGGGAGGGGACCTATCGCACGGTGATGACGGACGGCGTTGAGGTTGATCACCATGCCTCGCGCATCGAGGTCTCTTTCCCCGAAGATGGCCCCTACGCCTATGTCCAGAAGAACCGATTCACTTGGCCCGACGGCCGGGTTGTCGAAGCCGAGCATCCCGGGGTGTATCGCGACGGTCGGCTGTTTTGGGACACCGGCCTGATCCGGGGTCATGCCTGGCAGGGCGATGAGCGAACCTGCATTCTGACGTGGGAGCGGACCGACTCGCCCGGCGCCCATCTTTACGAGCTGATCGTCCTGGCCTCGGATGGCCTAACGCGGGCGCGGACCTGGCACTGGTTCCGGGACGGGTCGTGCTACCAGCGTACCCTGATTGATGAACGACGGGTCTAGCGCGAGCAGCTGCCCTGCACGGAGCGCAGATTGATCCCGATCCGCCTCGCGTCAGGATCGGCCCAGGCGTAGCTGATCGCCTGAGCTCCCCGCGCGTCATGAACATACAGTGTCAGGGCGTCAGCGTTCTGGCCGGTCGGCCAGCGCACGTTCCTGACGCGAAAGCCGAAGGTGCGGGGCGAGGTCTCGTCGGTCGTCACCCACACCTCTCCGCCTTGGTCGTGCATGGCCAGGTCGCGAGCGAAGAACCACCCCTCCTGCGGAGCCTGTCGGGGCACGGCCAGCCAGCAGGTGAAGGCGGTAGCGCGGCGATACTGGACGGGTGTGTCGGGCATGTCCGGCGCGACGTCGCGGCCCTGTGCGTCTCGCACCGTCTCGGTCATCCAGAGCTGGTCCGCCGACAGGACGATCTCCGCGTCGATCGTCAGCGTCGTTCCAGAGGACGTGCGCACGCTGCACGCGCCATCCTCGATCCAGCCGACGAACTGGTCGGCGCTGCGTCGCCAAAGGGTCTCACACCCCGGGTTGCTCCGCATGGCGTCGCGCGTCAGGTCGCCCAAAGCCACACCATCCCCCAGCCCGTCGGCCGGCGGCGTGAAGGAGTCCATCCGGATCGCCCGGCGCTCGGCGTCTAAGGTTAAGGCGTAGAACCGCTGACGTCCGACATCGGCCGGGTCGTTGTTGCGATACTCGTCAAGCCTCAGAACCAAAGGCCCCAGACCGGGCGCCTCCACCCGCCGGATTGTGACGTGACGGCGCGTAGGCGGCGCGTCATCGGGAAAGCCCAGATCTTCGGCGAACCCGACCTGCTCGGCATTGTCCCAAGCACCTTGGAACAGCTCGACCAGGGCGGAAAGGTCACGCTCCAGAACCTCGGCGGCCAACGGTGCAGGCGGCTCCGACTGAGCCAGAACCGGACCCGCCGCGAGGGCGAGCCCGGTCACGATGGCCGGCATAGACCTCAGAAGGAGTACCCGACCGTTACGCCGATCTGGCGCCGACCTGCCCCGGTGACCAGCGGCGACGACACCGAGTAGTTGACCGAGTCGAAGAAGCGCACGCCCGCCGTCGGCGTGTCGTCATCGAAGACGTTGTCGGCGAAGGCCTGGATGCGCCAGCCATCGTCGCCGCGCAGCGTCACCCGTAGGTCCAGCGTTGTCTTTTCGCCGAAGTACTGGAGGTTGTCGGCGCGCAGGAAGCTCCTAGACTGATAGGCCAGATCGGCGCGGGCCTGGAAGGTCACACCGTTGCCGAGATCACGCTTGTATTGCGGGCTGATGACCAGCTTGTGCTCGGGCACGTAGGGCAGATGATTGCCGTCGAAGTTGATCGGCGGACGACCCGCCAGGATCAAGGTCGCAGCCAGAGAGTCGTCGACGAACTTGGAGTAGGTGGCGTCGGTATAGGCGTAGTTCCCGCTGATCGTCAGATGGTCGGTCAGCTGCCAGACGCCGTCCAGCTCCAGCCCAAGAACCTGAGCCTGACCGACGTTGCAGGTATAGGTGCGCTGGGTCGAGGTGCCCCCAAGCGTCACGGGATTCTGGCAGGCGACCTGCTGGTCGGTCCAGTCCGTGTAGAACAAGGCGGCATTCAGAAGTAGATCGCCGTCCAGGAAGGTGTTCTTCAGCCCGATCTCGTAGTTCCAGCTGTACTCCGGATCATAGGTCCACTGCGCTGGGGTGATGTTCAGATTGGTGTTGAACCCGCCTGCCTTGGCTCCGCGCGCGATCGTGCCGTAAAGCAGGCTATCTTCTGTGAGGTCGTAGTCCAGCGTGACCCGCGGGGTGGTGAACTCGAACGACTGGTCGGAGTTCCGCACCAAAGCCGAGGAGCCCGTGCCGCCAGCGCGCGAAGGGGCCTGTTCGTAGCTCTGATCTTCGTTCTCATAGCGCAGCTCGACCGAACCCCTGAGCCGGTCAGAGAAGTCATAGCCGAGCGAGCCGAAGACCGCGATGCTGTCGATCTGCGACAGCGAACGCGGGATCCCGTTGGTCGCCACCGCCGCAGCGGTCAGTGGCGACTGACTCTTGGCCAGCACGCGCACGTCGTTGGCGTAGTAGAAGGCGCCAATCAACCATTGCAGACGCTGATCGCCGGTCGAAGCCAGCCGCAACTCCTGGCTGCGGTCGACGAAGCGGTCGTCGCTGGACGACGTGCCGAAGCTGCTTTGCCCAAAAGGGATCGCGGGAGCGAAGGGGAAACCGAAGTTGGGGCAGCCGCCGATGCGGTCGCAGATCGTGTTGTCCCCATCGAAGGTGTATTCTGTCTTGCGGCGGCTGTAGCTGCTGATCGAGGTCAGGGTCGCGGTGTCGAAGTCATAGTCAAGCGTCAGGCTGGTTCGCAGCGCATCGCCCCGCTGGCCGTAATCGGTCGGTTCGAAGCCAGTACGGCGGGTGTTCACCGTGATGCCATTCTCGGCGATCGACGGCAGTTCGCCGAGATAAAGCAGGTTGCGCTGTTGCGTTGCCGAAGCACCTGCCGGTGTAGCCAGCGCCGAGTTGGTGCGGATCACGTTCGACGCGGGTTGGCCGGAATCCTCGGTGCTGACCGTGGTGCGGAAGGTCGCCGTCAGACGGTCCGTCGGACGGGCCTCAACCACGAGCGACGCCCCGCTGTTGTCGACGAAATCGACTTGGCCACCATCGATCGAGCTGGTGTAGAAGCCGTCAAACGTGCGTGCGAAGCCGGATAGGCGGAAGGCCATCCAGTCGGTCAGGGGACCGCTGATCGACAGCATGCCCCGGCGCAGGCCGTTGTCTCCGACGGTCAGTTCGGCGCTGCCGGTATAGACCTCGCTGCTGGGACGCTGGGTGATGTAGTTGATAGCGCCGGCGAACGTGTTGCGGCCGTACAGAGCAGACTGTGGGCCCTTGACGATCTCGACCCGCTCCAGGTCGTTCAGCTCCAGGTCTACGCCAGCCTTGCCGCTCAGATAGACGCCGTCCAGGAAGACGCCGACGTTCAGCGGTCCGAAGGTTTGCGCCGCCCCCCGGATGATCGGCAGCTGATTCTGCGCGCCAAAGAGTGGCGTATAGATGAGACCGGGAGTCAGGCGTCCCAGATCGGCCAGACTCTCGATGCGCGCTTCCTGAATGGTTTCCTGGGTGAAGGCCGTGATCGCGATCGGCGTGTCCTGGATCGCTTCTTCGCGGCGGCGCGCCGTGACGACAATGTCCTCGACGGAGTAGGCTTCCTGACCGGCGCCCGTCGCCTGCTGCGCTGACACAGGCGCGGCGGCTGAGGCCAGGGCCGCGAACGCGACGCCCGCGAGGATCATGTTACGCGTCAGGATGACGCCGTGAGAATGCGACATTGGGTCAGAGCCCCTTACATTGGCCAAATGGTATACTTTTAGGTCATTTGACTATGGACCAGCTTGGACCGTCGTCAACGCTGTAAAGTAAGGCCTTGGGCCAAGGCCGAGACTCCGTCATGGAACCGTTGCCGTCAGGACACGGTCGTTGCCGTCATCGCGCAGTGAGGGGTCAAATGAGGCCTGCGTCCGCCAGCTTGTCGATAACGGCGCGTTGTCGCTGGGCGTAGAACGCCGGCGTCGGCACCGTCACGCCACCCGAGCCGTCCAGCAGAGTGTTTCGGGGCTGGATGTCCATGCCTGCATAGGCCTGGCTCCACAGATGCATGGGCTGACGCGACAGGATGTTCGGCATCCCAGGACGGCGGCGGTAACGGCGCAAGCTCCCAACGTCGATCTCGGCATAGCCCGCCATGCTCTCGCCGTACCCGGCTTCCGCCAGCACCAATCCCCGGAAGTCGATCACCTTGGACGAGGCGTCCGTCGAGGCCTTGGGGATGGCGATGCCCTCGATGCCCGCCGAGTTGGCGCTGACGACATAGGCCAGGTTCTCGATGGCGCGGGCCTGCTTGGCGATGTTCTTGGGCGTAGCCAGGGCCGCCGCGATCTCGCTGGAGGAATGGACGAACACCTCGGCGCCCCGCACGGCGTGGGCGCGTGCGATCTCGGGATAGAGGATCTCTTCCGACGCGATGGCGGCAAGGCGTCCGATCTCTGTGTCGGCGACGGGGAAGACACCATCCAGGCCGTAGCGGTCCACATAGTGGTCCCAGACGTCATAGGGGCTGGGGCCGAATAGGGTCACCAGGCGGCGATAGCGCAGCACCACCTCTCCGGCCGGCGCCACAACGAAGCTGCACTGGAAGTAGAGCCCCGGAAAATGTTCATCGGTCTCATAGGCGTTGCCGGCCAGGAAGACGTCATTGGCGCGGGCGACCTCGCCCAGAGCCCGATACTCGGAACCGCCGGGCGTCAGGCAGGCCTTCTCGGCCCAGTCGGCCGTCGGCTCGCCCATCGGGAAGCCCGTCAGGAAGTATTCCGGGAGGACGATCAGCCGAACATCCGGGCCGATGAAGCGTTTGGACGCTGCGATCTGGGCCCCGATCCTTCGGATCGCGTCGGCCATGCGCGGCCGACTTGCGCGGGCGCCGGCATCGCCGTTGACGGCGAAGCAAGTCGTCTGCAAGGCGAGGGCGATGTAGGGCGATGGGTCGGACATTGCGCGCTCCGGGCGGATCGTCCTATGTCTAGCGCGGGCTGAGTTGGTATAGGAATAGGTCATTTGGCCGACGGCGCATCAGACCTCCAGGCCGACGACGCGGGACTTCTGAACGGGGCCCTGCCCACGCCCCTGTATCATCAGGTGTTCCTGGTCATGCGCGAGCGCATCCAGTCGGGTGTCTACGCAGATGGTGAGACCCTTCCCGGCGAGCAGGAACTGGCGCGGGCCTTCGATGTTTCGCGGATCACGGTCAAGCGGGCGCTCAACGAATTGGCCGCCAACAATCTGGTCTCGCGTCATCGGGGTCGGGGAACGATCGTATCGACCGGCGGGGTGATCCCCTTGGTGTCGGGCTCCTTCGAGACCCTGATCTCGTCATTGAAGTCGATGGGGCTTACGACCGAGGTGGAGTTGCTGGAGGTCGCCGACGAGCCAGCTGATGCCCTCGTCGTCGCGCGGCTGAAGTTGGAACCCGGGGCGATGGTGCAGAGGGCTGTTCGCCTGAGAAAGCTGCAGGGCGAGCCCTTCTCCTACCTCACGACCTATGTTCCCGCTGACATCGCGGCGCGCTACAACATCGATGAACTCCGTTCGACGCCGCTGCTGACGCTTCTGGAGCGCGCCGGAGCAGGTGCCGTGGAGGCCGAGCAGTGGATCACGGCGGCAGCGGCCTCTCCAACCGTCTCGGCCTGTCTGGACGTGCCGTCAGGATCGCCCGTGCTGAAGATTGAGCGCATCATGAGCGGAGCCGACGGCCGCCCGGTTCAGATGATCGTGGGCCACTACCGGCCCGACCGGTTTCAGTACCACATGACCTCCCAGCGCCAGTTAGGCACTGAGGGGTGGACCTGATCGCGTTTGGGCTTGCCAACCGGCCTCAGTGCAAATGATATAGAAATAGATCATTTGCGGACGACGCCTTGGCCGACGCGCTTCTCCTCCTGATGCATCTCTTGATCCTGGTCTACTGGCTGGGTGGGGACCTTGGCGCGTTCACGGCATCGTTCCTGATCGCAAACCCCGCCAAGGACCAAGCCGCGCGTCTGGGGGCGGCAGGACTTCTGGCCGACGTCGATATGGCACCCCGGACAGCGCTGATCCTCGCGTTCCCCACCGGATTTACCCTTTCCGTGACGAGGGGATGGCTGGACGTGGATCCGCTTTGGATCCCGGCGGCCTGGATCGTTGGTCTGGTCTGGCTGGCTGTCGCCTGGCGAATACATCTAACTCACGCCGGAGCGGCCTCATCCTTGCGCCGGTTCGATCTCGGTCTGCGTTGGGTCGCGGCGGCGGCGCTTGGCGCGGGCGGTCTGGCCGGTTTGGGTGGGGCGACGGGCTGGCCGCTGTTTCTGAACCTCAAGCTGCTGATCCTGGCCGGATGCGTCCTTACAGGCCTTCTTGTTCGCCGTCTGACTGCCGACCTGGGTCCGGCGCTGGGTGCCTTGGCAACCGGTCAGGCGGACGCCGATGCCCGCATCGCGCGCTCCCTTGCGGTCACCCGCCCCGCCGTACTCCTCATTTGGCTGCTGCTGTTGGCGGCGTCCTTTCTCGGTCTGTGGAAGCCGCAATGAGCCCTGCCGACGACCTTTCCCGCGCCTCGCCCGCCGACGCCCTCAGGGCCGCGCTGGGCCCGGAGGTTGTTTCGACCGATCCCACTTTGCTGGAGCTCTACGGCCAGGACATCTGGAAGATCAGTCGCCGTCCGGTCGCGGTCCTCCGCCCCACGGAAACAGCCGGGCTGTCGCGGGCGCTGGCCGAGACCGCGCGGCTGAACCTGCCCGTCGCCCCGCGCGGCGGTGGCATGAGTTATACCGGCGGTTATGTCTCGGACGCCGGTCCGGTCGCCCTAATCGACCTGTCGCGCATGGACCGGGTGCTCCATGTAGACGCCGAAGCCATGACGGTTACGGTCGAGGCCGGCTGCACCTGGAAGACTCTGCTCGAGACGCTCAAACCCCAAGGCCTGCGGACGCCTTTCTGGGGCCCATTGTCGGGCGTGTCGTCGACCATAGGCGGCGGCTTGTCACAGCTGAACGCCGTCTTCGGTGCCGGTCACTGGGGCACGACGTCCGAGAGCGTTGTTGGTCTGACGGTCGCGCTTGCCGACGGGCGGCTGGTCTCGACCGGCGCGCGGCGGAAGGCTGACGGCCGCACCTTCTACCGCCACTATGGCCCCGATCTGACTGGCTTATTCTGCGGCGATAGCGGAGCGCTCGGCGTCAAGGCCGAGATCACGCTCCGGCTCATGCGCACACCAGCGCATGAGGCTCACGGTTCCTTCGCCTTCGACACGGCGGATCAGGCGCTGGCGGCCACGGCCGAGATCTCGCGGGCGGGTGTCGCGGCCGACATGTTCGGCTTTGACCCGGCGCTAGCGGCCATGCGGCTGAAGCGGGCGTCGCTGCTTCAGGGAGTCAAGGCTCTGGGGGCCATCGCCACCTCTGGCGGGGACCTGTTCAAGGGCATGGCGGCCGCAGCCCGCACAGCGGTCGCAGGGCGGGGCTTTCTCGGTGCGGACGACTGGTCAATCCATCTGACAGCGGAGGCCCGCTCCGGCCCCGGAGCCGATGCCGACCTGGCCGAGGCGCGTCGCCTCTGTCTGGGTCTTGGTGGGCGCGAGGTCGAAGCGTCGATCCCCCGTGTGGTCCGCTCCAGCCCGTTCACCCCACTCAACAATGTGCTAGGCCCCGACGGCGAACGCTGGGTGCCGGTCCACGGCCTCGTCGCCTTGCAGGACGGCCCGGCAGCTTATCGAGCAATCATGGCCCGGTTCGAGGCGTTGAGGCCCCGCTTTGAGGCGGGCGGAGTTCAGACCGGCATGATGTTGACTGCGCTCTCGACCAACGCCCTGCTCATCGAGCCCGTCTTCGTCTGGCCCGAGCAACGTCGCGCCCTGCATGAGGCCACCGTCGAACCCCACGTCCTGATAAAGCTTCCTCGCTATGGCGAGAACCCCGAGGTCACCGCCTTGATCGCCGAGGCCCGCGTCGCCGCCATCGACGCCTTCACCGAGGTTGGTGCCGCCCACTTCCAGATCGGCCGGACCTATCCCTGGCTCGACAGCCTGGACGAGGGTTCCCGCTGCCTGATCCGAGCGATCAAGGCTGAGCTTGATCCGACCAATCGGATGAATCCCGGCGTGCTGGGCCTGTGAGAGAGTTCACCGCTCGCAACCCGAGGACCGGCGTCCACGACTGGCTCGGACAGGCGCTCGACCCGGCCGAGGTCGGCGATGTCGCCGCCCGCCTGCGCGCCGGGCAGGCCACCTGGGAGTCCAGAGGAGCCGCCTCCCGGCTGGAGGTGCTGCGCGCATTCGGCCAGGCGCTCCGTCGCCACGCCGAGCCAATCGGGCAGGCTTTGGAGTTCGATACGGGGCGCCGCCGTATCGCCCGGCTCGAGATCGACAGCGTCATCGGCTCCATCGAGGGTTGGGCCCGCATCATCGCCGCGGATACCCCGCCCGAGTGGATCCAGGGTCGAGGCCTGCCGTCGGTGCGCCACACCGCTGCCTGGAAGGCCTATCCGCTCGTCGGTGTGGTGAGCCCATGGAACTTTCCCCTGCTGCTCGGCATGATCGACGCGGTCCCGGCCCTGTTGGCCGGATGCGCCGTACTTTTGAAGCCGTCGGAGGTCACGCCCCGTTTCATCGCCCCGGTCATGGCCGCCGTCGCCGAGGTTCCAGACCTCGCAGCCGTCCTCGCCATCGTTGCCGGTGACGGGGTGACTGGACAGGCCTTGGTCGATGTGGCGGATTGCATCTGCTTCACAGGCTCTGTGGCGACGGGGCGCAAGGTCGCTGTTCAGGCCGCCGGGCGTCTGATCCCCGCCTATCTGGAGCTCGGCGGCAAGGACCCTCTGATCGTGATGGAGGGGGCCGATCTCGAGGCTGCGACCGACGCGGCGCTGCGCGGCTCGGTCCTGTCCACGGGCCAGGCCTGCCAGTCGATCGAACGCATCTATGTCGCCCGACCCATCCACGACGCCTTCCTCGGTCGCCTGGTCCAGAAGGCTGAGGCCGCCCGGCTGAACTGGCCCGACATCGCTGCCGGAGAGATTGGCCCGATCATCTTCGACCGGCAGGCCGATACGCTGTCTGCCCAGATTGCCGATGCGAAGGCCAAGGGCGCCAGTGTCCTGACCGGCGGCGAGATCCAGACCCACGGCGGCGGCCGGTGGCTTCGCCCAACCGTCCTCGCCGGCGTCACTTCCGACATGGCCGTGATGCGAGATGAGACCTTCGGGCCGATCCTGCCCGTTGTCGGTTTCGATACGGTCGAGGAGGCGGTCGCCCTGGCCAACGACGGGGAATACGGCCTGTCCGCCGCGGTCTTCGCCGCCACGATCGAGGAGGCCGAGGCCGTCGGCAGGCGGCTTGAGGCAGGGGCGATCAGCCTGAACGATGCGGCCCTGACCTCCATCTTCTACGAGGCCGCAAAGCAGGGTTTCAAAGCCTCGGGTCTCGGTCCATCGCGCATGGGCGAGGACGGCTATCGCCGATTCCTCCGTCGCCAGGCGCTCATCGCCAATACCGCACGGCCCCTTCTGCTGGTGGCCTTTTCCGAAGAGGGTTCGACGTGAAGCACCGCTCCATAACAGGCACCATCCTCTACACGTCCAAGAAGCCCGAGCGCCTGGACCAGCCGCGCGGAATCGAACATTTCCGCTTCACCCACCACACCGACGGCAAACGCACCTTGCGCGCCCACTGCGAGATCGAAGAGCCGCATCCCAGCGTGCTTCGCGACATCGTCTATTCGTTGGACGAGCATGGCAGGCCGATGGATTGCCACGTCCGTCTGACCGTCGATGACAGATTCATGGGCTCGGGCTGGTTCCGCTTCACCGAGGACGCGGTGGAATGCGAGAGCTATGGCCCCGCTATCGGGCGCCTGTCCCAGCGAATGCCTTTGAACGGTCCGATCGACGGCATGGGCACCCATCCCGTCGTGGCCGACGGCTACTTGCTGGCCTTGTTCGACTGGGCAGAAGGCGAGAAGAGGAAGCTGCGGGTCATGCTGCCCAGTCCGGACCATCGCGGTGCGACCCCGCCGATCGTTTCCGAAGTCAACATCGATGCCGTCTTCCTGGGGCGCGAGACAGTGACGGTGAAGGCTGGAACGTTCGCAGCCAGGCACTTCCAGTTCGTCGATGACGGCAGCTCGGGCATGGCGGGCCAGCACCCGCCCTATGATGTCTGGATCACCGACGACGCCGACGGGATCATGCTCCAGGGCGGGGTCGGCGGCTACATGCAGACTTGGTACGAGTTGATCGCCCTGGACCGCTGAGGTCAGGCCCGCTCGGTCACATTGATCAGCACCCCGTCCGGACCACGCAGCATGACCTCGAGGTCTGTGCGTCGCTGGGGCGTGTCGACCAGCCGTTCCGGTGCACCGATGAAGTTATGCCCCATCGGAGCCAGCCGCGCCGCCAGGGCGTCAAGGCCTGGCCGATGGAAGACCAGCACGCCTTCGCCGATGACTGACCCTTCTGTTTGCTGAATGCGCGTCAGGGTCTGAGCTGTCACCTGGAACAGGGCGATCATGCCGTAGGGCGGCCCCTCCGCCTCAAGGATGCGGAAGCAAACGCCTGCCCCTTTGGACAGACCCAGCAGCCGCTACAGAGGCGCGCCTTGCAAGGCGCCCTCGAACAGGAGCTCCGGCAGGCCGATCCCGTCGCGATAGAAGGTTGTGGGCGCCTCGAGGTCCGAACGAGGCCATCGGCGGCACGGGCTCGACGCAATGGACATATCTCCGAAGAAGGTCGTCCTATCCGCCATTGGTCAATCGGATCGGGCCAAGCCAGGTCTTCAGCGGGTGGGATGTCAGACGACGCGGCAGCCAGGCCTCATCTGCGTCGCCGGCTGTAACACCATAGATCATGACGTCGGCGAAGACCTGCATGGCGACGCCGTACAGCGTCAGGGCGCGCAGGCCGGCTTCAGTCGCAGCTGCCCCCTCCCGCGTGATTCCAGGTGATTGTGTGATCATGGACAGGCCGTCCGACGGCACGGCGGCTTGAAGGTGCGACACAGAAGCGATCCGGTCTCTGAGCCGATCGCAGACGCCGGTGATGACCATTCCGCCATAGGAGCGACCGCACAGATGTACGCCAGTCAGCTCCTCAGCCACGATAACCCCCAGGACGTCCTGGATGTGGGCCCCCAAACCCACGTCCGGACCCATCTGGTGGGCCCGCTCGCCGCAGCCGGTCAGCGTGGGGGTCAAACTCGAGCGCCCGACGCCTCCAATCTTTCGGCGACGCGGCGCCAGCACCATCCGCCATGCCAGGCGCCATGGACAAAGACGAAGACGGGGCGCGAGCTATGCGCTCGCGCCCCGTGAAGGGTAGCGTTCAGGACCGCCCCCATGGCGCCGCCAGCCAGGAGCGTCCGGCGGCGCAGTCTCTTGGCCTCAGAAATTCCGGCGCAGGCGGAAGGTGACCCGACGCGGATCGTTCGGATAAGCCAGGCCCACCAGCGAGGAGGTGACGTAATACTCTTCACCGCAGTTCGAGCAGTCCAGAGATGCTTGCCAGGCCCCGTCGTTGCTCTCGTAGCGCACACCGATGTTGTAGACCGTGGTTGCTGCGGTCAGCGATAACGGCACCGTAATGGCTGTCGTCCCGCCAAACGGCACACCGGTCACGGTGCGCGCATCGTTGTAGGTCGAAGTCCAGTACTCGTCAGAGTAGCTGGCCGAACCGTTCAGCGACCACTCGCCGTCGAGCATTGTGGTGGGCAGGATATAGCGGGCGCCCAGCGTGGCCTGACTCTCCGGGAAACGGACCGGCTGGTCACGAGTGGTCACACAGTTCAGCGGCTCTGGAGTCGTTGAACACGGGACGCCACCTGCGCCGTTACGCAGCGGGATGTCGACGTATTGCCGATCAGCGATTGAGCCGGTGGCATAGACCTCCAGCGCTTGGGTCGGACTCCAAGTGATCTCGGCCTCAAGGCCGGTTGCTTCGAGGCCACCCGCGTTACGGGTCACGAAGTCGATACCGCCGCTGGGGCGAGGTTGACCCGAAAGCAGCTGCAGGTTCTCCACCTCCAGACGGTACAGGGTCAAGTTGAGGCGCAGCGTATCCTCAAGAAGGTCAGAACGCATACCGAACTCGTATGACCATGCCTCCTCCGGGCCGAAGGCAGAGTTGGTGATTGCGGTCGTGCCACGCGCGTTCCAACCGCCTGACTTGAAGCCATTGGTCGCCGAAGCGAAGAACATCACGTCATCGTTCATTTCGTAGGTGAGGGCGACGCGGGGCGTGAACTTCGAGGTGGACTGCGACACTGGTATTCCGGCCGCGATCAGGTTCGCGGTCGTTGGCCGTGAGGTGGCGGCGCCGGTGAAGCCGATGAAGCCGGCCGGATAGGTCGCTCGGGTCCGATCACCGAAACTGATGTCCTTGTCCTCATCGGTGTAACGCCCCCCAAGCGTCAGGGTGAGCTGGTCCGTGATTGCGAAGTCGCCCTGGGCGTAGGCCGCAAAGGACCGGGTCCCGTTATCAAGCAGACGATCGCCCAGCACCAGGGCGCTGGTGGCCGTCGGCGTCGTGGCGAAGGTATCGACCTGATAGGTCGAGTTGTTCTCATCCAGATAGAAGAGGCCGGCGACCCAGTTGACGCTGCCGGTCTCGCCGACCAGCTTGATTTCCTGCGTCCATTGCCTCGTCTCGACGTCATTGGAAAGGACGAAGCCGCCGAACGGCGTCGGGCTGCCGCCGAGGCCGAAGTCGATCGAGAAAATCTGATCGGTGGAGATGTAGCCGCTGATCCAGCTGACAGTGGCCCAGCCCATGTCGTGAGTCAGGTTCGAAATCAGGGTGGAGACCCGAGTGCGGGCACAGTTGCCTAGGCGTTGGTTCAGGAACGACTCCACCGCGCTGTCGGAGCAGTCGCCGCGCCTCAATCCCGTCCGGCTGGTATACTGCGGATCCAGCGGGTTCACGCCGATAGTGGTCTTGGCCTGGTCGATGTAGTCGGCGGACAGGTTCCAGTCCCAGGCCTCGCCCGGCTGGAAACGCAAGGCTGCGCGGATGCCCCAAGTGTCCTCACCGTTCAGGTCCTGTCCGGTAACGCGGCTTCGCGAATACCCGTCATCGCCGATTCTGAGGACCGTCACGCCCGCCGAGACGGCGTCATTCAAGGGTCCACTGATTGCACCGCGCAAGGTATACCGGGCGAATGATCCGTAGGTGCCTTCAACGGAGGCTCGGAAGTCCTGATTGGGCCTGCGCGTCGTGATTGAGATTGCGCCGCCTGTGGTGTTACGACCAAACAATGTGCCTTGCGGGCCGCGCAAGACCTCGATCCGATCCACGTCCAGCAGGGTGATGTTGTTGGCGATCTGGCGGGCGACGTAGACTTCATCGACATAGGTCGCGACAGGCACATCGAATGTAGCGACCTGTTCGGTCGATCCGAGACCGCGGATGAAGTAGCTGACGGCGCCTCCCGTGCCGGTGTTCAGACCGCCCGTCAGGCTTGGCGTAATGCGCACGAGGTCGGTCGTGTCCTCTACGATCGCGACTTCCAGCTGGGTGTCAGTGAAGGCCGTAACGGCTATCGGCACGTCCTGGATGTTCTGCTCCCGGCGCTGGGCAGTGACGATGATTTCATCGACGCGCGTGACGGTCTGGTCGGACGGCCTATCCTGGGCAGCCGCAGGAAGTGCGACAAACATGGCGGCGGCAGACGCCGTGGAGAGAAGCAGAAGGGAAAAACGCATGGACGGACCTCCTAGTTTGCGATGTGGGCCCTGACCTCCGCCCGGTTCTATTGGTATACTCTTATATCATTTGGTGCCGCCGACAAGCGCGGTTACCCTATTTGCCGATTGGAGGCGCGCACATGCGACGATTGATCCTGCTTGCGTTCACTGCGGCCATCCTGGCTGGCTTGGGAGACGATGCCCGGAGCCAGGGGTTCGACCGCGAAAGCTTCGACGTGTTTGTCGATGCTCGCACCGGGACGGGGCGTCCGGTCTACTGGTATTCCGTCGGCACTCTGCGGGCCTACCCTTCGGGAGATCTGCTGGCGCGGGTCGAAGGCTTCGACGCATCGACGTCCGATCGCCCTCATCCCGGGCGGGCGCTGGCGCGGCAGTTCTCGCGCAAGATCTACGTCTATCGGGACGCGGAATCGAACGAGATCCTGCGGGAGAAAAACGGAGTCGCCGTCGAACCGGTGAGCTATCCCTATCAGTTCATCACCTATGAGTTGGTCGGCGATCGCCTGACGACGATGGTGGAGCAAGGCTCGGGCGCGCGCGTCCAGCGCATCGGACCGGGCGATACGATGCAGGCGCGCCGGATCGGCGACGCCTACGTGTTCACCGCTCCGCTTTTTCTGGACATCCCGACCATCGGGGACCGCCGCTACCAGGCCTTCGAGAACTACGATTTCTTCATCCAGGCGCCGGGTGGGGCCTCGAATCCGAACCAGCTTTCCTGGGTCCGGTACGGAGAGGCCCCGGCGTGGGCAGGCGGTGGGCCGGCGATCATGCACCTGATTACTTGGCGCATTGACCAATGGGAGGACGTGCCCGCCTCGCTGCGCGACTACGTCGAGACGGAGGCCCCGCTCTGGCGTGCGCCGCCGACGGGACTTCAAGAGATTCGGCGCCTGCAGTCCGGGAAGCCGCAATGATGGGTGATCTGCGTTTCGAGCCCACGATGACCCGCGATGACCGGCCCGCCAGACTTATCTACGAGGAAGTGCTGGCGAACCCGGCGCGCCGCAGTTTCGGCTTTGGCCAGCGATCCGCTGTCGTCAACGTCGATGTGCAGCAAGCTTACACCCGGCCGGACCTTTTTCCTAAGACAGCTTACGTCACTGACCCCGACCAGATAGCCTGGATCAACCGGATCAGTGAAGCCGCTCGCGCCGCAAGTCTGCCGGTCGTCTGGACCCGCGTCTGTTACAAGCGCGACGGCGGCGACGCGGGCGTGTGGGGCACGCGGAGCGACACGCCCGACAGCCTGCAGAACATCCGGTTCGGCTCGGACCGTCATGCGTTTGATCCGCGCGCTCGGCCCGACTGCGAGGTCGATCTGATCTTCGACAAGCGCATGCCGTCAGCATTTCACGAGACGCCGCTGCAGAGCTATCTGATCTGGCACCGGATCGACACGGTGATCGTCACCGGTGGCTCGACCTCGGGCTGTGTTCGCGCCACGGCCGTGGAAAGCCTGTCGCGCGGATACCGGACCATCGTCCCGGTCGAATGCGTCGCCGACAAGCACGAGAGCTACCACTACGCCAACCTGACGGACCTGCTGCTGAAGTACGCCGATGTCCTGCCGGCGGCCGATGTCCTGAACCATCTGGAGACCCCCCGATGATCCGCGCCCTGCTGTTGGCTTCGGTCTTGGCGATCTCCGCCTGTGCCGCCGGCGCAATTGCCGAGCCCGGTCCCGAGCGGGTGTCGGCCGACCAGCGCGTTCCGCTGGACCTGCGGCGCACCACCCTGGTCGTGCGTGATATCGAGGCATCTCTGGCCTTCTACCGAGCGATCGGTCTCGTGCCGATCTATGACAACGTGATCCGTACGCCGCGAGACGCCCCGAACGACGAGGCGGCCGAGCGGTCTTTGCGGCTCGTTTTCCTGCGCGCCAACAACGACTACATCGGTATCCTGGGCCTGATGGAATACACTAGGCCTGAGCGCGCGCCCCGGCCCGAGCGCGCCCCGGACGACAATATCCTGCATCCCGGCGACATCGTGCTCGTGTTCAACGTCGAGAACCAAGAAGAGGTCTTCGCCCGCGCCGTTGCCTCACCGGGCGTGCGGGTGGGGGAGACGCCTCATGTGGTGACTTATCCCGGCTACGACGGGACCAGCGTGATCCGCGTGAACTTCTCGTCGGTTTATGACCCCGACGGTCACTACGTCGAACTGAATCAGGTGCTTACCGACCTCCCGGTGGGAAAATAGGCGTCAGGCTGCCGCGATCTCGCTCGCCGTCGCCGACCACGCCCCAACATCCGCCAGACCCGCGAGCATACGCCGCACTGCGCTGATCCGGAACGGCTGGCCAGCCACATAGCTGGTCAGGATGAAGCCCAGCACCCGCCGGTCGTTGGCTCCGGCGTCGGCCTCCAAATACGCCGCCGCCTCCAGCACCTGATCGGCCCAGACGTCCTCGGTTTGTCGCCGGTCGATTAACAGGGTCCGGTCGTCAAGCTCATTCATCAGCGGCACAGCGTGGACGACGCCGTTGTCGGTGGTCATCGCCACCGGCGCCTCGTCCTGCTCCCAGTCCAGGCAGACGTCGAACCCTGCGTCGGCGATCAGGCCCAGCGTCCGGAACGACTGCTGCCGCGCTGGGCTCATCCAGGTGCGGGGCGTCAGGCCCGCACGGTCAAAGGCCTCGCGTGTGCGCGCGACCAGCGCACACTCGACGTCTTCAGACAAACCGGAATGATGGATCGCGTCCGTCGACCAGCCATGAGCCGCGATCTCGTGCCCATCCTCCAGCGCCGCCTCGACCAGCGGCCGGTAACGCTCCAGCGCGATCCCGTTTACCGGCACGGTCGCCTTCAGTCCCGCCTCCTTCAGCGCCCGGAGCAGGCGGAAGCCCCCGACGCGGGGTCCATAATCTCGTGTCGTGTAGTGGCGCAGGTCTGGCCACGGCGTCTGCATGGCGCCGGGGTGTTTGAACGGCTTTCCAGAAGGATCAAGCATGTGCCACTCAACCGGCATCACGATCATGATCGCCAACCCCCGGTCGCCGGGCCAACGCGCCTTCGGTCGCTTCGCCACCGGTCGCCAGGCGTACAGCGACTGGTCCATCCCATGCCGCCGATGCGGATAGATCAGGTGTTCTTCAGGCAGGCCATCTTCAATGGGGAGCATCGTCGAACCCGTATCCGCCTGTGGCCAGTCCGCGCCGCTGAATGTCTGCGACCGTCTGATCCCAGCAGTGCTCGCGGTAGTGGGCCGCGATCTCAGATCCCGTCGCGAACCAGACCTCGTCGCGGTGGCCCATGATGTGTTCCAGCGCGTTTTCGAAGGCCCGGATACGGTGCGGCTGGCTGACCAGATAGGCGTGCAGCGGTATGCACATCACCGTCCCGCTCTCGCGCCCCTCGGCCAGTAGCTGGTCGAAATGACGCTTGAGGATGTCGGCGTAGCGCCAAGGGTCCAAGCCCATCACCGAGTAACCGATGACGTCGTTGACCTCGAGCGAATAGGGCATGGAGACAAGCCGCCCGGTCCTGGTCTTCAGCGGCTGGGGCTGGTCGTCCTGGAACAGGTCGCAGGAGTACCAGAAGTCGTGCTCGGCGATCAGGTCCAGCGTCCGCGTCGTATGCGTCAGGGCCGGCGCCAGATAACCCCGGATGCGCTGGCCGGTCGCCGCCTCGACCGAGCGGATCGAGTCCTCCAGCACCGCGCGTTCCTGGGCCCCGTCCATGCCGTACGAATATCGGGTGTTGTAGATGCCGTGGCTGAAGAACTCCCAGCCCCGGGCATTGGCCGCCTCGATGATCTCCGGGTGGTGGTCGATCAGGCCGATCGACAGGGACACAGAGCCGCGCAGGCTATGCCGGTCCAGAAGGTCCTGCAGCCGCCAGTGCCCGACCCGATTGCCCCAGTCACGCTGCGAATATCCAACCACGTCGGGCGCGGGTCGAGGCCAGCCGGGCCGGGACGGGTTCACCGGGGGATCGAACTCGTAGAACTCGATGTTGGGCGCGATCCAGAAGGCCAGGGCCTTGCCGCCCGGCCAGACGATCTTCGGGCGATCGCGATATGGCCAATGGTCGTAGAGGTTGGGATCAGACCGGTTCACTCGGCCGCTTCCTGCCGCTTCGGCTCGTAGCGGTCCCCCAGCGCCAGCATTTCCTCAAGCCCGATGCGGGCATTGACGCCGGCCAGGTCGGTCATTCGGTCCTTGTAGCCGACGGTCGAGCCCTCGGCCCTGAGGGCGCGCAGGAAGCTCTCGGCCGCCGGAATCAAGGCGCGCACCAGGGCGCCGGGGCTGATCACCAGCCTGAAACCGAGGTCTCCCAATGCGTCGCGGGTCAGGATCGGCGTCTTGCCGCCCTCGACCATGTTGGCCATGGCGGGTGTCTGGCCGAGCGTCGCCACGATGCGTTTCATCTGTTCCAGGTCGCCTGGCGCTTCGACAAAGACCACGTCGGCCCCCGCGTCGGCATAGGCCAGCGCGCGCTCCATGGCGGGCTCGAACCCCTCAACCGCGATGGCGTCGGTGCGGGCGATGATCAGGGTCTCGTCCGAGCGGCGGGCGTCCAGCGCGGCATGGACCTTGCCGACCATGTCGTCTAGCGGAGCAACCCCTTTGCCAGCCAGATGTCCGCAGCGCTTTGGAAAAGTCTGGTCCTCCAGCTGGATCGCTCGGGCTCCATTGCGCTCGAACACCTTGACCGTGCGCGCTACGTTCAGGGCGTTCCCGAAGCCGGTATCGGCGTCGACGATCAAGGGAATGTTCACGCGCTCGCAGATGCGCGCCACCACGTCGGCGACATGGTCGAAGCTGACCAGCCCCAGGTCCGGCCGTCCAAGCTGGGTGTAGGCGATGGACGCCCCCGACAGATAGACGGCATCGAACCCGGCCTGCTCGATCAACAGGGCGGACAGGGCGTCAAACGCCCCCGGGGCATGGACCGCCGGTCCCGGCGTGGTCAGGCGGGCTTTCAGGCTCACGCGATGGCTCCGGTGGTTGCGGGGGCGGAACGCTTCAGGTGGGCGATCAGCCCTCCGTCGCGCATCATCGCCGTAAGATGGTCGGGGAAGGGGGCGAACCCATAAGTCCGGCCCGAGGTCTCGTTGATCAGCCTGCCCGCTTCCAGATCCAGGCTCAACCGGTCCCCGGCCGCGATCTCTTCAACCTCTGCTAGGGTCACGGCGGGCAGTCCCAGGTTGATGGCGTTGCGCCAGAAGATGCGCGCGAACGACTTCGCGATCACCGCCCGTACCCCAAGCTGCTTCAGCGACACCGCCGCCTGTTCGCGCGACGAGCCCAGCCCGAAGTTAAGCCCCGCCACAACGAAGTCGCCGGATCGCACCGTACTCGCGAACGACGGATCGACCGCCTCGAGGCAGTGGGCGGCCAGGGCCTCAGGATCCAGCTTCATCAGATGTCCGGGCGCCAGCAGGTCGGTGTCGATCTGATCGCCAAAGACGAAGGTGCGGCCAGTAGGAGAGGGGGTCACGCCGCCGCCCCCCGCTGGCCCATATAGTCGCGGGGATCGACGATCCGGCCCGCGATCGCCGCCGCCGCCACGCTGTAGGGCGAGCCCAGATAGACGTTCGCCCCGGCATGGCCCATCCGGCCTTTGAAGTTCCGGTTGGTGGTCGAGATGCAGACCTCGCCGTCCGCCAGCAGCCCCGCCCCCATGCCCGCGCAGGCTCCGCAGCCGGACGGCATCAACGTCGCACCCGCGGCCATAAGGGTCGCCAGCGTCCCGTCCCGCGAGGCGGCTTCCGTCACCCGTGAAGAGGCCGGCGCGACCAGCAGCCTGACGCCAGGCGCGACCCTGTGACCCGCCAGCAATCGCGCCGCCATGCGCAGGTCCTCCAACTTGGCCCCCACGCAGGCGCCGACATAGGCCTGGTCGATGCGCCGGCCCTCTGCCTCGGCGACCGTCACACTGTTGGCGGGGGAGTGGGGCAGGGCGATCATGGGCTGCAGCGCGCCCGCGTCGAACCAGTGAACCGCCTCATAGTCCGCGTCCGGATCGGACGCCCAGGCCAGTGCTGCGGCCGCATCCTCGACCGGCGCTCCGGCGTCCCTCAGCCAGGCGAAAGTCGTCGCGTCCGGCGCCACGACCCCGGTCTCTGCCCCGAGTTCGGCGGCCATGTTCGTCAGCACCAGCCGCTCCGGCATCGACATGGCCTCGACCGTCGGGCCGGCGAACTCGACCGCGCGGAAGGCGTTGTCCATACCCAGTTCGCAGCACAGGAGCAGCATCATGTCCTTGGCGGTTACACCGTCCGAGAGCGTCCCACGCCATTCGACCCTGATCGTCTTGGGTACCTGCAGCCAGGTGCGGCCCGTCGCCGCGATGGCCGCCATGTCGGTGGCGCCATACCCGGCCGCATAGGCCCCGAAGGCGCCCGCCATCGGCGTGTGGCTGTCACCACCTGCGACCAGCATGCCCGGCCGAACCAGCCCGCGCTCGGCCAGCAGCATGTGGCCTATGCCCTCCATGTCGTAGAACCGGCTGACACCGTGCTCGGCCACGAACCGTCGCGTCAGGCTCAGGATCGCCGCGCTTTCGGCGTCCACGGCGGGGACATAGTGGTCCGAAGCGATCACGACCTTCGACGGATCCCAAAGCCCTCGTCCCAACTCCGCCAGCATGGGCGCCCAACGACGAGGCCCCGAACTGTCGTGGGCGAAGCACAGGTCCACCTCGGCCGTCACCAGATCGCCGGCGCGCGCGTCCGCGCGGCCCGACGCCTTGGCGGCGATCTTCTCGACGAGCGTGCGACCCCTTGTGGCGTTGGCCCCGGCCATCCGAACCCCGCAGCGGCGCGGGTGGACCGCGCAAAAGATATAATCTTATATCATTTGCTCTTACGAGCTTGCCAAGGCAATTCCGCGGGTGAAACGACGAAGGATGGCCTTGATGGCGGACGGCAGCGCGCGTTCGACCCCCACTACCGTTGGGACAATCCCTTTGATCTGGGTGGTCGCCTGACCGACGACGAGCGGATGATCCGCGACGCGGCCCGATCGTTCGCCCGGGACCGGCGGCTGCCGCGCGTGGTCGCGGCGTTCCGCGACGAGGTCTTTGACCGCGCCATCATGACCGAGATGGGCGAGATGGGCTTCCTGGGGGCCATGCTGCCTGAGTCGTACGGCGGGGCCGCGGCCAGCCACCTGGCCTATGGCCTGATCGCGCGCGAGATCGAGGCGATCGACAGCGGCTAGCTGTGAGCTCTCAATAGGTTGTCCGCGTTGAGGCCGAGTCGGCTGATGGGTGTCTGGGACTCTATCCCGCCATGTGGCCGATGCCCGTTGTAGCGGTGCAGCCAGACAGGCGGCTCGGCGGTTCGATGATCTGAGGTCTGATAGGTCTGGGCGTAAGCCCATTCGCGCAGCGCGGTCTGGATGAAGCGCTCGGCCTTGCCGTTGGTCTTGGGCGTGTAGGGCCTGGTGCGGATGTGCCTGAGACCAAGCTCGGTGCAGGCGTCACGGAAGGCGTGGGATTTGTAGCCGGAGCCGTTGTCGGTCATCACTCGGGCGACGGTGACGCCGAGGCTCTCGTAGTCGGCGACGGAGGCCTTCAGGGCGGCGATGGCGCTGTCCTTCTTCTCATCGGGAAACACCTGGCTGCAGGCGATGCGCGAGGCGTCGTCGATGCAGACGTGGACATACGCCCAGCCAACGCCCCAGGCCGTGCCGCCGCTCGTCGCGGACCACCGGCGCGGGCGGGTCCAGGTCCCTGGCCCGGCTCAGGCACACGGCCCGCAGGATCCGGCTCACCGTGGCCGGCGAGACCCCGGTCTCCCGGGCGATCTGCCGACCACAGAAGCGCCGGCGACGAAGGGCGATCCGCCAGGCCCGCAAAGACCCTCCGCCACGAACCGCTTCACCCCTTGGCGACCGTCTTGACGTCGACACCGAAGGCCGTGGCCACGGCCTTCGGTGGCTGACCCGCCTGAACCCGCCGCACGACTTCGGCTCGACTGTGCTGCGACAGCCGGGCATTCTTGTGCACGTTCATCCGACCCTCTCCTGAGACCCTGTAGCTTCACAACCAC
>JADCCX010000109.1 GCA_020252485.1 Methylocystis sp.
CGACCCGGCGGCTGACACTGGGAGCGGACAAGGGCTACGACGCTGCCGGGTTCGTCGCCGATCTGCGCAAGGCCTGTGTGACCCCACATGTCGCGCAGAAATCACGACATTCAGCGATCAACGGTCGGACCACCCGACACGAGGGCTACGCCCCCAAGTTCATCAACAAGACCGATAAGTGTCTGATTTCATTCAGGCGGAATGGCCAGAAATGTTACAACAAGAGTGCTGTCAGGCTGGCTTTGGCAGGTTGAGTGTTTCGAAGAGTTCCAGTTGCTCCGGTGTGGTTTTGCTTATTCCGTGGAAACTGCGGCTTCCAGCGTATGCCGTGTGTTTCTGAATGCGCGACAGGATGTCGAGGGCGACCTGGGGGCTCGCTGTGTGCCCCTTGGCTTTCAGTCGCATACGCATGACGCGGTGAAGGGTGAGGGCCAGAAAGCAGATCTGGGCATGGGCGCGGATACGATCTGGCAGCCGGTGATGGACGGGCGCGATCTCGATATCCGACTTCAGGACGCGAAAGCCGCGCTCGATATCTGCCAGTGCCTTGTAGCGCGCGACGACGTCAGCCGGGGTGATCTCGGGGACATTGGTCAGCAAGACGAGCTTGCCATCAAAGAGGGCGGCACGGGCCATTGCCTCTTCATCGACCTCCCAGCTGAACCGATCGGCAGTGAAGTCAGCCTTGATGAAGCGGGCGAGTTCTGCGTCGGCGATGGCACGGACGAAGCGGCTATAGGCCCCCCGGTCTGAGGCGCGCCACCCTTTTGCGCTCTTGCCTTCATCTTGCTGATCCAGCTTGGTCACCATGGCGTCCCCCATGGCCTCCAACTCATTGATCCTCGCCCGGCGGGCCTCACCCTGCTCGACTGCGCGGGCGGCATCATGCGCGACAATCAGGCGTTGCCCGTCAAAGCTGGCCTCTCGCAGCCCGTCACCTGTCCTGAAGTCAAAACCCTGAAAGGTTTCTACCAGATCGCCATAGCGCCGCGCTGGAACGGCCAGGATGAACTCCAGCTTGCGCCCATCCTTATCGGCGATGTCTGTCAGGTGGTGGATATTGTCCAAGCTCAGCAGGCCGCGATCCGCCACCAGAATGATACGCTGGATCGGGAAGCGCTGCAGGACCGTTTGCACCATGCCCTGCAAGGTCTTGGTTTCAGACACATTGCCGGGATGAACTGTGTGCATGAGAGGCAGGCCATCGGCGGTCTGCACCACGCCCAGCACGAACTGCCGCGCAATGCCGCCAGTCTCCTTGTTCATGCCAAAGGCGCGGATGTCATCCTCAAGGCGGGCGTCGCCATGAATGCGTAGCCGCCAACAACCTCGCCCGGCTGCCAAGGCTGATGCCCGCATGACACGACGAACACATGACGCAGGCGCATGCCCTTCAACCAAACCGGCCAAATAAGCAGAGCCATCGTTGCTGTCGCAGGGAAACCGTTCCGGCTCGCCGACTATTTCAGCGGCCTGTTAAGCGCGTGTATCCCGCGCTGCTTGGCCGGATCGGTGGCCGCATCCCATTGCCGGTCGGCCTTCACCGGGTCGATGGAGCCGTCGGCCTCCGCCGTGATCCGGCCCGTCGCCAGGGCCTTCGCGACCGCCGTGTGGCTGACCCCGCGATGTGCTGCGTACTGCCGCCGCGAGACGCCCGTTTCCGTCTTTTTCTCCACGTATTCAGTGTCTTCGCAGTTGCTCTTCCGGTCCGTCTCCCCAGTGTCTGACCATCCGCAGCACCTGAAAGGACCGGACCATGAAGACCAGCGCACTGACCAGCCACGAGGCCTTCTGCCTTGCCAATGCCGACCATTTCGTCGCCTGCCGGGGCCGTGGCCCCGCCGGGCGGACGCGCGACACCTTCCCGACGATCACCGAGGCCGAGGCCTTCGCCGCCGGGTTCGGCGACCGCCGGACGATGGTCTACGCGGTGACCGCCGCCGGTCTTTCCGCCCACATCAAGAACGCCTGAAAGGAACCCGAGCGATGACGAACCTCTCCGCCTCCGAACTGACCAAGCTCACCTGCCTGATCGATGGCCAGCCGCGCGGGCGCTTGGCAACGACCGCGAAGACCGTCGAGCGGCTCCGCAAGACCCTCGCCGAAGTCATCGGCAACACATTTGCAGACTCGGTGATCGACCTTGCGATGGTCTGTGAAACCTACGGCGGGGCCGAAGCGATCATTCAGCGCGCCTTGCCGCAGCGGACTCCGCGCGACCTCGCCCTTGCGGCTGCAATCGACGCTGAACTTGCTCCGGTCGCCGCGCCGGTCGAGACCGACGGGATGGGCGAGTCGGAATTCACCGCCTTTGCCAAGAAGGTCGACGAGAAGCGCCGCCGCACCAGCGCCGTTGTCGCCTCCCAAGCCGCCGCGACGGGCCAGATGCCGACGCCGCCCGACTTCTCCGCAGCCACCCACGCCCGCTTTCGGGGAAAGCTGGAAGGGCTGATCGCCCTTGCCGAGCGCGGCGATATCGAGGGGTTGCGCGCGGTCGCGATCAATCCGGTCTCGTCGAGCCCGAAGGCCCTCGCACGCTACCGCGACCTCTGCGTCGCGGCCCTCGAAGCCCGAAAGGAGGCCTGATGGCCAGCGGCTACGAGAAGCACGACTGCGGCGTCGATCCGAACACTGGCTGGGGCAAGCCCCGGCCTGTGGCCTCCGCCTTGCTCACCGGCGCGGTGGTCGTCGTCGCGATAACGCATTGGGGCGCGATGCTTTGGTGGCTCGCCACCTACCTCCGCTGAGGTCCGATCAGGGCCTTGGCAGCGGCGCGACGTTCCAGAACAGCACGCGGCCCGGTCCGCGCTTGATCAGGCAGGTTTTCCACGGTTTGGCATCGTAGTGCGGGTCCGCCGGGAACGGCGTGCCAAGTTTTGCGACCTGTCCGAAAGCGCATGGATAGAGCTGGATGCGCGCCCCCGCGACGTCGCTCAGTGAAAGCTCCCGCAGTAGCTGCAGGACATTTCGCCCGGGCGTTCGGCCAGGCCTGCGCCAGACCGCGTGCGAGCACGCCCGATCCCGCCGCGCACGACATCTCCCCCGGCATCTTGCCAGTTGATTGCGCGGACGCGATGGATTGCACCGCACCAAGAACTTCGGCACCCACCGGCGGTCAGGAACGCCTCGCTGTGATAGTCCGGTCCGGCCACTTACTGCAGCGATTTCGGCACAGACGTCGCTGTGCGCTGCGTCGATGCCCGTTTGTTGTCTGCAGCGAGGTGCTTGGCGACGGTCAGAAGCGCAGCCGCCCACCTCCGCCAGGCGGTCTGCCGGACGCATCCGGCAAGGATACAGACCTGCCGCCATCTTTTTCCTTCTGCCCGCAGCCAGACGATCTTCGCGTCGTCCAGATCGAGCCAACGCAGCCAGTCGATGCACTCGTCCATGCGCTGGATCTCCGCTGCTGTCGGCACGATCCTGATCCGCACCTCGTGGTAGCCGTAGGCATGCTGCGCCTCCTGCACATAGTCGGGCCAGGACCGACCGTAGCCGCGCGGGCCGGAGCCCTTCGGGTTGGGCAGCCGCCGCAACGTGATCGCTGCCTCTTCGAAGCGATCTTCGATCTCGCGGGGCGTCAGGCCCATCTCGGCACCGCGCCGTTCATCGTGCACCCGGCCGGGCCATGGGCTTCGTCGGCGTAGCCTTGGCCGACGCGGGCCTCGGCCGCTCGAGCGATCGCAGCCAGGCGGTGATTGTCGCGGC
>JADCCX010000011.1 GCA_020252485.1 Methylocystis sp.
GCCAACTCATGCTGCGCCGCAGCATAAATAAACCATTTCAGATCAACGCTTTAAACCTTGTTGGAAAAATCAGCCAACCCTCAAGCTTTGGAGAGAATCCCCCGATTCGGAGAGAAAAAGCCCGACTATTCCGCTCCCGCACCATCAAGGCTTCTGGCGAAAAGCCCGCAAATACTCGGGAATTTCGAGGCCTACTCAGGGCTGAGAGCATGTTTGCGTAAGGGGAGGTGGCGTAGGAAAGGGGACCGTGAAAGCAACCGTCTCTGCTTCCCGTAAGACGCGTCTCGCCAACTGAGTCACCGCCCGCCCAGGGCTAGGCGCCTTTGTTGCAATGTTTTGTCATGATCGGGAAACGCCCGCGACGTCCTCTGCCGCCACAATTACGCGATGGTAGTCGGGATCTAGGGAGCGCGTGCGTGCTGATTCGAATTTTGCTGCTTGTCGCGCTGCTGGCAGCACCCAGCTATCGCCCTGCCTTCAGCCACGAAGGTCATTCCCATGGGGACGAACCCGCGCCGCCGGCGGCCGCCGCACCGCGCGCTGAGGCGCATTCCGAGCTATTCGAGATAGTGGCGGTCTTGGGTCCGGACCGCCGACTTTGGCTCTACCTCGACCGGCACGCGACCTCGGAGCCCATTGATGGCGCCACGGTACAGGTCACCCTCGACGGCGAGGATCTTGGAACGGCGACACGCGCCGGCGAGGCGATCTACGTCCTCGCCAATTCCGCCCTGGAACGACCGGGTCAAAAGAACTTCGTCTTCACCATCACCGCCGGCGAGGACATGGACCTGCTGCCCGCGACGCTTGAGATCTCCGCGGCGCCCGAGGCTCTGATTGCAGCACCAGAATCGTCGGAATTGCTCTCGATGGCGTTACGCGAGCCCTACCTATGGGCGGCGGGGCTGCTCCTGTTGCTGCTCGGCGTCGCCATCGGGCGGGCAGCAGCGCCTCGGCCCCTCCCGCCGCTTGTTGTCGTCGAACCGCCGGCAAACGCCACGCGCCCCCAAGCCTTACCGTCCGGTGCGCCGATACCCGAGCGCTTGGCCGCTGGTCCATCCGTGGTGGCCCTGTTGGCAATACTTCTCGTCCCGATGATCGCCTGGGCCCAACCGATGGACGCGCCCCGACGGCAACCCGACGGCAGCATCTTTGTGCCAAAGCCATCGCAACGTCTGCTGGGCCTGCGCACCGGCATGGCTGAGCTTGGCGAAGCCTCCGTTGCCATCCAGCTGACCGGCCAAGTCGTTGCAGACCCCAATGCCTCCGGCCTCGTTCAAGCCTCCGAAACCGGCCGTATAGAGCCCCCGGAAGGTGGCTTCCCGGTGCTTGGCCAACGCGTGGCGCGCGGCGAGGTGCTCGGCTTTGTCGTGCCCATCATGGCGGCGCAAGATCGTGTCGGCGTGCGCGCCAGCATCGCGGAGCTCGACGCTCTCATCGTGATCGGCGAGGCGCGGGTTCGCCGGCTGACCGCCCTGACCGGCACCGTCGCGGCACGTGAGATAAGCGATGCACGCGCCGATCTTGAAGGCCTGCGTCAGCGCCGGGCAGCAAACCTGCCGGCAGTGACGGGGCGGGAGCCGATCGTGGCCCCCTCCGCTGGCCTGATCAGCGTTGTGCGCGTCTCCGCCGGCCAGGTGATCCAGGCGCAGGAGCCGCTCTTCGACATCATCGATCCTGCTCGCCTCTGGGTGGAGGCCATCGCCTTTGACCCTGCCGCGGTGGCCGAGATTTCCGGCGCGTCAGCCATGACGGCGGGTGGCCAGGTGCTGCGGCTCGGCTTCGTGGGCCGCGGTATGACGCTTCGCCAGCAGGGCCTGCCCCTGCATTTCCGCATCGAGGGCGGCGCGCCCGGCCTCGCTGTGGGGCAGCCGGTGACCGTGCTGGTGGAGACCCCGCGCCGCGCCGCCGGCATCGTGCTCCCAGCCGAGGCCGTGGTGCGCAATCCCGAGGGCGGCCAAGTGGTTTATGAGATGCCGAGTGCCGAGCGCTTCCTGCCGCGACCCGTGCGGGTCCAGCCCCTCGACGGCCAGCGTGTGCTGGTCACGGCAGGGCTCGATCGCGGGGCGCGGGTGGTGACCAGCGGCGCCGGGCTGATCGCGCAGGTCCGCTAGCCGTGTTCAACATTCTTGTCACCGCCAGCCTGCGGAACCGGATCTTCGCGTTGGTCGCTGCCGCGATCCTCGTGGTCTATGGCGCCTTCACGCTGCAGCGCCTGCCAGTGGATGTCTTCCCCGACCTCAACAAACCCGTCATCACCCTGATGACCGAGGCGGAAGGCATGGCGCCGGAGGAGGTGGAGCTTCTCGTTTCCTACCCGATCGAGACTGCGATGAATGGCATGCCGGGCATCACGCGCGTGCGCTCCGTCTCCGGCGTCGGCCTGTCGATCGTCTTCGTGGAGTTCGACTGGGGCACCGACATCTGGGTGAACCGCCAGCAGGTCGCGGAGCGCCTGTCGCTGGTGCGGGCGCAGTTGCCGGCCAATGTCGCCCCGCAGATGGCGCCGATCTCCTCCATCATGGGGGAGATCATGCTGGTGGCGATGTCCACGGATGGGCGCGCAAGCCCGATGGAGTTGCGGGAGCTGGCAGATTGGGTAGTACGGCCACGACTGCTGACCATCCCGGGCATTTCGCAGGTGATCCCGATCGGTGGCGAGGTGCGGCAATATCGCGTCACGCCGGATGTCGCGCGGATGCATGCGCTGAATGTCACGGCGGAGCAGGTGCATGCTGCGCTTCGGCAGTTCGGCGGCAATACGGGCGGTGGCTATGTGGACCAGGCGGGGCGCGAATACCTGATCCGCAACATCGGCCGCACCACGCGCCTCGAGGATCTGGCGAACACGCCCGTGGCTATGCGGGCCGTCCAGCCGATCCCGCTACGCCAGGTCGCGACGGTTGACTACACCGCACGGTTCAAGCGTGGCGAGGCCGGCAGCATGGGCCAGCCGGCGGTAATCCTGTCGATCCAGAAGCAGCCCGCGGCCGATACGGTGGCGCTGACGCGGCAGGTCGAGGCGGCACTTGCAGAGTTGCAGCGCGCCATGCCGCCGGGCGTCACTGCCAACAACGTGCAGTTCCGCCAGGCCGATTTCATCGCGGCTTCAATCCGCAATGTGGAGAAAGTGCTGCTGGAGGCTGTGGCGGTGGTGGCCGTGGTGCTGTTCCTGTTTCTGCTGAACGGGCGCACGACCTTCATCTCACTCACAGCGATTCCGCTATCGGTGCTCATCACTGTCGTTGTGTTTCAGTTGCTCGGCTTGTCAATCAACACCATGACGCTGGGCGGCCTTGCCATCGCCATCGGCGAGCTCGTCGATGATGCGGTGGTGGATGTGGAGAACGTCTTCCGCCGCCTGCGGGAAAATCGCGCGCGGCCGGACCCGCAGCCCGCAATCATGGTGGTCGCGAAGGCGAGCCAGGAAGTCCGCTCCGGCATCGTCTATGCGACGATGATCGTGATCCTGGTCTTCGTGCCGCTGTTCGCTCTGACCGGCATCGAGGGCCGGTTGTTTGCGCCGCTCGGCGTCGCCTATATCGTCTCGATCCTGGCGAGCCTGATTGTGTCGATCACCGTCACGCCAGTGCTCTGCTACTACCTGCTGCCGCGCATGAAGCGGATGGACCACGGCGACAGTGCGCTGGTCCGCGTGCTGAAGCGCTGGAACGAGCGTGCGCTTCTCTGGGCCTTTGCCCGCGCGCGCCTCGTGTATTTGTTGGCTGGCGTGGGCGTCGCAGGCGCGCTGGCGACAGTGCCCTTTCTGCCGCGCTCCTTCCTGCCGCCCTTCAACGAGGGCACGCTGACCATCAGCCTGCAATTCCAGCCAGGCATCAGCCTGGCCGAAGCCAACCGGCTGGGCCGGCAAGCCGAATTGCTGATCATGCAGGTGCCGGAGGTCCGCACGGTGGGCCGCCGCACTGGTCGGGCCGAGCTCGATGAACATGCGGAAGGGGTGCATTCCTCCGAAATCGACGTCTCCCTTCATGCTTCCACGCGCGGCAAACAGGCCATCTCGGCGGATATTCGTGCGCGCCTCAGTGTGCTGCCCGGCAGCGCCAATATCGGCCAGCCGATCGGTCACCGCCTGGACCACATGCTGTCCGGCGTGCGGGCGGAAATCGCGCTCAAGATCACCGGCGACGACTTGGATACGCTTCGCACCCTGGCCGAGGGGATGCAGCAGCGCCTGGCCGCCATCCCCGGCCTGACGGACCTCCAGGTGGAGCGCCAGGTGCGCGTGCCGCAACTCCAGGTCGCGGTGAACCACGAACGCGCGGCGCTTTATGGCGTCTCCGCCGCCTCGGTGGCCGAAGCCCTACAATCCCTGTCAAGCGGCCAAGTGGTCAGCCAAGTGGTGGACGGGGCGCGCCGCTTCGACGTGGTGCTGCGCCTCGGCGATGCGGACCGTACCGGCGCCGGGCTTGCCGCCGTGATGATCGAGACACCGGGTGGGCGCGTGCCGCTGTCCCTGCTGGCGGAGCTGCGCGATACCGATGGCCCGAACCAGATCCTGCGGGAGAACGGCCGGCGCCGGATCGTCGTGCTTGCCAATACCGATGGCAGCGATATGGCCGCGATCATCGCCCGTATCCGGGCCGAGATGGAGGCGGCTAGCTTGCCGCCCGGCTATTTCTTCACGCTGGAAGGCACCTTCCAGGCGCAGGAGGAAGCAGCACGGCTGATCGCGGGCCTCTCGCTCGTGTCCTTGGCGCTGATCTTCCTGGTGCTCTACAGCCGCTACAAATCGGCGGCGCTGGCGCTAATCATCATGGGCAATGTGCCGCTGGCGCTGGTGGGCGCCATCGCAGCACTTTGGATCGCGGGGCAGCCGCTCTCCGTCGCCTCGATGATCGGCTTCATCACCTTGGCTGGCATCGCAACGCGCAACGGCATCCTGAAGGTCAGCCATTACCTGAACCTTGCCTTGCTGGAACGCGAAAAATGGGGGCTGGCGTTGGTGATCCGCGGCAGCCTGGAGCGCCTGACACCGGTGCTGATGACCGCGCTCTCGGCCGGCTTCGCGCTCATCCCGCTAATGATCGGCGCGAGTGAGCCGGGTAAGGAGATCCTGCACCCCGTCGCCGTGACCATCTTCGGCGGCCTGGTCACCGCGACGCTGCTGGACACGTTCCTGACGCCGCTGCTGTTCCACCGCTTCGGTCGCCCGGCTCTGGAACGCTTGCGCGACGTCCAGCAGGAGCTGAAGGTGGCTGAGGCTTATTGACCCATGAGGAACCCCGACATGACCCCGCGCCGCCTGCTGCTTGCCAGCCTGACCCTCGTCCCCCTTGGCGCCCCCTTCGTCGCGCGCGCGCATGAGCCGCGGCGTGGCCCGAATGGCGGGCAGAAGGTGGATATCGGCACCAATCACGCCGAGCTTCTGGCGGCAGGGAACACGCTGCGGCTGTTCCTGTTCGACGGTGCCGACAGGCCGATCCCGGCAGCGGGAGCAGCGGCGCAGGCCGTCATCCTTGCGGGTGGGCGCCAAGCCACCGTGGCACTCACGCCCAGCGGCGACAACGTGCTTGCCGGCACCGGCGATTTCACTGCAGCGCGCGGCATGCGTGCGGTTGTCACGCTGACGCTCCCCGGCCAACGTCCCGCGCAGGCCCGCTTCACCCCGATGGACCAGAATTGAGGAGACCCCGATGCGCAGGATACTGATGGCCTTGGCCTTGCTCGTCGCGGGTCCGGCCTGGGCCAACACCCCCTCGCCCTATGCCGGCATGACGGACCGCCCCATCCGTGCGCTGTCGGCTGAGCAGCAGCCCGATCTGCTGGCCGGTCGCGGCATGGGCTTGGCGTTGGCCGCCGAGCTCAACGGCTGGCCTGGCCCGGCCCACGTCATCGAACTGGCTAGTGCGATGCAACTCACACCCGCGCAGCTTGCGGCCACGCAGCGCCTAATGGCTGAGATGCAAGCCGCGGCGAGTACGCTAGGCGCCCGCGTGATCGAGGAAGAGCGCGCCCTCGACACTGCCTTCCGCGACCGCAGTGTCACACCCTCCGACCTTTCGGCGCGCACGGCCCGCATCGCGGCGCTGCAGGGCGAAATCCGGGACGTGCATCTGCGTACGCATCTGGCACAGGCGGCGCTCCTGAACGCGGAACAGATCGCCGCCTATTCTCGCCTGCGGGGTTATGCCGGCGGAACGCCGCAGCATGGTGGCCCGATGCCGGGCGGCCACCGGCATCATTGATGTGATGGGGCCCGACAGCCTGCCGCATGAGGCCCACATCCTCGTTGTCGAGGATGATGGAGAGATGCGCACGCTGATTGCCAAATTCCTGCGCCAGAATGGCTTTCGCGTCACTGGCGCACGCGACGGACGCGAGATGTGGGAAGTGCTGGCCGGCGCACCCGTCGATCTGGTGCTGCTCGACGTCATGTTGCCAGGCGCCTCTGGCCTCGACCTTTGCCGTGCGCTGCGCGCCAAGTCGGGCGTGCCGATCATCATGGTGACGGCGCGCGGTGAGGAAACTGATCGCGTGCTTGGCCTTGAGCTCGGCGCCGACGACTACATCCCCAAACCCTTTGGGCGTGCCGAGTTGCTGGCCCGTGTGCGAGCGCTACTCCGACGCTCACGCGGTGAGGCTGGCGAGCCTATGGCGGGCCAGGCGGGCGAGCGAATCCTCTTTGCAGACTGGAGCCTTGATACGCGGCGGCGCGAACTCAATGCGCCCGATGGTACGGCGGTGGATCTGTCTGGCGGCGAGTACGACCTGCTGCTGGCCTTCTGCGAACACGCGCAACGCGTGCTGAGCCGGGACCAACTGCTTGACCTCGCCCGCAACCGCATGGCCTTCAACGGCACCGAACGGTCGGTTGATGTCATGGTCAGCCGCTTGCGAAGAAAGTTGGAACCAACCGACGACAGCCCGTCCATCATCAAGACGGTGCGCGGCGCCGGCTACATGCTGGTGCCGCCTGTGAAGCGCGGGGCATGAAGCAGTTGCGCCGCCTGCTGCCAGACACGCTGGGCGGGCGGATCGTCCTTGTGCTGCTCGTCGGTCTGATGGCTTTCCATCTCGGTAGCTTGTGGCTGCACCAGATCGGCACCGAAGCGATGCTTGGCACCACGCGCGAAGCACAACTTGCCGAGCGCCTCATCGCCGCCAAGCGCGCAGTCGCCGAACTGCCGATCGAGGAGCGCGACCGAACCGCGCATGCGCTCTCCACCGCAAGCCTCGACATGCATTGGACCCGCGCGGCAACCGTGCAACCGGTGCAAGCCAGCAGCGCCCGTATCGAGGCGCTGCGCAGCCGGCTCGGCGAGCTGGTGCCGGAATTTGACATCACAGGCCTGCGGCTCGGCTACGGTGAGGATGGCATGGCGGGGCACCAGTTGCTCGGTGCGTTGCCGCTGCCGGATGGTAGCTGGCTGAACTTCTCCGCCGCCCTATTCCGCCCGCCGGCGTCGGAGCACGCGACGCTGCTCTCCACCACGGCGATGGCGGTGGGGATTCTGCTGCTCGGGCTGCTGGTGGTGCGGCTGATCGGGCGACCCTTGCGCGCGCTGTCAGATGCGGCAGATCGCTTCGGTGGCCCGGGCCCGGTGGTGCCTGTGCCGGAAGAAGGCCCGCGCGAGGTGCGCTACGCTGCCCAGGCCTTCAACCGAATGCAGGGTCGCATCGACCGCTTGATCGCTGATCGTACCCATGCCTTGGCTGCCGTCAGCCACGATCTGCGTACGCCTATCGCGCGGCTGCGTCTGCGCGCCGGCTTTATTGAGGATGGCGAGGCGGCACGCGCCATCGATGCCGACCTCGACGAGATGGAAGCGATGATCGATGCGACCCTGGCCTACCTGCGCGGCGAGACAGAGAGCGAGCCTCGCAAGCCGGCCGATCTCGTGGCGATGGTCGAGACGCTGTGCGACGCCGCAGCCGATGCGGGCGCAGCCGTGACCTATGCAGGTCCTTCGCAGGCACGCCTGGTCTGCAGCCCGGTGACGCTGAAGCGCGCCTTCGCGAACCTGATCGACAACGCCGTAAAATATGGCGGCGGGGCGCGCGTCGCTCTCGAAGACAAGGGTCACGAAATTCTGGTACGCATCGAGGATGACGGCTCAGGAATCCCAGAGGCCGATATGCAGGCAGTGTTCGAGCCGTTCCGGCGCCTCGAGACGTCGCGCAATCGTGGCACCGGTGGAAGCGGGCTCGGCCTCACCATCGCGCGCCGCGCGGCCGAGCAGCACGGCGGCACGGTACAGTTGAGCAACCGACCAGCTGGCGGACTTTTGGCGCTTGTTCGTCTGCCAAGAAGCTAGAGTGGGTGGAGCATATCACGATGATGGTTCGAAGAAGCGTTGTGGCGGCTGGCCTTAACCCTCCCATAGGGGCAATCACCATGTCCCCGGTCAGACAAGAACCCATGAGGAGCACATGATGCATCGGTTTCGCATTGCAAACATGAACTGCGGCGGCTGCGCGAAGGGCGTCACGGCGTCGTTCCGGCAGGCCGACCCGCAGGCGGAGATCGACATCAAGCTGGATACGCGCGAAGCGGCCGTGACGTCGTCTGTGGACGCTGCGCGCCTGGAGCAGGCGTTGCGCGATGGTGGCTGGCAGGTCGAGCGCATTTCTGTCTGAGCCCCCCGCTGACATGCTTTGTCATGACAGCGTGACGCTGGCGACATGCCGGGGGGCTAAAGTTGGGCAACTCGAACCAAAGGAACCCAGCACATGACCCGCCTTGCTCGCTCACTCGCCCTCGCTGCCGGCATTGCATCCGTCTCCGCAGCAGGCTTTGCCATCGCCCAGGGCACCGCGCCGCAACCGCAGCCGGCTCAGCCTGTGCAGCCCGGCATGATGGGCCAGATGCCCGGCATGCCGCAGCACATGCAGCAGTTGCAACAGCGGATGATGCCTGGCGTGCAGGCACCGGGGGCTGGTGCTGCGCAGCCGTCGGGAGGGGGTGCTGCGCAGGCGCCGGTGGCGACTGACCCGCATCACCCAGGTGCCACAGCTCCTGGAACGGCGGCCCAAGCGACAACAGCGGCTTCCCCGTCGACCGCCGCGTTCATGGCCGCGAAGGAGAAGATGCATCGCGACATGGCTATCGCCTATACGGGCGATGCGGATCGCGATTTTGCCGCCGCCATGATCCCACATCATGAGGGCGCGATCGCCATGGCCCGGGTCCAGTTAGCCAATGGTCGGGATCCGGGGATGCGCGGCCTGGCGGAGGCCGTGATTCGCGCGCAGGAGAGCGAGATCGCCACGTTGCGCGCCTTCCTGTCACAGCGCCGCTGATATGGTCGACGAGACCAATCTCGGCTCGCCTGCCAATCACTTAATGTCAGGCAGTCAGTCAGAATGGCGGCGCACACGTGCGGAAATCGTAGCGATCGGCTTCGCGCTGATCGCGACTATACTTCGCCAAATTATTTGAGACCTTTCGGCGCGCTGGCTAACAGAGTATCTGGCCCATCCGGTCTTAGGATTAAGCTGCGTTTTGTTGATGCATCAAGCGGCGGTGCTTGATAGTTCTGCGTTTGGTGCTCTTACGCTCCAGCAGGATCGTCTCCACCTTGCCGAAATCGACATCAGCTGGGCTCAGATTGCTACGGCTCGCCTGATAGCGTTGGCCAATACTGGTGCGGCTTATTCGGCAACATGAGATTCACTGAAGGTCGCGCCCTGGACGACATTTCGTTTCGCGCCACGCGGCAGCTTTAACGCGTGACGTCCGTCGCGCTTGGACAGAATTACCGGCGCTCTCTTTCGGTGCCAATGGCAGCCTGGCCTGTTACGAACGGCCCTGGTGCGATGTCTGTGTTCCGTACGCGCGCTGTGGGGCGCCTTGTCGCGATGTTCAGCTGCGATCGCGAAAGGAATTGCGCTGGCCGCTGATAATCGGGGTTGCCCACACACTTGAAGCCTGCAATGTTAACTTTCGTAAGAAACGACCCGGTGGCGTGACCATCCGGGCAGCATGGAGGAAACAGGACATGAATCGTCGCGACTTGCTTTTGGGCGCTGGCGCGCTCGCAGGGACCCACAGCATCCTCGGCAGCCAAGCGTCCGCGCAGACCCCGCTGCGCTTTCTGACACCGGAGACAGACCCAAGCCAGGTTCGGGTCTGGCAGGCCTTCGTCGAACAATATGCGACGGCCAATCGCGGTGTCTCGATCCGCCCCGAATATGCATCCTGGGATGATTTGGTGCGCAAGGTTTCGGCTGACCTGATGGCGGGGTCGCCGCCCGAGGTGATCGCCGGCTCCAGCCGCGAGGGCTTCATGGCCACGGCGGCACGGCGGAACCTGCTGGTGGACCTGACGCCCGTGGTTGAGGAGATTGGTCGGGCCGACTTCCACGCGCC
>JADCCX010000110.1 GCA_020252485.1 Methylocystis sp.
ACGGCCGACGCAGTCTTGCAGATCATCGCTGGTCTCCGCGACCTCGGGGCCGATGCCGCGCAGAGCTACGGAGAGTGCGAGAGTTCAGGCACGCGCTTAGACGAAGTCCCTGCACACGACCAAACCCTCAGCCTTGATTGCAAGCGCGAAATGTCCGCCAGAAGCGGACAAAATGACCGGCAGATAGAGTCCATAAAAAAAGAACTTGTTAAGAAAGACGCGCACGCAAAGCAAACCAGCGCTGACCAAAAGACTGTAGGACCTTCCATGAGTCGAGACCCGGCCAAAATGGCATGGACAGACTTCTCACATGTCGCTGACTTCTTTCCAGACGCACCTCGAACAGGCGAAGCCCTGAACCGCATTCTCTTCGACATCGGTCGATTGCTTAGAATACGCCAGGAAAAGCTGATCCGTGGTCTCCAGAAAGCCGGCGCTGGACGGCTTCTAGTGATCTTAGACTACCTGTTGGGGAAAGGAGAAGCGATCAGGCAGCCCGAGGCATATTTTGAAACGATCCTGAGCGCATAGAGCATGCAGCTTCCACTTCTTGACCGCGGTCAAGACCGACGAAGAGAGGGAAAGGTTGGGGGTTTGAGGGGTGACGGGAAGTGAGATCGGGAGAGTGGCTTCCGGCGTCCGTCGTGGAGAAGAACTGATGGCCAAGGCAGCCCAGAAAGTTACCCTGTCCCCTTCGCGGGATATCCCCTTCGACCAGCTCGTGCTGAGCCAGTCCAACGTGCGGCGCATCAAGGCAGGCGTCTCGGTCGAGGAACTGGCCGAAGACATCGCCCGCCGCGGCCTTCTGCAGGGCTTGAACGTCCGGCCGGTTATCGATGCCGATGGTCTCGAGACCGGGATGTTCGAGATCCCGGCCGGTGGTCGTCGCTTCCAGGCTTTGTCACTGCTGGTGAAGCAGAAGCGTCTCGCGAAGACCGCGCCGATCCCCTGCATCGTGCGGGATGCCGCGTCGGAGATCCTGGCCGAGGACGACTCCCTTGCAGAAAACATGCAGCGCGTTGCCCTTCATCCGCTCGATCAGTTCCGTGCGTTCGCAGCCCTGCGCGATAAGGGTCAGGGCGAGGAGGCGATCGCGGCTGCCTTCTACGTCACGCCGCAGATCGTCAAGCAGCGCCTGAAACTCGCCTCCGTAGCCCCTGCCCTGCTCGAGGTCTATGCCGAAGATGGCATGTCGCTCGAGCAGCTGATGGCCTTCACCGTGAACCCGGATCATGCGCGCCAGGTTCAGGTCTGGGATGCAGTAACGAATTCCTGGAACAAGGAGCCCTACGCCATCCGGCGCATGCTGACCGAAACCTCGGTTCGGGCCTCGGATCGTCGCGCGGTTTTCGTCGGTATCGATGCTTATGAGGCCGCGGGCGGCGCTGTGCTGCGCGATCTCTTCCAGGGTGACGACGGTGGCTGGCTCGAAGACCCTGCCCTGCTCGACCGGCTGGTGGCAGAGAAACTTCGGGCTGAGGCCGAAGCTCTGGCTCTCGAGGGCTGGAAGTGGATCGAGGTCGCAACCGACCTGCCCTATGGCTACAGTCATGGTCTGCGGCGTCTGGCCGGTGATCCCTCCCCGATGACCGACGAGGAAAGCGCGGCACACGCTGTGCTCCTCGCCGAGTACCGTGCGTTGGAGGAGGAATACTCCGGCCAGGACGAGTACCCCGACGAGATCGATGCCCGGCTCGGTCAGCTCGAGATGGCGATGGAAGCGCTCGAACAGCGGCCCTTGATCTACGATCCGGCCGAGGTTGCGCGCGCGGGCGTCTTCGTCACGCTGGATCGGGATGGCAGCCTCGCGGTGTATCGCGGCTTTGTCCGGCCCGAGGATGAGCCGCGCGAGGAGACCGCGGTCCAAGATGGTGATGGAGCAGATGCCATGGGGCAGGGGGATAACGTCGGGGTTTCCACCTGGAAACCGTCGGCGACCTCCGCCGGAGGCACGGTCATCACCTCGGGTGGTCAGCCGATCGGCGCGGACGGTTCGGAGGAGGAAGATGACGGCGCGCTGAAGCCGTTGCCCGAGCGGCTCGTCATGGAACTGACGGCCCACCGTACCCTCGCGCTGCGCGAGGCCATCGGGCGGTCGCCGGACGTGGCGCTGACGCTCCTGCTTCTGAAGTTGGTGACGGATACCTTCCGCACCTCCTCTGCTTCGGGCAGCTGTCTCGAGGCCTCCGTGCGCCATGTCTACATGTCCGCTCAGGCGCCCGATCTGAAGGACAGCGTCGTCGCAAAGCTGGTCGATGAGCGTCACGCGGCCTGGGAGGCTGATCTGCCTCTCGGCGATGATACCGCGCTCTGGGACTATTTGACCGTGCTCGACCAGGGCAGCCGTTTGGCGCTCCTGGCGCATTGCCTCAGCTTCGGCATCAACGCGCTCCATGAGAAGGTGAACCCCTATGGGGCGGGCATCTCCGCCAGCGGTCTGACCCGCCGCATGGCCCATGCAGATCTGGTGGCGCGGGCGGTCGCTCTTGACATGGTCGAGGCGGGCTGGGAGCCGACGGTCGATGGCTATCTCAACCGCGTGCCCAAGGCCCGGATCCTCGAGGCCGTGCGCGAGGCGAAAGGGGAGGGGACCGCGCAGCTTCTCGATCACCTGAAGAAGGGCGAGATGGCCACCGAGGCCGGGCGGCTCCTCAAGGGCAGCGGCTGGTTGCCCGAGGTCCTGCGGCGCGCGGATCTGGCAGCACTCGACGGCGAAGCGATCGCAGTAGGGCAGGGGGAGGACGCGGGCCAGCCCGAAGAGGTCGATCTTCCGGCCTTCCTGACGGCTGATCTGCCGGTGAGCGCCGCGTCGATGATGGCGGCGGAGTGATCTGAGCCATCCGGGGGCGGGGAAACCCGCCCCAGAATCTCACAAAATACAGCAATATCAATATTATGAATGCGAACATTCGCATTCGGGATGAGGAATCATGTCTGCAACAAACATCATCGACACAGCCCCCCTCGGGGCGCTGATCCGCTACACCGACGGCAGTCTCAAGCCGCCGGCACGTTTCACCAAGAAGCTGGCAGCCTGGGAGCGCTCGAACGGCGTCGGCCGTCTCGTGAAGAAGGAGCCGCCTCGGGTCTATCCGACCTGGACGGCACCGGCCTCCTTCACGCTGCATGAGGGGAACTTCTCCTCGGACGGGGTCATTCTCGTCACCATCATGCGCAGCCATTCGGCGGATAGCCGTCTGATCTTCGAGGTGGCCGAGGAACCAAAGCTGGGGCAGGTCCGCGTGCTTCTGGACTTCGGTGGCAACACCGAGCTGCTACATCTGGCGGAATCCGTCACCGCGGCCGAACTCTGGATCGCGCGGGAGGGCTATAGCAACGCGCGGCTCGAGATCGTCGATGCCGACAACGGCGATAGGGCAGGGGGCGCGGACCTGGCCGCCTGAGCGCTGACAATGCGTGTGGGGCCTGCCGAAGGGCCGGCCTCTCACCGACCACAGCCTCGCCCCGCCATGACGCGGAGCGCCAGAGGATCCATCCCCCAAAGACGGAGGTCTTGAACCAAGAGCCTGCCCGGGAGGCTGGCGGCGTTCCAAGCATCAACGGGACAATCGGCTCCTGACGTTGGGGCACCATCCCCCGCTCGCCATTCCCTTCCTTGCCCCGAATCCTGTCCTCGAGATCAACCCGCAAGGGGTCGGACTACGGGCGAGCCCGTGCCGCCGGGCGGATTCGGGCAAGCCGAACGCACCCGGTGATGTCAGCCAGTCTTCGGGCCTGCGGGGTCCTGTCGCGCGGGGGATGGTCCCCCGCCGCCAAGACAGGAGCCAAACAGATGTCCCGCAAAGATGCTCACGCCTTCGCCGCCTCCCTCGCCGCCACGCTCATGGTCTCGATCGTCGTCTTTCAGGCAGGGGATGGAACCTTCGGCGCCGTCCCCGCCGATGAAATCGACGGCGACGAGGTTCA
>JADCCX010000111.1 GCA_020252485.1 Methylocystis sp.
CACACGGGCGGGTGGGGCGGAGGATTTCTGGCTCATCTTCACTCTCCTTGGGGTTACGATGAGCCAGAAATCCTCCGTAACTCAAATCGCCAATTTGGTCCCATAGGTGCTGACGCCGGACAGGTTGGTGCTGAATTTGGGCAGTGCGGCGCTCACGCTGGATCCCAATGCCAGTGAGATCATCAATGGCCAGGCCAGCATCGCGCTACCACCAGGGATGACGGCAAATATCCTGCGCAGCGGTGCCGGATGGGTGGCGGGGATTTTCGGCCATGGCCGGCTGATTGGCGAATATGTGCAAGTGGCCGGCCCCAACCTGCCGCCATTCTGTGTTTGGCCAAATGGGCAGAACCTGTCGCGCAGCAGCTATGCCACGTTGTTTGCCGCGATTGGCACCACCTATGGCGCGGGGGATGGTGCCACCAGCTTTGGCACGCCGGATGTGCGGGGGCGCGCATTGTTCGGGCTGGATAATCTCGGCGGTGTTGCTGCCAGCCGGATTACCAGCGGCGTATCGGGCATCAATGCCGCCGCGCTTGGCAATGCAGGGGGCGATCAGCGCATCGGCACGCATGGCCATGCGGCATCGCAGGCGGCGCATAATCACGGTCTGACTGACCCGGGCCATCAGCATTGGAGCGGCGTGAATAATGGCGGCGGCGGTGATTATTACGGCGCGAGTGCACCTGCGAACCGGACCAACAATGCATCGGCCAGGTATTCGCTGATTGGTGGGCTGACGAGCGATACATCGCACCTGACCAGTTTTTCGCCGACCGGCATCACCATCGGCAATGCCACGCCCGCCATTACGGTGAGCGACTTCGCCGGCGGTGCCTCAGCCAATATGCCGCCCGCGCTGATTTGTAGCGTTGCGCTTTTCGCCGGAGCGTGAGGGAACGGTGGCGCGCAGCATGCCGCGCCAACCCGCAAGATATTCTCATTCAGCAGGGACAAGCCAATGAGCGACAGCAACGCGCAGGATTCCATTGCCGGGAGCGTAGAGCATCCCGAGAAAACATCGGACACGCTCGCGCCACTCCGCGTCCCCGCTAAGGTGATCGAAGCCTTCGGCCCCGACCTTGCCAAGCGTGTCGCGGCCTATGCCGTCGCGCTGGAAGCGCATCGGTTCAGCATTGGCACGCCGCGACCGGTGGAACATCCGCTGGTCGAAGCCATCCTCGCCGGCGGCGGCATGGACGCCATCGAGATCACCCCCACGCCAGCGCCGCCAGAGGCCGAGCCTGCGCCTGTGGTGGAAACTCTACCAATCCAACCCCCGCCACCACCCGGTGAAATCACCAAGCTCCGCCTGGTCGAGTTCTTGGGCGCCATCGGCAAGCTGCGCGAGGCGCACGCGCTGCTCAAGCTGGAATCGCCTGCCGCCGATCTTACCGATGCAGAATTGCTGCTGCGTGAGCGTTGGCTTGCCGCGCAGCGCCTTGACCTGCTCTCGCCAGAAGTGGCACCGCTGCTGCAAGCGATCGGCATTGAGCCCACAAGCCTGATCGCATGATCGCCTCCGATGCGGCCGCCATGGATGCGCCGGCCTTTCTGGGCGCCAGCATGTCCAATGCCGCGCTGGCAACACGGCCCGCGTTGCTGCTCGGCAGCCAGCCAGGCGCGGCAGTGCTGGCCTTGGAAATCACCACGCGCGCCGAAGGCGCGCCCGCGCCGGAACCACCGCCACCACCGCCGAGCATCATCCGCGATGGGCTCGTGCTGCATTATGATATCGCCAATCCCGCCTGCTATCCGGGTGGCGGCCTGGCAATTTCCGATCTCAGCGGCAGCGGCAATCACGGCACGTTGACCGGCAATACGGCTTTCCAGGACAGCGCGCTGGCCTTTGACGGCAGCACCAACATCACCACCACCACGCTGGTCTCCAACCCGCAGAGCTTTTCCATCGGCATCTGGTTCCGCACCTCTGCCCCCTCTGGGCGCAAGCTGGTCGGGCTGGAATCCTCGCAGGTCGGCGGTTCGGGTTCCTATGATCGGCATTTCTATGTGGATACCGCCGGCCAATTGCGCTGGGGCGTCTGGAGCCCAGGCAGTTCAACTTTCCTTTATGGCAATGTCACGGATAATCAATGGCGCTACGCCGTCGTATCCTTCAACAATGGCGCCACGCTGCACAGCCTGAATGGCCAGGGGCTTGGCACAATCGCGGCGGCGTCGCAGCCCTTTGATGGCTATTGGCGCATTGCCGGGCAGAGCCTGAATTTCTGGCCATCGGCATCAGCCGGGTTTTTTATCGGCCAGATCGCCGGGGTGGAAATCTACAACCGCCCGCTGGTCGCCGCTGAGATCGAACAGAATTTCAACATCAATCGTGGGCGCTTTGGTCTATGATGGGCTTTGACGCACCCGGCATGCTGGCGCCGGCCTTTCTGCCGGAGGCGTTTGTCTCACCGCAGAATATCGCGACATTGCGCCTGGCCTCGGCTGCGTTTTATTCCGCCGCGAATGATACCCCGGCACGCGCCTATTATGAGCCGCGCATTCTGGACGATATCGAAATCGGCCAATCCGCCGCCGATGCGCTGGCGGTGGGTGGCAGGGTGGCACTGACCGTTTCTGAAATCGCGCTGGCGGATGGTGACAATTTCGCCGCCGATCTCGCGCGCTACGGTCTGGCGGATGGCAGGGCCGTGCGCGTGCTGTCGCTGCCGGTGGTGAATGCGCGGGCGAGCGATTTCGGCGCCAGCCTTGCCAGCGCGGCCATTCCCTTTGTCGGCGTGTTGCGCAGCATTGATCGCACCGGTGAGTTCTCCGCCCGGCTGGCGCTGGGCGATGTGACGGAACGCATGGCGACACCCTTGCAGCCGGTGCTGTATCAAGGAACTGGCGGGGCCGAGGGCGGCAGCGAATTGAAGGGCCGCCCGAAGCCGGTGACGCTTGGGCAGGTGTTCAATATCGCGCCGGTGTTTCTGGGGAATGTGGATCTCGGTGCCGGGAGCCTGCCGACCTATCAATCCCATTGGCGAGAGATGGCCGGGCATGACGTCATTCGCATTCGCGGCGTCGCGCAGTCCATCATCAGCACCGGCACGCCGCTGATTGGGCAGGCGCGGGATTATCCGGCGCTCGGGCTGTTCCAGCTTGGTGCCGCGCCGGATGGCGATGTCACCGCCGATCTGCGCGGCGATAGCGTGCCGATTTATGTCAACAGCATCGCCGCCATTCTGCGGCGCATGCTGGAAAGCCTTGGGCTGGCCTATGACCCGGTGGATTTTGATACCACCGCCTGGGCTTTCGCCGAGGCCGACCTGCCCGGCATTGTCGGCTTTCACCAGGGCGCGACTGCCACCACAACATTGGCAGCGGCGGAGCAGATCCTGTCGGGCTCAGGCGCCATTCTGGCAGCCGGGCGGGGCGGCAAGCTGCGCCTGGCGGATCCACTGGCGAGCGATGCGCCGCAATTCGACCTGCCCGCGGAATGCGTGCTGGCCTGCGAGCCCTTGGCCTTGCCGGCGAGCCTGCGCCCGTTGCCGCGCGCCATTGCGGTGCGTTGGGGCCTGAACCATGCGCCGCTGTCCAACATGGCAGGCAGTGTCGCGGCGGCCGATCGGCAGCGGCTTTCGCAGGCGGGTAGTTTTGCCCGGGCCGAGAGCAGCCTGATCACTTCGCGCGTCGCGCAACAGCGCGAAATGACCTTCCCCGCTACATACTGGACCGAGGCTGAGGCGCTGGTGCGTGCCGAGAAATGGCGCGCCCTGCTTGAAGCCGGGCCGCGCATGGTCCGCGTACTGACGGATCGGTTCCTGGGCCAGATCGAGATCGGGCAGATCGGGCGCGTCACCTATCCAGCCTTTGGGTTTCAGAACGGCTTTGTCGGTGTGGTCGTCGGCTGGCGGGAGAGGCTGTCGGCGCGGCGGGTGGAAATCACTCTATGGGGGGCGGGCTGATGCCGGGGGCGTTTTTGTACGACAATGTCGCCAAGGGCGCTGTGCTGACCAGCACGCAAGCCAATGTGCCCAGCATGCCGCTTGCCAACCTGCAGGATGCGCAGCCGCGGCGCCGGGCACGGTTGAATGCGGCCAGCGCAACAATCGATGTGGATTTACTGGCAGCCCTGCCGGTGGATTGCGTGGCGCTGCTTTCCACGACGCTCAGCGACAATGCCAATATTCGTGTCCGGCTGGCCAATGTGAGCAGTTTTGCGACGGTGCTGGCTGACACCGGCACCATCAATGCCGAGGCGCAGGATGAGAGCCAGGGGAATATCGTGCTGGTGCTGCCGGCGCCTGTCACGGCGCGGTATCTCCGCATTGATCTGACCGATGGCGCGGCGGCGTTCGTGGATATCGGGCTGCTTGTCGCTGGGCAGCTATGGCGGCTGCAGCGCGGCACGGCTTACGGCATTCGCGAAGGGCGGGTGATGCTCGATCGGCGGGATCGGAACCCCTACACCGGGGCTGAATTCCCTGTGCCGGCCATCATCAACCCGCGCTTTGCGGCTTTCACCTTGCCGGCGCTGTCACTCACCGAGGCGCGCAATCAGCACCGCGACCTGCTGCGCCGGCTTGGTGCGGCGGGCGATGCGCTATGGATTACGGAGCTTGGCGATACCCTCGCCGAGCGGAACCGCTGCGCAATTTGGGGAGCGGTCAATGCGCCAGGGGAAGAAGCCAGCGCTAGCAGGGATAATTTTCCATTCACGGCGCGGGCGGTAAGGATGGTGGAGAGGGTGTGAGGGGGACCAATTGCTTTCGTCGCCTCGCTGCCCCTTCAAGGGCGGCAAACATCCGCCGTCACAGCACCGGTCTCCTGTTCCTTCACAATCCCGAAGATCTGCTCTCGCTGAGCCTACTGCGTTTCATTCGTCCGTCCCCTTGAGAAACAGACTCTACCGAAAATTGGCAACATTTCAGGAGGGCACGTCACTGGATCAGAGGGATACAGTCTGTTTTTCCCGCAGCCCTGATCAATGCGCCGCCGGGTAGAGCAATTTCCATCATCCCAGTCGCGGGTATCTGGCGGTGATCCTGGACCTGCGCTCCCGGTGCGTAATCGGCTGGGCCGTCAGTGATCGCCTCAAACGGGATCTGGCGATCCGCGCGCTGAAAATGGCCATCGCGCTCCGGTCCAGGACGCCGACGAGAGTGCGTACTACGAGTATCTGTGCCGCCGCGCTGGCATCAGCGTCGAGTACTGCGCCGACGGGTTCGAGAACGACGGCAGCCCCATCGCGACCACCGTGAAGGGTGTCAAGCGAGCGATGGCCGGCGAGTACAGCCGGCACTTCTCCGTGAAGGCCTTCGCGGGTCAGTGCCGCCTGGACGTGGCTACGCCGGCCGGTAGGTCACGCGAATGCCGTCCTCGCCGGTGGTGCTGAAGCCCACCCAGCGGCCGGAGGCGTTGTAGAGCACCTCCGCTCCCTCGCCGCCGATCAACGTCACGCGTTGGCCGCCCCCTTCAGCCCGGCGTTCGAGCCGCGGCTCCACCGGCCGCCCCTCTTCCGGGTCGAAGAGCGGCAGGTCCGCCAAGAGGCTCGCTGCGCGCCACCAGGTGAGCGGCGCCGCGTTCATGGGCATTAGCCACTCCCCAGCTGTGCTGCGCAGGCGGAGACCGTTGCCCTCGGCCCGGGCCTCGCACGCCCCCTTGTGGCCGTTGTCGTCGAGCCGGCTGTCGAGCGCGACAAGGCGGTTGCCGCGCCAGGCCTCCTCAGTGTCATGCGTGTAACGATAGACAGTGAAGCCGGCGATCCGCACCGTGATGCGTACCTCGCTCCGTGCGCGCAGCAACTCGCCTTCCTGGCGGAAGCGGACAAGGTGCGTGCCGATTTGCCGTCCCTCGCGGATGACGGCGAAAGCGAGATCGGGCGGCGTTGCACGCGCCGGATCGGCAAGCACCGGCAAGAGAGCGGCCCCGAGCACCGTGCGACGTCGCAACATTGATCTTTCCTTTCCTGCCAGACATGGCTTGTTACTTCCTGCATTTACCTCAAAGGTGATCGGCGAAGGTTGGCGGCCGCTGCAGAAGCATGCGCATTTTGCGACGACCATGCCCCTTCGAATACCGAGGAACTGGTATCCGGGGCGTCATGGCCGTTACGCGGTTTCATGCCAGGGTCGCCGAGACGGCGTCAGAAGCTGTAGCTCAGGCCAAGGCCGAAGCTTAACTGGTTTTTGTCACCCTCGCGTGAGACGATGGGGCTGTCTGCGGCATCGCCCAACAGGCGCCGGAGACTGACCACCCCAGTGACGCCCCAGCCGCCGGAGATTGTATAATCTGCCGTGAGCGTGAGGCCGACATCGCGGATACCGCCGCCGGCCTTGTATACCGGCAAGCCGCTTGCGGCAGCGCCGGCTTGTGTCACGCCGAAGAATGTCTGATTGTAGCTATCACTGGCATAGGACGCGAGTGCGATGGCACCGAGCCACAGCCGTTCCGTAGCGGCGAAGCCATAGCTGCCACCGAAAAACAGGAGATTGCCAGTTGAGTTCGAAGAAACATCGGCATGGTACTCCACTTCAATAGCGGCTTCATCATGCCTGGTCAGAACGTCGCTGAAGGGTAGCCGCATGAAGGCGCCTGCTATGGTGGAATCGTCAATGTTGCCAAGAAGCTTCACGGTCGCGTTTTCGACGTCAGAGCGGCCACGCCGCTGACCCAGAACCGGGCCAGCTTCGATGCCAGACCAGGGTAAGACATTGGCACGCACGCCAAAGCCGCCGGCCAGCGTAGCAGTTTCGATGTAATAGGTATCATAGGCGAGGCGCCCGGCGACGAGCGGGCCGACCGTCTGGTCGCTCGAACCCTGATACTCTGGGGTAGAGAGGGCACCGAGCGCAAAGAAGCCCGAAATCCGAGGATCGGACTGAGCCATTGCCGGGCTGGCGAGACCTGCCATCAGAAATGGCGCTGCGAGAGCGACCACCGGGGAGCGGAGGATTTTATTCATGGACCCAAGGCCTTTCGGTTGAAACGGTAATGCCGATTTCGCAAGGCATCGGCACCGCGGAAACGGCGACGAAGCGCTTATAGGTTTGATAAGTCCCATCGCTGACCTGCGTCGACGCAATGCGGTCCGGCGACTGTGCGCATGCGATCAACGTCAAGCTCACACCAACAGCACCAAAAGCACGCATTTTGGCTCTCCGTATGTTTCATCCATCATGAATAGTCGGACAGCAGCGTGTGCATGACGGCGCGCAGTGTTCTGCCTCGACGATGGATCTCGTCGCGGTGCTGCTGACGGTTCGGGTGATGAAGCGGCCGTTGACATGATCTGCATCAGGATCGGCCTAGCCTGCCGCCGTAGTGAGGACTGCCGCGACAGCCTCGCTCTCGACGCGCGCTGTTGCGAGGCGCGCGAAGTTGATCTCTGAAACAGCCAGGGACGCATCGAGCGTCGCCGAGAGGTCGGCGAGGCCGGCTCGATACGCCGCCTCCGCTCGCTCCCCGGCCCGCCGAGCGGCGTCCAGAGCGCGGGCGAGCGCCGTATCCTCGGCCCGCGCTGCGGCGAGTGCTGCGAGCCCTCGCCGCAGTTCGGCGGCGCCCTCGGTCACCCGCCCCGCATGCCGCGCCAGGGCCGCCTCGATTGCCGCATCGCTTGCCGCGACGCGCGCGAGGCGGATGTCGCGGTCGAATACGGGTAAGGTCACGGACGGCCCGAGCGCGGCGAGTCCCGTCGTGAGCCCTCCCGCCATCAGCCCGGCGCCCAGAGCGAGATTTCCTGCCAACGTCAGCCGCGGCAGCAGGTCGGCCGCGGCGAGATCCCGCGCTGCGCCAGCACGCGCGAGCGCGGCTTCCGCCGCCTGGACATCCGGCCGGCGACGCAAGACCTCAGCGGGGACATCGGTGAAGCGAAAAGCTTGCAAATCAAGCGGCGGCGCGTCCAGCGGCACGCCGTCGAGCCCGGTACGGCCGGTCAGCGCCACCAGCGTTGCGCGCGCACGGGCGGCCTCGGCGGTGGCCTCGGGCAGGCGAGCCTCGGCACGGCGCAGCGCCGTCTCGACCCGGGCGGCGTCGAGCTCGGGCGCGAGGCCGAGCCGCACGCGTTCCTCGGCGAGCGCGAGCAGGCGCCGCTGCAGCGTCACGGCGCGCTCCGCTACGCGCGCGTTCTGGCCGGCCTGGCCTAGCGCGGCGCGGGCGCGGAACAGCTCGACCGCGAGCAGCCGGCGCGCGGCGTCCGCATCGGCCGCCGCGATGGCGCTGTCGGCGGCGGCGATCCGCGCCTCCGCCGCGGCACGGCCGGCAAAGTCGAGCTCGAGCGAGATGTCGGCGCGCGCGGTGGCGATGGTGCTGCGCTGGTTGCGCTCCCGCCGTTCGGCGTCCCAGCTTTGGGTCTCGCGGCCGAGATTGCCGGCAAGGCCCAGCTGCGGCCGGAAGGCCTGGCCGAGGGCGCCTTCCAGCGCGCGCGCCTCGGCCAGCCGCGCGGTCGCCTCGGCGAGGCCCGGATTGCTGACCTCGGCGTTCGCGACCAGGCGGTCGAGCACGGGACAGCCGGCGAGCCGCCACCAGCCGGGGGCGAGCTCGGGCGGCAGCGCGCCGCCGCGCCCGGCGAAGGCCTTGGGTAGCGCGATCGCGCCGGGTTCCGCCGCCGGGCCGCGCGGGGCGGCGCAGGCGGGCAGCAGCGCGGCGCCGGCCAGCGCGGCGAGAAAGCCACGCCGCCTCATCGGCCGGCCTCCGCCGGGAGGATGCGCGCGACCAGGCGGGTGC
>JADCCX010000112.1 GCA_020252485.1 Methylocystis sp.
CATATTTTTATTCTGACGCTAGAGGGGTCGGGCGCTTCCGCCCCCCGCATACGACATGGCCAGGGAGGAACCATCAGGTTCACTCTTGGTTTCGCTATTCCTCTCTGGCCTTCAGGAACGTGACCTGCGACGACCTCACGATCAATCGCGATCACAATTCTTTAAGGTGAAGGCATAATAGCCGAAGCGAATTCCGCTGTGCAACACGACAATCTTTCGCTGCACTACCTTTTTTTTCGCTGATCATGATTTTTCTGATGCCGAGGCAAAGCTGGAACGTGGATGGGCAAGATGACGTCCCATGAAAAATGCGGAAAGGCTACGAGTATTCGCCGCCTTCCATGATCGCTCGGGATTGCGACAAAGCGCTACCGCATCTACGGTCTGTCCTTCAATTGCCCAAGAAGCGTTGATAAACGGGAGGTTTTTCCAATGCTGAATCGCCGATCAATTGTCACTTTGCTTGTAAGTGCTCCGGCTCTTGCCACGCCCGCGCTGAGCCAATCTCAAAGCTTCCCAAGCCGTCCAGTGCGTATCATTGCACCTTACCCACCAGGTGGCGGAATCGACACGGTCGCACGTCTGATTGCCGGTCCGATGTCTGAAGTTCTCGGGCAATCGGTCGTGGTGGAAAACCGAGCCGGAGCTGGTGGTTCGATCGGTGCTGCCGCAGCCGCGCAGGCTCAGCCCGATGGGCACACACTTCTTCTCGATGCCTTGGGACACGTGATCAATCCGCTTTTGATCCGTGATTTATCCTTCGATTACGCGCGCGCCTTTGCCCCTGTCTCGTTGGTCGTGAGCCAACCGATCATTGTTGTTGGCAATCCAAACTTACCTATGCGTTCGCTCGCACAGTTGCTTGAGCGACTGAAGCAGCCCGGCGCAGATTTCTCATATGGCTCGTCGGGCAATGGAACGGGCCCTCACATCGCGGCTGAAAGCCTGCTTCGGCAAGCGGGCGTTCGCGCTACTCACGTGCCTTATCGCGGTGCTGCACCGGCGTTGCAGGACGTGATGTCTGGCAACCTAGCATTCGCAGTCGTGACTGCGGGTTCGACGGTCGCGCTTGCCCGAGAAGGAAAGGTCATACCCCTTGGTATACTGAGCCCTGAACGAATGGCATCTCTGCCAGATGTTCCCACAGCCAACGAAGGGGCAGTGCCAGGCTTTATTTTCCAGGAGTGGAATGGTTTGTTTGTTCCGGCCGGTACTCCGGAAGGTGCTGTAACGCGGCTTCATCAAGCGGCGCAGCACGCTGTAAATCAACAAGCGGTGCGTGATCGTCTTGCGACACTTGGTGCTGTGCCAGTGGGCTCGTCGCCAGGTGCATTTGCCAGCTTTCTATCCGCGCAACGAGAGACCATTGCGCGGACTGTGGCCGCTGCGGGTATCACTGGAAGCTGAGCGGGTAGGCAATAGTCGTGGCGCGCCTCACGCCGCCCTCTGCCGCCCCGCCAGCCCGAGATGCCCCGCCAGCACGCTGAGCGTGGCCACCAGCATCCCCTGCGCCTGCGGCGGCGGTACGGGCCTGCCGCCCCAGCCCTGGCGCATGGCCCACTCGCGCACCGACATCTCCAGCCCAACTACATACCAGGCGCAGGAGCCTGCCGCGCTGTCGTGGCCACCCAGGGCATTGAGCGCAGCCGCCACCCGACGCCGCGCGTCCAGGCTGCGCTCGGAGAGGTCATTGCCCGGTCCCCCAGGTTGGCGCAGCAGGGCTGACCGCGTCACGCCATCCAGCGCAGCCACGTAGAACAGGGCGCGGAACGTCGCGCCGGCATCGTGCATCTCCTGCGTGATCGTGCCATTTGCCAGCATCATGCCCAGCGTATCGACCGCGCGGCGATGCTGAACGGGTCGCCCAGTCTCGGGATCCGCTTCCCGGATTGGCGGCGTGAAGTCGCCATGCTGCAGGCGCCATTGGGACGGGCCCATCGTATCCGGGGTCTTGGTGCGTTTCTGCTTGCGCTTAGCGGCCATGGTTCTTCTCCTGCTGCCGAGGCCCCCAGCGGCGTACGGCTTCGTTCTGGACCGCCTGGCGCAGCCAGGGGTCATGGATGTCCTCGATCGCGAGTGAGACCACTCCCTGCAGCTGCCAGACGCGGCGGCGCAGCGCTTCCATCTCGGGTGTGTTGGTCGGGCTGCGGGTGCCGCGGTTTAGGGACGAGCGCGGCGGCGCCGGAGAGCCTGGGAGGGTCATGGCAGGGCCATCCCCTTAGGCTTGAGAGGGCGTGCCCCCCTATAGAGAGGGAGAAAATTCAATAATAATAATAATTCAATAGTTCTAGGGCCCCTTCCCAAGGCGCGTGCATGTGTAAGTCTGCGCGCGCGCGGGAAATATTGAATTATTGAACTCTCCCCGCGATCCGGCCTTTTGCCTGGGGTTTCGGGTGGGCCAAATTTCAGTCGCGTCAGATAATTCATGGCGCGGCCTCCGTGGATGGCCCTAACGGGGTCGGTGCCACAGCGGTGTAGAAGGTGATTGGCTTGGTCGTGCCGACCTCCTGCTCCACCAGGATGAGGCCCGCCTCCTGGAGGGAACACAGGATCTCCTCGCGCTCGCGGCGTGAAAGAAATTGACTTTGCCGCGTAATCTCACTGCGGGATTGCCGCCCGCCGTCACGGATGATCTGCAGCAACCGCTTGTGCTTGGCTTCCGTATCGTTGTTCGACACCCTGCGCTCGGCTTCCCGCAGCATGGTGCTGATGCAGTGCTCGACCAGACGGGATGCCCATACGACGTCCTTCGCCTCGGTCACTGGCTGCGCCGGATCACGGCTCACGGCGGCGATCATGGCGAGCTTCGCGGCGTTTTCGGCGTGACGGCCGAATAGCGCGGTTGCGTAGGTTCCGCGGTGCGAGCGTAGCTTGTCGGTCGCTTCCCGCCGCACCACCGCCATGGCCGCCTCAGCTTCCGGGCTCAGCGGCACGGTATAGGCGTGCATAGGTGCGGTCGCTTCCATCAGATCGGCGAGATTGCCTCCGTGGCTGTGTCCAGGCACGCCAAGGGCAATCGCCTGGATGGCGGCGACTAGATCGGCTGGCGGATCCATTGGCGCCGGCGTCTCAATGCGTTCCGGATAATCATCGTCTGTCAGGAAGACCAAAAAGCGGGCGATGGAGCCATCTGCGAGCGCGCCGCCTTCCAGCGCCGCCCAGAATGGTCCCGGCACGGTGACGCCCCAGAGGCACGCGCAGGGCTGTTCAATGGTGACGCGCGGCTTGGTTTTTTGGTCCGCGTATTCTGTGCCGATGTATGGCTCCGCGGCCGAGGTGTAGAGCTTGGTCAACTCAGCCCAGATGGCCGCTTTGTGTGCCGGCGCACGGGGGCTCAGGACTGCCTTCAGGAATTGGCCGAATTCGTCCACCTGGAACAATCGTACCGGATGGCGCTGCAAGGATGTGAGCAGCCCGGCTGATGAGGCGAGTTCTTCGCCGCCAAGGTAGCGGTC
>JADCCX010000113.1 GCA_020252485.1 Methylocystis sp.
ATGACCGTGATCGCGGCCCCAGGGGAGACTGTGATGATCGGCGGCAGGCCCGTATAGGCCTCGACCGCGGAGCCCATGGCAGTACCCAGGTCCTCGCCCATGCTCTCAGCCGTGTCGGAACTGATCTCGTCAGTGTATTTCGCGGCGGCGACAGCGGGAGCGGCCCCGAGAAGGGAAATGAGCGCAGCCAACCCGAATCTGGCACCAAAGCGCGTGTTGACCTTGCCGGTGATGCCGGAGCGACCCTGGGCGTCCCCACCGAAAGCCTCCATCTGCACGGACTGCCCGTCCGGGGTGACGAGCCGCGTCCAGGCGACAAGGATGCGACCTTGGCCGATGGCCACCTCCGAGGAATAATCACCGAAGAGGCGCGAGCCGGCGGGGATCAGGATTTGCGCCTGATCGAAGGACCAGACCGGCCGAGTCACGATCGCTGTGATCTGGCCAGGCAGGCTCGAGTCGACCGCATTCTCGAGGGTCGCTTCGATCATCGTGCCCTGAAGGACGGTGTTCGACGGATTGGCGATAACCTGGCTCACTTCGGTGGCGGTAGCTTCCCTCCCTGATTGCACGAAATCCCGACCTGCCGCATCTCGGCCCTCGGCTGCGGCCTCGGGCATCCCCATACCGGCATCCCCCGCGCCACCCTTCTGACCATCGTCGAAGACGACCGAAGGCGAGGCCACGCGGGCCGCAAGCTGCGCCTCGCGCTCGGCACGCTTGGCCGCCAATTCAGCTTCCCGCGCGGCTTCAGCGGCACCAGCGGTGTCGGCATTTGCCTTCAGGACGGCGATCTCCTGATCGAACTGCCGCCTCATGTCCTCCATCAGAGCGAGGTTCTGGGACTGTGCCTCTTCGAGGGCGAGCGCCAGTTCCTTGGCCGTCTGGTCTTTCTCGGCATCGGCCCTGTCGGCAAGATCACCCAGCTCGCGCTGCAGCCGTTCGACCTCGGACTGGAGTGTGGCGTTCCGCGCTTCGAGGTCTTCCCGCTGGGAAGCCAGTTCCCCTTCGATGTCGGAGAACCCATCCCCGGTGGGCTTGGCTTCCGGTCCTGGCTCAATCGCCCCGAAAGGCGAGCCTCCAGCCTGATCCTGGAATTCCTCGACGGCGGAGGTTTCCACATCGGGGATGGCGCGGCTGGATGGCCAAACGGTCCAGAGCGCGGCAAGGCTCGCCCCTGCCACCAGCGCACCCATGCCAAGTCGCTGCTGCCGGGTCATCTTTGGCTTGGGCCGCTCGATCTTGTAGTCCGTGTCGGCGCCCTTCTGCGGATCGATCATCTCAGAATCAGCCATGTCAGAACTCCCATCCCTGAAGCTTGGCGAGCAGGGCCGGATCACTGGTCACGCCCCCATCCACCCGCTCGATGCACAGAACCTGCGTGCCGATCCGGATCGAATAAGCGGAACGCAGCCCGGACACACGGACGATGCTGCCCCGCGTGCCGGAGTTCAGCGTCACCTCGCGGCCTGTCGCATCGACGCCGAAGATCGATGGCCGGAGACCTGGCGCGAAGGCGAAATAAGTGGCCTGCCCATCGTTCCAGATATGGACGGGCTTCAGCGTCTCATCACCGGACCAGGCATAGCCGATGTCACGCGACCCTGCGGCCACGATGCTGCGGGCCGTCCGGCTTGTACCGGTCTCGGGATAGCGCAGGACCAGCCGATAGGTTGGGTTACGGGACCTGCCCTCGCTGATCGACAGCGAGATTGTGCGCCGCCCGGTATAGATCGTCATGTTGGTCTCGGCCCCGGCAATCAGCGGCTTCACCGAGACCGTGGTCCGGTTCGAGAGGACCTCAACTTCGAAAGCCTCGCTGTCGCCCAGAAGAACCGAGTCGATCCGCTCACCAGCACCGAGTTCGATGGCGGTGTTTACACGAAGATGCGTGTCGAGCCGGATGACATCGACGGGGTTGTAGAGGACCGACCGGACGCGGGCATCGGCGCCCATCGACGCCGGGGCAACTTCGGCGAAGGCGACGCTCGCGATGCCCAGAGCGCAGGCGAAGGCAAGTCCCGGGAGAAGGAGGGAACGGGTCATGGATTGGTCTCCAGGGTTTCGGCATCGACGCGGTAGGCTGAAACGGTGAAGCCGAGCGGGTTCTCCCAGACATGCGCAAGGGAGCGCTCGGTCTTCGGCTCGAAGGCGAACTCGACCGTGGCAACGAAGGGTTGCGTCACCGGCGCCTGCTTCGTCTTGCGCAGGGTTTTCAGGAAACGGATCTGGGCGACGTTCGGGGAAAGGAAGGTGATCCGGCGCACGGTCACCGTGACTTCCGCACCGGGGCCGTAGACATCGGGCGGATAGGCCGTGTTGCCGCCGCCCTTCGACCAGAGAAGTCGCAGACTTTCCTCGGCACCCCCTGTCGAGCGGCGCTGCACGCTCTCAAGCCGGGCCTGAATGCCTGCAAGGAAATAGCCCTCGCGGTCGGAGACATAGGCCACAATGAGGCTTTGTTTCAGAGCCTCCTGATCCTCGATCCCGGTCGGGGCGACCTGCAGGATGTTTTCGGCGTCACCGGTCTGCCGATCGACGAGGACGGTAAAGACTTGAGTTTCACGCAGGGGCAGGACCAGGACCAGCGCGGTTGAAAGAATCAGGCTCAGCCCGCCCGCGGCACTCGCGACAATCCAGGCGCGCCGGGCCGAGAGGCGGGGCTCCAGCACGAGATCGACATCAAATCCATGCGCCTCCATGGGCGGTCCTCCACTTCTCGAATTCTGAGGCATCAGTTCTTGTTTGGTGTCCGGCTGGCGAGCCGCATCGCCGTCTGCACCGCGGACCGCCCGATCTGTCCGGCGGTATTGCCGTTCAGGCGGGCGTCCGATGGACGGCGGCCGCCAGCGTCCAGGCCAGCCGCTCCCCGGCCCGCGCCGATCCCGGACGCGATGCCGGTGCGTCCGTATCCCTTGGCGCTGTCAGCTGTACGGAAGGTCGAGGCTGCGACGCTGCCGAGACCGGTCGCGGTCGACGCGAGGGACTGTGCGATCGTCGGCACCATGGCCATGAGGCCAGTGCCGAGCATCATGACGACGACAAAGCTCAGGACATCGCCGATGGTTTCGACGGAGGCAAAGGAGGCAGGTGTCAGGTCACGGGCGATCGCGATGGTGAAGGCCGCCATGCCCGAGGTTAGCATCGGATAGAAGGCAAAGCTGAGGGCGAGGTTCACCCACCGGTCAAAGAGCGGGGCGGTGACCTTGAAGAGAGTGCAGGCAATCGCGATCGGCGCGAAGATCACGAGGACGCCGATCATGATCTTCGCTGCCGAGATCACGATGATCGACACCGTCGCCATGAGGGCGGCGACAAGAAACATCAGGAGGCCCGCGAGGGCTCCAGTGATGTAGCTGCCATTCTGGCTG
>JADCCX010000114.1 GCA_020252485.1 Methylocystis sp.
AGCGCTGGGAGGGCGCGCGCACAGGCCCGCCCTGTGTGCGGGTGGGGAGGCGGATCGTCTATCGCCTCGAAGCCGTGCGCGACTGGCTTCGTGAGCAGGAAGCCCGCAAGCAGCCGTCGAAGTTGGGGGGTCGCAGATGAGCGAGACCCTGCAAACGGCATCGTCCCGCTTCACCGTCCGCCAACTGGTGGATGAGGCGCAGCGCGAGGCGTTCATGCGTCGCCGGTACTTCGAGAAATCTGTCGCCGCAGGCCGCATGTCCCGGGCGGAGGCCGACAGGCGGATCGACATGATGGAGGCGATCGCGATGCGCCTCCTGAAGACAGCGCACGTCTGAGGAGGCATGGACATGAGCCGCTTTCTCGTCTTGGCCCTTGTCGGCCTGATCAGCGTCATCCTGGCCGATGCCGCCCTGAAGACCGCCCTCGCCCTGCCCCAGATCCTCAAACAATCCGAAGCCCGGAGGGTGCAATGACCAGCCCCGCGACCTATCCACTGGACTGGCCAGATGGCCTGCCGCGGGGAACGACCCGCGCCCAGTCCCCCTTCAGCATCGCCCTGCCGCGCGCTGTGGCCGATCTGGAAGATGCGCTCCACCTCTTCGGCACCGACACCGGCCTGCCGGTGACCGGCGTTGTGATTTCCTCGAATGTCACCCTCGGCGCCAGCCGCCCCGCCGATCAGGGTGTTGCGGTCTATTTCGACTGGGACGGGGCGCGGCGCTGCATCGCCATCGACCGCTTCGCCCTCGTCGAGGCGAACGTCTGGGCCATCTACCTGACCGTTGAGGGTCGGCGGCAGGAGTTGCGCAACGGCGGCCTCCCCATCGCCCGCGCGGCGTTCCAGGGCTTTGCCGCCCTGATCAGCCAGCCGGTCGCCAGCGCCCTGGACGCCCCCGCAGCGGCGGCGCAACGCCCATGAGCCACGCAGCCACCAACTGGGCCATCCAGCAGCGCGGACTCAACCCCGTGACCAAGCTGGTGCTCTGGCATCTCTGCGACCGGCACAACCCGGACTACGGGTGCTTCCCGTCGCAGGACCAGCTGGCGGGCGACGTGGGAATCTCACGGGCATCCTTGAACGTCCACCTCGAGAAGCTCGAATCCGCCGGGCTGATCCACAGGCAGCGACGCCATTCCGAGGACACGCACCGGCGCAAGTCGACCCGCTACCTGCTCGCGTTCGAGGCCGAGTTCGGGCGCGACCCGTGTCCAGAATCTGGACATGGAAACGGGCAAAAGCCATGTCCAGATTTTGGCGAAAGCCATGTCCAGAATCTGGACACTAACCTTGTAAGAGAACCAGTAACTACTACCGCGCGCGACGCGGGCGCGAGCGGCGACCTCGAGGCGGCCTGTCTGGCAGCCTGTGGGCCGGGGTTGAGCGAGGCGGCCAGGGCCGAGATCACCGCCACTGGTTCCGTGATCGCCGGGTGGATCGCCTCGGGCTACGACCTCGCCGCCGACATCCTGCCGACCCTCGCCGACCGCACCCGGCAGACCCGGGATAGCCCGATCCGGACTTGGGATTACTTCACCCCGGCGATCGCGCAGCGCCATGCCCGACGGATCGCCAGGGCGGCGACCGGGCAAAGGGCTGGGGAAGCTGGCGCTGGTGGTGCCGCCAGCGCCCCCGGCCCGAACCCGGACCCGCTGATCCGACTGGCGGCCTGGATCAACTCCGGCACGTACATCCCGCCAAGCGCCGTCTCGACGTCGCAGCGCAACGCCCTGCTGGCCGCAGGCCTCGTCACCGAGGCCACGTTGCGCGCCCGGCAAATCTACTGACCCCGAAGGAGACCGCCGATGACCCTGACCCCGCGCGAGATCGAGGACCGCTTCGAGGACGCTGCCCTGACGCTGCGGCGGCTGCCGAATCCGCCGGGCTCCGGTCCGCGGGGCTATGGCGGGTCCTGGCCAGACTATGTCCAGGAGGCGAAGCACGCCTACGGCTACGCCGAGGCCCGGATGCGGGTCATCCCGAGTGCTTCCGACATCCAGAAGATGGAGGATTGCATCGGCTGGCTGCACCTGCTCGACCCTGAGGACGCCCGCATCGTCTGGCTGCGAGCCGAAGGTGTACGCTGGCGGCAGGTCTGTTATCGGGCAGGGGTCGTTCGCAGCACCGCGTGGCGGCGCTGGGCGGCGGCGCTGCTGACCATCGCCAAACATCTGAACGCGCAAGAGAAATCGGCTGTCAGGAAGGAGGCGGCGCGAAAGGCTCCGGTCAAGCCGGATCATTCCGGTGCGTAAGTCGGTCGTTTGGCGGGTCATTCCGGCGCAAATCGTGCCGAACTGAGGCCGCGACAGATGCAACACTTTCAGGCCAGTATTTCCCCATGATCGAAGACTTGTGCACGGCTCCTGGGGACCAAGCGCACCTCGATCGCCAACCAGCGGCGCACCAGACGCCTCGCCCTCCGCAGGCCCCCCCCGCCTTGGTTCCACCCTGGCTTGGCTCGTATGCGGGGGGCAGAGGCCCGACAAGCCGCCAGTGCCAGAGATTTTTTCTGGGTTTCCGCCCCGGGTTTCCACCTTTGGGTTTCCAAGTTGCCAGACGCCCTCGTCCTTGGCCCAGTGCATCGCGCCGGGCCGCTTTCGTTCAGGAGACCGCCACCTTGCAGATCGAGATGATGTCGCCACCCGTTCACAAATCGCCACCGCATCAATTTGAGTGCCTATGCCATGAAGCCTGAACAGTTTCCCCCGACCGCCGTGATGCCGAAGCTCTTCGAGGGGCTGGTGACCCGGGACGAGCTAGCCCGCCACCTCGGCATCTCGACTGACACGCTGGCCCGCTGGGAAGGCCGGGGCACGGGACCCACAAGCATCAAGGTCGGTCGCCGCGTGCTCTACCGC
>JADCCX010000115.1 GCA_020252485.1 Methylocystis sp.
GTTCCGCCCCTGGCGCGCACGGCCTCGGCAAAGACCTGGCCGCGATAGGCGCTGTCGGCGAACACCTCGCCAGGGTTCTGCGGAAGCGCTGCAAAACCGGCCCGGCCATCATGGACATTGGCCGGCGTGACCGACACCTCCCCGACCAGCGCAGTACCAGCATCCGCTCCGGCATGGGCCTTGAAGCCATGGACGGCAGGCTTTGTCTTGTGCTTCACCCAGCGCGCCTGTGTGTCGTCGTCGCTGGCCGAGGCGATGATGGTCGCGTCGACAATCGTGCCGGTCTTGACCGTGACCGCCTGCGCCCTGAGCTGCGCCGTCACCGCCTCGAAAACCGCGCGGTCCAGCCCGGCCTCGATCAGGGCGCGCCGGAAGCGGACAAAGGCCGTCCGCTCGGGCACAGGCTCAGTGCCACAGAACCCGCAGAACCGGCGGAATGACGCCCGGTCGTCAAGCGCCTCCGCCAGCTTCACATCTGACAGATCGTACCAAACCGACAGCAGAAGCGCCTTGAACATCGCCAGCGGAGGCCAAGCGGCTTCACCTTTCGCGCTGGCATGAACACGTGCCAGAAGCACCATGACTGGCGACCAGTCGATCAGGGCCTGGAGCTTATCCAGCGAAGAGACCACCTGTGGCCCGGCTGCAAACCCAAGCTTCTCCTGTCCGATCACCCGGTGCGCCATTGCCGCCTCCGACTCTCACGTCAGTGAAGTGAATCAGAGGCTTAACTCAGTGTCTAGCACCCGCGCACAGGTCTCATGACTCGACGTCGCGCTCACTGCATGGCAGATCCCGGTGCTGCGCGACCGAATGCGGGGCTGGCACGAAATCCGGGACTTTTTGGGTTAACTCGACAGCACCCTCCCACCCAATCTACCGATTGGTTAGAGGCGCGCACCCATCCAGTAATTGATCGTCGGTCCAGAACGGGATACCTGGACGGCTGCCAAACACCCTGGAGTTGCGCAATGCCCGGCTATGTCATCGATCCACCTGCGGTGAACGCCGCGCCGATCAAAGGAACTGACGAGCTGTTTCCAGTCCGTCGTGTCTACTGCATTGGTCGCAATTACGCAGCGCATGCGATCGAGATGGGTCACGACCCTAATCGCGAGCCTCCGTTCTTTTTCCAGAAGAACCCCGACAACATAGATTTCTCCGGCGAGTTTCCATATCCATCGCAAACCAAGGACGTGCACCACGAGATTGAACTCGTGGTCGCGCTTTCCAAAGGCGGGGTGAACATCGCTATCGGCAAGGCGCTCGACCATGTCTGGGGCTACGGCATCGGGCTCGACATGACGCGGCGCGATCTTCAGGGCATCGCGAAGGATATGGGCCGCCCGTGGGAGATCGGTAAAGCGTTCGAACGGTCAGCGCCAATGGGCGCCCTCGTGCCGGCATCACAAATTGGCCACCCGTCGTCGGGAAAGGTCGAACTCAAGGTCAATGGTAAGGTCAGGCAGACCGGCGACATGAATCAGATGATCTGGAAGGTGCCCGAAATGATCTCCTACCTTTCGGATTACTTCGAGCTCAAGGCCGGCGATATCATCATGACCGGAACGCCATCAGGGGTGGCTGCCGTGGTCCCGGGCGACGTGATGGAAGCCTCTGTCGAAGGCGTTGGCGTACTGACAGTGCGCGTAACCTGACCTCGCTGCCGTGGAGCCGGTATGGTTGATCGGGCGAGGAGCCGTTTTGAAAATCCGGGCCAAATATGCTCCGCCGCTGTTGGTTCCATCTTATGACAGCATGCTCTACGTCGTCACACGCCCAGTGCGGGCAATACGCGATCCCGGACGGACTTCAGATGCGCCCGCATGAGCGACTGCGCAGTGACCACGTCACGTGACGCGATGGCTGTCGTGATAGCTTCATGCTCTCCGAAGCTCGCATGGTCACGGGGCGGACGTTTCGAGGCGCGCAGCTGTCCCCACACGATCGACCGGCGCACCACGTTCAACGTTTCGAACAGATGGAACAGGACCTTGTTGTGCGTCGCCCTGGCGACCGCCAGATGGAACTTGGTGTCCCACGCCTCGTAGGTTCGCCAGTCGCGCGCCTCTCGGCAAAGGCGGCAGCACAGAGCGATGTCGTCGAAATCCGCCTTGGTGCCGTGCCCTGCGGCCAGCCGCGCAAGCTCTGGCTCGATAGCAAGGCGCGCCTCGATCACCTTGATCGGCCGCGCAAGTGTCTCGAGATAGGCGACGTCGTCCAGATTGATCACCGGCCTGGTGCCGATATACGTGCCGCGTCCCACGTGACGCCAAATCAGGCCATCGCTCTCAAGCTCGGCGAGCGCTTTGCGCAGTTCCCCGCGAGACACCCCAAAGTCGCCGCAAAGAAGCCGTTCGGGCGGAAGACGCTGATTATGCTCGTAACCACCGTCGGCAATGTGGCGGCGCAAACGCTCGGACAGGCCGTTGGGCAGGGTTTCAGACACGACCACCAATCACAGAATTGGTTAAACCAAATGCTCTTCCCAGTTTTTCTCTCCCGACGCAATATGCTGGTCTAAATCGGGTGGCGAAACCAACCCGTTACGAATATGGCGGGATAGAACGGATCGTGGCTTGAACGATCCCGCTTCTCGTCTTGGGGAGGAACCGGAGCGATGCGTCTGGCGACAATTCGCCATAACGGGATTTATGCGACCGCGGTGATCCTTCCCGACGGCTCTGCTTTGCTGCTTGCCGACGCAGCGCGTGCGGCGGGGTTGCCGAATGCGGCATACGGTTCGATGCAGAGCTTGATCGAGGCTGGAGACGCCGGCCTCAACGCCGTCCGTGCTCTCGTCGCCAACGCCGGCGCGCTGGACAACGCGCGTGTCGAAGGTGGCAAGGTCGTCCTCGCGGCGCCATTGCCGCGCCCGGCAAAGAACGTGTTCTGTGTCGGACGCAACTATGCCGAGCATATCGCGGAGGGCGAGCGCGCGCAGAACATCAAGGTTGGCATCACCGAACACCCGGTGTTTTTCACCAAGCCCGCGACCTCCGTTGTGGGCCCGGGCGGCTCTGTGCTGCTGTTTTCCCACATCTCGCAGCAGATCGACTACGAAGTCGAACTCGCTGTCATCATCGGCAAGGCCGGGCGCGACATCCGGCCCGAGAGCGCTTTCGACCATGTTTACGGCTACACAATCCTCAATGATGTGACTGCACGCGACGTGCAGCGCCGCCATGGCGGCCAATATTTCAAAGGTAAGGGGCTCGACACCTCTTGCCCGATGGGACCCTGGATCGTCACGGCGGACGCATTGCCATCGCCCGGCGACCTCGGAATTCGCATCCGCGTGAACGGCGAGTTGCGCCAGAACGGCAACACATCAGCGATGATCTTCAACATCCCGACGCTGATCGCCTCCCTGTCGGAAGGGCTCACGCTGGAGCCCGGAGATATCATCGCGACCGGTACACCGGCGGGCGTCGGGTATGCGATGAATCCTCCCCGCTTTCTGCAGCATGGCGATGTCGTCGAATGCGAAATCGACGGCATCGGCAAGCTTTCAAACAGCTTCGCGACGGCGCCAGCCCCGGGCGGCAGCGTTTGAAACAGCATCCGGCGGAACCAGCGCCGGACAACCAAACGATGAGTATCAAGTCAAAAGGAGAGGAACGTCATGAGCAAGTCGATACACCGCCAGATCGGTCGCCGTACAGTTTTGGCGGGCGCAGCCGCCATTCTCGCCACGCCGATGGCGCCGTTCCGCGGCGCCTTGGCGCAGGCGCAAAACGTCACCTTCGTTCAACCCAGCGCGTCGGCGATCAATTCCTTCCCGGTTTTCGTCGCTATCGGCGAAGGCTTCTTTCGGGACGAGGGCCTGAATGTTCGCGTCGAGTCGATCAACGGTTCAGGTCCGGTGTTGCAAGCGCTGGCGTCCGGACAGGCCCAATTCGGCCGGCCCGGGCCCGGTCCGGTTCTGTCGGCGCGCGCCCGGAACGTCGATGTCATGTTCATCTACAATGTGTCCACCCGAACCAATTTTGGGATCGTGGTCCGCGAAGGCGCTCCCTATCAGAAGCCGGGGGATCTGAAAGGCGTGACGATTGGAACCGGAACGGCCGACGGCGCGGAAGTCGGCTTTGCTCGTAACGTGCTGCTTGGCGCGGGTCTCAAGGAAGGCGCGGACTTCAAGTTCCTGACGGTTGGCGATGGCGGACCGGCGACCGCAGGCTTCCAGCGCAACGACATCCAGGCCTATGCGGCGTCAACCGCCGACATGGCGATTTTGAACAATCGAGGCATGAAGGTGCGCGACATTACGCCGCCCGAGAACCAGACGCTGTTTGGCAATGGAATTGCCACCATGGGTGCGACGGTGCGCAATAATCCCGACCTCGTGACGAAGTTCGGCCGCGCCGTCGCGCGAGGCCATGCCTTCGCGCTCAACCCTGCAAACAAGGCGAAGGTGATGGCGCATCTTAAGGCAGGCATGCCGCAGGAGAGCGAGGATGCGGCCTTCGCATCAGCATTGTTCGACGCGGTGTCGGCGAAGACAATTCCCCTTGACCAATCCAAGGGCTTCGGCTTCCAGCCACCGGAGGGATGGGCTGACTGGCACAAGAACATGTTGAGCACCGGCGACCTCAAGGCGCCGCTGCCTGATCTGACCGCAGCCTACACCAACCAGTTCGTAGCGGCCTGGAACGCCGGGATTCGTTGATGCCGAGCGCCACGGCCGCTGCGCCCTTGTCGACACCGGAGACTGCCGGCAATGTCGTTTACGCATTGTCGAACGTTGGGAAGACCTATGCGCGCAATGCCGTTGTCGCGCTGGAGGGCATCAACCTGACGTTGCGCAGGGGCAGCTTTTCGGCGGTTATCGGGTCGAGCGGATGCGGCAAGTCGACCTTGCTCAAGATCATGGCAGGGCTGATCCCGCCTAGCTCGGGACGGGTGATCCTCCAGGGGAAACCCGTCACCGGCGCCCGGCGGGACATCGGCATGATGTTTCAGCAAGCGACGCTGTTTCCGTGGCGCACGACACTGGAAAACATTGTTCTTCCTATCGAAATCCGCGACGGGCGGGACGCGGCGAAAGCCGCCCACGGCCGCGCGCGGGATCTGCTCGACCTTGTCGGCCTGAAGGGCTTCGAGTCCAACTACCCCAGTGAGCTTTCAGGAGGCATGGCGCAGCGCGCCGCAATCTGTCGGATGCTAATCACCGAGCCGGCGGTTCTGCTGCTCGACGAGCCGTTTTCCGCGCTGGATGAACTCACGCGCGATTTCATGAATATGGAACTGCAGCGGATATGCACGTCCCGCGATGCTACGGCTTTCCTCGTGACGCACTCGATTCAGGAAGCCGTGATCCTTTCTGACGTGGTCTATGTGATGCGCCCGCGCCCCGGCCGCATCGCGGAGGTCGTCGAGATCGATCTGCCGCGGCCGCGCACGCTCGACATGATCACGACGCCAAAATTCGGAACGCTCGTGGAACGCATCCGTAGCCGTCTCGACAAGGAGGCCTTCAAATGAGTGCGTCAGCCGCCGCAACGCCGAATGAGGGTGCCGAAACGGTCTGGGCAGAAACCACACCTTGGTACGACCGCGTTCCGCGCGCCATCTCCATGCTCTTCCTCGCCGCAGTGTTCTTCGGCCTGTGGGAGATGGTGACGCGGCTGGAAATTGTGTCTCCGATCATCCTGCCAACGCCGGGCGAGACGCTGCGCGATATCGTTCTGGTCGGCCGTAATCTGATCGCGGGAGAGTATATGCTGGCCGCGCTCTGGATAACGATCAAGGAAGTGATTTACGGGTTTGCGCTCGCCATGCTGATCGGCTTCTCGCTCGGCATCCTGGTGGGCGAGACTGGCTTTGGCGAGCGCGCCGTAATGCCTTACCTTGTCGCGATCGACACCATGCCGAAGGTCGCCTTCGCTCCGCTGTTCATTGCGTGGCTGGGCTTCGACATTGCGTCGAAGGTAGCGTTGGCTGCCTTTATCGCGACATTCCCTATCGTCGTGGGCACGGCTGCCGGCCTTCACGCTGCTGACGCCAACGCGCGCATGCTGTTCAAGACCATGGGCGCCTCGCGGTGGCAGACGCTGTTCAAGATGAAACTGCCGAGCGGACTGCCGCAGATATTCACCGGCTTGAAGATTGCCTCCGTTGGCGTGATGGCGGGCGCGATCACCGGGGAATTTCTTGGCGGCGGGCGCGGCTTTGGCGAGTTGATCCGCGTGGCGTCGACCCAGCTCAATACGCCCCGTGTTTTCTCGCTGATCATCTATCTCAGCATTGTCGGAATGTCACTCTTCGGCCTTGTGGTCTGGATCCAGCGCCGCTTCGTGTTCTGGCACAAGGACCGGGTTGTCGGCGGCGACCTGTGACGGTGGCGGCTTCGGCGCGTATTCCCCGTGAGGATCTTGAGGCCTACGTCCTACGGGTTCTGACCGCACTGCGCGTCCCGTCTTTGGACGCCCAGAAGGTCGCCACGCTGATGGTGGAAGCAGACGCTCTGGGCCGGTGATCGAGGCCTTCCGGCGGCTTCTCGCGGAATGTTGTCTGCCCGCTGCCATCCGCTCCGACAATGGCCTGCTCTTCGCCACCGGCAAGCGCCATGGCGAGGTGCTCTGGGAAATGTGGATCGAAGGCTTCGAGAAGGCTGTCAAGCTGCGTCCGAAAGCCTGGCAGCCGCTGCTCACCGCCGGCCTCGACACGGTCCGCGCCTGGACAGGCCTTATGCATCTCGCCGACATCGCCCGCGCCGGCCCGCGCTTCTCACGGCAGGAAACCGACAAGATCAGCGCCGAGGCCCACACCAGGATTGGCGGCTGGGTCCTCGGCCTCAACGA
>JADCCX010000116.1 GCA_020252485.1 Methylocystis sp.
CTGCTCCGCCAAACATACGAACGCATGATCAACGCCGGAAAAAGGCCGCTCGTCGCACTCACAGCCATCATGCGAAAACTCGTCGTCATCGCCAACGCAAAGCTCAGGGACATCCCTCATCCCATCTGAGTTGATGACGGCGAGGGAATTGCAGCCGCCTTCACATAGGCTCCCGCCTTAAGAAACCATGCACAGACATAATCGAGCGACCCGCCACGCTTCGATCCGACAATACGCGCCATCTGCGCGCGCTGCGCCGGGCTCTGATAGCTCTGGCCGATGAACGGCGGATTGCCGAACACGAACGAACAATGCGCGGGCGGCAGCACCTCGCCCCAGTCCACTTCAAGCGCATCACCATGGCGGATATTGGGGGAGTTCTTCAGCGGAATGCGGACATAGGCCTTGCCGAAGGCGGCTGACAATTTGCCGTTCATGATGTGGTCCATCATCCACATCGCCACCTCGGCGATTCGGGCGGGGAACTCCTCCAGTTCGATGCCGTAGAACTGATCGACATTCACCCGCGTCAACTGTCCGATATCCGTTACGAGCTGGTCGGTTTGGTGCAATTCGCGCAGGACCAGCAGTTCAAGCTCCCGCAATTCCCGATAGGCGATGACGAGGAAATTGCCGCAGCCGCAGGCCGGATCGAAGAACGTGAGGCTGCCCAGCCTGCCGTGAAACTCCTGCAAGGCTTTCGTCCGCCCATTGTCCCGCCGCGCTTTCAGCCTGTCGAATTCCACCTTCAGATCATCCATGAACAGCGGTTCGATGACCTTGAGGATGTTCTTCTCCGACGTGTAATGCGCGCCTTTCTTGCGGCGCTCGGCCTTGTTCATGACGGACTGGAACAACGAGCCGAAAATGGCGGGCGACACCTTCTCCCAATTGAAGCCGCAGACGTTCAGCAATTTCTCGCGCATGTCGCGGTTGAAGGACGGCGCCCGCAAAGTCTCCTTGAAAAGTTCGCCGTTGACGTAGGGAAAGGCTCTGAGATCGGCATCGAGCGCGGTTTCGCGCTCAGGCTCCTGCGTATCCAGTACGGCGAACAGCTTCATCAGGAGCGGCCCCACATCGGTGCCGTCCTCCGCCGTGCGATCCTTGATGAATTCCTCGAAGATACCGAGCGGCTGGAAAATGCCCGTATCGTCCGCAAACAGGCAAAACAGCAGGCGCACAAGGAACTGTTCCAGCGCATGGCCCTTGTAGCCGGAGTCCTCCAGCGCATCATGCAGCGCGCCCATCATCTCCGAAGCGGCGATGCTGGCCGGGTCCTGATTTCGGAAAATGCGGCGTTCCTGCCCGACAATGAAGCCGAAGGCCTGTATGTGGTCCGGCAATTCGCTGAGCCGGAAGCGAAGGGGCGTTTCTGCGTCGATATCCAGATCGTACAATTCGAAGGTCTGGAAATCCGACAGCAGAATGTAGCGCGGAAGCTCGTGGTCCTTCAGTCCGGGAAAGTATTCGAGAGCCTGCTTTTTGGCGGCGCGCAGATCGCGTCCCGCAGACTTCTGCTCAACCAGCAGCTTGCCTTTCCAGAAGAGGTCCAGAAATCCGCGTTTGCCAGCGGCGAGATTGACGCCGCTTTCGAAGCTCGCCACGCGCCTGCGCGGCACGCCGAAGAGCGCGAAGAAGTCATTGTAGAAGCTTTGCGTTTCGCCGCGCTCGTAAGCGGCGTCTTTCCATTCATCGGCGAAGATCGCGGCCCGCGCCTTGATGTCATTCCAGTCAAGCCGCATCAAATTCTGCTTTCAGCCCCATCGCAGAAGGGAAACTAGCTCATCCCGGCAAAGGCGCAATGCTCCCCCACCCCCTCACTTCACCTCGCTGAGCAGCGGGCTCCAGGCGGGATCGCTGCCGAAGGCCGGCGTGGGCACGGGCACTTCCACGCGGCCCGTCACATCCACCATGAAGAGCTTCGGCCCGCCCGCCCCGCCGGCGTCGCGGAAGAACATCAGATAGCGGCCGTTGGGGGCCCAGGTCGGCCCCTCGTTGTGGAAACCCTCGGTCAGGATGCGCTCGCCCGAGCCGTCGGGCTTCATGATCCCGATGGCGAAGGTGCTGCCGGTCTGCCGTGTAAAGGCGATGTAATCGCCCTTCGGCGACCAGACCGGTGTCGAATAGCGGCCCTGTCCGAAGGAGATGCGCTTGGCGCCGCCGCCGGAGGCCGCCATCGTGTAGAGCTGCTGGCCGCCGCCGCGGTCGCTTTCGAAGACGATCTGCGCGCCATCGGGCGAATAGGAAGGCGAGGTGTCGATCGAGGGCGAGTTGGTGAGCCGCGTCATCGCATTGGAGCGCAGGTCCATCGCGTAGAGATTGGCGTTCCCCCCCTGCTGCAGGCTCATGATGATCTTCCAGCCATCGGGCGAGAAGCGCGGGCTGAAGCTCATGCCGGGGAAATTGCCGACCACTTCGCGCCGGCCGGCCGCCACGTCGAGGATATAGACCTTGGGATCTTCGCCCGCCACGAAGGCCATATAGGCGACCTCCTGCGAGGAGGGCGAGAAGCGCGGCGTCACCACCAGCTCCTCATTGCCTGAAAGCGCACGGAAATTGCCGCCGTCCTGATCGACGATGGCGAGGCGCTTCTTGCGGTTGTCTTTCGGCCCGCTCTCGTCGACGAAGACGATGCGCGTATCGAAGAAGCCCTTCTCCCCGGTGATTTTCGCGAACACGCCATCGGACACGATATGCGCCGCGCGCCGCCAGTTGCCGCCATCGGTGGAGAGCTGCTGGCCGACGAGCTGCTCGCCCGTCGCCACTTCCCAAAGCCGGTATTGCGCCTGGATCTGGTTGCCGTTGCGCACCATCCGGCAGGTGATGAGCGCCTGGATGCCCGTGGCCTTCCAGGCCGCGAAACTGGGCGCCGCGTCGAAATTGTCGTTCTTCTCCGGAAAGCGCGATTTCTCGATGGGGCTGAACAGGCCCGAGCGCTTGAGATTGTTGGTGATGACGCCCGATACGCTCTGCTGCGGCGTCTCGCCCACGCAATCGGCCACTGCGATCGGCATGGGCTGGAAATTGCCGCCGCGCAGATCGATGAAGAGCTCGGCCCGGGCCGGCCCTGCGAAAAGGGCGGCAGCAAGAAGCAGCAGGCCGGCTCTCATTCTGCCGCGCCGGCCAGCGGTCGCGCCTTCGGGATGAGAGCCAAACGGCGTGAGCGGTTTCTGGGGCAATTCGCGTGTCATCATGGTCTCAGTCATCAGGGTTCAGCTGAACGGAAATGACGCGCCAATCGTCATAGGTCGGCGCGAAACGCTGCGGGATGCGGAAGGGAGCGCATTGACGGATAGCCCGCATGCCGCTCTCGGCCAGCGCCCGGAAATTGGGATCGGCGGAGGTGTTGACCAGCGTGGGCGCGCCGCCCAGCGAGCCATCCGCGTTGAGCGCCACCCGCACCTGCGGCAGCACGGGCGGCTTGCCTGAGACGGGGATGCTCCAGCAGAAGCGGATCTGATCGGCGAGCAGGCCGGCAAGCGCTGCGCGATCGGAAGGGTTCATCTTCTGACCCGTAGCCGCGGGCGCGCCAGCAGCCGGAGTCCGCTGCACCTGCTGGCCGGTGTTCCCGCTGTTGGCGGGAACCTCCCGCGAAGCCAGCAGGGCGCGGCGCGCCGCCTCGGCCGTCGCCTGATTCCTCGCTTCCTGTTCGGCCTCGCGCTTTTTCCGTTCATCCGCAGCCTTGCGGGCGGCCTCCTGCGCCTTCTTCGCCTCCTCCGCCTTGCGGCGGTCCTCGGCGGCCCTGGCTTCGGCGATCTTCTTCTGCTCTTCCTGTTTGCGGGCCTCCTCAGCGCGGCGGGCCTCTTCGGCCTTCTTCTGCTCCTCGCGCTTCCTGGCGGCCTGGCGGATCACCTCCTCGGCATCCTCTTCCTCCCGGGTGGCATCAGAGGGCTTGGGCGGTTTGGCCACGGCGGCCACCTTCGGCAGTTCGGGCGCCTTGGGCAGCGGCGGCGGCAGGGCGGCCGTCACTTCCTTGCGCTCCTCTTTCGCCGTTGCCTCCTGCGGCTTGGGGATGGCGTCGGTGTTGATCTGGCGCTTCGCCTCGCCAGGAGCGTTCAGCTCCTTCTTGTCGTCGATGCGGTCAACGCGCGGCGCCGACAGCGGCTGCTTCGCGGCAGTCTCACCGCGCGTCATCTCGCGCAGCGCGCTGGCGTCGATAACTTCCACCGAAACGGCTTCCGAGACATCCTCGAAGGTCTTCGGGCTCGCAAAGGTGATGATGCTGGCGGCGAGCACAGCGCCGTGCAGCCCCACCGAGAGGGGCATGCCGGGCTTCCTGATCGCATCCTTCAGCCGGAGCACCTCAGTTCCTCACTTCTTATCCTGCTCGGTCAGCAGCGCCACGCGCTTGTAGCCGGCGGCGGTTATGGCGGTCATCACCTGCGCGACCGTACCGTAATCCACCTGCTTGGCGCCGCGCACATAGATGCGCTCATCGAAGCCCTGCTTGGCCAGCGGCTGGATGCGGGCGGCGATCTCGGCCATGGCGATCTGCGTTTCGCCGAGGAAGATCTGTCCCTTCTCGTTGATAGAGACGGTGATCGGCTTCTGATCGACGTTCAGCTGGCCGGCGCTGGTCTTGGGCAGGTCGAGCGGAACGCCGGCCGTCATCAGCGGCGCAGTCACCATGAAGATGATCAGCAGCACCAGCATCACATCGATGAATGGCGTCATATTGATGTCGGCCATCGGCGCGGCTTTCCGCCGCCGGCGCCGTCTCGTGCCGGAAGGCTCGTTGGCTCCGCCTGCTGTCATCGCCATGGCGTCAGGTCCCCCGTCCGGAACATGGGGCGAGAGGCGTCATGCCGCCACCCGTTCGTCGATCTGGCGCGAGAGGATCGCCGAGAACTCGTCGGCGAAGCCTTCGAGCCGCGCTTGCGCCTTCACCGCCTGCTTCTGGTAGACATTATAGGCGATGACGGCGGGGATGGCCGCCGCAAGGCCGATGGCGGTTGCGAACAGCGCCTCGGCGATGCCCGGCGCCACCACGGCGAGGGAGGTGTTCTTCGATGCCGCGATCGATGTGAACGACGTCATGATGCCCCAGACCGTGCCGAAAAGGCCGATGAAGGGGGCCGCGGAACCAACCGTCGCCAGCACCAGCAGGTTGGATTCGTAGCGCTCCGCCTCGCGCTGAATCGTCACGTCCAGCACCTTGTCGATGCGCGAGTTCAGTGAGGCGAAGCCGCGGCCCGAGCCTTCGAAAGCGCGCTTCCATTCCCGCATGGCGGCCACGAAGACCGCAGCCATGCCGCTGGACGCCCGGTTTTCGAGGTTGCGGTAGAGTTCCTCCAGGCTTTGGCCGGACCAGAAGGTCTCCTCGAAGCTGTCCATCTGGCCGTTCAGCTTCCGGAACAGCAGCCATTTGTTGATGATGATGCTCCAGGTCCAGACCGAAGCGGCGATCAGCCCCAGCATCACCAGCTTGACGACGATATGCGCCTGCCAGAACAGGCCCCAGAGGGAAAGGTCGTGGACGGTTTCCGCACCTGGCATCATGAACTCCGATCCTGCCGCGCCATGCGCGCGCAATCCGCACGCTTTCAGCGCCAAATTCGTTCAAACTTGGGCTTGCACGCCCAAAACCGGCGATCCTCGCGGATTCCCGGTTCTTCGATCCAGTTAAGCAGGAATCAACGTTAACAGCGGGTTAGCAAAGGCGGCGAAGGGCGCATGACTGCTCTGCCGGCCGCGCCGGGGGAGTCAGCCGCCAAGCTTCTCCCGCAGGGGATCGGGGATGCGCCGCGCCCTGCCGCCGCCCACGCAGACAACCTTCACCTCCGCCTCGACCAGCGGCTCGTCGCCCCGCAGCACCCGCTGGCTGACTTTCATCGACGCACCTTTCATCTCGACGGGAATGGTCTCGACCGTCAGAAGGTCGTCCATCACCGCTGGCTTCAGAAACTCGATCCGCATGGCGCGGACGGCAAAGGCCAGCGCGACATCGCCATCGAAGAGCGCACGCTGATCAATGCCAAGATCGCGGATCAGCTCCGTCCGCCCGCGCTCCATGAAGCGAAGGTAAGAGGCGTGATAGACGACGCCGGAGAAATCGGTGTCCTCATAGTAGACGCGGATGGCGATACGGTGCGGCTGCATGCGCCAAGCGTTTAGCCTGCGGAACGGCGTTCGTGTAGATGATAAACACCAATTGCTTATTGCCGCCGCCGCAAGGCGCGCAAGGAGATCGCCATGTCAGCCCTTACATTGTGGCGCTCGATCGATTTTCGCTGATCGGCGCTGGCGCATGGCTCGTGTTTCAGGGCAGATAGGCCGACCAAGGATTGACGCCGTGACCGATCCCGCCTCCCTTTCGCTCCTCTCCGGCAATGCTGCCGCGGATGCCTATCTCCAGAACGGCTATCTATCCGTCGTCGGCATGTCCTCGCGCTTCGCCGCCGCCATCGCCGCGCGTCTCATGGGCATCCAGAGCGAACTCGGTGTCAGGGGCCAGGCAGCGGAGATCGGCGCCTTTGAAGGCCGGTTCTTCATCGTCATGGCCCACATGCTGCAAGGGAACGAGAAGGCGATCGGCATCGATCTCTTCGACTGGCCGAACCCTGAAGTCATCGACCGCTTCCATGCCAATTGCCGCAAGCATGGCGTGCCGGAAGCGCGCCGCGTGACGCTGAAGGCCGACAGCCGGGAGATGAGGCCGGAGGATTTGCTGAAGGCCGCCGCTGGCCACCGCATCCGCCTCTTCCATATCGACGGCGAGCACAGCCGGGCGGCCCTGACACGCGATCTGACGCTCGCCACGGCCGTGCTCGCCGAGGGCGGACTTATCATCCTTGATGACATGCTGCATCCGGGCTATCCCACGCTGATGGTGGCCGTACAGGCCTATCTGGAACAACACCCGGAGATGGTCGTTCTGGCAATCATCGACCGCGAGAGCATCACCGCAGCCACCAAGTTCGTGCTTTGCCAGAAGCGCTGGTTCAAACGCTACGAAGAGCTGATGCTCACAGCCTTCAAGGACCAGATCTGGCCGCTGGGAGCCGATTTCGAGCCGCACTGGTGCCTGGTGCTGTCGCTGGACACGAAGCTGGCGGAGATTGTGTAGGGACGATCACTCATTCCGCGATATGCATTAAATCCGTCCTTAAAGGCAAAGACACCGTCATGTTGTCATTGCCGGAAGCTAAGAAGGCACTTGAAAACGCGAAAATCACATGCGATAAGAGCTGAATTCCGTCATGGCCTGCTAAATTATTGGGCGTGGCGGCATAAAAGGGCTCCTGCGGGAGCCCTTGCTATTTGCAGGATAGGGAATGGACCGGGTCGCTGTTTTCGTCGATGCAGGATACCTCTTTGCGCAAGGAAGTGTGGCCCTTACCGGAAGTCAAAAGCCTCGCGCCAGCACAATTCTGGATGCACCTGCTGCAATCGACGCGCTGAAAGCTTTTTCCATCGAGAAGGCCCGACACGCACGGCTTTTGCGCATATACTGGTATGATGGGGCGCTGGGCGGTAGCCGCCCCACTGCTGATCAGGCCCTTCTTGCCCATCTCGACGACGTTAAGCTGCGCCTGGGGTTCATCAATAGCGCCGGACAGCAAAAAGGTGTCGACCCACTGATCGTCACCGACTTGATTGAGATTGCGCGCCAGAAATCAATCTGTGACGCCGTCCTTCTTTCTGGCGACGAGGATGTCAGGGTGGGCGTGCAGATTGCGCAAAACTACGGTGTCAGGGTTCATTTGCTCGGCATCAAGCCAATCAGGGGCTCACAATCATCTCAACTCCTGCAGGAAGCTGACACAACATCCGAATGGGATGCCGAAACAGTCGGCCGCTTTCTCTCCATCAGAGCCGGACGAACAGATTTGCCTATCGCTCAAGCTGCGACCTTGCCAATGGGCGAACGGGAATCGGTTGCGGCAGGCAAGGATCAGTCGGCTGAGAATTTGCTTCTCCAAACAGTGGCGGAGCTTGTCCGATCATTGGAGAGAACTGATCTGGACGGCATTGCCGCTTACTGGGAAACGAACCGCGGCGTTCCCTCCGAATTCGACAGAAAGCTTCTGCGAAGCGGGCGTCAAGCTCTTGGGCGCGACTTGATCCGAGATGAAATCAAAGCTGTCCGCAGCGCTTTCCAGTCAGATGCGAAAGCAAGACTGGCCAGCCGGTAATCTCAATGGATGAATTTTCGGCTATTTGAAACATCCTGACCCCTTTGCCATAACGCACCTCCCCTTCAACGGAGCCACCTCCACCATGGCGACCTTCAAGCCCCTCGTCTTCTCCGGCATGCAGCCCACCCACACGCTGCACATCGGCAATTATCTCGGCGCGCTGACCCGCTGGGTTGATATGCAGAAGACGCATGATTGCATCTATTGCGTCGTCGACATGCACGCGATCACGCAGGGGCTCGACGTCTGGGGCGGGCCGAAGGTGCTGGCGAAATCAATCCGCGAGGTGACGGCCGCCTATATCGCCGCGGGCGTGGACCCGAAGCGCTCGATCATCTTCAACCAGAGCCAGGTGGCGGAGCATGCCGAGCTGGCCTGGGTGTTCAATTGCGTCTCGCGGCTGGGCTGGCTGAACCGCATGACGCAGTTCAAGGAAAAGGCGGGCAAGGACCGGGAGGCCGCTTCCGTCGGCCTCTATTCCTATCCCAACCTGATGGCGGCGGATATTCTGGTCTACCGCGCGACCGCCGTTCCCGTGGGCGAAGACCAGAAGCAGCATCTGGAGCTGACCCGCGATATAGCGCAGAAGTTCAACAATGATTTCGCCGAAAGCATCGCCGAACATGGCTTCGGCGACGCCTTCTTCCCCTTGCCCGACCCGCTGACGCAAGGTCCCGCACCGCGCGTGATGAGCTTGCGGGACGGCGCCAAGAAGATGTCGAAATCCGACCCTTCTGACCTCTCCCGCATCAATCTGACCGACGATGCGGATATGATCGCCGCCAAGATCCGCAAGGCGAAGACCGATCCGGAGCCGCTGCCGAGCGAAGCGAAGGGTCTCGCCGGCCGTCCGGAGGCCGAAAACCTGGTGACAATCTATGCGGCGCTGGCCGATGAGACGACGGAGGCCGTGCTGGCCGAGTTCGGCGGCGGGCCCTTCTCGCGCTTCAAGCAGGCGCTGGGAGATGTGGCGGTGGCCCGGCTCGCCCCCATCGCCGGCGAGATGCGCCGCCTGCTGGCGGACCCCGGCCATGTCGATGCCGTGCTTGCCGAAGGAGCCGCTCGCGCCCGCGCCATCGCTCGGCCCAACATGGACGCGGTCAAGGATATTGTGGGCTTCATCCGCAGCGCATAAGCTGGCATCCGATGAGAAAGCGGCGAAGCTACGAGAGCGGCCACCGCCCCAAGCTGCTGGTGGTGGTCGATGAGACGCCGGAGGTGGACCGGGCGCTTTACTATGCCGCCCGGCGCGCCGTGCGCCTCGGTGCCGGTCTCGTCCTGCTCAACGTCATCCCCCTCGGCGAAACGCAGGTCTGGCTCGGCGTGGGCGACATCATGAAGGCGGAGGCCGAGGAGAAGGCGGAGGAGCTCCTGGAGCAAGCAACTGCCCGTACGCGCGAGATAGCAGCCATCGAACCCGAGCGCGTGATCCGCGAAGGCGCCACCGCCCAGGAGATCGCCAGGCTGATCGAACAGGACGAGGATATCTCGTCGCTCATCCTCGCCGCTGGTCTGGGCAGCGAGGGCCCGGGGCCGCTTGTGTCCTCGCTGGCGGCCAAGGGCGGGCTTGGCCTGCCGATCCCCGTCACAATCGTGCCCGGCGATCTCGACGACGCCGAGATCGACGCCCTGGCTGGGTGAGAGCCTCCCGGGCAACGGCTTGCCGGTTCGTCCTTACTTCGCCTTCGCCCCGCGCGCTTTGCGCACCGCATAGGTCCTGAGCCTCAGCGCATTGAGCTTGATGAAGCCAGCCGCATCGCGGTGATCATAGGCGACCGCGCCTTCCTCGAAGGTCACGAGCTCCTGATCGTAGAGCGAATAGGGGCTCTCGCGGCCGATGACTGTGCAATTGCCCTTGTAGAGCTTCAGCGTCACGCGGCCGGTCACGAATTCCTGGCTCCTGTCGACGAGCGCCTGCAGCATCTCGCGCTCCGGCGTGAACCAGAAGCCGTAATAGACGAGCTCCGCATAACGCGGCATCAGCGATTCCTTGAGGTGCATGGCCTCGCGGTCGAGCGTGATGCTCTCGATGCCGCGGTGGGCCTGATGCAGGACCGCGCCGCCCGGCGTCTCGTAAATGCCGCGCGACTTCATGCCGACGAAACGGTTCTCGACGAGATCGAGCCGGCCGATGCCGTTGGCGCGGCCAAGTTCATTGAGCTTGGTCAGCAGATTGGCCGGCGACAGCTTCTTGCCGTTGATCGCGACGGGATCGCCCTGCTTGAAATCAATGGTGATCACCGTGGCCTTGTCCGGCGCGGCCTCGGGGCTGATGGTCCGCATATAGACCATCTCCGGCGCCTCGATGGCCGGATCCTCCAGCACCTTGCCCTCGGAGGACGAATGCAGAAGGTTGGCGTCGACCGAGAAGGGCGCCTCGCCATATTTGTCCTTGGCGATCGGGATCTGATGCTGCTCGGCGAATTCGATCAGCCTGGTGCGGCTCGTCAACTCCCATTCCCGCCAGGGCGCGATGATCTTGATGTTGGGTTCAAGCGCGTAATAGGTCAGCTCGAAACGCACCTGATCGTTGCCCTTGCCCGTTGCGCCGTGGGCGACGGCATCGGCCCCCACCTTGCGGGCAATCTCGATCTGTTTCTTGGCGATCAGCGGCCGGGCGATGGAGGTGCCGAGCAGATACTGTCCTTCATAGAGCGCATTCATGCGGAACATCGGGAAGACGTAATCGCGGACGAATTCCTCGCGGATATCCTCGATGAAGATGTTCTTGTCCTTGATGCCAAGCAGCTGCGCCTTCTTGCGCGCGGGCTCCAGCTCCTCTCCCTGGCCGAGGTCCGCCGTGAAGGTGACCACCTCGCAGCCATAGGCTGTCTGCAGCCATTTGAGGATGACGGAGGTGTCAAGCCCGCCGGAATAGGCGAGGACGACTTTTTTCACTTGCTTCTGAGCCAAAGGGCACCTGTTGAGGACTGCGTTGCCGCGGCTCTAGCAGGGCCGGGGCGGCAAGGGCAACCGCCGCGCTATCCTTGGAAGCCCAGCATCGTCACTTCGCCTTGGCCCGTGCGATCGCCTCAAGGATCAGCCGTTGCGCCTCCCTGGCGTCGCCCCAGCCGAGCAGCTTCACCCATTTGCCCGGCTCCAGATCCTTGTAATGCAGGAAGAAATGCTCGATCTGCTTCCAGGTGATCTCGGGCATATCCGTGTAATTGTGGACATTGGCGTAGCGCTTGGTCAGCTTGGCCGACGGGACGGCGATGATCTTCTCGTCGCCGCCGCCGTCATCCTCCATCATCAGAACGCCGATCGGCTTCACATTGATGACCGCGCCGGGAATGATCGGCCGCGTGTTCGCCACCAGCACGTCGATGGGGTCGCCATCATCCGAGAGCGTGTGCGGCACGAAGCCATAATTTCCGGGATAGCGCATCGGCGTGTAAAGGAAGCGGTCGACGATCAAGGTGCCGGCCTCCTTGTCCATCTCGTACTTGATCGGTTCGCCGCCGATCGGCACCTCGATGATGACATTGACGTCTTCGGGCGGATTCTTGCCGATGGCGATAGCGTCGATGCGCATGAGGCACTCCAGGAGCGATCATTCGGCTATAGGCGCGGGCGAAGCCTGACGGCAAGCCCTGCGAAAGTCCGGACCCGCCTCCTCATTCCTGCAGGAGTTCGGGGAGTTCCTTGTGCGCGCGCTCCGCCGCGATGGCCGCATTCAGCTCGCCCCCGGCGATGAAGATGACGGCGAGGAAGTAAAGAAACACGAGCGCCATCATCGGCGCGGCGAAACCCGCATAGGTCGAGGCATAGGTCGAGAAGCGCGCCAGATAGGCGCCGAAGATGATCGCCGACAGCAGCCAGAAGAACAGCGTGACGATGATGCCTGGCAGAACCGAGAGAACCCCCCGACGGCCCGCCGGAAGCCAGACATGGGCCATCACCAGACCGGTGAGCAGGATCGCCGAGGTCGCTCCGTAACGCACAAGATCATAGCGCGCGATGAACCGCTCGAAGTCCGGCACGGTCGTTCCGGCGCTGATGATGTCATGCTGTTTCGCGAATTCCTGCACGTCGACCAGCACGGATGACGTGGCGGCGATGGCGGCTGGCGCCAGCACCACCATGAAGCCGAGCATCAGGAGGCCTGCCGCGCCAACCAGCACGAAGATGATCGATTGCAGCCGCGTCTGCACCCAGTACCGCGTTTCCTCGGCGCCGTAGGCGCGGTTGAGGCCTACCCGCAGGCTTTCCACGCCCGATGACGAGAACCAGATCGCCAGCGCGCCGCCGATCGTGAGCAGGTCGCGGCGCTGGCCGGTCAGCACGTTGCGCACCTCCGTCCCCACAGGGCGCGCCACGGCCTCCGGCAGCGCTTCGATCAGGATGCGCACGACCGCATCCGCCATCGCCTGCGTGCCGAAGAAGGAGGCCAGCGCGGTCAGGAAGATCAGGAAGGGGAACAATGCGAGCAGCGCCGAGAGCGCGATATGGCTGGCGATCGCCCACCCGTCATGCCGGTAAAGCCCGTCATAGACACGGTAGAGCACGCGCCAGACGGGCTTGAGGCGGGAAAGCAGCATCGGCGGCACAATTAAGCATTGCACAGACAATTGCAAAGCGAACAGGGCAAGCTGTTGCGCGATCATCGACAAGGCCGTTGACCCGGGTCATGATCGAATCATGAATCCTGACCCTCCCGCCGGGGATGGCAGCAGGCTGATCGCCATCCTGCTGATCCTGGCAGCCTCCCTGATTTTCGCGGTTTCCGATTCCGTCGCAAAGCTCGTGGTCGGGCCCTTGCCGGCGGTGGAGCTCATGTGGATCCGCAGCATTGTCGTGGTGCTGATCACGCTTCCGGCGGTGCTCTGGCGCAAGGGGCCCGGCGTCTTGAGAGCGAAGCAGCCCCTGCGCCAGATCCTCCGCGGCGCCTGCATCTTCATCTCGTCGATCGCCTTTCTGACGGGTTTGATCTACCTGCCGCTGGCCGATGCCAGCGCCATCAACTTTATCTGGCCCCTGCTGATCACCATCTTCTCGGTCTTTATGCTGGGCGAGAAGGTGGGGATCAGGCGTGCGGGCGCGCTGCTCGCCGGCTGTATCGGCATGCTGATCATCATCCGGCCCGGATCGGGCGCATTCCAGCCTGCGGCGGTGTTTCCGCTGATCGCGGCAGCCGTCTGGGCATTCGCCAGCGTGCTGACGCGCATGATGGCGGCAGCCGAATCACCCGAGACGACGCTGATCTGGTCGGCGGCGATCGCGCTCCTGTGCTCCACCCTGATCCTGCCCTTCGTCTGGGTGACGCCGACCTGGCGGGAGATCGGCTTTGGCGTGTTCATCGGCCTCAGTTCGGCGGCGGCGCATTCGATGATTGTCTTCGCCTTCGACCGCGCGCCGGCCTCGGCGCTGGCGCCTTTCAGCTACATGCAGCTCGTCTGGGCAGCATTGTGCAGCCTGCTGATCTTCGATGCCGTGCCGGACCGCTGGGTGATCCTGGGCGGTGCGATCATCGCAGCCAGCGGCATCTATACCGCCCATCGGGAGCGGGTGCGCATGCGCGAACTCAAGGCCGTATCCTGATCGCGCGGAATGCGCCGCCGAAGGTCGACAAATCCGCCATCATCCCCCATTTCTAACGGAAACGATTCGTGAACCTGCAAGCGAGATCATGGCCGATCCCTTCGCCATCGACGATCTGCCCGAGCCAGCGTCGGCTCATACGCCGAAAGCCGGCGGCCTGGCCGCGCGGGCGATGGCCGGCGCTTCTCCGGCGGCGCAATATCTGGCCGGTTTGAACCCCGAGCAGCGGGAGGCCGTCGAAAGCCTCGATGGCCCCGTGCTGGTGCTGGCCGGAGCCGGCACCGGCAAGACGCGGGTTCTGACCACCCGCATAGCCCATATCATCGCCACCGGCCGCGCCTATCCCTCGCAGATCCTCTCGGTCACCTTCACCAACAAGGCCGCGCGCGAGATGAAGGAGCGCATCGGCCATCTGATCGGCGGGGTGGCCGAAGGCATGCCCTGGCTTGGCACCTTCCATTCGATCGGCACCAAGATGCTGCGCCGCCATGCCGAACTCGTTGATCTGAGGCCCGATTTCACCATTCTCGACACCGACGACCAGATCCGGCTGATGAAGCAACTGCTGCAGGCCGAGAACATCGACGAGAAGCGCTGGCCCGCGCGGGTGCTGGCCTCCATCATCGACGGCTGGAAGAACCGCGGCCTGACACCCCAGCGGGTGCCGGCGGGCGAAGCGGAGGCCTTTGCAGGCGGCCGCGGCCGCAAGCTCTACGCGGATTACCAGGCCCGGCTGAAAACGCTCAACGCCTGCGACTTCGGCGATCTGCTGCTCGAATGCACCAGGCTCCTGCAGGAAAACCCGGAGGTTCTGGCGCAATACCAGGACCGCTTCCGTTATGTGCTGGTGGACGAGTATCAGGACACCAACGTCGCGCAATACCTCTGGCTGCGGCTCCTCGCCCAGCGGAAAGGCGACCGTCCGCAGAACATCTGCTGCGTGGGCGATGACGACCAGTCGATTTATGGCTGGCGGGGTGCCGAGGTCGACAACATCCTGAAATTCGAGAAGGACTTTCCCGGCGCGAAAGTCATCCGGCTGGAGCGCAACTACCGCTCGACCGGGCATATTCTCGCCACGGCCTCCAAGCTGATCACCCACAACGAGGGGCGGCTGGGCAAGACGCTTTTCACCGATGGCGACGACGGCCACAAGGTGACGGTCTCCGGCTCCTGGGACAGCGAGGAGGAGGCGCGGATCATCGGCGATGAGATCGAGGCGCTGCATGTCAACAAGCACAGCCTCAACGAAATCGCGATTCTCGTGCGCGCCTCGTTCCAGATGCGCGAATTCGAGGAGCGCTTCATCACGCTCGGCCTCCCCTACCGCGTGATCGGCGGCCCCCGCTTCTACGAACGCAAAGAAGTCCGTGATGCGCTGGCCTATTTCCGCGTGGTGCGCCAGCCGGCCGACGATCTTGCCTTCGAACGCATCTTCAACACGCCCAAGCGCGGGCTTGGCGACGCGACGCTCAATGAATTGCATGCCTATGCGCGCGCCAATGCCATGCCGCTGACGGCGGCTATGCGCCAGCTGATCGAGACGGAAGAGCTGAAGCCCAAAGTCCGCCAGACCTTGCGCGATATGGTGCTGAGCCTCGACCGCTGGGCCGCCATGCTGGAAACCCACCGACACACCGAGGTGGCCGAGACGATCCTGGAGGAAAGCGGCTATATCGACATGTGGAAGAAGGACCGTTCGGCGGATGCCGCAGGCCGTCTTGAGAACCTCAAAGAGCTGATCCGCTCCATGGAGGAATTCGAGAACATGCAGGGCTTCCTCGAGCATGTCAGCCTCGTCATGGAGGCCGCGCAGGGCGAGAGCGAGGACCGCGTGACGCTGATGACTTTGCACGGCGCCAAGGGCCTCGAATTCGAAACCGTGTTCCTGCCCGGCTGGGAGGAAGGGCTGTTTCCCCATCCGCGCGCGCTCGACGAGCAGGGCCGCGCCGGACTCGAAGAGGAGCGCCGCCTCGCCTATGTGGGCCTCACCCGCGCCAAGGAGCGGGCCAAGATCTATTTCGCCTCCAACCGCCGCATCCACGGCTCGTGGAACGCCTCGATCCCCTCGCGCTTCGTCGACGAATTGCCCGAAGCGCATGTGGAGGTGATGGCCACGCAATCGGCCTTCGCCCATGGCCGCGGCGGCTACCTTGGCACGGGCGGCAACAGCCGCTTCGACCGGATGACGCCGTTCCAGGCCTCCAGCTACGCAACGCCAGGCTGGCAGCGCGCCCAGGCCCGCAAGGCGGAGGATGGCTTCGACCAGGGCCCGGCGGAGACTTATCGCGGCGGCGGCGCGGCCGCCCGCAAGCCGATGCTGATCGAAGGCGAGCTGGTGGCGAAATCAACCGGCGCTCCCTCCCGCTTCGCGGATGGCGCCCGCGTCTTCCACGTCAAGTTCGGCAATGGCAGCGTGGTGGCGGTGGATGGCAACAAATTGACGGTCGATTTCGACAAGGCCGGCCGCAAGATGGTGCTGGAGAGTTATGTGGAGGCGGGGTGAGGAGGCTTATAACGCCGTCTGCTGCTCTGCTGGATCAGGCTGCAACCTTGTGAACCGTTGATAAGTTCACGCCGATTGCAAAGACCGAATCGGCTACACTCTCTCGCCAGTCTGGATCATGCCGAATCTCTTCAATTGTTCTTGGCCGCGCGATCGGCAGATTGTCTTCAACCATGCCTTCCAACCACAAGGTCAAAGCCTCTTGCGCCATGGCAAAAATGTCGGCGGCATCATCCGCCGCCGAAAAACAACCAGGCGCGTCCGGAAACGAGATACCATAACAGCTTTCGGGATCTTTATGAACCAATCCGACGTAAAGTGGCATTTCAGCTCTCCTTTCCGGTCTTATCGCGCCATCCGGCGAGCCGCGCAATGTTCCGAGCGGTGCCAATCGCGAGGTCTTGCTTGGGATGGGGCACAGTGATCAGATACTTAAAGTCAGGATGCCTGAAATTGTGATGCGAACCGCGGATCGACCTCAATTTCCATCCTTCCTTTTTCAGGCGACGGATGATGTCGCTGCTGTCGCGCATTATCCACTACTCCTTAAGCGCTTTCAATCAATAGCTCAGCGGCAAAATCGGGGCTTCCTTCTGCAGGATGTGGAAATCCGAGGAGCTGATATTGTTGCCGAATTCCCGAAATTCTTCAATGCTTAAGCCACAACTCAGGATTGCCGTCATTGCCTCACTCAAAGGATGCACAAACCCGTAATGCGCTGCGAACTGCGGAGCAGGTGAGCTAACATAGACGATAGCGCGCGTATCCCAGAAGGGCTGCTTTTTGAAATACGAATGCACAGCCTACAGTGACCTTTCAGAACTTGCGTCGAACATGTCGGCCACCGGAGGCTCCTCGTAGATCAGGATCTGAACCGTAGGCCGCAGAGTAGCGCCGATCCCCGCACGAAAAAGCCGCCCCTGAGGGCGGCTTTTCCTTATGTCTCGCTGAACCTTGCCGGTCAGTCGATCTGCACGGCCACGAAGCGCACTTCGCCCTGGGCGTTCGCCACCAGAAGCAGCGCCGACTTGCGGTTCTCCTTCTTCAGCTTCTCGACGCGGTCGATGAGCTCCTGCGGCGTGTTGACCGGCTCCTGGCCGACTTCCACGACCACGTCGCCGGCGGCGAGACGCTTGGTGGCGGCGTTGGAGTTCGGATCGACACGGCTGATGACAACGCCCTTCTGGCCGTCCTTCAGGTTGAAGCGCTTGCGGGACTCGGCATTCAGCTGCGTCAGTTCGAGGCCGAGAGCGCGGCGAACGACCGGCGCGGGAGCGTTCGACGGCTCGGCCGGCTTGGTGGCGGAAGCCGCGACGAGTTCGCCGTCCTGAAGGCGCGCAAGCGTGACCTTGAGGGTCTGCTCCTTGCCCTTGCGGAAGACGACGACATCGACGGCCTTGCCGACGGTGGAGGTTGCGACGATGCGCGGCAGCTCGCGGCTGTCCTTCACGTCCTTGCCATCGAAGCGGATGATGACATCGCCCGTTTCGATACCGGCAGGCTTGGCCGGACCCTTGTCATCGACGCCGGCGACCATCGCGCCACGGACCTTGCCGAGGCCCAGCGTTTCAGCAATGCCGTCATCCACCTCCTGGATGCGGACACCCAGCCAGCCGCGGCGAGTCTCGCCGAAGTTGCGCAGCTGATCGATCACGGGCGTGGCGGTCGAGGCCGGCACGGCGAAGCCGATGCCGATCGATCCGCCCGACGGAGAGATGATCGCGGTGTTGATGCCGATAACCTCGCCGTTCATGTTGAAGAGCGGGCCGCCGGAATTGCCCCGGTTGATCGCCGCATCCGTCTGGATGAAGTTATCATAGGGGCCGCTGTTGATGCGGCGGTTGCGGGCTGAGAGAATGCCGGCGGAAACCGACGAATCGAAACCGAACGGGTTGCCGATGGCCACCACCCAGTCGCCCACCTTCGCCGCCTGATCATCGCCGAATTTGACGAATTTCAGCGGCTTGTCGGACTTGACGCGCAGCACAGCGATATCCGTCTTCGGATCGCGGCCGATGACTTCCGCCTTCAGCTTGGTGCCGTCGTTGAAGTTGACGGTGATGTCATTGGCTTCGCCGATCACATGGTTGTTGGTGATCACGATGCCCGAGGGATCAATGACGAATCCCGAGCCGAGCGAGTTCGAACGGCGCTGCTGGCCATTGCCGCCCTCACCCCGCCGGTTCGGCTGATTCTCGCCGCGGCGCTGATTCGGCTGGCCCTGCTGGCCTTCGCCGCCCTCACCGCGGCGGTTGAAGAAATCGTTGAAGAAATCCTCGAACGGCGCGCCGGGAGGAGCCTGCGGCAGCGGCGCCGAGCGGTTCTCGACAGTCTGCGCTGCCGAGATGTTGACCACTGCATCAATGACATTCTCGACCAGCGGTGCGAAGGATTCCGGCGCGCCGCGGGCATAGGCCGGAGCGACAAGCGGAGCCATGGGAGCCGCCACGATGACCGTCGATAACATCAGGGCGCTGGCGATGGCGGCGAGGCGGGAGTTCTTGGAACGGGTAATCTGTGAAGGCATTTGCCCCTCTGGAAGTTTGCGTGGTGTCGCCCACGCCGTGAAATCAAGGCATCAAATGTGGCTGAAGCGCGACAGGCGCTATAAAACAGTTTCACGCCTTCATCACGCTTTTGTCAAACAGGCCGCTCAAAGCTGCCGGCGCTGAACCCGGGTTAACGATTGCCTGCACGAGCACCCATCCCGCCTCCTTGCGGGGCGGGTGGGGGGCTTTTCTCAATCTCCCCCTCATGATCACCCCTCCCCGTCAAGGGGAGGGATGGAGCCCGCATGTTGACGCGGCTCAACAGCCCTGCTCAAAGCAGCCGGCGCACGACGAACAGGGCAAGCACGCCGAAGACGGCGCAGACGACGCCGATGAGGCGCACGACGCCGTCGGGCGTATGCGCAGCTTCCAGCATGGCTCTGCGGGTCGCATTCGGGAATGCCGCGAACAGCAATCCCTCGATGACGAAGATCAGGGCCAGCGCAGCGAGAAAATCCTCCATGCGCTGGCTCTAACTTCAATTCGCCTTCTTGCCGCGCGGATCCTGGAAATAGCGGAAGAAGTCCGAGGTTGGCGACAGCAGCAGCCTTGTATCGCTGGCCTTGAGTCCGTTTTCATAGGCCTGCATCGACCGGTAGAACCGGAAGAACTCCGGATCGCGGCCGAAGGCCTCCGCGAAGATGCGGTTGCGGGCGCCGTCGCCTTCGCCGCGGAACTCTTCGGCCTTCCTGTTGGCTTCGCCGAGAATCACCTGGGCGTCGCGATCCGACCGGGCGCGAATCGTCTGCGCATCCTGCGCACCGATCGCCCGCAGCTCGGCAGCCTCACGCTCACGATCTGTCCGCATGCGCTGGAACACCGCCTGCGAGGCGGCCGGCGGCAGCTCGACCCGCGACAGGCGGACATCCACGACGGTGATCCCGAGCGCCTGCGTTTCGCGGTTCACCTCTTCCTGGATGCGGTCCATCAGCCGGCCGCGATCCATGCTGATGATCTGCGTTGTCGAGGCGCCCGCGAGAACCGAGCGGACCCGGGCGTTCACGATCCGCTCAAGCGTCAGATTGGCGCCGCGGACATTGTTGACGGACTGGAAGAAGCGCAGCGGATCAGTGATGCGGAAGCGCGTGAAGGCGTCGACGACCAGATTGTTCTGATCCGACGTGAGCACTTCCTGAGGCCGCAGGTCGTTATCGAGCACGCGGTTGTCGATGAGCGTCACGTTCTCGATGAAGGGCCACTTGAAATAGAGGCCTGGCGCGATGATCGGCGGACGCGAGACCCGGCCGAACTGGAAGACAATGGCCGACGAGGTCTGCGGCACGATGAAGGCGGCATTGATCGCCAGAAAGGCGAGGCCCGCCAGCAGGATACCGCCGAAGAAACGGATCGGGTTGCTCATCGGACGGCTCCCTGCGGGGCTGTTTGCGGGGCTGGCTGCGGCGGACGCCGCGTCTGCTCATTGAGCGACAGATAGGGAACAGCCCCCTGCCCGCTCGGATTATCCATGATGATCTTGTCCGTGCCGCCAAAGACCCGCTCCATCGTCTCGAGGAAGATGCGTTCGCGCGTGACGTCCGGCGCCTTGTTGTATTCGTCGACGACGGCCCGGAAGCGCGAGGCGGCGCCTTGCGCTTCGGCAACGGTGCGCTCGCGATAGCCCTGCGCCTCCTGGATCACCCGCTCGGCCTGGCCGCGCGCCTCGGGAACCACTCGGCTCGCATAGGTCTGCGCTTCGTTGCGCAGGCGCTCCTGATCCTGCGCCGCCGCCTGCACGTCGCGGAAGGCGGTCAGCACTTCCTGCGGCGGGGCGATGCGGGTGACGTTGACGCGGTCGATCACCACGCCTGCCCGGTAGGTATCGAGGATCGTCTGCATCGTGCGCTGCACTTCATCCTGGATTTCGGTCTGGGCGCTGGCGGCGGATGCCGCCACCACGGCGGTCGGCGGGGCGGCAGGGGCGCCGCTGGGGCTTGCCGAAATCGCCGGCGAGGAATGGGCGAGCTGGCTCGGCAGCACCCGCTGCAGGTCGCGCCGGCCGACAACCTCGCGCATCGAACTCTCGGCCACCGCCTTGATGGTGTTCTCCGGCGTCTGGATATTGAACACGAAGGCTTCCGGCGTCACCGGCGAGATGCGCCATTGCACCGAGAAGGCGACATCGACGATGTTGACATCCGATGTCAGCATCAGGCTGTCGGACACCATTTGGGAACCGCGGCCCGTCGGCGTGGCCTGCCCGATCTCGACGTTCTTGACATCCGTCACGGGCACCTTGATGACGCCGCCGATTGGATAGGGCCAGTTGTAGTTGAGGCCTTCGCCGGTTTTGCCGATGAAGCGGCCGAACTGCATATTCAGCGCCACCTCATTGGTGCGCACTGTATAGAAACCCGTCAGGAGCCAGCCCCCGATCGCGAGCAGCACGATCGCGGCGATGCCCTTGCCGCCGATGCCGCCAAGGCCGATGCCGCCGCCTGGCGGCAGCACGTTCTTGAAGCGATCCTTGCTGCGGCGCAGCAGCTCCTCGAGGTCCGGCGGCTGACCGCCGCCCCGGTTGCCGCCGCCGTTGTTGCCGCCGCCCGGTCCCTGGCCCCAGGGACCCTGGCCTTTGGGGCCTTGGTTCTTCGGCTGCCAGGGTCCGCCGCCGCCTTCATTGTTCCAGGGCATGAAATTCCTCTGCCTTCGCGGCCTTCGGGGCCGTCCTTACGTCTCGTTCGCTTTACCAAACCCATGCGCGCCGACAATGCCGACACGTTCACATGGTGAAATCACTTTGGAAGGGAAATGGTGTGCTCAGCGCGAAAGGTCAACCGCGCAAGAAGTCCTCAGCGCCGCACATACTCCACGAAACTGTAAGCTGCGTCGTCGTCCGGCCCTCGCGGATGGCTTTCACGGCGCGATTCCAACCATTTGGCCTGATCGATCTTCGGGAAAAAGGCGTCGCCCTCCACCTCAATGTCGACCTCGGTGATGAAGAGGCGCGCGGCCTGATCGATGGTTTGGGCATAGATCTCGCCGCCGCCGGCCACCATGACCCTCTCGGCATCGATCGCGTCCGAGCCTGAGCGTTCCGCCATTTTCACGCCCTCCTCGATCGATGACGCGCTGAGCACGCCCTCCGCCTGGAAGCTCGCGTTCCGCGTGATCACGATCGTCAATCGTCCCGGCAATGGCCGGCCGATCGATTCGAATGTCTTGCGCCCCATCAGGACGGGGCGGCCGAGGGTTTCCCGCCGGAAATGCTGGAGATCGGCCTTGATCCGCCACAGGAGCTGGTTGTCGCGGCCGATGACGCCGTTGCGCGCCACGGCCGCAATCAGGGCGAGGCTGGTCACACTGCCACCGGCGCGGCGATATGGGGGTGCGGATCGTAATTCTCGATGACGATATCCTCAAAGCGGAAATCGAACAGCGAGCGCACCGCCGGATTGAGCCGCAGAATCGGCAGCGGCCGGGGATCGCGGGAGAGTTGCAGGCGCGCCTGCTCCAGGTGGTTCGAATAAAGATGCGCATCGCCGAGCGTATGCACGAAATCGCCGGGCTGCAGGCCGGTGACTTGGGCGATCATCTGCGTGAGCAGGGCATAGCTCGCGATGTTAAAGGGCACGCCCAGGAAGATATCGCCTGAACGCTGGTAGAGCTGGCAGGAAAGCCTGCCTTCCGCCACATAGAACTGGAACAGGCAATGGCAGGGGGCGAGCGCCATCTTCGGAAGATCGGCCGGGTTCCAGGCCGAGACGATCAGCCGGCGCGAATCAGGATTGCGGCGGATCTCGTTCACCAGCCAGCCGATCTGATCAACCGTTTCGCCATCGGGCGCAGCCCAGGAGCGCCATTGCTTGCCATAGACGGGGCCGAGATCGCCGTTCTCATCGGCCCATTCGTCCCAGATGCGCGCACCATTGTCCTTGAGATAGCGGATGTTGGTGTCGCCAGCGAGGAACCAGATCAGTTCGTGGATGATCGACTTCAGATGCAATTTCTTCGTCGTCACCAGCGGAAAGCCGGCCGACAGATCGAACCGCATCTGATGCCCGAACACAGACAGGGTTCCGGTCCCTGTCCGGTCGGATTTGGAGACGCCCTCGTCAAGCACGCGGGCAAGGAGATCGTGATATTGACGCAAGAAGCGGTCCTTTCAGCGATTAAGCCCTGTTGTCGCCGGGGCTGCCGTTTTTCCCACGGCCCTGAACCCTGGTTAACGATTGCCTGCACGAGCACCCATCCCGCCCCCTTGCGGGGCGGGTGGCCCGGACCCCGGACTTGATCCGGGGGAAGGGCCGGGTGGGGGGCTTTTCTCACTCTCCCCCTCATGATCACCTCTCCCCGGCGGCTTTCGCCGCCGACCCTTCCCGTCAAGGGGAGGGAGGGAGCCCGCATCTTAACCCGGATTCACAGCCCTGCCGCATTTACGAACTGTGAGAAACGCCCCCGCATTCAGCGAGGGAGCGTCTGGTTTTAAAGGCCTTGCGGCTTGATCCGTGCCGTCACTTCTTTTTCGGATGGAACATCGACAGCTGGCCGAAGTGCTCGGCGAGCAGGTAATAAAACACGATCCGCGACTTGCTGCGGTCAGCCTTCATCTTCTCGGCAACAGCGTTGCAGGCGGCCGTCAGGGCATCCGTGCTTTCCTTGCGGCCAAGCTTCTTCTTGAGGAAATTGTCGACTACCCGCTCGATCTCGGCTGGATCACTGGCCGCGACCCACTTGGTGTCCGGCTTGCTCATGACAAGCGCATAGGCCTTCGCCATGCCTGCTACCGCAGCTTCGTCAGGCTTGGGGGCATATTTCCTGATATCGGCCAGGTGATCCATCGTAATCCTCCTTGAGGTCTTTTCTTCCAAAGAAGCTTGTCTTCCATAGCAGCTTGGCGCCGCCGCGATTGCTTCTCCAGAACACCATATCATTGCATCTCTGAATGTCACCTGATTCGGTGTTTTCGTGCACAGGTCATTCCCCTCGGAAAATTCCAATCTCCCGGGCGTTTTCCACACGCCTTTTGCAAGTTTGCAAGATGTCCTGTCAGGCTATCGCCCACATCGATACCGGTTGATACAGGCCGCCCCGAAACCTGTGCCCAGCAGGACATGCGCGGTTTCCCAAACCCCAAGATCTGGTGCCGCTGCTACACCGGTTGAGGGCCGTGAAGTTTAAGGGGCGCTTTATACTAACTCACTTTGTAATATACCTTTTTTCATGGCTGCCATATCATTTTCACCGGCGGCACTCTATATTCTACCCGTTTTCCAATGCAGGAGAAACCATGTCTTTCCCCAAGGGTCGCAAACTGACTGCGGTCATTGCCTCCACGATTTTCCTGGCCTTCGCTGCGGCCGGCGTCGATGCGAAGCCCGGCAAGGGCGGGAGCTTCGGCAATCGCGGGTCCAAGTCTGATCTTTCCGTGCCGTCCACGCCGACGGCTCCCCGCACCTCGACCGGCGCGCCAGGCAACCCGGCGGCCTTGCCTGGACGCCCCGCCTCGCCCGCTGCCGCGCCGCAGGCGGCAAAGCCTTCCATGATGTCGACGATGGCGAAGGGCTTCGCCATGGGCCTGATCGGCGCCGGAATTTTCGGGCTGCTGACCGGCAGCGGCCTGTTCGGCAATCTCTCGGGCTTCATGGGCTTCCTCGGCCTGCTGCTGCAGGTCGCGCTCATCGCGCTCGCTGTCCGCCTGATCTGGGGTTATTTCCGCAGCCGCCAGCAGCCGCAAGCCGCCGGTGGACCTGATCTCGCCCGCGCCGGGATCGCGCCGCAGGCATCTGGCGTCGGAGCCGTTTCCCCGACGGCTTATCAGACGCCTGCCGAACCGCAGCGGTCGGATAATGTCGGCATCGGACCGGATGACTACAGCGCATTCCAGGGCGTCCTTTCCGACGTGATGCGCGCCTATTCCGACGAGGATATCGGCGGGCTTCGCCGCGTCGCGACTCCCGAGGTGGCGGCGCAATTCATCCGCGAGCTGCATGAGAACCAGCAGAAGGGCGTCATCAACAAGATGGGCGAACCGCAGCTCCTGCAGGGCGATCTGGCGGAATCCTGGTACGAAGATCAGGCCGCCTTCGCCACGGTCGCCATGCGCTACGCGATGACCGATGTCACGCTTGACCGCGCCACCGGCAAAATCGTCTCGGGAAATCCGGACCAGCCGGAGGAGAGCACGGAAATCTGGACCTTCCGCCGCGAGGGTGCCGGTCGGCCATGGCTGCTCTGCGGCCAGCAGCAGGCCTGAGGGTTCGATCCGCCAGAAACGCGAAAAGCCGCCTTCGGGCGGCTTTTTTGTTTTCACCTCTGCGGACGAGGCGCGGTCAGCCCACGAATTCGGCCGCGCGATACCCCTGCAGATAAAGCAGCGCCGTCAGGTCGCCGTGATCGATCCGGACATCCGCCGCCGCAGCCACCGCAGGCTTGGCGTGGAGCGCCACGCCCAGCCCCGCTTCGCCCAGCATCGCGAGGTCGTTGGCGCCATCGCCAACGGCCAGTGTTTCTTCCGCCTTGAGCCCGCGCTCCGCCCGGAGCGCGATCAACCGCTCCTGCTTGGCTTCCTTGCCAAGGATCGGATCGCGGACCAGGCCCGCGAGCCTGCCGTCCTCCACTTCAAGGATATTCGAGCGATCCTCGTCGAAGCCGATCAAGCGGCCGACCGGCCGGGTGAAGACGGTGAAACCGCCCGACACCAGCGCCGTATAGGCGCCATCGGCCTTCATGGTCGCGACCAGCGTCCTGCCGCCCGGCATCAGCGTGATATGCTTGGCGATGATCTCGTCCACGACCGTCAGAGGCAGGCCCTTGAGCAGCGCGACGCGCTCACGCAATGCAGGCTCGAAGGCGATTTCGCCGCGCATCGCCCTCGCGGTGATCGCGGACACCTTGTCCTTAAGCCCGACAAAAGCGGCCAGTTCATCGATGCACTCCTGCTCGATCATCGTCGAATCCATATCGGCCAGCAGCAGCTTCTTGCGCCGGAACGCCTCGGGCAGAATGGCCACATCCACCGGTCTATCGCCGATCACGACCCGCAACCGCGCCGTGATCCCGGCCAGCGGCGCATCGGCCCTTGCGAAGGGGATATCCGCCGCGATACCGCTGTTCAGCCAGCGCGCCGCGCCGGCATGGGGCAGCGCATCCGCGACCTTGGCGAGCAGGGCGGCATCCACGGCGGGATCGGCGGGATTGGATATCAGGATCGCGACATAGGCCATGGATAACGCGCTGCTGAATCAGATCGTGAAGGATGCGGAGGGCCGCGACGCGCTGCTCATTGCAGGTCCGACCGCCAGCGGCAAGTCCGCGCTGGCGATGGCTGCGGCGCAGGCGACAGGAGGCGTCGTCGTGAACGCCGATTCCATGCAGATCTATGGCGGGATCCGCATCCTCACCGCGCGGCCAACGCCAGAGGAGGAGGCAGCGGTCGAGCACCGGCTCTATGGCTTTGTCGATCCGGCCATCGCCTTTTCAACGGGTGATTACGTGCGGGCCGTGAAGCCCGTCCTTGCCGAATTGAGGGCCCGCGGAAGGTTGGCGGTCATCGTCGGCGGCACCGGGCTCTACTTCAAGGCGCTGACCGACGGGCTTGTCGCGATGCCGGAGATTCCACCCGCGATCATGGCCGAGGTGGTAGCGATGGAAGCCGCAGGCCAGTCGCTGCACGCCTGGCTGACGCGGGAAGATCCGGACGCCGCCGCAAGGCTTTCACCCGCCGACAGGCCGCGCCTCCAGCGCGCCGTCTCGGTGAAGCTGGCCACGGGCCGCACGCTCGGTGACTGGCAGCGCGATGCGACAGTCCCGCTGCTTTCCGCCGGCGCCTGGGCCGGCGTGATCCTGACGCCGGACCGGCAGAGGCTTTATGGGCGGATCGACCGGCGGTTTCTGGCGATGATGGACCAGGGCGCGCTGGACGAAGCCCGCCAGATGCGCCAGCTGGCGCTGCCCGCTAACCGGGGGATCATGAAAGCCCATGGCATGCCGCATCTCATCCGCCATCTCGATGGCCAGATGACGCTGGCTGACGCCATCAGCTTGGGCCAGCAGGACACGCGCAACTACTCCCGCAGGCAGGGCGTCTGGGCGCGCCGTTTCATGACCGAATGGCGGCAGGCGGGGCCGGAACTTTTGTCCTGACCCTGAAGAACGCCTATTTCACGGTGATCTTGATCTGTTCCGACATGACCGGCGGCACATGCGGAACATGGGTCCAGTCTGCCAGCACAAGTTGGAGCGTATGCGTACCCAGCGGCAGCGTGATCGTGGCTTCCGTCTGCCCCTTGCCGAAATGGCGGTGCTTGTCATCCATCGGGATCACGTCCTTGAGGGCATCGCCCTTCAACTCGGTGTCGATCAGAAGGTGATGATGACCTGTGCCCGCAGTTGCATCTCCCTGCAGGCCGGCCGGCGCTATGCCCATGCCCGAGAGGCCGAACTTGACGACCACCGGATTGGAAACCGTGTCACCGTCCTTCAGATTAATGAAATAAACCTTCGCCCCAGCGGGAGAAGGCGATTCCTGGGCGATGACCGGGCCGAATAGGCCAATTGCGAGCAGGGTGGCAGCGAAAGTTGTCTTGAGCGTCATGAAGGTCTCCATGGTTTTTGACAGCGGGACGGAACCTGAGCGATAGGAGACGTCGTGATAGACGCATTAACAAACCAAGTCTAAGGGAAGCCGACGATCACTTTCCCTTATTCATCGCAGGTCCGACCGCAAGTGGCAAGTCCAACCAGGCGACGGCTGCGGCGTTAGCGGCGAGCAGTGAAGACGCATGACCCGAACACAAGGCGAAGACGAAGGCGAACGGGTGGACCTGTCATCACAGCCAGCCCCCATGCTTGAACTCCTGGCCCGGATCAGGCGGGCGCGCCCGCGCGTGCAATGCCTCACCAACACCGTGGCGCAAACCCTGACCGCCAATGTGCTGCTGGCGATCGGCGCCGATGTCTCGATGGCGCAGCATCCCGATGAGGCCGTGGCCATGTCGGCGGGGGCCGATGCCTTGCTCATTAATCTGGGGACGCTGGACGCAGGACGCGAGGCGGCGCTGGAGCAGCTGCTGCGGTCGGATTTCCGTCCGAAGGGACCCGTCGTCATCGATCCGGTGTTCGTGCAGCTGTCTCCGCTGCGCATGGCCTTGGCGAAGCGTCTTCTTGCCTTGCCCGGCGTGATCCTGAAGGGCAATGCAGCGGAGCTTGCGGCCATGGCCGGCATGATCGCGCCGGATGTCATCCGCATTACCACCGGCAAGATCGACCATGTCGCAGCACCGGGCCGGACGGCGGAGATCACGGCCGGCCATCCGCTCATGGCGCGCACGACCGCCACGGGCTGCGCCCTGGGAGCGGTCATCGCCGCCTTCGCCAGCGTGAGCGAAGACCGCTTTGGTGCGGCGGTTTCAGCCTTGACCTGCTTTGGCTTGGCGGGGGAAGAAGCCGCGCGCCGATCCAGCAGCCCGGGCCTGTTTCCGGCGCATCTCGTTGATGCCCTTGCCGACCTTTCGGATCGGTCAATTCAGGAAAAACCGGACGCATGATCCCCGACATCTCGCTTTACGGCATCATCGATCCGCAGATCGCCCGGGGCCGGTCCCTTGCCGATCTCGCCGGCATTGCCGCGCGGTCCGGCATGACGTTTCTGCAATTTCGCGCCAAGACAATGGAGACGCGGCGCATGATCGCCGAGGCGCGCGCCATCCACGATGCACTGGCAGGAACCGGCGTGCCCCTGCTGATCAACGACCGGGTGGACGTGGCGCTCGCCGCCGGGGCCGAAGGTGTCCATATCGGCCGGGACGATATGCATCCGCTCGATGCCCGTCGGCTGCTTGGCCCCGAGGCGATCATCGGCGCGACGGTGAAGTCATCCGACGATCTGGCCTCGCTCACAAGTATGCCGATCTCCTATGCCTGCATCGGCGGCGTGTTCCAGACGGTTCACAAGGACAATGCCGACCCGCCGCTCGGCGTCGTCGGCTTCCGCAAGCTGCGCCTTGAGGCCGCCGACCGACTGGGCGCGCTGCCCATCGGCGCGATCGCCGGCATAACGCTTGAGAATGTGGGCGGCCTGATCGCGGCGGGCGCCGATGGCGTGGCCGTGATTGGCGCTCTTTTCGGGAGCGATGATGTCGGCGCAGCGACGAGGGCGATGGCCGCAGCCATCGCGGCAGCCCGGTCGGCGCGCCGATGACAATCGCCAGACCCAACCGCCGCACCGCGATTGTTGCCGCAACAGCGGGCGTTCTTGGCGCGCCCTCGGTCGTCCGATCCCAGCCAAGGCTGCGCTGGCGCTGCGTCACATCCTGGCCGAAAAACCTGATCGGCCCCGGCGTTTCCGCCGCAAGGCTCGTTTCGCGCATCAACACGATGAGCCAGGGCGAACTCGCCGTCGATCTCTTCGCGGCGGGCGAACTGGTCCCCGCGCTGAATGTCTTCGATGCTGTTTCGAACGGCACTGTCGAGATGGGCCATACCGCTGCGCTGTTCTGGCAGGGCAAGCTCCCCGCGGCTCCTTTGTTCACGACAGCGCCCTTCGGCCTGCCGCCCACGGCTCATGCCGCATGGATCGACCAGGAGGGGCAGAGCCTGTGGGATCAGCTTTACGCGCCTTTCAGGCTGAAGGCTTTTCTCGTAGGCAATACGGGGCCATCGACGGCTGGCTGGTTCCGCAAGCCCATCACCTCCGTGGAGGATCTCGCGGGATTGCGCATCCGCGTGACGGGGCTGGGCGGAGAGGTCCTCAAGCGCCTCGGCGCGACGCCGATGGTGATTTCGCCCAGCGAAACCTATCAGGCGCTCGAACGCGGCCTTGTCGATGCTGCGGAGTTTCTCGCCCCGGTGAACGACGCGGCGCTCGGTCTCCAGCGCGTCGCGCCGCACCTCGCCTTCCCCGGCTTCAACAAGCCGAATGGCGCCAGCGAGTTGCAGATCGGATTGCCGCATTGGAGCGCCCTTCCCGAGCATTTGAAAGCGATCATCCAGACCGCCTGCCGCGCGGAGCATGACGAGGGCCTGGCCGATGCGGAGCGCGGCAACGCCGCCGCTCTCCGGCAGGTGGTGGCGGCCGGCGCTCAACCCATGCTGCTGCCAAACGACGTGCTCGAAAAGGCGGCCTCGGCCGCGGCCGACGTGCTTGCCGCGATTGCTGGCAGGGATCGCATCTCGCAGCGCATCATTGAATCCTATCAGGACGCCATGAGCCTTTCGGGGCCATGGTTTCAGGCCCAGAATCTGCAAAGGCTGATGGCTTTCCGCAAGGCATCACAGCCGAATCGCCCTTGACCGTGGATCGAGGCGGGAGTATCCCTTCTCTTCATGTCGAAGCTTATTGTACGAATCGCGCTGGCTGAGGGACGTGGGTAACCCACGATTGTCCCGCCGCTAGCGCGTAACCCGAGGGCCCCTGAGGCCCTTTTTTCTTGTCCAAAGCAAACAGAACCACTCCTCCGAGGAAACCCGCCATGAGCACCGCGACAGCCCGCAAGGCCTCGAAAGCGAAAACGCCGAGCCAGAAGCTTTCAACGAAGGACGGCAAGGCGGCAAGCGCACCGCTCACCATGACGGGCGCTGAGATGGTGGTGAAGGCGCTGCAGGACCAGGGCGTCGAGCATATCTTCGGCTATCCCGGCGGCGCGGTGCTGCCGATCTACGACGCGCTCTTCCAGATGGGCGGCGTCGAGCACATCCTCGTGCGCCATGAGCAGGGCGCGGTGCATGCCGCCGAGGGCTACGCGCGCTCCAGCGGCAAGGTCGGCGTGGTGCTGGTGACCTCCGGTCCCGGCGCGACGAATGCCGTGACGGGCCTGACCGATGCGCTCCTCGACAGCATTCCGCTCGTCTGCTTCACCGGCCAGGTGCCGACGCATCTTATCGGCTCGGACGCCTTTCAGGAATGCGATACGGTCGGCATCACCCGCCATTGCACCAAGCACAATTACCTCGTGAAGCGGATCGAGGATCTGCCCCGCATCATCCACGAGGCCTTCTATGTGGCGGCGCATGGCAGGCCCGGACCGGTGGTGATCGATATTCCAAAGGACGTCCAGTTCAAGGCCGGTACCTATATCGGCCCGAAGGACATCGAGCACAGGACCTACAAGCCGCGGATGGACGGCGACAGCACCCGCATCGAGGCCGCTGTCGAGCTGATGAGCAAGGCCAAGAAGCCGGTGTTCTACACCGGGGGCGGCGTCATCAACGCCGGTCCCGAGGCCTCCGCCGCGCTGCGCGAGCTCGTCCGCGCCACGGGCTTCCCGATCACCTCGACGCTGATGGGGCTCGGCGCCTTTCCGGCGAGCGATCCGCAGTGGCTCGGCATGCTCGGCATGCACGGCACCTATGAGGCGAACCTCGCGATGCATGACTGCGACCTGATGATCAACATCGGCGCCCGCTTCGATGACCGCATCACCGGCCGCATCGACGCCTTCTCGCCCGGCTCGAAGAAGATCCATGTCGATATCGACCCCTCCTCGATCAACAAGATCGTCAAGGCCGATGTCGGCATCGTCGGCGATGCCGGCCGGGTGCTCGCTGAGATGCTGCGCATCTGGCGCGCGAAGAAGCTGAAGGCGCGGCCCGAAGTGAAGGATTGGTGGGGTGAGGTGAAGGCCTGGCGCAAGCGCAACAGCCTCGCCTTCCGCAATTCCGACACGATCATCAAGCCGCAATATGCCGTGCAGCGCCTGCATGAACTGACCCGCAACCGCGACACCTACATCACCACGGAAGTCGGCCAGCACCAGATGTGGGCGGCGCAATATCTCCATTTCGAGAAGCCGAACCGCTGGATGACCTCAGGTGGGCTAGGCACCATGGGCTACGGCCTGCCCGCCGCCATCGGCGTGCAGATGGCGCATCCGAAGGCGCTGGTGATCGATGTGGCGGGCGAGGCCTCCATCCTGATGAACATGCAGGAGATGAGCACGGCGGCGCAGTACCGCCTGCCGGTAAAGGTCTTCATCCTCAACAACGAATATATGGGCATGGTGCGCCAGTGGCAGGAGCTGCTGCATGGCGGGCGCTATTCCAACAGCTATTCCGCCGCCCTGCCCGATTTCGTCAAGCTGGCGGAAGCCTATCACGCCAAGGGCATCCGCTGCTCCGACCCCGGCGAGCTGGACGCCAAAATCCAGGAGATGATCGATTATCCGGGCCCCGTGATCTTCGATTGCGTCGTCGCCAAGGAAGAGAACTGCCTGCCCATGATCCCCTCGGGCAAGCCGCACAACGAGATGATCCTGCCCGATTTCGCCGGCGACATCGGCAATGTCATCGACGCCAAGGGCCGCGGGCTGGTGTGATGATTGAGCGGTTCATGCAAGCATGATACCGTCTTACTTCTGTCTTACCGTGCTGCCGAAATGAAGCTGACGCCATGACAACCGCCGCGAAGATCAAATCCCATATGTCTTCCAAGGGCCAGGTCGTCATCCCGAAATCCTTGCGGGATGCGAAGGGCCTTGGCGCGGGCAGCGAGGTGGAGTTCGTGGATCATCCCGAAGGCGTGCTGATGAGGCTGCCCGAGCGGAAAAAGAAGTACAGCCTCGAAGATCTGCTCAACGTCCTGCCGCCTTACAAAGGGCCTCCGGTGACCGACAGAATGATCGAGGAAGGGATCGATGCGGCCATGCAGGAACGTTGGGAGCGCAAGGAAAGGAACTCCCGATCTTGAGCATCGCCCTTGATACGAATGTGCTCGTGCGCTTTCTGGCGCGCGACAACAAAAAGCAGCATGACGAAGCGGCGCGGCTGATTTCTGAGCAGCCCTGCCATGTGCAGGATACAGTCATCCTGGAGCTTGAATGGATTCTGCGCAAAACGTTCCGCTACGAACGTGAGCAGATTATCGCTGCCTTTGATGTTATGGCGGACCTCGACAGCCTCAAGGTCGAAAACCCTGCGCGCCTCGTAGCGGCGATCGACGGGTATCGTTCAGGTCTCGATTTCGCCGATTCCTATCATCTGGCGGGGTCAAGCGATGCTGCCGCCTTCGCAACTTTTGACCGGAATCTGGGCAAACGCGCCTCCCGGTCTTTCGCCAGACCGCCCGTCATTCACCCCTGATCGCAATCCTCCGCAAAGTCTCAATCCATGAAATCGCATTACCAGGATCCCGCCGCCGCGCAGTCCATCGAGCGGCGCACCTATGCCATCATCGTCGACAACGAGCCCGGCGTGCTGGCCCGCATCGCCGGCATGTTCTCCGGCCGCGGCTACAACATCGAGAGCCTGACGGTCACCGAAACCGAGCATGACAAGCATATCTCGCGCCTGACGATCATCACCAAGGGCACGGCGGCCGTGCTCGACCAGATCAAGGCGCAGCTTGAGCGGCTCGTGCCCGTCCACCGCGTGATGGACCTTTCCACCTCCGGCCCCTCCATCGAGCGTGAACTCGCGTTGATCAAGGTGCGCGGCAAGGGCGAGCATCGCATGGAGGCCTTGCGCCTCGCCACGGCCTTCGGCGCCAAGCCCGTGGATGCGACCCTTGAAAGCTTCGTCTTCGAGATCACCGGCGCATCGGAGGATGTAGAGCGCTTCATCAGCCTGATGACGGCGATCGGCCTCGTTGAGGTGAGCCGCACTGGCGTTGCCGCAATTTCGCGCGGAGCGGAGGGTTTGTAGCCCCTGTTGAGCAGGAGCGATGACAGGATGGTCTCACGGCGAACATTCCTGAAAGGCGCAGCCTGGCTGGGGGCCAGCCTTACCTCGTTCGGCGCTTACGCCGTGGGCGTGGAGCCCATGCTCTGGCCGCGCGTGGCCAGCTACGCCTTGACCCCCGCCGGCTGGCCGCCAGAGTTGAAGATCAAGATCGTCGCGCTGGCTGACATCCATGCTGTTGATCCCTGGATGACAGCAGCGCGGATCAAAGGCATCGTTGACGCGGCAAACGCCCTCGAAGGCAACATCATCCTGCTGCTCGGCGATTATGTCAGCGGGACGCGCTGGTTTCGCAGCGAGGGAATGGCCAGCGAATGGGGACCGGTTCTCGGCGCGCTCCGGGCACCGCTTGGTGTTCACGCCATCCTGGGCAACCACGATTGGTGGGAGGACAAGACCGCCATGCGTGCCGGCATCGGTCCGACAATCGCTCACCGTGCGCTTTTGGATGCTGGCATAGCAGTGCACAACAATGACGCGGTGCACTTGAGCCATGAAGGCCGCTCGTTCTGGCTGGCGGGGTTGGGTGACCAGCTCGCCTTTGTGCCAGCCCGCAGGAGGCTTGGCCGATCAGGAGATGACGACCTTCAAGGCACGCTGGCGAAAACCGTGGGCAATTCACCCGTCGTCCTCATGGCTCATGAGCCGGATATCTTTCCGCGTGTCGCCACGTCGGCGCGGCATGTCGCTCTCACACTTTGCGGGCATACTCATGGTGGGCAGGTGAACCTGCTGGGCTGGAGGCCTGCGGCGGGCTCGCGCGGGAGCCGGATCTATCCCCGCGGGCATTTCCGCGAGAACGGCCGCGACCTGCTGGTCTCCAGCGGCCTTGGCTGCTCGATTGCGCCAATCCGCGTGGGCGTCCCGCCCGAGATCATGGTGGTGGAACTGGGAGGCGGAAGGGCCGCATCGCCAAAGTGACGCAGCCTCTTGCCCCGATTGGTTGGAGCGGGTTCAAGGTGCTGGATATGCGCGGCGTTTCCGCCTATTATTACAGGCGCATATTTGCATGCATTGTCATGATATCCCGACGCCATTGATTCTGACAAAAACAGCAGCTGATCATCCAGTGATGAACTGATGTGGTGGCCACGATGGCGGTTGCACGGCCAGACGCTATTTCCAGATTGCAGCCATAACTCGCGGTAACACGGCGTTGGCAACACGGGCATATCCTTCGCGATTGAGGTGCCGTCCATCGGGCATTTTCAAAGGCGATGATCGCCCCGCCATGACGTAACCCGCCATGATGCTGGAGATATCGATGTATTTAATCTTGCGGGCTTGGAGCCAAGCCTTGATAGCTGCCAGATTTTGACTGGTTTGATCGGACGTGCCGCCACGGATCTCATTGTTCTGGTGGATTTCGATCAGAACCAAGCGCGATCCGCTTGGGACGGCGGATTCCAGCCGCGCCACCATCCGTGCGCTAGTATCGCTATTGACCCCGGCATTCACGACCCTGGTATCGACACCTTTGGCACGCAGCATCGTTTCGAGTTGCGCTGGATAGGTGTCATGGCGTGCAACTCCGTCGCCATAGGTGTTGCTGGTGCCAAGAGCGATAATCTCTGCAGATACTGCCTCGGTCCGACCACTGACAAGCAGATACGCAAAAACTGCGAGAAAAATGCCAGTTTTTGCTGACACGCGGAACTTCGTCATTGTTATCTCCTCACCGAATATGAGAACCGGAACAGATCCGGCGCACAATTCATCCGACGTCCACCGGATGCCCTGCGTGTTCAGGTCGAGATTGGTGTGACGGGCTGGCCATGGCAAGGCCGACCGCCTTCTAAGTGGCCTTTTGTACGTGAAGCCGGGGTACTGTCAACTTGCGGAACGGCGGTGGCGCGAAGACGGGGCGCTATCCCTTGGCGCTACGCGGCGATGGCCAGTTCAGCGCTCTCGCGCCACGCGACCATCGCCTCGGAACGATGCGCTCGATAGTCGGATGACGACATGGCGTGGCGGGGAAAGTTGTGGAGGTTGGCGATCGGATCGTGGATGGAGACGAACCGCTGGAGGTGTCGGGCGGATTTGAACCAGAGCGTCGAGAACGAAGCCGTCAGCATCGACGGCGCGCCACAGCCGATGCATCTTGCGATTGATCGAGATCACGAGCTCGTCGAGATGCCACTTGTCGCCAATCCGCGTGGGCGTCCCGCCCGAGATCATGGTGGTGGAACTGGGAGGCGGAAGGGCCGCATCGCCAAAGTGACGCAGCATCTTGCCCCGACTGGTTGGAGCGGGTTCAAGGTGCTGGATATGCGCGGCGTTTCGACCTAAAGGCTTCTCATGGCGACCCATCTTTCCGTCAACGTCAATGCCATTGCGCAGTTGCGCAACCGGCGTGATTTGCCCTGGCCGTCTGTCGTCGGTCTTGCCCGCATCGCCCTTGCGGCGGGAGCGGCCGGCATCACCGTGCATCCCCGGCCCGATCAGCGGCACATCCGCCGAACGGATGTGTTCGATCTTGTGGGGATGATCCGCGCCGAATTCCCCGCAGCCGAATTCAATATCGAGGGCTACCCCACCGAGGAATTTCTCCTCTTGTGCGAGGCTGCGAGGCCCGATCAGGTGACGCTGGTGCCGGATGATCCGGCGCAGGCGACTTCCGATCATGGCTGGGATGTTACGAAGGATCGCGCCCTGCTCACGGGTGTGAACGCGCGGCTCAAGGCGTCCGGCTTCCGCGTCTCGCTGTTTCTCGACGCCGACCCATCGCTCGTTGCCGGCGCGAAGGCGACCGGAACCGACCGCATCGAACTCTATACCGGCCCCTATGGCGGCGCACAGGACCAAGCCGCGGCCGAGCACGAATGCGGCCTGCTGGCTGCAACGGCTGCTGCCGCTACGGCGGCGGGCCTGGGGGTCAATGCGGGCCATGATCTCACCCTCGACAACCTGCCGCCGCTCCTGGCGCGCGCGCCGACGATCGCAGAAGTCTCGATCGGCCATGCGCTCACCGCCGACGCGCTGATCCACGGCATGGCGGAAACCATCCGCCTTTATCGGCGCGCTTGCGGCAGTGCGAACTGACGCTGTCGGGCTCTTGCGGCAAAAGACAGCGCGCGCCTTGAAGATTCCTGTCGATTTGGGAAACGCACCTCGCTAGAACGCCCCACCGCTCCATTAGAAACGGAACAAAGGAAACCGCCCATGCGTGTGTATTATGATCGTGACGCCGATCTCAATCTGATCAAAGGCAAGAAGGTTTGCATCGTCGGCTACGGCTCGCAAGGCCATGCCCATGCGCTGAACCTGCGCGACAGCGGCGTCAAGGACGTGGCCATCGCGCTCAAGGCCGGCTCCGCCACCCGCAAGAAAGCGGAGGCCGCCGGCTTCACCTGCATGACGCCAACCGAGGCCGCCAAATGGGCGGACCTGATGATGATGCTGACGCCCGATGAATTGCAGGCCGATATCTACAATGCCGAATTGCATGACAACATGAAGCAGGGTGCCGCGCTCTGCTTCGCGCATGGCCTCAACATCCATTTCAACCTGATCGAGCCACGCAAGGATCTTGACGTGTTCATGATCGCGCCCAAGGGCCCGGGCCACACGGTGCGCTCCGAGTATCAGCGCGGCGGCGGCGTGCCGACGCTCGTTGCCATCCACCAGGATGCCTCTGGCAACGCCCATGATCTTGCGCTCTCCTACGCCTCCGCAAATGGCGGCGGACGCGCCGGCATCATCGAGACCTCCTTCAAGGAGGAATGCGAGACGGACCTGTTCGGCGAGCAGGTCGTGCTCTGCGGCGGCCTCGTCGAATTGATCAAGGCCGGTTACGAAACGCTGGTGGAAGCCGGCTACGCGCCGGAGATGGCCTATTTCGAATGCCTGCATGAGGTGAAGCTGATCGTCGACCTCATCTTCGAGGGCGGCATCGCCACCATGAATTACTCGATCTCCAACACCGCCGAATACGGCGAATACGTCACCGGCCCGCGCATCATCACCGCCGAGACCAAGGCCGAGATGAAGCGCGTGCTCGCCGACATCCAGTCCGGCAAGTTCACGCGCGACTGGATGCTGGAGAACAAGGTCAACCAGACCTCGTTCAAGGCGACCCGCGCCCGCATGGCCGCCCACCCGATCGAGGAGGTCGGCGCCAAGCTGCGCGACATGATGCCCTGGATCAAGCAAAAGGCGCTGGTCGACAAGGCGAAGAACTGACGCGTCCTTCAACGGCGAAGATAAAGGGGGCTGCGCTTGCGCGGCCCTTTTTCTTGACGCCGGCCGGAAAGCGAAGCCGCGAAGAGCGAAGTTCCGATAGGGCTGGACAGCACGGGAGCGCGGTGCTAATTGCCCCATTCTCAGGCGGTCCTCGGCCCGCTTGGTCGTTTCGGGCGGTCCTTTGCCCGGCCGGCCGGGTGATTAGCTCAGTTGGTAGAGCAGTTGACTCTTAATCAATAGGTCGAAGGTTCGAATCCTTCATCACCCACCAATTCTCCTCGACAACGCCGTGACGATTTCCGCCGCCGTGAGCGCCGCAATAACCGTCGGCCGCTTGTCCCTCACCGCACGCCCGCCGATCGGACAGACGATGCGCTTCAGCAGCGCCTCGTCGTGCCCCATCGCGCGAAAGGCCTTAAGGAAGACGGCTTTCTTGGTGCGTGAACCGATGATGCCGAGATAGGCGAAGCTCTTGCGCTCGAGGATCGCCGAGGCGATGAGGCTGTCGAGCGCATGGCTGTGGGTCATGATGACATGGGCGGCGCCGGGCGCCGCCGCCTCGGCCATGGCGATGGGCGTATCGCTCAGCAGGGTTTCGATGCCCGGCGCCTGCGCCAGCGCCAGTTCATCGCTGCGGCTGTCGGTCAGGGTGACGCGCAGCGGCAGCGGAGCCAGCGCGGCAGCCAGGGCGCGGCCGACATGGCCGGCGCCGTAAACGATCACCCGGGGTCGGCTTTCGCGTTCCCGCCGCTCGTGCTCAAGCCATGCAGCAACGCTCTCGTTGTCGCCCCGTTCGACGAGGAGCGTCACATTGCCGCCGCAGCACTGCCCTATGGACGGCCCAAGAGCCATGGAAATGGCCCGCATATTGCTCCCGTCGACCAACATGTTTCGAGCTGCAGCCATGGCATCCCATTCCAGCCGTCCGCCACCGATCGTGCCGGCCGTACGATCCCCGGAGACAAACATCGCAGCCCCTGTTTCGCGGGGCGTGGAGCCCTTGGCATCGCGGATGCTGACAATCGCGAATGCTTCGCCGTTTCTCAGGCAATCTGCTGCGAATTGCGACGCTTCGCCGGTTCCCGCATTCCGCGATGGCAGGTCAGGCGTCGATTTAGAGCGGTTTACCATGGGTCATCGTGCGGAAATTGCTGCGACCGATCCATACGCGACTCCTGGTCGTAAAAGTTTATATTGCGTGAAATTTTCCGTCATCGGTCACCAAGGATAACATCATGCGCTGGTACGGACAGCTGGCAATCGCCGGCGTTCTCGCGGTTGGGGTTCTCGGCCTGTCGAAGAGCTGGGGCACCGTCCACGGCTATCTGCCGGAGCCCGTGCAGGCTATCCTCAAGCCGCTTTTCCCCGTCGCCGCTCCGGTCCAGCAGGCAGGCGCGCCGCGGCCGGGCGGCGGCCAGGCGCCGACCGTCGAAGTGGCGCCCGTCGCCGCCGGCGTGATCACCGAAGTGTCGGAAGCTGTCGGCACCACCCGCGCTTTTGAGTCCGTCGTGATCAACTCGAAGGTCAACGGCATCGTCGAATCCATCTCCTTCACGGAAGGCACAGCGGTGCGCGCCGGCGACGAATTGCTGCGGCTGGATGTCGCCGAGCGCCGGGCGGATTGGGAAGGCGCGCAGGCCGCGATCGCCCAGGAAGAAGCGAAGCGCAACGAGCTGCGCACCAAGCTCGAACGCGCGATCCAGCTGCGCAGGACCGGCGCGGGCACCGAAGCTTTGGTGGAGGATTTGACCGCGCAGGTGAAGACCAGCGACAGCGCGATCCAGAACGCGCTCGCCAAGGAGCGCGCGGCGCTTGCCCGGATGAATGATATGATCGTCCGGGCTCCGTTTGATGGCCGGACCGGTATCCGTCAGGTCAGCGTCGGCGCGTTCCTGGAGACGAAGACGCCGATCACCACGCTCGACGATATCTCGAAACTCCGCCTCGATTTCCAGGTTCCGGAATACATGCTGGCCCGCGTCAGGCCTGATGCCGTGATCAAGGCCTCATCGGTCACCTATCCGGATCGCAAGTTCGACGGTCGCGTGGCGGTCATCGATACGCGCATCGATGTGATCACCCGCAGCGTGAAGCTGACGGCCATCGTTGACAACCCGGACCTCTCGCTTCGGCCCGGCATGTTCATGACCGCTTTCCTTGAAGTGGCGAAGCGCACCAACACGCCGCTCATTTCCGAAGAGGCGCTGCTGGGCGAAGGGCCTTTGCAGATCGCCTTCGCCGTGATCGACAACAAGGTCGAGCGGCGCATCGTCAAGGTCGGCCAGCGCGAGAATGGCAAGGTCGAAATCCTGGAAGGCCTGAAGATCGGCGAGATGGTCGTCGTCCGCGGCATCCAGCGCGTCCGCAGCGGCATGACGGTCAATGCCCGTCCACTGGGCACCGTGCCGCTCACGCCGCCGGCTGGCGGGCCGGCGGCGCAGCAGCGTCCGCAGGCGCAGACCACCTCTGGCGTGAACGCGGCGCAGGCCGCCCCTGCCGCGACACCCGGACAGCCGCAGACCGCCCGTCCTTAGCGGAAGAAAGACTGAGCCATGCAGCTTTCCGATGTTTCGATCCAGCGGCCGGTTTTCGCGACCGTTCTCAGCCTTCTCTTGCTGGTTGGCGGCTTCGCCGCGCTTCAGGGACTTCCGGTCCGCGAATATCCTGCCATCGATCCGCCCATCGTTTCCGTCACAACGGTTTACCGCGGCGCCGCCAACGAAGTCATCGAGAACCGCATCACCGAATTGATCGAAAGCTCGATCGCCGGCATTGAGGGCATCCGCAGCATTTCCTCGCAGAGCCAGAACGGCCGGTCATCCGTAACGGTGGAGTTCGGCGTGGGCCGCGATCCGGATGCGGCGGCCGCCGACGTCCGCGATCGTGTCGGACGCGTCCTCTCCCGCTTGCCGGAGGGCGTGCAATCTCCCATCGTGCAGCGGGTGGATGCCAACGCCTTCTCCATGATGTGGATCGGCGTCACATCCAACGAGATGACGCCGCTCGAGATCACGGATTATCTCCGGCGCAATGTCGTCGACCGTTTGTCGACGGTGCCCGGCGTCGCCAATGTCACGATCAATGGCGAACGGCGCTATGCGATGCGGATCTATCTGGATCGCGCGGGCCTTGCGGCGCGCGGCCTGACAGCCCTTGACGTTGAAGCCGCGATCAAGCGGCAGAATGTCGAGCTTCCCGGCGGCAATGTGGAATCGGTCCAGCGCGAAGCCACGATCAAGCTCGACTCGCGCATTTCCTCCCGCGAGGAATTCGAAAACCTCATCATCTCGAACCGCAACGGGTATCTGGTTCGCCTGGGTGAAGTGGCGCGCGTCGAGGTCGGCGCGCAGGACAACCGGTTTGAATTCTATGCCCAGGGCCGGGAGGGGCTGGGACTTGGCATCATCCGGCAAGGCACCGCCAATACGCTTTCCGTGGCTGAAGGCGTGTTGAGAGAGCTCGACAACATCAAGCCCGGCCTCCCTTCAGGCATGAAGATGGAGGTTCTCTACAACGAGGGCATCTTCATCCGCTCGTCGATCAACGGCGTGCTGACGACGCTGCTGGAGGGCATTGCGCTGGTCGTGCTTGTCATTCTGGTCTTCCTGCGGGACTGGCGGTCAACCGTGGTCGCGGTGGTCGCAATTCCGTTTTCGATCATCCCCACCTTCATGGTGCTGTGGGCCTTCGGGTTCTCGATCAACACGCTGACGCTTCTGGCGATCGTGCTGGCCATCGGCATCGTCGTCGATGACGCGATCGTGGAGGTCGAGAACATCCACCGGCGCATTGAGGAAGGCGAAAAGCCGCTTCTGGCCGCAACGATCGGCGCCCGCGAGATCGCCTTCGCCGTGATCGCCACAACGATCACGCTGATGTCGGTTTTCCTGCCGATCGCCTTCATGGATGGCCAGACCGGCCGTCTGTTCCGCGAGTTCGGCATCACGCTCGCCGCCGCCATCGGCTTCTCCGGCCTCGTGGCGCGCACGCTCACGCCGATGATGTGCTCGAAGCTGCTCTCACCGCATCACAGCGCCATCCACCGCTGGACCGAACCGGTGTTCGTCGGCATGAACGCACTCTACCGTGTGATGCTGCGCCGCGCCCTTCATATGCCCTTCGTCGTCCTGGCAATCGGCGGCGTCATCAGCTTCATGGCCTATGGATTCTTCAACACAATCCAGAAGGAATTTGCGCCGACAGAGGACAGATCAACGATCTTCATTCCAATCACCGCGCCGGAGGGATCGAGCCTTGCCTATACCCGCGAGCGGGTGAAGGAAGTCGAGAAGGTGCTGCAACCCTATATCGACCGCGGCATCGTTGCGTCGAACCTCGGCATCGTGGCGCCTGGCTTCCAGCGTCCCGCGCCGGTCAATGCCGGACTCATGATTGTGCGTCTGAAGCCCTGGGACGAGCGCAGCATGACGCAGGTCCAATTGCAGCGTGAGCTGATCGGCCGGCTTCAGGCCGTCACCGGCGCCCGCGTTTTCGCCGTCAATCCGCCCTCCCTGGGCCAGCGCGGCGCCACCAACCAGCCCGTGCAGTTCATCCTTGGCGGACCGGACTACGAAACCATCAAGGGCTGGCGGAACCTGCTCATCGAACGCGTGCAGCAGACCGGCAAGGTCCTGAACCTCGACAGCGATTACCGTGAATCGCAACCTGATCTTCGGGTCCGCATCGACCGCTCGCGCGCGGCCGACCTTGGCGTCTCCGTCGATGCGATCGGCCGTACGCTGGAGCTGATGTTCGGCGAGCGCGAGGTGTCGCAATATGTTGATCGCGGCATCGAATATTCCGTCATCGTGCAGGCCCGCGCGGAGGATCGCAACAGCCCTCACGACATTAAGAACGTCTTTGTCAGGACAACAACCGGAACGACCGTCGGCTCCTCGACAGCCGGTCTGGGCGACCTTGTGCCGATCTCCAACTTCGTCAGCCTTGCCGAAGTGGCGGGCCCGCAGGGACTGAATCGTCAGGACCGGTTGCGCTCGATCACCATCCAGGGAACGCCGGCCCCCGGCGTTTCGCTTGGCGAGGCGCTCGAAGTGATGGAGCAGGCCGCACGAGAGGTGCTGCCTCCTGATGTGAAGATCGGTTACGGCGGCCAATCGAAGGAGTTCAAGCAGACCTCAAGCTCGATCTACATCACCTTCGGTGTGGCGCTGCTGGTGGTCTTCCTGGTTCTGGCTGCGCAATTCGAGAGCTGGGTGGCTCCCATCACCATTATGCTTGCCGTGCCGCTGGCGCTGACGGGCGGATTGATGGCCCTCTTGCTCACGGGACAGACGCTGAATGTCTATAGCCAGATCGGCATGATCCTGCTGATCGGCATCATGACCAAGAACGGCATCCTCATCGTGGAGTTCACCAACCAGCTCCGCGAACAAGGCATGGAGATGTTCGACGCCGTGCTTGAAGCCTCCGTGACGCGCCTGCGCCCAATCCTGATGACCTCGATCGCTACCGTCTTCGGCGCCATTCCGCTGATGCTGACAGGAGGAGCGGGCGCCGAATCCCGTCAGGCGATCGGCACCGTCATCGTCGGCGGCGTGTCGCTCTCGACCCTGTTCACGCTGTTCATCGTGCCATCACTCTACCTGCTGATCGGAAGCTACACCAAGCCGCGCAACTTCATCGTCGAGGAACTGGCGAAGCAGGAGCGGGAGCATGTCGAAAAAGGCGGCAGCCTGCACGGTCCGGGATCAATGCATCCGGCGGAGTGAGGCGGACCGAAACCGTCATTGCCAGCGGAGCAATCCAGCCTTTGGTTCTTCGACATTCTTGGATCAAACCGTCAGTTTGGACCACCATCTTCGAGACCAGACTGGCGACTGTGTTGTGTGTCAATTTTTTTCGTCTGGCTTCGGCACCCATTTTCGGTTTTCCTTGACCATTGATGAGAGTGCGACGAGGAGCTTTCTTGCGATGGCGATGAGAGCAACTTTGGCGGGCTTTCCGGCC
>JADCCX010000117.1 GCA_020252485.1 Methylocystis sp.
CTGAAAAAGCGCCAGGGCATCACGGTGGAGATTGCGGAGCGCATTCGCCAAGTCGGCCCGAACAAGCAGGGCGCCAAGGGGTCCTACACCGTCTATCGCGTAGCTGAATGAAGCTGCGCAGCGACAGCGGCATGAATGATTGCCAAGCCCAGGGATCATCGCGATCCCTGGCGCTTTATTGCCTTGGCTCGCGCGAAACACAGCGCGAAGCGTCCGTCACGCTCTGCCGCATTGCGCAGGCCTGCCTCCCATGGGCGCGGTGTGGGTGATACTGGCTGACGCCTTGGACCTGCGGGTCAGTCATCTTCTGCCGCCGCCGGGTCGTGGGGGCGGCAATCCAGGACAAGCAGCGATTGATCGTGCCTGAGTCCCGCACGCAGCCAAGCCTCGGCTGCCGTGCAGGAAGGGTGGATCATGCGCCCCTCTTCGCAGAAGGGATCGCTGGGGCCACACCAAAAGAAGAACACGATGAAGAGTGCGGGGTTCATGCGTAGCCCCCTTGAAGCGCGGGTGCATCATTCGCCCGGACAGCGCGGCCCAGCATACGAAGACGCCGTGCAAGGGCCGACCCCCACAAAACCGCAGAGGTCAGCCAAAACAGAGTGGCAGCGGCCGTGCGGGCCAAAACGACCACCAAAAACAGATGCACCCACAGAACGGAGAATAGTTCCACCGACTGAAAACTCATTGCTGTATTCTCCTGCATCGGATCAGATCGAAACAACCCGATGCAGGTTTCAGCACGCCCAATAGTGATTCTTCTGTGGCGTTTGGCACATCTAAAAGGAATATCGCCCGCCGGGTTGTTCCGGCCCGCCAGCCTGGAGTATGTCCGATCTACGCCCCTACGCAGGAGCCATTCCCTAAATTATTGATGAAACGTATTTGATTGATCTGCCAAAGGACACTAAATGGCTCGAATTCGCCGAAGAGCCCGTCCGGGAACATTTCGATATGCAGCTTTTTTCAGGATGTCGCGCTCCGCCCGGAGTCGGACGAGTTTTTTCTTTAAGGCTGGAATTTGGGCCAGATCGGCCCGCAGCTGTCCGTTTCCGGGAAAGACGTCAGTAGCTCACTTTTACCGTCTCATTAACCATCTTTTCGATGTCCTTCGGTGCCTCCGCTGTGGCGTCTCCTTTGTCATTTGCTCGTCACGCAATGACGCAAATCTCAGATCGTGCACCGACAGAAAAATCTCATCCGCCACGTAGCCCCCCAATGTAGGCCGCCTCAGTCGATCTTGACGCCCGCCTGACGGATGATGGGCCCCCAGCGGGCATATTCCTCCCCAGCGAACCGATCGGTCGTTGTCGCATCCATCCAGATCGTCTCACTGCCAAGCGTTCGTAGTCTGCTCAGCACTTGTTGAGCTTCAAGCGCGAGGCGCGATGCCTCCGACATCGACTGGATAATCGGCGCAGGGGTGCCACGTGGGGCAAAAAGACCCATCCAGGAGCGTACAGCGTAGTCCAATACGCCGCCCTCGCTCACTGTCGGCAAATCAGGCCGTAAAGCCACTCGCTCAGCCGTGCAAACGGCGATGATTCGTACTCGCCCCGCGTCGGCTGACGGAATCACTGTCGGCAGGTTCATGAAACCCAGCTGGATCGTCCCGGCGAGGAGATCCGCCAGCACCGGGCCGCCACCACGATAAGGCACATGCGTCATGTCCAGCCCGGTCCGTAAGCGGAACAACTCGCCTGCCAGATGATTTGACGTGCCAACACCTGAGGATCCGAAGCTGATGCCGCCACTCACGGTCCGGATATAGGCGATCAACTCCTGCACATTGTGCACCGGAAGCGAAGGGTGGACGGCGATAACGTTTGGGACATCGACCCACATGGCCATGCCGTGAAACACCTCACGCACATCATAGTTTACTTCGCCTGAAATCGGCGGATGAAACACATGGTTGGAAGCCGAAGATGCCAAGAGCGTGTGACCATCTGGCCGTGCCCGCATCGCCAGGCCCATGCCAATTGAGCCTCCGCCGCCAGGGCGATTTTCCACGATGAAGGGTTGGCCGAAGCGCGCTTCGAACTGTCCAGCCATAAGGCGCGCAGTGATATCGTTCGAGCCAGCGGGCGCCCAAGGTACGATCATGGTGACCGGCCGGTTAGGCCATCTACCTTGGGAAGCAGCGGGCCGAGCAGTCAGGATGGCGGGCACGGCCAAAAGCGCACGACGATGCATAACGATCTCCCAGTCGGCTAAGAAAGCACGGTTGGTGTTCCCTCCGATACCAAAATGATGAATTCGCATTGGGTTGGCTGTGCGAAAACGCACCTGACGAGTCGTTCCTATGTCAGCGAGGCGACCAATACAAATAGGTTCGCACGAAGGTTCATATAGCCACGTCCGCCATCGTGTTGGCGCCATGCTGCAGCCTCGGAAGATCCAGGGCGTGGGTGCCGTGGATTGACGCGACGGCTGCTTCAATTCGCGGAACTGATCCGGGAGCAGCGCGAACTTCCCTTCGACGCAAAGCTCGCGCTGTATCGGAACGGTGATGAGCGAAATCGCACAGACCACCCCTTCAGAACTTGGGATCTTTGCGGCGAAGAGGCCGAGCCGGTCTCCGCAGATGAAGGAGGTCCCACAATGTCCCGTATCCCATTCGCAACCGTGACCCTCATGGCCGCTCTCAGCAGCAGTATGCCAGTGCAGGCTCAAGACGCCGCGCGCCTGCTTGCAGACTGGTCGGCCGCCTACACCGCCGGCGACAAGGCCGAGGTGTCGCGGCTATACACCAGCGATGCTCGTCTGCTGAGCGAATTTTCGCCGCATGAAGAAGTGGGATGGGCGGGGGTCGCCCACTACTTCGGCACGGCCGGTCTCGGGCCTTCGCCGCTGCGTATGCACATCGACTCCCAAAGCCAGCGCGAATTCTCCGATGTCATGCTGGTAAGTGGGCGCTACACGCTGTTGCGCGAGCGCTGGGATGGCAGCATCGCGGAGGAGGCGAGCCGCTTCACCCTGGCCCTGCGCCGCTCCCCTGATGGCCAATGGCAGATCGCCGAGCAGCATTCCTCCAGGGTGCCCGGCACTGCCCGGTAGAAGCGCCTAGGTTAGCAATGGCTTCTCATGCAGCGTGCGCGCCAGATTGGCCCGCGCCCTGCTATCAAATTGGGCCGCCAGAAGCCTGGTCCTGAACCGCTGCGGCGCTTCCACCATGCGCCCCAGGAAGGCCAGCCGGCCAGCATCCCAGGCGTCCTCCTGCAAATGAGCGAACTCGCGGCGCAGCCGGTGGGTATTGGCGGTGAACTCGCCGGGCCCTTCGCCCAGCGGCGTCAGGTCCAGATCCAGCAGCCATGCGCGCGCCAACCGCGCGTGCCCGCGCGTGCCGCGTAGCGCATCGCCACCCAGATGATCCGCCGTCGCCAGAATGGTCTGCTCGACCCAGCGGCGCTGGCGGGCCGCAAGCCTGCCGGAGCAGCGTCGCCACAGCAGCGCGGATGCCGCCTCATTGTCGCCGCGCCGCGCGTCATGCACCGCGTCATGAAAGGCGATCGCGCAGGCGATCATCTGGTCCCAGGGGGAGCGCACAAGAAAGCTCCCGGCGCCGAAGCGCCGGTGCCGGCGCCACAACAGCGCGACATGGGCGGCGCCGTGATAATGTCGCCCCGGCTCGGCTAGGCGCTGGCGCAGTGCGCGCCGCGCCGGTTCGGCTATGGGCAGCCGCGCGAGCAGCGCAGCCAGCCCCGGCGGCGCGGCCTTCATGCCTCAAGCCTGTCAATGACGGCATTGGCCGCACTGACATGGGTGGAAAGCTGCCGTGCCACTATTGTCATGAGGTGCCAGCCCACGGCCGGCGCCTCGATGCGCAACCGCTCCGCCGCCGTAACTTCAAGGCGCAGGCAATGCACGTCACTGCGCGCCGTCGCATCCGCGCTGCGGCGCGTCTGGCCTAGCAGGGCGGATTCACCGAAGACGACCCCTGGCGCCAATACGGCGAGCCGCGTAGCGGGCCGCGCGGGACAGACCGACAGGCTGATCAACACCTCACCCGAGAGTAGCACATAGGCCGCATCGGCGGCATCGCCCTGGCGCAGGATCATGGAACCGGCGGCAAAGCGTTGCTCGGTACATAGTGCTAGGATTGGCCCGATGGCTGATGGTGGGATGCCAAGCGCCTCCAGTGCTGAGCGAGGCGTATGCGGCGGGTCTGGCAGCTCTGCTACGATTTCTGCCAGTATCAGCGCCTCCGCCGCCTCCACGGCCATCGGGAGATCGGCGAAGGCACAGCCCTTTGGTATCTGGCCGGCAAGGCCAAGCGCCGCTAACTCGGCAGCCGCGCGGCTGCCGGGATGCAGAGGTGTCAGCAAGACACGCCCCGGCAGGAGACGCCAAACTTCGATCAACCGCCGCCCTCCCGAGAGATCAATGCGCGTCACTCGCGCAAGATCAAGGATCAGCACGGTTGCACCGTCTGCGACCTCCGCCTCAGCGCGCTGCAACACGCGCTCGGCGCTGCCGAAGAAGATAGGTCCCTCTAGCTCAATCAGGGCGATCTGCTCTCCGGCGTGGCGCAACGCTCTCTCTTGCGCCGAAGCGCGACGAATGCGCGAACGTCCGACGGGGTTCCGCGAGGCACGGCGGACCGGCGTCACCGCCATGGAGGCGGTGAAGATCGACACCGCAAACAGCACGCCCACCCCCACCGCCGCCACCAGACCAAACGCCAGTGCCGCTGCCATCACCGATAGGACAATCAGACCGTCGCCCAGCCGCCGCGCTCGGCCCGGCCCGCCGCTGAAGGGGGATGGCGGCAATTGGATGAGCCGCGCCACCGCCCCGCAGAACACACCAGACAGCGCCGCGAAGGGCAGGATGGCAATCAACGCACCGCCCGCAAGCAACACCGCAACCGCCACCGCCGCCCGCCAGATTTGCGCCGCAGGCCCGCGCCCACCCGCCCTCCAGCAGGTCAGGCTAGGCACCGAAGCGCCAGAAGTAGGCATGCCGCCGCTGACCGCACCGCCAAGCATCGAGATCGCAGCACCCTTCAGGTCTCGATTCTGGTCGCAGCGCAGGCCGGACGCCTCACGCAGCATTGCGGACACTGCCATTGTCTCGATGGTGGCGAGCAACGCGAGCGACAGCGCCACCAGCAGCAGGCGTTCCAGCTGCAACGAAGTGCCTGCCGCGGCGCGTGCCTCGTCGAGACCCGCGGCCAGCGTCTCCAGGTCTGGCATTGCGCCGACGACCGGACCGGTTGCGACGCCGAACTGCGACAGAAGTAAATGCAGGACGGTCGCAGCACCCAGCGCCAGCAAAGGTGCCGGCAGCCCGGGCAAGGGCCGCAGCATCAACAGCAGCGCCAGCGCGGCCACCATCAGCGCGCCAGGCAGCGGCGTTTGCCAGGGAACTGCGGCACCCGGCCCGGCGCCGAGCAGCAGGGGTAGTTGGCTCACGACCACCAGTAGCGCGATGGCGTTGCCGAGCCCTTGGGTGACCGGGCTTGGAACCAGCGCCGTGAGGCGTGCCCACCCCGTCCCCGCAAGCGCGAGCATCAAGAGGCCCGCAGAACTGGCCAACAGCATCGCGAGCAGGATGGCGTGGCCGAGGCCTGCAGGTTGGACGGCGGCGAGCAGCCCCGCCGTCAGCAGCGCCGGCCCGACCGAGGTGCTGCCGATCAGCGGGCGGCTTGCTCCGAACATTGCCATCGCTAGGCCTGCCAGCGCGGAGGCCGCCAGCCCTGCCGACATGCCAAAGGCGACGCCCGCCGCACCGAGGGAGGCGAAGGCGATGAGCCCATGCATCAGCGTCTGCGACGCCGCGATGATCCCCGCATGCAGCCCGGCGCGCGCCTCGCTCCAGGCGCTCACCGCAGATCTACCAGTCGCCCAGCAGCACCCGCGGGCGGTGAGGCAGCCTGATCCGCGGTCAGCGGCTCGAAGGCCGCAACCGGCTGGGCGCAGCCGCGCAGTAACAGGTCACCGACGGGACGCCCCAAAAAGCCACCGATGCGTTCGGCTGTTGCCGCTGAGACAAGAAGGCGCGTGCCCAGCACCTTGTTCGCTGCCTCCAACCGGGCCGCGATATTGATGGTCTCGCCATAGGCCGTGTAGTCGAAATGCCGGCCGCCGCCGAAATCACCGACCAGCGCGGGGCCGCTGTGAACACTGATCCGGGTGACGCCAAGCGCGCTGCCCCGGCCTGTATGTCCGGCCCGAAAGGCCTCCGCGAAGGCATCCAGCGCCAGCGCGCAGGCGACCGCGCGCGCCGCGTGGTCCGGCTGGTCGTCCGGTGCGCCGAACAGCAACAGCATGGCATCGCCCATCACCTTCGCCACGGTCCCGCCATGGGCGAAGACGATATCGGTCATGCCGGTGAAATAGGCGTTGAGCAGCGCCGCGAGCGACGCGGCTTCCAGTGTTTCGACCAAGGCAGTGAAGCCGGCGATATCGGTGAACACCGCGCTCACCTCCCGCCGTTGTCCGCCGAGGTCGAGCGCGCGTGCATCATCGGCAAGCTGCCGCGCGAGATTTGGCGAGAAGTAGCGGGCGAGCGCCGCATGCGCGCGCTCGGCCAGATGGCGTCGGGCCTCCGCCGCCCGACGTTGCTCGACGTGGCGCAGCGTCCTGGTCATCGTCGCTTCCAGGTCGGCAAGGTCAATCGGCTTGGTCAGGAAGTCGAAGGCGCCGCGGTTCATCGCAGTGCGGATGTTCGCCATATCCCCATAGGCAGAGACGATGACCGTGGCTGGCGGGTCTGGCATCTCCTGCAAGCGCGCGAGCATCGTCAGCCCATCCATGCGCGGCATGTTGATGTCGGCCAAAACCAGCTCGGTATCCGGCGCGACGGCCAGGCGTTCCAGCGCCTCCACCCCGTCGCGCGCGAAGTGGAAGGCGAAGCGGCCGTCGCGCGTCTCGCGACGGAATGTCTGGAGGATCAGCGCCTCCAGATCCGGCTCGTCATCCACCACTAGAATGAGGCTCATGGCGGGGCGCCCCGTTCGGCCAGCCGGCGCTCGATCTCGGCGCGCAGCAGGGCAAAGTCGATCGGCTTGGCGATGAGGCCCGCAGCGCCGCTCGTCGTGGCGCGCAGGCGCGTCGCTTCGTCATCATAGGCGGTGATCATCACAACGGGCAGGCCGGGATACAGCGCGCGGGCACGGGTCAGCAGATCAAAGCCGCTCATGCCAGGCATGTTCACATCTGACAGCAGCAGGATGATTTCGCGCCCCGCACTGGCCGCAATAAGGCCAAGCGCCTGCGGGCCGGAGGTTGCGAAATCCATCGCGAAGCGGGCCGCGCGCAGGTCACGGCGGAATTGCTGGCGGAACAACGCTTCGATGTCCGGTTCGTCATCCACCACGAGCACAAGCACGTTCATGCCGCGCGGTCCTGTGGCTGCGGGCGGCGCGGCAGCGTGATGGTGAATTCGGTCCAGGCGCCGGGTTCGGTCGCCACCGCGATCTGCCCGCCATGCTGCTGCACCACGATGTCGTGGGAGAGAGATAAGCCGAGCCCGGTGCCCTGGCCCGGCGGCTTGGTGGTGAAGAAGGGTTCGAAAATGTGGCTGCGGACGGCTTCGGGGATGCCGGTGCCATTGTCGCGGATGGTGACGGCCACGCTGGCTGGCGTTGCGTGCGTGGCCACCAGAACATGCGGCTGGAAGCCCGGGGTGTGCTTCTGCTGTACCGCATGGAAGGCATTGCCGAATAGGTTGAGCAGCACGCGGGCGAACTCCTGCGGGAAAAGGTCTAGCTCGCCCACATTCGCATCCAGCCGCTTCTCGATCGTCACGTTGAAGCCCGGGCGTTCGGCGCGCGCGCCGTGCCAGGCAAGCCCCAGCGTTTCCTCCAGCAGTGCGTTCACATCTACGCGCCGGCGCTCGCCACCACCTTCGCGGGAATGCGCCAACATGTTGCGCACAATGCTGTCGGCGCGCTTGCCATGCGCCGTCACCTTGGCAAGGTTATCGCTCAGCATGGCACAAAGCTCCTCCAACTCGGCGCGCAGCGCGGGGTCTAATCCCGCCTGCTCCATCGCCGCGCGCAGTTCGGCCAGCAGTTCGACCGAAAGCTCGGCGAAGTTATTGACGAAGTTTAGCGGGTTTTTGATCTCATGCGCGATACCAGCGGTGAGCTGGCCGAGCGAGGCGAGCTTCTCGGTCTGTAACAGCCGGTCCTGCGCGTTGCGCAGTTCCTCCAGGGATTGCGAGAGTTCGCGCGTGCGGTCGGCCACCTTCGCCTCCAGCGTTTCCTGGGCGTCCTGGATGCGGCCGGCCATCTCGTTGAAGCGCAGCGCCAGCGTACCGATCTCGTCCCCGGCGGAGACCTCGATGCGCTGCGTCAGGTCGCCCTGGCCCAGCCGCTCCGCCCCCGCCTGGAGCGCACGGATCGGGCCCGTCAGCCGCCGCGCCAGTACCACGCCGGCGAGCAGCGCCAGCACAACCCCAAGCCCGAGCAGCGCGAGCGTCTGATAGGCGGTGGCATAGACCGGGGCGAGCGCCTCAGAGGTCGGTTGCTCGACGAAGACAATCCAGCCCAGCCGAGGGATCGTCGCATGCGCCGAGAGCACCGATTGCCCGCTGAGTGTCCGCGCCGTCTGCACCCGTTCGTCACGGCCAGCAATGGCGTCCGCCACCTGCGGCAGGGCTGACAGGTCGGTCTCGCGCAGCACCAGGCTCATGTCGGGATGCGCGATCAGACGCCCTGCCGTGTCGGTAACGAAGGCATAACCGCTGCCGCCCACGCGGATGCCGGCGATGACCTCCCAGATCAGCTTCAGATTTACCTCCGCGATGGTCGCACCCGGGTTGCGCCCGGCATGGGCCATGGCGAGCGCCATGTAGGGCTCAGAGCCGCGGCGGAAGGTGACGGGACCGTACCAAACGCGCCCCTCACGCGTGCCACGGAACCGCGCATCGGCCGAAAGATCGGCGCCACTGGCCAGCACATCGGGTTCAAGGCGCGATAGGCGCAGCTGCTCGCGCCCCTGACCGTCCACAAACAGCGCCTCGGTGATGGCGGGGGCTTGGCGCAGCAGGCGGATGAAATCATAGCGGCGCTGTTCGATCGGCACGCGCGCCCAATCGGCGCGCGTTGTCCAGCCGATTTGTTGTTCCAATTCGGCGATGAATTGCCCAACGCGCTCGGCTGCGGCATCGGCCTTTTCCTGTTCGACCCGGACGGCGGCCTCGGTCGCCTCGCGATAGGCGAACCACATGGAGATGCTGCCATTCACCACCAGCACGGCGGCGACCAGGCCAAGGAAGGCCAAGGCAAGGCGCTGGGCGAGGGAAAGGGTGCGTTTCATTCGATCACCAGATCAGCGCGCGCGAGCAGCGATAGCGGTATCTCCACGCCGATGGCGGCGGCGGTGCGCTGGTTGATCACAAGTTCGAACACGCTAGGCCGCTCGATTGGCAGCTCCTCGGGCGGCGTGCCGCGCAGGATGCGGTCCACGAAATAGGCGAAGCGGCGATAGGATTCCGCGAGGCGTGGGCCATAAGTGATCAGCGCGCCGCTTTCCGCAAAGGCGCGCCAGCCGGAGATCAGCGGCATCCGCCGCGCGATGGCGAAGCGGGCGATGGCCTCGCGATTTTGCAGCACGAAGCCATCGGCGAAGACGCATAGCGCATCGGCATCCATGGCGGCGAAGGCGGCGTCCAGCTCCGCACGGCTGCGCGTGTGGTACAGGCTGATGGTGATGCCGAGGCGCTCCGCCATCTCGAAAATCTGGGACCGTTCCAAAGTCTCGCCCGGATGGTCAGGATTGGCGATCACCGCCACGCGGCGCAAGCCGGGCCGCAGGTCGTGCAGCAGTTCCAGCCGCTTGGCGTTCAACTCGGCCGAGAGCAGCGTCAGGCCGGTGAAGCCCACCGGCGGGCGTGCCAGGCTTTGCGCGATGCCAGCGGCCACCGGGTTACCGCTGAGCACGAAGACCACAGGCACCGGCGGGCGCGCCCGGACCACCACGGACACCGCGGCGCCTTGCACCAGCAGCACCTGCACCGGAAGCCGGACTAGTTCCTCCATCAGCGCGGGCACCCGGCTTAGGTCATCATCACCGAAGCGGGTTTCCAGGGTGAGGTTGCGGCCCTCGACCAGCCCAGCCGCGGCCAAGCCCGCGCGCAGCGTTGGCAGGAAGGGTTCCATGCTAGCCGCACGCTGCGCGGTCAGCAGGCCGATGCGGGCATGCGGGCGGTTGGGCTGCGCCACGGCGGGGCCGGCGGCAAGCAGCGGGGTTGCCAGAAGGACACGGCGCTTCATTCGATCACCTCCTCGGCACGGGCCAACAGCATCGGCGGCGCGTTGAGGCCGAGTGCCGTCACGGCCGCCATGTTGATCACTAGCTCGACCCGGTTCGGCTGCACCACCGGCAGGTCCTCCACCCGCGCGCCGCGCAACAGGCGATCCACATACTGCGCCCCCTGGCGATAATTCTCCCGCAGATCCGCCCCGTAGGAGGCCATGCCGCCGACCTCGGGCGAGAAGCGGTTCTCATAAACCGCCGGCAGCCGGGCCTCGGCTGCGAAGGCCACCACGCGGCGGCGCGCTGGGAACAAGATGAAGTCGTGCGGCACCAGCATGGCGTGCTCGCGCGCCGCCTCGGCCAGCACGGCCGGCATGTCGGATGGCCTGGCCAGGGGCAGCACGCGCGCCGAAAACTCCAGCCGCGGCGCCTGTTCGGCAATGTCGGTCAGGTTGCGCGCATGGGCGGGGTTGGTGGGGTTGGTCAGCACGGCCAGGCGCCGACGCTCGGGCGGTAGCAACTCGGCCAGCAGCTCCAGCCGTTTGCCCCAGAGCATCTGCCCGGACGCCGCCGCCCCAGTGACATTGCCGCCTGGCCGCGCCAGCGAGGCCACAAGCCCAAGCGCCACCGGGTCTACCACCTGGAGGAACACTATGGGGATGCGGCGCGTGGCCTGCTGCGCCGCCCTTGCCTCGGTGGAACCGGTCACGACGATCACATCGGGCTGCGTCGCCACAATCTCGGCGGCAAGGCGGGGTGAGACACCGGGTTCGCCATTGCCGTGGCGCTCCTCGATGTGCAGCGTTTCGCCATGCCGCCAGCCAAGGGCCGCCAAATAGCGCCGTAGATGCACGAAGGCCACCGGATCATCGGCGCTGGCGGCGGAAATCATGCCAAGCCGGGGCAGGCGCGCCGGGCGCGGTTGGGCAAGGGCGCCGCGCGTGGCCGGGGCCGCAGCAAGCAGCGGGGTTGCCAGAAGGGCGCGGCGCTTCATTCTATCACCTCATCCGCCTGTGCCAGCAACGTGTGCGGCATCGCAAGGCCCAAGGTGGCGGCGGCACGGAGGTCCACCGCGAAATGGAAACGGCGCGGCCGCTCGATGGGCATGGTGGCTGGGCTCTCACCGGCCAGGATACGCTCGACCATCGGCATCGCCAGCCCCCAGAACTGCGCCTGATCGGGACCGTAGCCCAGCAGGATGCCGCCGCCGAGATAGCTGCTGAGGAAGGTGACGCAGGGCAGCCGGCGCGCCAGCAAGGCCGGGCCGAGCCGCGGCAGAACGCTGCTCCAGCCCGGCGCGGTAAGGCACATCACGCCAGTCCGCGCCGCGTCGAGGCTTGCGAAGGCTTGGTCGAAATCCTGGATCTGCCGCCAGTTCATTACCTGTGTCGTCAGGCCGCGCTGCGCCGCTTGGCGTTCTGCCACCGCCAGTTGCAGCGGCCCCGTGCTGGGGTCCCACAGGAAGACGATTTGGCGGGTGCGCGGCGCTGCCTCGACCAACAAGTCCAGCCATTTCCCGACCATCGAGGGCTGGTCCATGAACAGCCCGGTGATGTTGCCGCCCGGCCGGGCCAAGCTTTCAGCATAGCCCGCCGCCACCGGATCCGTCTCGAGATCGACCGCCACGATGGGCGGGCTGCGCGCGGCCCGTGCGCAGGCGGCCAGGACCTCGGCGCCGATGGCCATGATGACCGAGACATCGAGCCGCAGCATCTCCTCCACCAGTCCCGGCAGGCGGCTGGCATCGCCGCCGGCGCTGCGCAGGAACAGGCTCTGCTCCTCAACCAGGCCGGCGCGCCGCCAAAGCGGCAGGAACACTTGCAGTGTACTATTGCTCGGGGCGATGGTGACCGCGTGGAGGTAGCCAATGCGGCGCGGCCTGCGGGTCTGCGCCTGCACGGCGGGGGCGGCCAGAACGGCAGGCAGGAGCAGGGTATGGCGGCGCTTCATTCTATCACCTCATCGGCCCGGGCCAGCAGCATGTCGGAGAAATCGCGGCCCAGCGCGCGGGCGGCGCGGCGGTTGATGAAGAACTCGAAGCGCGTGGGCAATTGCACTGGCAAATCGCCCGGGTTCTCACCGCGCAGGATGCGGTCCACATAGGCCGCGCTGCGGCGGAAAAGGTCGAGCGGCTCAAAGCCGTAGGACATCAGCCCGCCCGAATCGACAAAGGGCCGAAAGGGGTAGATCGCCGGCATCCCGGCAGCCTCAGCCGCCGCAATCAGCCGCGCCCGGGCCAGCAGGTTGAGCGCCGTGGGCAGCACAATCATCCCCCCGCCGCCGCCTTGCGCGAAGGCCGCGAGCCGCGTCTCCACCGGCTCTGCCGGCGCGTGGAAGGTCAGGTTTTCGGCGGCCAGGCCGAGCCTTGGCGCGCGCGCGAGAACATGATCTGCCAGCCCCGCGAAGCCTCGGAATTCGGGGTCGCCCAGCACGGCGATGCGGCGCAGGCTGGTGTCGTACTCACGTAGCAGGTCGAGCCATTTGCCGCCTAGCTCGGGCTCATAGGTGGCGAAGCCTGTCACATGCCCGCCCGGCCGCGCCATGGAGCGCACGAAGCCCGCGCCGACCGGGTCCACAACCACCACAAACACCACCGGGATGGCGCGATTGTGCCGCTGTAAAGCCGCGAGCTGCGGCGTGCCGTTGGAGACAATGAGGTCCGGCGCTGAGGCCACCAGCTCGCGGGCATGGGCCTCGGCGCGCGCCACATCGCCGGCGCCCCAGCGATACTCGATCTGGATGTTGCGCCCCTCCACCCAGCCCAGCGCGCGCAGCCCTTCGCGCAGGGCGGCGGCGCGGCCCAGCGCATCGGGGTCGCCCTCAGCGCTGGAGACGATCACCGCGATGCGGCGCATTCGGCCCTGGGCAAGGGCGAGCGAAGGAAGCGCCAGGAGCGGCAGGGCGCGGCGTAGGATCATTCTATTACCTCCTCGGCACGGGCCAGAAGGCTGGTGGGCAGGTCCAGTCCGAGCCTGCGGGCCGCGCCCCCGTTCAGCACAAGTTCGAAACGCATCGGGCGCTCGATGGGCAGGCGATGCGGCGGGGTGCCGCGCAGGATCTCCGCCGCCATCCCGGCAATGCGCCGCCAGGCCAGGTTCCGGTCGGGGCCGTAGCTGAGCAGGCAGCCGGCCTCGGCCATTTCGCGCCACTGGCAGGCCAGGGGGATGCCGCGTGCACCGGCCATGGCGGCGAGCGGGCCTGTCTGATCGAAGAAGGCCGGGCTAGCGGAGACCACGAGCCCGCCAATGCCCTCGGCCGCCATGCGGTCGAACAGAGCAGGCTCCACCCTCTCCCGGGTCGGGAAGATCAGCAGTTCTCGCCCCAGCACCGCCGCGGCTTGGCGCAGGGCCGCGTCATGCTGTGCGCGCAGGGGCGCGCCCTCCAGCACCAGCACGCCCAGCCGTGACACCTGGGGCAGAGCCTCGGCCAGCAATTCCAGCCGTTTCACGTCCAGGTCTCCGGCAAAGATGATCACCCCGGTCACACGCCCACCCGGCTGCGCGAGGCTTTCGGCGAGGCCGAGTTCAGTCGGGTCCGGGCCGAGCACCAGCAGTGGGATATCGGGCGTCGCCGCGGCCACCGCGACCGCAGCCGGGCTGCCAGTGGTAATGATCAGGCGCGGCGCGCGGCGCACAATCTCGCGCGCCAGGGCAGGCAGTTCCTCGGGCGTGCCGTGGCGAATATCCAGATCGAGGTCGCGGCCGACACGCAGACCCGCAGCAAGCAGATGGTTGGGAAAATGCGCCATGATCCGCGCCGCCTGCCCGGCGCCGATGGTCAGTACGGACACCAGTGGGCGGGCCGGCTGCGCCATGGCGGCGCACGGCAGGAGCAGGCCGGCCAGGAGCGCGCGCCGTGCGATCATTCGATCACCTCGTCGGCGCGGGCGACGACTGATGGCGGCAGGTCGAGGCCGATGATGCGTGCGGTTCGCAGGTTGAGGACCATTTGGAAGGCATCGCCGTTTTCGACAGGCAGCACCGCTGGCTGTTCGCCGCGCAGCACCCTGTCGGTCAAGCGGGCGGCTTGCCGGTACAGAGCAATGTTATCAACGCCGTATGACGCCAGTCCTCCGCTAATCACATGATAGCGGAAGGCAAAAACACTGGGCATACGCGCTGCGTTCGCTTCTCCTATGAAGACATCGCGGTTTGCGGCCCCCAGAGGTCCCGGCAGCAGGATGACCCCGCCGCGCGGCGACGTGCCGAAATGGCGCGTTTGTTGCCGCAGGGCGTCAGGTGTGCGAACGCCCAATGGCTCGATGCGCACGGCAAACCGGGTTGCGACAAGCTCGGCCGCGTGGACGTAGCCCTCGTTCGCAGGATTGCTCGGGTCGAAAAAAATGCCGATGCGCTCAATTTCAGGGCTCAGCAGGCGCATCAGTTCGACCCATTTCGCGCCTAATGAAAAACCATGCTGCGTGACGCCGGTGATGTTGCCGCCTGGCCGCGCCAGGCTCGCCACGACCCCGAGCCCGACAGGGTCGGTCACCTGTGCGAACACGATCGGGACTGTGGACGTCGCCTCCTTGAGCGCGACCAGCTCGGTTGTGGCACCTGCCAGGATCGCGGCTGGAGAAAGACCCGTCAGTTCGCGCGCCGAACGCCACAGTTGCCCGGCATCCCCGGCAGACCAGCGCACCGCTAGCTCCAGATTGACGCCCTCAACCCAGCCAAGCGCCCGCAGGCCGTCCCGAAAGGCGCCGAGCCGGGCTTGCCCCTCCGGATCATCGGCGGCTAGCGAAAACAACGCGCCGACGAGGCGACGCCGGCCGGCTTGTTGCGCAATTGCTGTTGGCGAAGCGCCCATGGCGGCCAAAAGGCTAATGGCGGCGCGGCGGCTGATCGGTCTCATTCTATCACCTCATCGGCGCGGGCCAGGATGGGATGGGGCACGGTCAGGCCCAGCGCCCGGGCGGTGCGCAGATTCACCACGAATTCGATGGCGGTTGGCAGCTGCACCGGCAGGTCCCCCGGCTTCTCGCCGCGCAGGATGCGGATGACATAGCCGGCGGCGCGGCGGAACAGGTCGGGCAGATTGGCGCCGTAGCTGAACAAGGCACCGGCATGGGCAAAGCGCGCCTGGTCCCCGATCACGGCGATGCCCTCGGCCAGGGCGGTGGCGGTGATGTCCTCGATCAACGAGGAGGTCAGAAAGTCGCGCACTACCACCAGCGCCTGCGCGCCTTCCTGGCGCAGCGCGCGCATGCCAGCCGCCAATGCCACCGGGTCCCGCTGCGTCAGCGGCAGGCGCAGCACCCGCAACCCCTGGGCGCGGGCCGAGGCCTCGCTCAACCGCCCCCAGGCGTCGAAGGTCGGGTCGGCGGCATTGTGCATCACGCCGATGGCTGAGAGGGCCGGAATGGTCTCGCGGAGGAATTCGATGCGCTTGGCCGACATCTCCTCGCCGAAGCTGGCGAAGCCAGTGACCGAGCCGCCCGGCCGGGCAAGGGAGGCGAAAAGATCCGGGTCGCTCTGTACCGGCGGCAGGCCAATCGCGACGAGCGGGATGGTGGTTGCGCGCCGCACGGCCCGCGCCGCGGCGGGGCCCGGCACAATGAAGACAGCCACCGGCAGCGCGATCATCTCCTGAATGATGGCGGCGCCACGTGCCGCATCGCCATCGGCATGGCGATTGTCGAGCAACCAGCCCACTCCCTCCACCTGGCTCTGCGCGCGCATGCCTTCGCGGAAGGCTTCGACGGTCAGGCGGTCGCCGTCCTCGGAGGCGAAGCCGACGAACCCCACCACGGGCAGGCGGCGCTGGGCCGTGGCCAACGCGGGCAGCAGCAGCAGAGGAAGCGCGCGACGCGCGATCATTCTATCACCTCATCGGCGCGGGCGATTAGGGCAGCGGACAAAGTAAGCCCGAGCGCATCGGCAGTTCGCTGATTTACCACCAGCTGCCAGTTTGTGGGGGCCTGGACCGGCAACTCGACGGTGCGCGCCCCGCGCAGGAGCCGGTCCGCGTAGGATGCCGCCTGGCGATAGGCGTCGGTTACCGGAAAGCCATAGGATAGCAGACCACCTTCGGCCGCAAACAGGCGGTTGGTGTAGATCGCCGGCAACCTGTGGCGCGCAGCGAGTGCGATGATGGAGGCGCGATGATCCACGAGGAAGGTGTCGGGCATCGCCACGAGCCCACTACCTGTTTGGTTTGCGAAGTCCGGTAGCATCGCCTCAATGTCGCCCGGCCCGCGCACCCGCAGGGCCGCGATGCTCAAGCCGCGTGCGCGCGCGGCTACCTCAATTGGCCGCATGAACAGTGCTTCGACATGTGGGGCGGTCTGCGGATGGAAGAGTAGCCCGACCTGCGCGAGGCCGGGTACGGCCTCGCGCAGAAGTTCGATCCATTTCGGCCCCATCAGCGGGTCGAAGGCCGTAAAGCCGGTCGCATTGCCACCCGGCCGGGCAAAGCTTTCGACGAAGCCGGAGCCAACCGGATCGCCCACGCGGACGAACACCACAGGCAGCTGGCGTGTTTCACGCAGCAGGGCCGTGACCGAGGGCGTACCGTCGGCCAGCAGCAGGTCTGGTGCCATGGCCACGAGCTCGACGGCATGGGCGTGGAACAAGATGGGGTTACCCGATGCCCAGCGCCGTTCCAGCCGCACCTGCCGTCCTTCGGCCCAGCCAAGCCCATGCAGTGCCTCAACGAAGGCGGTGGCGCGCTGCTGGCTGTCCGGATCGGACTCCGCGCCTGCCATCAGCAGACCTATGCGGCGCAGGCGCCCCCGCTCCTGCGCGCCCAAGGCGCCAGGGCGAACGGCGCATGCCGCGAACAGGCAAGGCAACGTACGACGGGCGATCATTCTATCACCTCCTGCGCCGAGGCCAGTACCAGCGGCGGTACATCCAGGCCGATCTCGCGAGCGGTGCGGAGATTCACCACCGTCTCGAAGCGTTCGGCCTGGAACATCGGAATTTCGCTGGGCGGCTGGCCGCGCAGGATGCGCGCGACGTGGCGGGCGACCTGGCGGCGCAGATCCTCATTCACCGGGCCGTGGCTGATCAGGCAGCCGGCCTCGGCCATGCTGCGCCACTCGCAGATCGTGGCCAGCCCGGCCTCACGCGCCAAGGACGCCAGCGCTGCGGCATGGGTGGAAAAGCCGGGGAAGGAGGCAATGACCAGCGCTTCCACCCGCGCCGCGCGCAGCGCCGCGAAGGCAGGGGTGAAACTCTCCGGCGCGCCGGCGCTGACCGCCACCAGCTCCACCCCCATGCGCCGCGCCGCCTGCTCCATCGCTGGCACGCGTGATGGCACGAAGGTGGCGCCGGCCAGGAAGCCGATGCGCCGCGCATGGGGCAAGGCCAGGCGCAGCATCTCCAGGCGCTTCACGTCCAGTTCCTCGGCCAGCATCACCACGCCGGTGACACTGCCGCCTGGCCGCGCCAGGCTCACCGCCAGGCCATCGGCCACCGGGTCGGTGCCGGCGAAGCCCATGACGATAGGGATTTGCGCATCAAGCGCGCGGATCGCATGTGCGGCCGGGTTGGAGACCGCGATGATCACATCGGGACGCGCCGCGAGGATCTCGGCCGCAAGCGGCGTGAGGCGCGCGGCAACGCCATTCGACGTGCGCGCGATCAGGCTCAGCGTGCGTCCTTCGATGAAACCCTCGCGCGCCAATTCGGGCAGGCCCCATTGGCGGAACTGGTCAATCGAGATTTGCCCGGAGGACAGCATGCCGAGCCGCGCAACGCGACCCTGCGCCTGGGCGGGGGCGGCGAGCGCCAATGACAGGAGGGCACGGCGTGCGATCATTCTATCACCTCATCTGCGCGGTCGAGGATGGCTGGCGCGATTTCGGCGCCCAGGGCACGGGCGGCGCGTAAATCCACCACCAATTCAAAATGCGTGGGATTCTCGACCGGCAGGTGGTTAACGGGCGTGCCATTGGCCGCCCGCACCGCCTGCCGCGCGGCCCGACGAAACCCCTCACTGATGTCAGGCCCGTAGCTCATCAGCGCACCGCCGGTGAGGTAGCGCTTGTTCGACATCATCATCGGCATGCCATGCCGCAGCGCGACCTCGCCAATTCGGAAGCGGCTGGTGATGGTGGAGACATCGGATACCACAAAGAGTGCTGCGACCCCCTCATGCTTGAGCGCGCCGAAGGCCTCGTCCAGCCCCTCCGGCACGGCGATGCCCCGGAAGACCAGCTCGACGCCCAGCGCCGCCTGGGCTCGCGCGGCCTCGTCAATCTGGATCTGCGATGGGTAGAAGATGTTGTAGATCACCGCGAATTTGCTGGCCTGAGGAAAGGCATCGCGCATCAATTGCACGCGCTTGGCCGAGAGCTCTCCAGCGTGGAAAGATTGACCGGTGACATTGGCCTCGGGCCGGGCGAGGCTCTGGACCAGCCCATCCTGCACGGCGTCGCGCGTTGCGGCGAAGATGATCGGGATGGTCGTGGTCGCGGCAGCCCCGACATCGGCGATGACAGAATAGGTCAAGCCCGTCACTCCGACCGAAGGTTGCCCGCGCGGACGACCTCGGACCAACGAGCATTGTCCTCGACGAGCATCGAGGTGAGCGCGGGCGAAAAGATCGGCCGATAGGGCATCGCGCCTATCCGCGTCGCCAGGGACACGGTCTCGGGCAGGCGCATTGCCTCGTCGACCAACGTGGTCGCGCGTGCGGCGATGAGCTCGGGCAGCAGCGCGGGCGCCAGAAGCCAGAAGGTAACGTTGAACGTCACGTCGAAGCCCTGCTCACGCAAGGTCGGTATCTCCGGCCGCGTCGGATGCCGATCGTCCGAGAGCATGGCGATCACCCGCAGGCGGTCGTTGCCCGCGAATTCACCGAAGGACGCCACGGCCGCATCGAGCCGCCCGGCGACGACTTCCGTCCCCGCCGAGGTGCCGCCGCGATAGGGCACGATGGTAACGACCGCTCCGTAGCGCTGCCGCATCAGTTCAAGCACGAGGCGCGGGCCCGCGGTCCCTGGCGTTCCGACGTCGACGCCGCCCTGCTTGGTGCGGCCGAGCGCCAGCAGATCGCGGACGTCGCGGACCGGACCGTTGCTCGCGACAGCGATGGCGAGCGGGAATTCCGCGAGCATCGCGAGATGCGTGAAGTCGCGCACCGGGTGATACGGCAGGTTCGGCTCCAGTGCCGGGCTGGTGGACAGCGGCCCAGCATTGCCGATGCCGAAGGTGTAGCCATCGGGCGCGGCGCGTGCGATCGCCTCCGTCGCCACAACACCCCCGCCGCCGGGGCGGTTGTCGATCACGACCGGTTGGCGCAGCGCGGCGGTCCAATGCTCGGCCATGCGGCGCGTCACCGTGTCCGGCGAACCGCCAGGGCCGAAAGGGATGATGATCCGGATGGGCCGCGTGGGCCAGGCCGGCTGCGCACGTGCCGGCGCAGAGGCCCAGAAGGCCGATGCCGCGCCGAGCGTCGCGCGGCGGGTGAGACCGTTATAATTCATTTTGAAATCTCCCTATGACAGTCAGGTGTGATAAGCATTTTTCACCCCACGCCGGGACGATCCCGACGCGGCTCAGACTGCCACCAAGCCCGTCACGCAGTCCTGAATAGCCGTTTTCGCGCATCCCGAGTTTGAACCGTTCTTCAAAGATGGATGTGTCCGGCCCGTTCACGATGTAGCCGACCCGCAGCGGCCGTTTGGCCTGCGCTGCCGACGCCGTGGCGAGCAGTGGTGAGATGCGGCGGAGCAATCGGTCTTTCATGCGCAAAAGCCTCACGCGCGCCGGGATGGCACCGTTTCAATGTCATGTAGGCATCGCCGCTACCTTCCGGATGTGCTAAATAACACATGGTAGCGCCTTCGCGCCGCGTTAGGCTGGGGACGCAGCAGAAGGCGCAGATGGTCCGGATGGTTGAGCTAACGTTTAACAAGCAGCCTTGCCGGCATACGAGCCCGCCTTCCGGGTTGTGGCTGAGCAATTTGGGGGGCGCATGAACATCAGCGGCGACGCACGACAAAGCCTGGCGGCGATACCTTTCTTCGCCGGCGTTTCACCTGCGGTGGCAGAGCGCTACGGCCCAAGGGTGCATTGGCTGACCGCAGCACCTGACCAGTTACTGGTTGATTTCGACGATGCATCGGATGACGTGTTCTTCGTGGTGTTCGGCACTGTGCGTGTGGCGATGCGCACGCCAGGGGGCCGGGAGCTCATCCTCGATGACATACCCGCTGGCCGCTTCTTTGGTGAAATGGCGGCCATTGACGGCGCGCCGCGCTCGGCCGCCGTCACGGCATTGCATCGCAGCCGGATCTGTCGCGTCCCGGGCCAGGTTTTCATGGCCTTGCTGGCGGATGCGCCCGAGCTGTCGCGCCGGCTGATGCGCGTACTGGTGCAGCGCCTGCGTGAAGCCAATGGCCGCATGCTGGAGTTGACCACCCTAGATATTCGTCACCGGCTTTATGCTGATCTGCTGCGCGCCGCCGGCCCGCCCATGGCGAATGGCGCGCGGGCCATCTCGCCGCCACCGGTACAGCAGATCATTGCGAGCCGGATCGGCGCCCGCCGCGAGGCAGTCTCGCGCGAGATTGCTCGGCTGCTGCGGGCTGGCGTGCTGCAGCGGGGGCGTGGTGCGTTGATCATCAGTCAACCGGCGATATTGCAGCAGGCCCTTGATGAGATGACGTCAGATTGAAGTGACGCGGCCACTTCAGCCCGGCGGCGGCAGGTGGCAAGAATGGGGGGCGGCAATCCGCCGAGCACGCCAGTGGCGCCCATAGCTCCCGCGTCATCGCGCGGATCCCCTGCAATCGCGGGTACGTCTTGGCCGATGCCGCGGGGGCACCGGTCTGAGTCTTTGGCTTCCTCGACGGCGCCGATGCAACGCAGTTCAACACCGCGACATGCTGCGCCGCCTTGGCGCGGCGCGGGATACGCTTTGGATTGCGGAGCTTTCCGACAGCATGGCGGAGCGCAACCGCCGCGCCATTTGGGGTGCGATGAACGCGCCCGGCGAGGACGCTGCCATCAGCCGGGATAGTCTGCCGCTGGCGTCGCGGGCGTTCAGGATGGTGGAGAGGGTGTGAGAGATCATCTGGAAGCCAGCCGCAGCAGCATTGCCTTTGTGCTGGATCGCCATGTCTGGTCTAACGACAGGGTGCGCATCACGGCCCGGAATGTGAGCCTGTCCACCGTGGATTTTCCCGCGGCGGCGCTGCATGTGCAGGTGGTGAAGAGAAGGGTGGGGTGAGGTTGGCGAGGCCATGAACGCGCCAGGGGAAGACGCCACCATCAGCCGGGACAGCCTGCCGCTGGCGTCGCGCGGGTTCAGGGTGGTGGAAAGGGTTTGAGGGGGGCAGTTGGATCGCGTTACCGCTTGATGCAGCACCAAAACGCAGCTTAACCTCGACCGCGGGTGGGCTGTTTACTCCGTTACAAAGCCCGCCAATTAGTCTCAAATCATTTGACGACGGACATCTGCAGATTTTTCTTGCGTTGCGACGATGAGATGATCTCGGATGATGCTGAGTGAGGCATTTCAGGAGGAGTGCTAAATAGATGGAAAAGGCTTTTGGTTACTTGGCGGTGAAATTCAATGCGACTTGGGCCTTGATTTTTCTGTGGCTAGGGCTGCTGTCACCGGGGGCCCTGGGGCAGACCATTCCCAGCGTGCCGCCTGATATTGTTGACCAATGCTTGGCGTGCCATGGCCCCATGGGTAAGCCCGACGATACCAGTATTCCGATTATCGGCGGCCAACATGCCGATTACCTGGCAAATGCGCTGCGTGCTTATCAAAACGGTCTTCGAACTGGGGAGAGTGCTGAAATAATGAGCAATTTTCTCCGGACGCTTCAGCTTGATGAAACCTCAATCAAAGAGCTCGCGAACTTCTTCTCTTCCTTGAGGCCACGTCGATGAACAGTCTGCTTTGCCGCTTCCTGGCGGTTCTTGTTCTCTTTCTTCCTCTGGGTGTTCGTTCTGAAATCATCGCCCTGGAATCGACTGAGGGAGCAGCGCGTTTTCAGCGCCTTACCGATACCCGCAGCGCGCTCAGCCTGCTGTCGCACCTTGAAACCGAGATTTACCTTACCTTCTGCGGTCCGGCCTCATTGGCGACAGTGCTCAACTCCCTCGGGGTTCGTGAACCTTCACCGGCTGCCTTTTTCCCGTATCGGCGCCTTACCCAAGATTCGCTCTTCACTGAGCAGAATTTGCGAATAAAGACCTTTGCTGCGGTACAGTCCACTGGCCTCACGCTCGAACAACTTGCGGCCTTTGCGCGCAATCTTGGCGTTGAAGCACAATCGCTGCATGCGGAACATTTGGAACTCGTCGGATTTCGCGAAAGGCTTCTTTTGGCCTTGCGGGATCCACATATGCGCGTTGTGGTGAATTACTCTCGTATTCCTCTTGGCCAGGAAGGGGATGGCCATATCTCTCCATTGGCGGCCTATGACGAAGCCAGTGATAGTGTTTTGATCCTTGATGTTGCACGCTACAAATACCCTCCCATCTGGATACCATTGCGCGATCTTGTCATAGCCATGGAAAAGCTTGATACCGAAGCAGGCCGATCACGCGGGGTATTGTTCATCAAGCGGAGGAGGAGCGAATGAACAATAATTCCGACGAGGGGGAGCCAGTTGATCCCGTAGATGCGGCGGTTGACGATTTCACCGCAATGGCACGCCTGCTTTACGGCAGTGGTGCGCTTCCTTCCCTTATCGAGGAGCTGCCAGATTTTGTTATTGATGCTGCACGGCAGTTACTGGTGCGGGAATTCGGCGTCGGCAGCGACTTGAAGCTCGTAGCGGGGGTTCAAGAAACTCCGCCAGGGGTACCACTGCCGCATGATGTCGAAGCGCTAGCGCAGCGCCTTCTTGTCATCCTCTACACTGGTGAGACTGCGGGTCCTGCGCCATCCACTCGATTAGGGCATTATCCCTGGGCGCTCGCCTGGCGAGTACTGGCCTTTACAAAGGCTCCCGGTATTTGCGGCGCCGGTTTCGGCGCCTGGTCAAAATCATGACCGCTTCAGCCATTGAAACCTGCGATGTGGCGATTGTGGGGTCGGGGGTTGCCGGCGCGCACCTCGCCTATGCCCTGGCGCCAAGGAGCATGAAGGTCATCATCCTGGAAGCGGGAGCGCGGCGGTCACGCAGCGAACTTGTTCGGCATTTTTTTGCGAACCCGACCAAGGGGCCGCAATCAGCTTATCCGCCGGATGCATTTGCGCCATTTCCACTCGATGACCGCTATGACCAATTCTACGTCCAAGGCGGCGAAATGCCCTTCATTGGGGCCTATCTTCGTTTAGTCGGCGGGACTTCTTGGCACTGGACAGGTTTTGCGGATCGCTTGCGTCCGAATGATCTGCAAATGCGATCGCTTTATGGTGTTGGAGAGGACTGGCCGATAAGCTACGCCGAATTGGAGCCTTATTATGAATTGGCCGAGAAGGAATGGGGCGTCGCCGGTGATGAGCGCTTCGTATGGGGTGCTCCGCGGCGTGGCCCGTTTCCGCAACCGCCCATCCCGACCACTTTACTTGACCAAAAACTGGAACCTGCCTTGCGGCAATTGGGCCTGAATGGTGCGCCCTTTTCGCATGCACGCAATTCTGTTTACTTCGATGGGCGGCCCATTTGCTGCGGGAGCAATACCTGCGTGCCGATATGTCCGATTGGCGCGAAATACGATGCTTCTGTGCATGTGGCAAAGGCGGAGAAGGCCGGCGCAAAGCTTTTGGATCGTCACCGGGTCGACTTCATTGAACTTGATGCTGCGCGTCGGGTTTCCGCTCTGGTGGCGGCGCGCCCTGATGGATCAAGTCTGCGCGTGGTAGCGCGCCATTATGTCATTTGCTGCCATGCGATTGAAACGCCGCGCCTCTTGCTGGCGTCTCGTCAGGAATATGCGCCGATCGGTGTCGCCAATAGCCATGATAATGTTGGACGCTGGCTTCTTACGCAGGCGAACCAGGATTGTTGGGGGCTCACGCGTGAAGCGGTATTGCCATATCGCGGTCCACAGCAAACCAGCGGCATAGAACAATTGCGCGACGGTGCATTCCGCCGTGATTATGCGGCTGTTGGAACGTCCTTCATGAATAGCGGCTGGTCTGGCAATAGTGATGCGTCGAAGCTTGCGGTAACGCTGATCAAGCAAGGCCTGAGGGGCCAGGAACTTGTCCATACGCTCAATGATCGTATCTCGCGGCATCTGCGGCTTAACTCTTCGGCTGAGATCCTACCCCGCCCGGAGAACCGGGTGGAATTGGACAAGGATCTGCGTGATGAAGCAGGTGTTCCTCGCCCGCGGGTCACCTTCTCCTTGGATGAGTATACGAAGCGTGGGCTCGAGCGAGCGCTCGATATCAATCGTGAGATTTTTAAGATTTTTGGGCTGATGAATGAGACGAAGGTCGAATGGAACAGCCCGTATCTGTCAAATGCCATTATTGCCGGAACGACCCGGATGGGACGCGAGCCTACGACTTCGGTTGTTGGGCCGGATTTGCGCACGCATGATCACGCGAATCTGTCCATTCTTGGCGCTTCGACACATTGCACAGCGCCCGTCAATGCGCCGAGCCTGACCATAGCCGCAATGGCTTATCGACTTGCTGATCGACTAACAGCTGCAGGAGGCCTCGATTAGGAAGCCCCTGATCAGAAGAATCTCGTGGGGCGTCGCGCGACGCTGTCCTTGACATCATCCATTGGCAGACCGGCTCTGCCCAGCCCGGCAACAAGGGCATCAACGGCCGAAGCTCGCTTGATCGAAACAGAATAGTAGATACGCGTGCTTTTTTGTGTTTCCTTTGGGCTCAGTGCCAAAAGGCGTCTTACTGCGGCTCGACCGTACCCATCCGGCGAGTCTTTCAATTACCCACATCTCTAATGAGGCATTTGCTCCGAGTGAATCATTTGTGATTCTGTTTGTGACGCCGATTCGCGGAGGCGTCACGGATTAGTGGGGAGAAGGTAGTCAATACAAACGGCTGGCATGACCAGGAGGTTGTTGGGGCGGGGCTGCCGGACAAGCGGCTGGCGAGGCGATTGATGTGCCTTCTGGATCAGATGTCAGCATCACCTGGCCAACCTGTCCCGGCTGCGTGTGGTGACTGGGCGGCGACCAAGGCGGCCTAGGTTCTGTGGACTCTAGGGATTCCCTAATTCTCTGACATATGATTCAAGGTGCTTTTTTGGGGGCACCTAAGGGAGTTTTGGACCGGCTGGTATTGAGCGACGATGCCTGGGGCCGGATGGCGCCATTGATTATTGGTCGCCCTGATCAGAAAGGTTCGACTGGGCGCGATAACCGCATGTTTGTTGAAGGGGTGCTATGGATTGTGCGCACTGGTTCACCGTGGCGCGATCTACCGGAAGCCTTTGGAGAGTGGAACAGCGTATTCCGCCGTTTTAGCCGCTGGAGCCAAAAGGGTGTTTGGCTTCGCATTTTCGAAGCCATGGCTGAC
>JADCCX010000118.1 GCA_020252485.1 Methylocystis sp.
CCCCCGCGCGCGACTGGATGCACCGATTCGGGGTGAGGGTCTTGTCGTCGTGGCGGTCCAGGGCGAGAATGGTTGGCTCGCTCGGCCAGGGGATGTCGCGATGGTGCAGGTAACCGGGGCGCGAATGAGTTTGTTGCTTTCGACGTACCAGATTGAGGGCGCAAATAACCCGGCAATGCTGCGGGTAACCCGGATCACCAGCTATGAAACCCCGCAGCCCTCTGTGCTGGCTGCTGTCACCCCCACCGCGCCGCCTGACGCGGCCAAGGTCGTGACAGCGGCAACAGGCGTGGCGGGCTCGGTTCATGTCGGCGAGCAAGGTGATGTTCCGCTATGGCCCAATGGGTGGGGTGGCGCGGCGCGCGGGAGCGGAGTTGCAGTCGAAGGCTTCGTGCTGCACGCCCCCCCGGGCCTTGATCCGAAGGAGCTGGAATATCAGGGCATTCTCGGTGTGGACTGGACGACACCCTGGACGGCGGCCGGGGAGTTCTGCGGCAGCCGAGGCCTTGCCCTTCCCCTGCTTGGTCTGACCGTGCGGCTGCGCGGTGCCGCGGCCGCGGCCTTCGAGTGCCGCTACATGGCGCGCTTTACGGATGGAACCGAGGCGGTGGCGGCAGATGGCGCCCCCTGCATCTCAGCTTCGACTGCGTCGGTCGAGGCCATCCAGATCGCGTTGACCCAACGCGCAGCGGCCGCCAGCAAGCCCGGCGGGAAGCCTCCCGTGGCCAAGACGAAGCCATCCGCTTCGCCACGAGGCAAGATTGCCTCCGCTGTCGCTAAGGCGCCTCCTGCAACGCCGAAGAAGGCAACCGCTGGCAAGCCCGCCCGGAAGCTTCCCGCGGCCAAGACGAAGCCCTCCGCTTCGCCGCAAGGCAGGGGTGGCAAGGCAGCGGCCAAGGCGCCCCCGAAGGCCAAACATCGGCGTTAGGCCACACAAAGGAAACTTGCCGCATGGCGCTCCTTTTCATTTGCTCAGATCATCGTACCGCACTCAGCCATGTATCGGGGCGTAGGGTCGATTTTTCGAACGTTCCGCAGCTTTCGCCCGGCTTTCGTTGGTTCTGATCGCTCCAGAGCGTGTTGCGTTCACATGGGTTCACGCAAGCCGCTCTACATCGTTGTTTTTCGAGCATCTTCACACGTTCAGATGATTCCATCTGAACGTGATCTGCTCTAGGAGGAAGCTGTAGTGAATTTCCTGTTCGTTCACCAGAATTTTCCTGGGCAGTATCTGCACCTTGCCTCCTGGCTCGCGCTCTCCGGCCGTCACAACGTTGTTTTCGTGAGCGAGCCAAACGAGAACCACCTGCAAGGCGTCCGCCGTGTACTGTATCGCCCGATCCGTGCCTCCACACCCGGAATCCATATAAGTGCGACCGATTTCGAAGCCTCAATGATCAGGGCGGAATCCGCGGGGCGGTCCTGCATTGAATTGGCCCGAACCGGCTATAGGCCCGATGTTATCATCGGCCATAATGGTTGGGGCGAGTTGCTGAATTTGAAGGACATCTGGCCGCGCGCGATCCTCGACGGATATTTTGAATTTTTTTATCAGCTGGAAGGAGCCGATGTCGGTTTCGATCCGGAGTTCAAGCTGTTCGAAACCGATAAGCCGCGCGTGCGCGCCAAGAATGCAATCAACCTTTTGGGCCTTCAGGTGTGTGACCGTGGCCACACACCGACGCTGTGGCAGCAGAGCACCTATCCCGGCTGGGCCAGGCGGAAGGTGCGCGTGGTTCCGGAGGGCGTGGACCTGACTCAGTGCCGCCCAAACCCCGATGCCACCTTCCAGCTGCCCGGCACAGATCGTGTCCTCGATCGCCACGGGCCACCGCTGCTCACCTACGTCTCGCGCAATCTGGAACCCTATCGTGGCTTTCACGTGGTCATGCGCGCGCTTCCCGAGTTGCTGCGGCGGCATCCGACTCTAGAGGTGGTTTTGGTGGGCGGGGAAGGCGTTTCTTATGGGATGCCGCCACCCACAGGCACGTGGCGCGAGCATATGATGGCCGAGGTGGGCGACGGGATCGATCCCGGCCGGGTGCATTTCGTCGGGCAACTACCCTACGGCGATTATCTCTCTCTGCTGCAGCTTTCCTCGGTCCATCTCTATTTTACTTATCCGTTCGTGGCTTCCTGGTCGCTGCGGGAGGCCCTTGCGACCGGGTGCTGCATCGTCGCAAGCGATACGGCCCCCGTCCGGGAGTTCGTCACCTCCGGCGAAAATGGCATTCTGGTGCCGTTCTTCAACAGGTCCGACATGATCGAGAGGATCCTGGAATTACTGGAGGATTCGGAGCGGCGCGCGGCATTGTCGCGGATGGCGCGGAACAGTGCGAGAGATTTCGAATTGAATGCCTGCATTGAGCGTTTCGTCAGCAGTTTTCTGCCAAATGAAGCGTGACCGTCAGATTCGGCAACCATTGCCCAGAGTGCAATTTTCATGTACTTGAAACCCGAGAAGCGTCATTGGAAGCAGGGTAATCAGGCGCATATCGCAGTGCGGTTACATGCGTCGGGCTAAAATGCCATCAGTCCCTGGACGCCTTGCATTTTTTGTTTGATCTCTGGACCATGTGGATTTATTTATCTATGTGGCCTAACAAGCCAATAATTTTGGAGGCGTTTTGATGGTGGATGCTCCAGCCTCAACGGTTTCAGAGGCAAGGCTGGCGGCCCTCCAGGAAGCAGCTCGTCGCCTGGGTGCGGATTTCGGCTCTGGCACCCGCGCCGAAACCCTGGGCGCAAGCCCTGCAGACTTGGCCAAGGCTGCGGAGAATATCGGTCTGCACGCCAAAGCACTTCGGCTGCGCTGGCGCGACCTTACTCGCCTGGCGAGCGGTGCTGTGGAAGGGTCGGTAGTCGCTATCCTGATGCTGCGTGACGGCGGTGCCGCAATCCTCGCCGGTGCGGCCGCCGATGGAAATGCGCTATTCCTGATAGAGCCGCTAGCAGCTCGCGACAGCCCGCCCGCGCCCGTGGATGAGGTGCGCCTTGCCTCCTACTGGGACGGCGGCGTGGTCTTGATCCGCCGTCGGCGCGGCGGTGGCGCCGATGACGCACCCTTCACCTTGATTTGGCTGGCCAGGGAGGTTCTGCGCGAGCGACGGCTGTTCCGGGATATCGGCATTGCCTCACTCGTGTTGAGCGCCCTCATTCTGGTCCCCCCGATCATTTGGATGACAGTGGTGGACCGGGTGCTGGTCTATCAGAGCTTACCGACACTCGTCCTGCTGGCAGGCGGTGTCGCGATCGCGATCTTATACGAAACCATGATTTCGCATAGCCAGCGGCACCTTGTGATGCTCTCCGCGGCGCGCATTGATGGGCGGCTGCAGCTGCATATCTTCCGCCGCTTGCTTGGGTTGCCGGTTGACTATTTCGAGCGCAATCCTGCAGGCGAGACCTCCTATCGGCTGGGCGAGATCTGGCGCATCCGCGAATTCATCACCGGGCGACTGTTTCGCACTGGGCTGGACATGATAACGCTCCTTATCCTGCTGCCGGTTCTGTTTCTGCTGAGCGCTACGCTGACCTGGGTTGTGCTGGCCTGTGCCGTCGTCATGGCCCTCATCATCGCCGTCTTCATGCCATCCATCGGGCGGGCCACGGGAAGGCTGATCGAAGCTGAGACAAAAAAATCGTCGGTGATGATCGAGAGCATCGCCGGTATGCGCACGGTGAAGGCGCTCGCGCTGGAGCCTCAGCGCCGGGAGGTTTGGGACGAACGCGTGGCTGAAGCCACAGCGGCGCGGCTGGCGCTCGGCCGGGTGGCGAATTGGCCGCAGACGATTGTGCTGCCCTTTGAGCGATTCATTTATGCAGGTACGCTTCTCGTGGGCGCTTGGCTCTCGGTTGCCGGGGACTCGGCCATCACCATTGGTTCGCTGATGGCCTTTGCGATGATCGCCGGGCGTGCCGCGGCGCCCTTTTCGAGCCTGGCGCAACTGCTGCAGGAGTATCAAGAGGTTCGTGGTGCCATTGGTAACGTGGCGCATGTGCTAAACCGGGCACCTGAGCGTGCCGCTGGCGCCGTCGGCGCCCGCCCCGACATCATGGGCGCGGTATCCTTCAGCGAGGTGACCTTCCGCTATCCAGGCTCGCAGACGACCGCGCTGCAGGACCTGAGCTTCGAAGCAGCGGCCGGCACCATGGTCGGCATCGTCGGCAAGAGTGGTTCGGGCAAGAGTACGATCACCCGCTTGCTCCAGGGCATTAGCACGGGCTACGCCGGCCTCGTGAAAATCGACAGCATCGAGCTGCGGGAGATTGACCTGGCGCATCTGCGCCGCAGCCTCGGCATTGTCATGCAGGACAATTTCCTCTTTCGCGGCACGATCCGCGAGAACATCACCGCGGGCCGGCCCGGCCTAAGCTTTGAGGATGTGGTGCGTGCCGCGCGTCTGGCAGGCGCGGAGGAGTTCATCGAACGGCTGCCTGGCGGATACGACACTTATATCGAGGAAGGCTCACCGAATCTATCGGGCGGCCAACGCCAGCGGGTCGCCATCGCGCGCGCCCTGGTCACGGACCCCCGCGTCCTCATCCTTGACGAGGCCACCAGCGCGCTCGATCCCGAGAGCGAGGCGGTGGTAAATGCGAACCTCCAACGCATCGGGCGGGGCAGGACCATGTTCATCGTCTCGCACCGCCTGTCCTCCCTCATCGATTGCGACCGGATCATTGTGCTGGACCGCGGCAAGTTGCTTGACTTCGCGCCGCATGAGACCTTGCTTGAGCGTTGTCTTATCTATCGCCAGCTCTGGTTGCAGCAAACGCACGCCTCACAGCCCCGGAACCCCTCCTATGTCCAGCCTGTCGCTGTCCCGCCAGCGGCCCAGTGACGAGGCCGCTTCGCTCGAAGCGTTGTCCTTCGTTTCACCGACGGCCGCCGTCATCGAGCAACGCCCACCCCTGGGGGCTCGCTCTATTATTTGGCTGGTGGCAGGGCTCTTCGCGTCCTCGATTGCGCTGATGGGCCTAGTTCCGATCGACCGCGTGGTGGCGGCGCCGGGGCGTGTGGTTTCATTGACGCCGACGGTCACGGTGCAGCCGCTTGAGGCAGCGATCGTGCGCTCTGTCGAGGTCCGTGCAAATCAGGTCGTGCGGGCAGGCGACCTGCTGGCGCGGCTCGATCCCACCTTCGCAAGCGCGGATATGAGCACGGTCGCGGTGCAGGCCGCAGCCCTCCAGGCCGAGGTCGCGCGCCTTGAAGCAGAGGCGAGTGAGACCAATTTCGAACCGGGACCTTCGCCGCAAGCGCTGTTGCAGTATGCTGTTTTTGCCCAGCGCCGCGCCGAGCTCGGCTTTAGAATGGAAGGGTTCCGCCAGCGCGCGGACAGTCTGCAGGCGATCATCGTGCGGGCTGGGAACGAGGCTGCCTTCCTCCAGCAGCGCCTAAGTGTCGTTGGCCAGGTGGAGACGATTCGCCGGGACCTTGAACGTTCGCAGGTTGGCAGCCGGTTAAACCTGCTGCTTGCCTCTGACGCGCGGCTGGAGGTCTCGCGCGCGCTGAGCGTGGCCGAAGGCCAGGCTCGGACAGCGGAGCGGGATCTGGCAGCCGTGCACGCCGAGCGTGACGCCTTCCTGGAGCAGTGGCGATCACGCGTGGGGCAGGATTTGGCCACCAAGCGGACGGAGCTTGCCGAAGCGGAGGACCGGCTCAGCAAGGCAACGCTGCGACGGGATTTGGTCGAGATGCGCGCTGCGATGGATGCCGTTGTGCTAGAGCTTGGCAGAACGGCACCGGGGGCAGTGCTGCAGCCGGGCGAATTGTTGCTGTCACTCGTGCCGCTGAACGCGCCGCTGGAGATTGAGGCCGATATAACGGCGCGCGACATGGGTTTCGTCGCCAACGGTGATCGCGTGTCGGTGAAGTTTGAAGCTTTCAACCACATTCGGCACGGAACGGCGGCAGGCACCGTCCGAACCGTGAGCGAGGACGCGTTCGGACGCGAACGCAACAATTCCGAACCGCGGCCGCCTTTCTTTAGGGCGCGAATTACCCTTGATGGCCTCTCCGGCCTGCGAAACCTGCCGGCGGATTTCCGTCTCACCCCGGGCATGCCGGTAGCGGCCGACATCATCGTTGGGCATCGCAGCGTCCTGCGCTATCTGTTCGAGAGCGCTGTCGGCGATCTTTCGAGAGGGATGCGTGAGCCTTGACCCGCGGTGCTGTGCCTGACCGGAGGAGTGGGAGCCGATGGCGGGCGGCGGCAGGGCGGCTCCTTGCCCTGATCGCGCCCGCCCGCCCCGATGCGGGCGGCCGTTCCACCACCAAGGAAGCGGGCCGCGACATTGCCGAATTGCACGCCCTGGCAAGGCGGGCGCATAGCGGGGATGCAACGGCACAGCATGCGCTGGGTAGGGCCTATCTAGATGGGCATGGCGTGGTCCGCAGCGCGAGCGAGGCGGCACGGTGGTTCGCCCAGGCCGCCGCGAGCGGCCATGCGCCGGCGAAATCCATGCTGGCGGTCATGATCCTCTACGGTTGGCCGGCCACCACAACGGCATCTGGGGATTTGTTCGGCGATCGTGCCGGAGCCGCGAAGGCCGACCCAGCCGCGGCGGCGCGTCTGGCCGCTGAGGCGGCCCAAGCTGGCGTCCCCGAGGGACAGGCGCTCTATGCCTATCTCCTTGCGACGGGGACAGGCGTGGATCAGGACCACGCCGCAGCCGAGGCATGGTACCGGAAGGCGCTGGCCGCAGCCGACTTGCCGCAGGCGGCGCTTGGGCTTGGCGTCTTGCGGATCTCCGGCAATGGTGGGCCTGCCGATCTTGTTGAAGGTGCCGCGCTCATCGGCCAGGCCGCCAGTGCGGGATTGGCGACGGCCATCTATCTCCTCGGCATGATGCACGAAGGGGGCACAGGCGTCGCGCAGGACCTCGGGGCGGCCGCGTCGCTGTATCGGGCTGCGGCGGAAGCGGGGCATCGCCCGGCCCAGGCGCGCCTGGGCTTGGCGCTGATCGAGGGCCGCGGCGCCCCGGCCGATCCGCAGGATGGCGAGACCTGGTTGCGACGGGCCGCCGTGGCGGGGGACGCCGAAGCCGCGGCTCTGCTCGGGGATCTCTACGCGCATGGTCGGGATGGCCTGCCGCCGAACTATCTGGAAGCCGCCTCCTGGTATCGGCGAGCGGCCGATGGGGGGCATCAGCTGGCCCAGCGCGCGCTGGGCATGTTGTACCTGACCGGTGCCGGCGTACCGCGCGACCCGGACGAGGCTGTCCGGCTTTTTGCCGCGGCTGCGGCCGCCGGCGACGCATCGGCCAAGGCGGATGTTGGGAACCTTGTGTTGAGCGGCACACGGACCGAGCGCGACCTGCCCGCGACGATGGCCGGCTGGTTCCGCGAAGCGGCCTCTCGCGGGGATCTTGTCGCGGCTTATAATCTTGCGGTTTGTCATGCGCATGGAGTAGGCGTGCGGCCTGATCCGCGTGAGGCTGGCGAGTGGCTGAAGGTGGCCGCGACCGGCGTGGTGAATGCCCAGTATTGGTATGCGCGCATGTTGTCCGGCGATGACCCTTCGATGGCGGATTTGCCACAGGCGCGCGCGTGGTTCCGCCGGGCTTCCGACGAAGGCTATATTGAGGCGACCGCCGCCTTGGCCGAAATGCTCGGCAATGGCCGGGGCGGGCCTGCGGACCCGGAAGCTGCGCTCAAGCTCTATCTGCATGCGGCGGAAGCCGGGCATGTGGGTGCGATGTTCGGCGCCGGTGCCCTGCTGGCTGGAGGGCACGGCCTTCCGCCCGATCGGCAGGCGGCGGCGGTTTGGTTCCGCCGAGCCGCCGAGGCGGGCCATCCGGAGGCGCAATTGATGCTGGGGCGCTTCCTGCTGCGTGGGTTTGCCCCGGCGAGGGTGCCCGATGAGGCACGCGGATGGTTGGAACGGGCTGCCAAGGCGGGCGTGACCGATGCGATCCAGGAACTTGAAGCCGCCCGCCCATGCCTTGTGGTTTAGAGCACTGAGCTTAGTACAGGCAGACGACATCCGGCGGCCTGACTTCATGACTTTCGTCATGTGGACGGCTTGGCTGCTGCGCGGGGATGTGCGTGGGAGTAGCTCGACCGCCAGTGCCGAAGGCCAGCGCGAGTTTGTGGCCTGGTGGCTGCTGTTTGGCCGGGACGAGTACCCGAAAGCCTGGGGGGCCGGTCCGGTGCAGGTCGCCGTCGCCATGGAATCGGTCGAGGCAGGCAGATCGGGCTTCAGACTGCCCAGGCTGCTGCGGCGTCTTCACGCCAGTCGGGCCGATCTGCAGCTCGCCTTTCCCTTGACGAGCCGTAAGGCGGTGACGGCTTTCTGCAGTTGGTACGTTGTTCATGGCCCGCATGAACTCGCCTACGCGCCGCCATTGCCGGCTGAGTTTGCGGATCTGATTGGCCTCTCCACGGGCGGGCCGTGGTCGGGATCAAATCGAACTGCGCCTGCCCCAGTGGCCCTTTCATTGCGCGCCGCGCGGGCGGATTTGCAGTCGTTGTTCAACGTTGACACAGCGGCGGGGCGGGTCCGTTTCGAGGCATGGTTCGCGGCGAGCGGTCGCCGGTTGCTACCGCAATCGACCTTCCCTGCCGCCGCAAAGTCGCCGTTGACCGCGGCGGAACGGAAGGCAGCCTGGCGCGGCTCACGGCGCTTTGGCGTGAATTTGGTCGGTTTCGCTCGGGCGGAGTTCGGCATTGGCGAAGATGTCCGTATGGCGGCGGCCGCCATGGACGAGGCTGAGGTGCCTTACTGTGTAGTCGATGTGCGGCCGGTTGGGAGCAAGGCAAGGCTGCAGGACCGCACATTGGAGGAGCGCCTGACAGACGATCTAGAATATCCCGTCACCCTCCTTTGCATGACTGGTTTTGACACAGCTTCCCTACTCCTCTCGGGACATGGCCATCTTCTGCGCGCGCCGAAGAACATCGGCTACTGGCCCTGGGAGCTTCCTCGCTTCCC
>JADCCX010000119.1 GCA_020252485.1 Methylocystis sp.
AAAGCCAAAGGCCGGATAGGTCACGCGCCCAATCTGCCCGATCTCGATCTGCCCAAGGAACCGATCCGTTAGAACGCGGACCATGCGCGGCCCGGCTTCCAGGACGGCGCGCCATTTCTCAGCGCGTGCCAGCGCTTCCGTCTCGGTCCAGTATGCTGCGGGGAAGGAGATTTCTCGCTGCTGCGTCACGCGCGAGGTGATCAGGCTGCTCTCCGCCCGGGCGAAACTGCCCTCTTGCGACAAGCGCTGCCTATCCGCCGCCGCGACGCTGCCAGCCATGTTGGACAGCGGCGCGTGGTTGCGGCCCCAGCGCACCGCAATGGCGCGCGGCAGGGGCCGTAGGCTCGCAGGCAATGGCAAGGGCTCACAGGCCAGCACACAGGCCGAGGGCAGATCGAATTGGGGCGTATCGGTCGCCAAGGGATCAGCAAGGCGCAACTTTCCCCCACGCCCAGCCGCGAGCATCGCGCCGGACCCGGCCAGGATTTGCTCGGCGGCCGCGAGTGTCGTCGTCCCGGTCGCGCCTTGGTGAAAGCCGACTATGCCGGGCAGGTCGGCCTCAGCAAAAGCCCAGGCGGTGGTGTCAAAATCTGCTGGGTCATATGCCAGCCCCAGGCTTTCCAGCATGCGACGCAGAATGCCGGCGATGCTGTTCACATAGATCGGCACAGTGTCGCCTCGTAGATCGGCCGTAACATCGCCATCCGGCGCCGCACCAAGCTGGAACAGCCCGAGCGCCGGATAATCCCGCGCCTGTCCAACCGTCGGCGTACCCGCCGCGACAACCACCTGCGCCACACCACGAATGCGAATGGCGTCATGCCCGGCGATCGCGCGCCAATGCGATTGATAGGTCGGCAGGTTGCCGGCCCCAAGATCGATGTTACCCAGAAACACCGGCGCGACATTGAACACCTGCCCGAGCGTGACGGGCTTCGGGCGGCCCTTGAGTTCATTGCCACCTTCCTGGCCGCCCGTGCCTTGATAAAGCACCGGCTGTAGGGGCGTCGCCATCCGCTCCGTCACGTCCCCCAGCGCCAGCCTGGCGCGGAAATCGCCGCCGCGTTCCACTCCGCGCAAGATCCCAGTGAAAGGCAAGCTGGCGGCGGCAAGGCTTGTGCCGAAATCACTCGCGCGGGGATTGAGCACGGGCAGGCTGAGCAACCGCACGGCACGTCCATCGGCAACACCATAGCGCGCCAGATCAGCCGAGAAATTATCCCCATCCGCCACCGCGATTTCCGAGACCGTCAGCGCTACCCTGCCTCCCACCGCCAGGGCGTCTGCCGCGGATTGGCCAATCTCGATGTCTTCCAGAATACGTGGTTCATAGAACGCCAGCGCCGGCGTATCGCCTGGCGCCGAGACAAAGCCTGCCGAGGCAAGGCGGAGCGTCGCGATGCGTTCGGGCGCGACAAAAGCATCCGGCAGAAAGGCTGGCGCCAGCATGCCAAGGGCGTCAAAGCCGATCATAGCCCAAAGCGCCCCCGGTTGATGTTGAAGTTCTGCTCAATCTCCGCGATCACCAGTGGGCGGTTGTAGATTTCCACCGCCGCGATACTGCCGACAAAAAAGCCGGCTGATGCCGCTGGCCAGAAATTCAGGCTCTGCCCGCCAATGCGCCAATAACCGTCAAAGGGCTGCGATACAGCAGTGACATTGCCCACAACCAGCCCATTCATGCTGTGCAGCGTGGCGCCATTGTTGAAGGACACCACGGCATAGCGCCATTGGTTGTTGGTCACATTGCCGTAGAGGAAAGTAGAACTGCCCGGGCTCCAGACGCCCCAGCGCAATTGGCCAGCGGTATCCACATAGAAGTGCCGATCATAGCCACCGGAGCCACCGATCTGCGATGATTCCAGCCCGATCAGCTTGCGCCCGAGTGCGGCGGAGGTACGGAACCAGACGCCGATGGTAAAACTCTGCGGATTGGAAATCAGGTTGGTAGTGATGAGGTTGGTGGTGCCATCGAAATTGATCGCACTATCGGCGATATTGGTGGGCCCGGTCAGGGTGCCGTGATTGGCGCTGCTGCTCAGATCCGTGAAGGCCAGACCGCTGCCCGGGTAGCATGCCGGATTGACGACATCGAAATGCAGCACCAATCCATCGCTAATGATGCTTGGCGGTGGTGGTGGTTCCGGTGGTGCCGGTACATCCTTCGCCGTGCGGATCGCGATTTCCAGCAGCAGCACGGCGGCGCTTGGCTGCGGGCCAAGGATGAGGCCAGGCCGCGTTGCCAGCGCCGCATTGGACATGCCGCCGCCAAGAAAGGCCGGCGCGTCCATGGCAGGCGCATCGGATGCAATCATGCGATCAGGCTTGAGGAGTCAAAGCCGATGGCCTTCAGCAGCGCGGCCACCTCGGGCGCGAGTAGATTCAGCTTTTGCGCCGCCAGCCACCGTTCGCGCAGCAGCAATTCCGCATCGGTGAGATCGGCTGTGGGCGCTTCAAGCTTAAGCAGCGCCATGGCATCACGCAGCTTGCCCGCGGCGCCTAGGGCTTCCACCAGTCCTAGCTTGGTAATCTCGCCAGGTGGTGGTGCGGGTGGCGGAGGCGGGTCCTCAGGCACTTTTATGACTTCAACCACCGGAACGGGTTCAGGCTTTGGAGGATCGGGTATGATCTCGACCGCTTCCATGCCACCAGCCGCGACGATGGCCTCAACTAGCGGGTGTTCCACAGGGCGGGGTTCGCCGACACTGAACCGATGTGCCTCCAGCGCGGCAACATAAGCTGCCACGCGGTCAGCGAGCGCTGGCCCGAAGGCCTCGACGACCTCGGCGGCAACGCGCAGCCTTGGCGCCGACAAGGTATCCGCACCCTCCTCTGGCTGCGCTGCAACTGCTTGGATGGAATCCTCGAAGACATTGTCCATGATTGGCCTCCTGGAGTTTCTGGTTTGAAGCCCTCAAGCGCCAGCAAACAGCGCGACGGTGCAGATCAGCATGGGCGGCATATTGGCTGAGGCGCCGCCGGCGAAGTCGCTCACGGTGACTGGCGGCGCTGCATTGCCGATGGAAACATTATGGGCATGCGTCGTATCCAGGCTTGCCGACCAGGTATTGGACTGCCCGTTATTCGCATCCCAGCTATTCGGCCCTGTCTCAAAGCTGAATATGCCATTGGCCCCGCGAT
>JADCCX010000012.1 GCA_020252485.1 Methylocystis sp.
GACCCAGCCGCCAATCCTGGTGTGGGCCTCGGCGCTGATCTTGTCGGTTTCCTGCCGTGAGAAGCGCGGGCCGGCGCGGGCGATGTCGGCGAGATGCATAAGGCCTGTCCAGGCGCGGACCGTGTCGTGGCCGGCGGTGAGCAGCGGCTGCCAGGCTTTCGGGCGCAGCTTGACGGCCTTCCCGAAGCCTTCGATCCACATTTCCCAGAACACCTCGCCATGGCGCTTGCCGGTGGCGAAGAGCGGGCCGTAGGTCTCAGGCGCGTTGAAGAGCGTCGTGGCGATGGCGTTGTACTGCTCCATGACGAGGCCCATGACCCTGTTCACCTGGTGGAGGTCTTCGAAGACGGGCTCATCCGCGCTCTCGCGGTTCCAGACGAGCGGCAGCCAGGCGCTGGGCGGGATCGTCTCGGGGCAGACGAGGATGCCGGCGAGATAGCCGTCGAGCTCCTCGATCAGCATTGCATCCTCATGCAGGCCGAGCAGCGCCTCCGAGAGCTTCGTCTCGGTGCGCGACAGGCCCTTGCGTGACCGTTCCTTCATCGGACCTCCTGTTCCATGGCAGCAGCTCACCGATGCGGTTGATCGGATGATCGGCGATGCAGCGCAGGATATCGCGCAGATAGGCGGCGGGGTCGAGACCGTTCAGCCTGGCCGTCTCGATCAGGGTGTAAAGGACTGCAGCGCGTTCGCCGCCGGCGTCGGAGCCCGCGAAGAGCCAGTTTCTGGCGCCAGGCTTGAGAGGCCGGATGGCGCGCTCGGCAGCGTTGCTGGATATCTCCAGCCTGCCGTCGTCGAGATAGCGGGTGAGCGCCGCCCAGCGCGGGCGGTGAGCCCGTCCCGGCGTGATAATCGTGGAAGTTGCGGCGCGCGTGCGCCCAGCAGGCGACCTCGGTCGCGGCGGCGGGACGCGTGGCGCTCGTTGTTGGGCTTACACAAGCATTCGATATGAAAACGGCAACTTACCCACGCTTAGAGCATTTTCCGAAGAAGTGGATACCGGTTCTTCGAAATAAAATGCGGTAAATCAAGAGCTTAGAGCGGCCGATCTGATTCAGTCAGATCGGCAACCGCTCTAGGCCTGCTCGGCGGCCTTCATGACGCACCCGCGCTTCTTCTTCTCGCGCCCGAGTGCCTGAATGGTGTATGCGAGAAAGTCAGCTCCGGCGTTGGGCCAGGGGACCGCTCGCACGGTCCTGCCCCATTTCAATTGCTGGGCTCGTGACTTTGCTGATCATCGCTCCGGTGTAGATGGTAGAATAGTTTGGCTTGGGTGGGCGCGCCGCCTCATCGACGCTACGGCGAACTCACAATCGCTCCTCCATCGATTGCAGGGACTGCGACAGGGCGCGATCCGAAATAGTCAATAGACGCCGCTTGATCTCGGTGAACTGGCTTGGCCTGCCTAATGTGGCAAGAACCGGTACAGTCCAGGACCTTCGAAGCAGGTCCTGATTCTCGTCTCCAGACAGACGCTGGATACTGCTCGCCAGCTCGGCCGCGACCTTTCCCGGCGGCGTCAGACGGAACTCCGGCCTTAGAGCATTTTCCGAAGAAGTGGATACCGGTTCTTCGAAAGAAAATGCGGTAAATCAAGAGCTTAGAGCGGCCGATCTGATTCAGTCAGATCGGCAACCGCTCTAGCAGGCTGCTGAAAAAGTCTAAAATGTCGGGTACAAACCGGAAACATAACGGATTCGAACGGGGTTCAAACCGGAATCGCGGTGTGTCAAAAATGTGTTTTTCAGCAGCCTGCTAGGCCGTGTGGACGAATTTGATCAAGCATAATCCAGCGGCGAAGCTGACAATGGACCGGAAACTTCTGGCGTTTTTCTCGCAGCGCAGGGCGACGCGCTTGAAGCGTTTGAGGATGCCGATGCCCTGTTCGATGCGTCCGCGCGCCTTGTAGAGGGTCTTGGCGAAGAAGGCGGGCTTGTCTTTTTCGTTGTCCCTATGCGGGATCACCGGCGCGATGCCCCGTGAGCGCGCCAAAGCCCTGTTTGCAAAAGCCTGGATGTTATAGTATATCATTTCTTCTGTCGGAGAATGCCCCTTGACGACCAGCCACCACCATCATCACGCTGCCCCGATCGAAGCAGGCTTCTCGCTGCTGCGCCTTTCCGTGGCCGAACGGCTGATGGGCGCGGCGGCCATCCTGGCGGCGCTCTGGCTTGCGGTCTGGTGGGCGCTGTGACGGCCGCGACGGGAATCACCTTCCTTGATGCGACGCTTGGCTATGACCGCCGGCCGGCCGTGCATCATCTGAGCGGCCGGATCGAGCCCGGTGCGCTGCTGGCGGTCGTCGGGCCCAATGGGGCCGGCAAATCCACCCTCCTCAAGGGTCTGGTGGGGGCATTGAAGCCGCTGCAGGGCCGGATCGACACCGGCGGCCTGACCTGTCAGGACATCGCCTATCTGCCGCAGGCGGCCGATATCGACCGCAGCTTTCCGATTTCGGTGTTCGACCTCGTTTCTGCGGGACGCTGGCGCACGGCTGGACTGTTCGGCGGCTTCGGCTCGGCCGATAAGGCTGCCGCGCAGGAGGCGCTGATGGCCGTCGGCCTCGGCGGTTTCAACAATCGCCCGATCGGCAGCCTGTCCGGCGGCCAGTTGCAGCGGGCTTTGTTCGCCAGGCTGCTGCTGCAGGATGCGAAGCTGATCCTGCTTGATGAGCCCTTCACGGCCATCGACACGAAGACGAGCGCCGATCTGCTGGCCTTGATCCGCCGCTGGCACGGCGAGCGCCGGACGGTGATTGCCGTGCTGCACGACATGGATATGGTGCGCGAGCATTTCCCCGAGACGCTGCTGCTCGCCCGCGAGGCCATTGCCTGGGGCAAGACCGGGGAAGCGCTGCGGCCGGAAAATCTGCTGAGCGCCCGCCGCATGATCGAAGCGCATGATCCGCACGCGGTTCCTTGCGCGCAAGCCGCCTGATCCAGCCGCATCGACCTGAACCGCGCCGCCGATGATCCACGATATCTTCATCGCGCCTTTTGCGGAATTCGGCTTCATGCGCCGGGCGCTCGTCGGCGGCATGGCCCTTTCGATCGCCGGCGGCCCCGTCGGCGTCTTCCTGATGCTGCGCCGCATGAGCCTCACCGGTGACGCCATGGCCCATGCCATCTTGCCCGGCGTCGCCGTCGGCTATCTGCTGTTCGGCCTCTCGCTCTGGCCGATGACGGTGGGAGGCCTCGCAGCCGGGTTCGCTGTCGCGATGCTGGCTGGCGTCGTGGCGCGGGTGACCGTGCTGAAGGAGGACGCGTCGCTCGCCGCCTTCTACCTGCTGTCGCTCGCCCTGGGCGTCACCATCGTCTCGCTCAAGGGCTCCAATGTCGATCTCCTGCATGTGCTGTTCGGCTCCGTGCTGGCGCTGGGCGACGAGACGCTGCTGCTGCTCGCCGGGATCGCCACGATCACGCTTGGCATCATGGCGGTGATCTACCGGCCGCTGGTGCTGGATACGGTCGATCCCGGCTTCCTGCGCTCCGTCTCGGGGGCCGGAACGCCGGTCCATCTCGTCTTTCTGGCGCTGGTCGTGCTCAATCTGGTGGGCGGCTTCAATGCGCTTGGCACCTTGCTTGCCGTGGGGCTGATGATGCTGCCCGCCGCCTCCAGCCGCTTCTGGTCGGCGGATATCGGCGCCATGATAGGGATCGCCGTCCTGATCGGCTGCCTTTCGTCCCTGATCGGCCTGCTGGCCTCCTATCATCTCAATCTCGCGGCCGGCCCGGCCATCATTCTTGCGGCCGGCCTGCTCTATCTCCTCTCCATGATGTTCGGCCGCAGGGAGGGACTCTTCTGGAAGGCCTTTCCAGGCCGGCATCTTTCTGCTTAAATGGTATAACATTACATATTTGAGGAGAGACCCATGCTTTCGCGCCGCGCCCTGCTCCTGACAATTTCTGGCTCAGCCGCATTGATGGCGGTCCACTCTCCCGGAATTGCGCAGGAGGCGAAGCTGCCCGTTGTCGCCTCGTTCTCGATCGTCGGCGATGTCGTGCAGAACATCGGCGGTGACCGCATCGCCCTCACCACCCTCGTGCAGCCAGGCAGCGATGCCCATGTCTACACGCCGACGCCGGCCGATGCGAAGGCGGTCACCAGCGCCCGGCTGGTCGTCGCCAACGGCTTGAAATTCGAGGGCTGGATCAACCGGCTGATGCAGGCCTCGGCCAGCAAGGCGGCTCTGGTGGAAGCGGCGGCCGGCGTGAAGGGGCGCGTGGAGAAGGATGCCCATGGCCATGGAGCGAAGGACAAGCATGGCCACAATCACGGCGGGCTCGATCCGCATGCCTGGCAATCCGTCGCGAATATGCGCCTCTATGTGGCCAATATCCGCGATGGCCTGATCGCAGCCGATCCTTCCGGCAAGGCAATCTACGAGGCCAATGCCATACGCTATCTCACCGAACTCGATACGCTGGAGGAAGAGATCAAGGCCGCCGTCGCCCGCATACCCGCAGACCGCCGCAAGGTGATCACGTCGCATGACGCCTTCGGCTATTTCGAGCAGGCCTATGGGATCACCTTTGTTGCGCCGCGCGGCGTCTCCACCGAATCGGAAGCCTCAGCCAGGGATGTGGCGCGGATCATCCAGCAAATCCGCCGCGAGAAGATCCCGGCCGTCTTCATCGAGAACATCTCCGATCAGCGGCTGATCCAGCAGATCGCGGCGGAGACGGGCGCCCGCATCGGCGGCACGCTCTATTCTGACGCCTTGTCGAAACCGGAAGGGCCTGCCCCCACTTACATTCGCATGATGCGTCACAATATAAGGACGATAGCGCAAGCGCTGCAGCCCACCAGCTAGAATCACGAGCTAGAATGATGTCCGAGAAAATCCCCGTCACCGTCCTCACCGGCTATCTGGGTGCGGGCAAGACCACCTTGCTGAACCGCATCCTCACCGAGCCGCATGGCCAGAAATTCGCCGTCATCGTCAATGAATTCGGTGAGATCGGCATCGACAACGAATTGATCGTCGGCGCGGATGAGGAAGTCTTCGAGATGAACAACGGCTGCATCTGCTGCACCGTGCGCGGCGACCTGATCCGCATCATCGAGAACCTGATGAAGCGGAAGGACAAGTTCGACGCGATCATCGTGGAGACGACCGGCCTCGCCGATCCCGCCCCGGTGGCGCAGACCTTCTTCATGGATCAGGACGTGCAGGCCGCGGCCCGGCTCGACGCTGTCGTCACCGTCGCCGACGCGATGTGGCTGAAGGACCGCCTGAAGGATGCGCCCGAGGCGAAGAACCAGATCGCCTTCGCCGATGTCATCCTGCTCAACAAGACGGATCTCGTCTCGCCCGCGCAATTGCGCGAGGTGGAGGCCCGCATCCGCGCCATCAACCCCTATGCGAAGCTGCACAGGACGGTGAAATCCGCCGTGCCGATCAGCGAGATCCTTGGCCGCAACGCCTTCGATCTCGACCGCATCCTCGAGCTGGAGCCGGCCTTCCTGACCGCCGGCGATCACGACCACGACCACGATCACCACCATCATGACCATGACCATACCGGGCCGGATTGCGATCACCCCTCCCACAAGCATGACCATGCCCATCACCACGATGCGCATGCCCATGGCGGCCTCAAGCATTATCACGACGAGGATATGCAATCGGTCGCGCTGGAAATCCCCGGCGATGTCGATCCGGAGAAGTTCATGCCCTGGATCAATGATTACGTGCAGACGGAAGGGCCGAATATCCTGCGCTCCAAGGGCATCCTCGCCTTCAAGGGCGAGCCGAAGCGCTTCGTCTTCCAGGGCGTGCATATGGTGCTCGACGGCGATCTGCAGCGCGACTGGAAGGCTGACGAAAAGCGCACCTCCAAGATCGTCTTCATCGGCCGCGAGCTGAAGCGCGACGAAATCACGAAAGGCTTCATGGCCTGCGCGGCCTGAGGCGAAACGCCCCCGCCGATTGGCTGCCCTGGACGGCAATGCGGCTGGCGCGCGCTTCGCCTGCGCCGGAATTGCGGCGGATCCTCTTGCCCTTTCAGACCATCCAGCGTATCCGACCTCGCGAAGCGCTGCTGTAGCTCAGTGGTAGAGCACACCATTGGTAATGGTGAGGTCGAGAGTTCAATCCTCTCCAGCAGCACCATTCTCCGGAACCACTGCCGTCGGTCAATCGCGAAACACGCCAAGGCATCGGCAACGGCATTCATGACAGGAATGTTCGCCAGCAAGCCGCTGCGTTTCAACCAGATCGCTGCCGCTCTTGCGCGGTTTGCCGGTCACGCCGCGCGCGGCGAGATGGCCGAATAATCATGCGCCGTCTCAGCCTTCGAGAGGTCATGCGCGGCCTGCAAGTTGAGCCAGAACCAAGCGTCCGTGTTGAAGTAGCGCCCGAGGCGGATCGCGGTGTCCGCCGATACGTCGCGGCGGCCGCGCGCAATCTCGGAGAGCCGGTTCGCCGGCACGCCGATCGCCGCGCCAAGGGCGCGGGCGCTCAAGCCCAGCGGCGCCATGAATTCCTCTCGCAGCACTTCGCCGGGATGCGTTCTGACGCGGGCCATGCGAACCTCCTCAATGATAATCGACAATTTCAACATCCGCCGGGCCTTCGGGCGTCCAGCGGAAGCAGATGCGCCATTGCTGATTGACGCGAATGCTCCACTGGCCGCTCCGATCGCCCTTCAATGCTTCCAGCCAGTTGCCCGGCGGGGAGCGCAAGTCATCAAGCCGCACGGCGGCGTTGACCATATCGAGCTTGCGCGCCGCCACCGCCTCGAAGGATCGCCATTGCGCAGGACAGACGCCATCCCGGAAGAACCGCTCCGTCGCCCGATCCATGAAACTGAAGATCATGACTGAATATGCGATACGTATCGCGTATCATCAAGCCCGGTTGCGGATCGGCGCCCCGGATCGCCCGCAACCCGGCCATGGTCAACGTCCGCCTGCACGCCTGGCAAGCGATCTCAGGCAGCACCACGCCGGAGACGAGATTGGCGGCACCCGGGATGCAGGGAACCTGCCGCAGCTCCCTTCTGCTATTCTGCGCCGCCCAAGCTTTGCCGCATTGTCGATGGATCAGGAGGCCACTATCCATGCAACCGGGCCTGATGATTGTGTCACAGCCAGCGTTTCACTTGCTGCGAAGCGCTAAAGCGTCCATTTAAGGACGAATCCGTTTCGCCAGAAGATAAGGCCATGACGACGTGAACGATCGCCAGCCCACCCGCGCCCCCAAGCTGCGCCAGCTTGCCATGCTCCTCGCCGCGCTGCTGGCCGGGACGATCCCCCTCACCCTGCCGGGGGCGGCCGAGGCGCGCGAAGCGAGCCCGGCCCCAAAGCTTACAACCGCCGAAACCGCGGCCGGCAATTTCCTTGCGGCCTTGGCGGCGGACGCCTCCCGCGATTCCCGCGCCGCCGCGCATTTTTTCCGGGAGGCGCTCAGGGACGATCCGCGCAATCTCGAACTGCAGGAGCGCGCCTTCGTCGCCTCCGTCCAGGACGGCTCCTTCACGGATGCCTTCCGCCTGGCCGAGCGCGTGCTGAAGCGCGATCCGCAGAATGCGCTCGCCCATCTGACGCTGGGCGTCAGGGCGCTGCGCAACCGCCAGTATCAGACGGCCCGCAGCAGCTTCCAGAAGGCGGGCGGGCGCGGGCGCAACGCCGATCTCAGCGCCGCCCTGCTCGTGGCCTGGACCTATGTCGGCAGCGGCGACCTGAAGAAGGCGCTTGAAACGGTCGACCGGTTCAACGAGCCGCAGCTTGCCGTCTACCGCAATTTCTACGGCGGCTTGATGGCCGATGTGGCCGGCGACCGGAAGGAGGCCGCCAGACGCCTGAAGGCCGCTTATGAATCCGATCCCAGCACCATCCGGCTGGCGGATACCTACGCCCGGTTCGAGGCGCGGCACGGCAACCGCGACGCCGCCAAGGCCATCTATGCGAAACTCGCCGAGCGGCCTGGCAACGAGGCCTTCATCGCCTCGGTCAAGAAGATCGTGGATGCCGGCGGCGTGCCCGATCCGCTTGTGCAGAATGTGGCGCAGGGCGCGGCGGAGGTGCTTTACACCTCATCCGATATCGGCGGCCGCGGACGCGGCGCGGAGCTGATCGCCCTGATCTATCTGCAGCTCGCCAATTATCTCTATGGCGAGAGCGATATGGTGCTGGTGGCGCTCGCCGAGAATTTCGAACAGCTGAAGCAATATGACCGCGCGATCGAGCTCTACAACAAGGTGCCCGGGGATTCAGGCATCAAGGCGCGCACCATCATCCGCTCCGCCCTGGTGCTGAACGAGGCCAAGCGCACCGACGAGGCCCTGAAGCTGCTTGATGCTGCCGCAGCGAAAACGCCGTCCGAAGTGACGCTGTTCGACACCATGGCCAACATCCATCGCAGCAACAAGCGCTGGTCCGAAGCGGCTGACGCCTCAAGCCGGGCCATCGCGCTCGTCGATCGCAACAACAAGAACCACTGGAGCCTCTTCTACGGGCGCGGCATCGCCTATGAGCGCAACAAGCAATGGCCGCTGGCCGAGGCCGACCTCCAGCATGCGCTGTCGATGCTGCCGGAGAACCCCGTGACCGAGGGGGACAAGGCGGCGCGCGCCCATGTGCTCAATCACCTCGCCTATTCCTGGGTCGATATGGGCATGAACATCGACCAATCCTTCGTCATGCTGAAGCGCGCGGTGGAGCTGCAGCCGCGGGACGGCTACATCATCGACAGTCTCGGCTGGGCCTATTTCAAGCTCGGCCTTTATGAGGATGCCGTGCGCGAGCTGGAACGCGCCGTCGATATCAAGCCCTCCGACCCCGTGCTGAACGACCACCTGGGCGATGCCTACTGGAAGGTGGGACGGACGACCGAAGCCCAGTTCCAGTGGAACCACGCGCGCGATCTGAAGCCTGAGCCGGAAGATCTCGAGCGGATCCTGAAGAAGATCGAGAAGGGTTACGACGCGCCGCGCGCCGCGGAGACCGACGCGCCGAAGAAGCCGGATGGCGGTTGATCACCAGCGCCGGCTGACCGGCTTCGCCGCCCTCCTTTCGTTCCTGGTCCTTGCCGGGCCGGGCCTCGGCGCCGAGCGCGCGGCGCGCATTTCGCTCCCTGGTTTCGCGATTGATCAGACAGAAGTCAGTGTCGGCGATTTCAGGGCCTTCACCCGGGCGGCGCGGCGTGTCACCGCCGCCGAACAGTCGGGCGGCAGCCATGAATACTCCGGCGGCTGGGTGAAACGGCCCGGCTGGACTTTCGAAAAGCCGACAGGTGCCTCCGCCGCCGATAACGAGCCTGCCGTCCATGTGACCTGGAGCGAAGCCAGGGATTACTGCGCCTACGCCGGCGGCCGCCTGCCCAGCCTCGCCGAGTGGAGGCTCGCCGCCTATACCGAGCAGCGGGACCTGCCCTCCGACGGCTTCGTGAAAGGCCGCACCTATCCCTTTCCTGTCGGCGGTCAGCCGATCGGCATGAACAACAACCGCCAGCGGCATGTGGCGGTCGGCACCACGAAGCGGGGCGTGAACGGCCTTTACGACATGGGCGGAAATGTCTGGGAATGGCTGGCGGACCGGCAGGGCGATGAGGCGCTGACCGCCGGCGGCTCGTGGTGGTATGGACCGGAGCAGAGCAAGGAAGACGGCGTGCAGTGGAAATCTGCCCGGTTCTTCGCGCTCTATATCGGTTTCCGCTGCGCCTATAGCAGTCCCTGAAGCATGCCTTAGCCCAAGCATCCTTTGGGCTGGCAGGCCTTCAAGCCAGCGCCTGCCCGAAATCGGCGGTCAGATCCTCGATATCCTCCAGGCCGGCCGACAACCGCAGCGTGCCGTCGGTGATGCCGAGGGCAGCGCGTGTCTGCGGGTCCAATTTGCGATGGGTCGTCGTCGCGGGATGGGCCACCAGCGATTTCACCTCGCCCACATTGACCAGATGCGAGAAGAGCCTGAGCCGGCCCGTCACCCGGGTGGCCGCCTCGCATCCTCCTTCCAGAGCCGCAATCCGCCGCTCGAAGGCCGCGACCGTTGGATTGCCGCTGCGGCCATAGGCGTAGCCGGCGCGGTCCAGTGCGAAGAGATCGGAGCCATGCTCCAGATCGTCGAAGATGTAGCCGTTCGAGTGGTAGATCGGCACGGTCCGCGCCCCGGTAGCCGGGTCAGGCGCGGTACCAGCATGGATGGCGAGGGTCGAGAGCCTGGGCATGACGCTGTGTCGTCCCCATCCCTCGCGGGAGAAGGAAAACGCTTCCTCAGGCCGCAAGCGCCTGATCGAGATCGTCGATCAGATCGGCGGTGTCCTCCAGTCCGATCGAGAGGCGCACGACCTCCGGGCCAGCGCCTGCGATCCGCTTCTGCTCATCGGTCAGCTGCCGATGGGTGGTGGAAGCCGGATGAATGACGAGCGAGCGCGTGTCGCCGATGTTGGCCAGATGGCTGAACAGCTTGAGGTTTGTCACCAGCTTGACGCCGGCGTCATAGCCGCCCTTGAGGCCGATGGTGAAGACCGAACCCGCGCCCTTGGGCGTATAGGCCTTGGCGAGGTTGTGATAACGGTCCCCAGGAAGGCCGGGGTAGCTGACCCAATCGACCTGGCCATGCGTCGAGAGATGCTGCGCCACGACGAGCGCATTGTCGCAATGGCGCTGCATGCGCAAAGGCAACGTCTCGATCCCGTTGAGGATCAGGAAGGCGTTGAAGGGGGAAAGCGCCGGCCCAAGATCGCGCAGGCCCAGCACGCGGCAGGCGATGGCGAAGCCGAAGGCGCCGAAGGTCTCGCCGAGAATCATGTTGCCGTATTCGGGCCTCGGCTGCGACAGTGACGGATAGCGGCCCGACTTGATCCAGTCGAACTTGCCGCCGTCGACGATGATGCCGCCGATCGAATTGCCGTGGCCGCCGAGGAATTTGGTGAGCGAATGCACGACGATATGCGCGCCATGCTCGAACGGGCGGATGAGATATGGCGAGGCCATTGTGTTATCGACGATGAGGGGAACGCCCGCCTTGTCGGCGATCCTGGCGATTGCGGCGATATCGACGATCACGCCGCCGGGGTTGGCGATCGATTCGACGAAGATGGCCTTGGTGCGCGGCGAAATAGCCTTCTCGAAAGTGGAGAGATCGTCGCTGTCGGCCCAGACGACATTCCAGCCGAACTTCTTGTAGGCATGATTGAACTGGTTGATCGAACCGCCATAGAGCTTCTTGGCGGCGATGAACTCGTCGCCCGGTTCGAGCAGCGTGTGGAAGACGAGATGCTCGGCCGCATGGCCGGAGGCCACCGCCAGCGCGGCGGTGCCGCCTTCCAGCGCCGCGACGCGCTCTTCGAGCACGGCGCAGGTCGGATTGCCGATGCGGGTGTAGATATTGCCGAAGGCCTGCAGCCCGAAGAGCGAGGCCGCGTGATCGACATCGTCGAACACGAAGGATGAGGTCTGGTAGATCGGCGTGGCGCGCGCGCCGGTGGCGGGGTCCGGCGTCGCGCCGGCATGAATGGCGATCGTGGAAAATCCGGGGGGGCGCGTCGTCATGGCCGTCTCCTGTCGTCTTGGCTGCCTTGCCAGTAGCGTGGGTTTGTCCGGTTTGTCAACCGTATCGTTCTTTAAAAAGGACGGCAGCTTGGCTCAATGCAGGTTTCACCGGGACGTGACATCCTGTGACTGGCCAGACGGGCGGGCAAGCCTTATCTGCTGGCTTAAGACAGAAATGGCCTCGCCAAGGATTGCCCGTGACTCCCTGGACGACCCGCAGCGGCGCGCTTTCCCCGCTCAAGCTGATCACTTTCACGGCGCTCTGGCTGCCGGCAGGTTGGCTAGCGTTGCAGGCCGCCGCCGGCTGGCTCGGCTCCAAGCCGCTGACCGAGGCGATCCACCAGAGCGGCGACTGGGCTGTGCGCCTGCTGCTCATCTCGCTGGCCGTGACGCCGCTGCGCTTTATTGGCGCCTGGCCGGATCTGATCCTGGTGCGGCGCATGCTTGGCCTTGCCGCGCTCGCCTATACGGCCCTGCATGTGGCGCTCTATGTGGCGCTCGAAGCCTTCGATCTCGGTAAAGTCGCAAGCGAGATCGCGCTGCGCATCTATCTGACCATCGGCTTTGTCGCCCTGCTGGGCCTCGCGGTGCTGGGCGCGACCTCGACCGACGGCATGATCCGCCGCCTCGGCTCGGTCCGCTGGAACCGTTTGCACAGCATCGTTTACGCCATCGCCGTGCTGGCGCTCGTGCATTTCGCCCTGCAGAGGAAGATCGACATCAGTGAAGTGACGCTGATGACCGGCTTCTTCCTGTGGCTGATGGGCTTTCGACTGCTGAAGCGTTACGGCCGGCACCGCAGCCTCGCCGCGCTTCTGGCGCTGGCCGTCGCCGCAGGCCTGATGGCGGCCTTTGCCGAATTCGCCTGGTATGCGCTGATGACCGGCGTACCGGCCGGGCGGGTGCTCGCCGCCAATCTCGACTTCACCTACACGATCCGCCCGGCCTGGTGGGTGCTGGCCGCAGGGCTCGGCATGGCTGGCCTCGCCTTTCTCCGCACCAGGGCGTTCCCCGAACGCAGACGCAGCTTCACGCGTGACGGCCTTGTGGAACCGGCAGGCGAGACACCATGACACACACAGGAGGATGACCGATGGACACGCTCGAAAAGACTTTCCCCGTGACGAAGACCGACGCCGAATGGCGCCAGCAGCTCACGCCCGAACAATATGACGTGCTGCGCGGCCACGGGACCGAACGGCCCGGCAGCTGCGCGCTCAACTACGAGAAGCGCGCCGGCACCTTCAGCTGCGTCGGCTGCGGACAGGATCTCTTCACCAACACGACGAAATTCGAGAGCGGCACCGGCTGGCCGAGCTTCGACCAGCCCCTGCCCGGCTCGGTGGGAACCACCATCGACCGCAAGTTCTTCATGGTCCGCACCGAGGTGCATTGCAGCCGCTGCGGCGGGCATCTCGGCCATGTCTTCCCGGATGGCCCGCCGCCGACCGGCCAGCGCTATTGCATCAACGGCGTGGCGCTGGACTTCAAGCCGGGGAAGTAACCTCGGCGCTCGCCAGCATCCGCTCCAGCGTTTCGAGCCGGTCCGCCTCGCGGGCCGGCTTGTCCCAGCGGATGCGGGAGATGCGCGGAAAGCGCATGGCGACGCCCGACTTGTGGCGTGTCGAGCGGTTCAGCCCCTCGAAGGCCACTTCCAGCACCAACCCGGCCTCAGCGTTGGCCTCCACCACCCGCACCGGTCCGTGGCGGTCGATCGTGTGCTTGCGGACAAAGCGGTCGAGCGCGGCAAGCTCCTCGTCGGTGAAACCGAAATAGGCCTTGCCGACGGGCACGAGGCCTTCGGTTCCGCCCTCGTTCCGCCAGACGCCGAAGGTGAAATCCGAATAGAAGGAGGAGCGTTTGCCATGGCCGCGCTGGGCATACATCAGCACGGCGTCGATCACGCGCGGATCACGTTTCCATTTGTACCAGAGCCCCTTCGGCCGCCCCGGCAGATAGGGGCTGTCGCGCCGCTTGATCATGCAGCCCTCGACCGCTTCGGCATCGCCTTCGGCGCCGGCGGAAGCAGGATCAGCGCGCGCGGCGGCGAGCTCCTCCCAGGTCCCGAACGGGATCAGCGCCGAGAGACCGAGCTTCGCGCTCCGGTGCTCCGCAAGCCGCGCCTCAAGGCGGGCGCGCCGCTCTGCGAAGGGAAGCGGACGCAAATCATCCGCCCCATCGATCAGCAGGTCATAGGCCCGAATCAGGGCCGGAAAATCCGCGATCAGCTTCGCGGAGACCTGCTTCCTGTTCAGCCGCTGCTGCAGGACATTGAAGCTCTGCACGCGCCCCTCGCGCAGGATCAGCAATTCACCGTCGATCGCCCCATCGAAACCGAGCGCGTCGAGAAGATCGGGGAAGGCGTTCGAAATCTCCTCGCCCGTGCGGGAATAGAGCCGCGTGATCCGCTTCCCGGCGGCATCGATGCCCGAGGCTGCCTGGATGCGGATGCCATCCCATTTCCATTCGGCGGTGAAATCCGCCGGATCGAGCCTGGCGAAATCCCCGTCCTCGATGGCATGCGCCAGCATCGGCGGCCGGAAGGGTGCCGGATCGCGCGCTTCTGGCATCGGGCCATGACCTTCGACCCAGGCGAAGAGATCCTCGTAGGGCGGCAGAAGGCCGTGCCAGACCTGCTCTATGGCATCGGGCTCCAGCCCGCCCAGTTGCGCCACGGCGGTTTTCGCCAGCCGCGCGGAGACACCAATGCGGAGCGCCCCGGTGATCAGCTTCAGCAACGCCCAGCGGCCTGTCTCATCCAGTGCATCGAGCCAGCCGGCAAGATGCTTCGGCAAGGCGCTCTTGTGGGCGGTGGCCAGCGTCTCGATGACGCCGGAAAGGCTTGGCGCAGCGAAGCTTTCCTCCGGCGAAAAAGCTCGCGCGGGCCACAGCAGCGCCACCGTCTCCGATAGATCGCCCACATAATCATAGGACAGCGCAAACAGCACCGGATCGGTGCGCTCGGCAATCAATTGGCGGATCAGCCCGGCCTTGGCCTGCGGAAACACCAGGCCGCCGGTCATGGCCGCCAGCGCATAGCCCCGCTCAGGATCAGGCGTATTGCGGAAGAAATCCGCGATCAGCGCGATCTTGGCGTTGCGGCGCGGCTCGAAGGCCAGGCGGTCGAGAAGCGCGGCAAAGCGGTTCATGCCGCCTGCTCCCCGCTGACCGGCTCCGCCTCGCCGTCGTCACCATAGCCGACGAGATGCAGCGGCCGGGCGCGGATGCCTTGGGTCGCCGCCCAATGCACCAGCGCATCCTCCTGGCCATGCGTAACCCAAAGCTCCGAACAGCCCGTTTCGCGGATCGTGCGGCAGAGATCGGGCCAATCGGCATGGTCGGAGACGATCAGCGGCAGCTCCACGCCGCGCTGGCGGGCGCGGGCGCGCGTCTGCATCCAGCCCGACGCGAAGGCGGTGACCGGATCGGGAAACTTGCGCGACCAGAGATCCTGCAAGGAGCCGGGCGGGCAGAGGATGATCTCGCCCTTGAGCCTGGCGCGATCCGTGGCGCGAACCGGCACGATCTCGCCGAGCGAAACGCCTTCCGACGAATAGAACGCCATCAGCTTCTCCATGGCGCCATGCACATGGATCGGCCTGTCGTAGCCCGCCTGCCGGATGAGACGCACGATCCGCTGCGCCTTGCCGAGCGCATAGGCGCCGACGAGATGCGCGCGCTCCGGGAACAAGGCCTGCGAGGCGAGCAATCGCGCCACTTCGCGTCCCGCATCGGGATGACGGAAGATCGGCAGGCCGAAGGTCGCCTCCGAGACGAAGACATCGCAGGGCACGATTTCAAAGGGCTGGCAGGTTGGATCGCTGGCGCGTTTATAGTCACCGGAGACCACGATCCGCGTGCCGCCCGCCTCCACCGCGATCTGCGCCGAGCCCAGCACATGGCCGGCCGGGTGGAAGCTGACCGTCACATTGTTGATCGGCAGCCTCTCGCCCAAAACCGCCTCCTGGCGGCTGCCCGCGAAGCTGTCGCCATAACGGACGGCCATGATGGCGAGAGTCTTGCGCGTGGCAAGCACCGCTCCGTGGCCTGCGCGCGCATGGTCGGCGTGCCCATGCGTGATCAGCGCGCGCTCGACCGGCCGGACCGGATCGATAAAAAAGCCGCCCGCCGGGCAATAGAGGCCCTCGGGCCGGGGAAAGAGAAGATCAGCGGGTTTCATTGGCACGTTTCATGGGGACGTTTCATGGGGACGTTTCATAAGCGCTGGCAAATGCCGGTTCATCCCTTGATCGGGCTGGCGGGGGGGACTATAGCGGAAGCCACAGGCAATCGAGAAAAGGCAAGACCATGGCGCAATCGACCCTTACCGCTGACTCAGGGCCGCTTATCGACCGGATATGGGCCGTTGGCGAGCAGAAGCTGCTGCGTCAGGCGATCCTCGCCGTCGCAGGCGTCGCCCTGCTGACGCTCTCCGCCAAGGTGCAGGTGCCGTTCTATCCCGTGCCGATGACGCTGCAGACGCTGGTCGTGCTGCTGATCGGCGCCGCCTATGGCTGGCGTCTGGGCGCTGTCACCGTCGGCCTCTATCTTCTGCAGGGCCTGGCCGGGCTGCCGGTTTTCGCGAATTCCTGGCTGGCGGGCCCCGCCTATTTCCTCGGACCGACGGCGGGCTTCCTGGTGGCCTTCATGGCTTCCGCCGCCATTACCGGCTACGCGGTCGAGAAGGGCGCCGCCCGCTCGCTGCCGCTGCTGGCCGCTGCGATGCTGCTGGCGCAGGCCGTCGTCTTCGCCGTTGGCGCGCTCTGGCTCGCCCAGTTCGCGCAACTGGCGAATGGCGCGCATGGCGTGGGCTTTGCACGGGCCTGGGCCGTCGTGCAAACATTTCTGCCGGGCGATCTCCTGAAGACCGCCATTGCCGTGGCGCTGGTGAGCCTTTTTGCCCACAAGACGGCAGGCTGAAATCCTTTCAGGACCGATTGGCTGGCGCTGAAAGCGTCAGCCCTTTGTCCCAATAGGGCGGGTTGCCGAAGCGTTCGCCCAGAAAGTCCATGAAGACGCGCACCTTATGGGCAAGATGCCGGCGCGATGGATAGACGGCATGTACAGCCACCCGGGCCGAGGCCTGCCATTCCGGCAGCACGATCGCCAGTCGGCCGCTGTCGATCTCCGGACCGACATCCCAGGTCGAGCGCAGCGCTATGCCCATGCCGGCCAGCACCGCCTCGCGGATCACTTCGCTGGAATTGGTGCGCACGGCGCTCTCGACGCGCACCGTGGCAGACCCGCACTTGCCTTCGAGCCGCCACTGATCGGCGTTGTGGAGCAGCAGCCGATGCTGCGCGAGATCAGCTAGGGATAGCGGCGCGCCATGGGCTGCAAGGTAACCGGGCGCGGCGCAAAGCACCCGGTGATTGGGGGCGAGCCGTTTGGCCACCAGACTCGAATCGGCAAGATCGGCAATGCGGATCGCCAGATCGTAGCCTTCCGCCACAATGTCCACGAAAGCGTCCGAGAGCGAGAGATCGATGGTGATCTCGGGATAGAGCCGCAGGAACTCCACCAGATGCGGCGCGATATGCATGCGCCCGAAGGAGGTGGGCGCCGAGACGCGCAAGGTGCCGCGCGCAGCTGCGGTGCGGCGCGAAACCCAGGCCTCCGCCTCATCGACCGAAGCGAGAATGGCGACCACGCGCTCGTAAAATCCCTTGCCGGATTCGGTCAGCGTCAATTGCCGGGTGGTGCGCTGCAGAAGCCTTGTCCCAAGCCGCTCCTCCAGGTTCTTGATGCGCTTCGACACAACCGGCGGCGACAGGCCGAGCTCCCGCCCCGCGGCCGACATGGACCCCGCCGTGACGACGCGGGCAAAGATATCAAGCTCGGCAAGGCGGTCCATCAGGCATCACTAGCAACTGAGGGGAATGGATCAAGCGTCATCCTTGCCGGACAGGCAACAATGCCGCACGATGATTTCGCGGTTCCGTTCCTGCGCCAATGCCCTAGAATAGAGCCTTCAGGAGCCTTCCATGACTGCCATAGCCTTCCCCGCACCGAAAGCCGACGTGCTCGCCCGCCGCGCCTTTCTGATCGACGGTCTGTCGAAACTCGTGCCGCCCGCATCGCTGATCACGGCGGAGGACGAACGCCGTCCCTTCGAGACCGACGCCTTCACCGCCTACAAGCGCCTGCCTCTGCTCGTCGTGCTGCCTGAAACGACCGAACAGGTGAGCGCGGTGTTGAAGTTCTGCGGCGAGAACGGCGTGCCCGTTGTGCCGCGCGGGGCGGGAACCTCGCTTTGCGGCGGCTCGACCCCGCAGGAGGACGCCGTCGTCATCGGCGTTTCGAAGATGAACCGCGTGCTCAATGTCAGCTATCCCGACCGCACCATGCGGGTGCAGGCCGGCATCACCAATCTCGGCATCTCGGCGCATGTCGGCGGCGACGGATTCTTCTATGCGCCGGACCCGTCCTCGCAGCTTGCCTGCTCGATCGGCGGCAATATCGCCATGAATTCGGGCGGCGCGCATTGCTTGAAGTATGGCGTCACCACCAACAATCTCATGGGCGTGCGGATGGTGCTGCTCGATGGCGCGGTCGTCGATCTCGGCGGCGATGCGATGGACGCGCCGGGCTATGATCTCGTTGGTCTCGTCTGCGGTTCGGAAGGGCAGCTCGGAATTATCACCGAAGCGACAATCCGCATCCTGCCGCTGGCGGAAGGCGCCAGGCCCGTCCTGTTCGGCTTCGACACGCCGGAAGATGCTGGGGCCTGCGTCGCCGCGATTATCGGCGCGGGCATCGTACCCGTCGCCATGGAATATATGGACAAGGAAGCGATCGACATCTGCGAGGCCTATGCCAAGGCCGGCTATCCGCTGGATGTGGCGGCGCTCCTCATTATCGAGGTGGAGGGATCCGACGCCGAGATGGATTCCGCGCTGGCGCGGATCGTGGCGATCGCCAGGGACCACAAGGTGAAGGTCGTCAAAGAATCGAAATCCGCCATGGAGACAGCGGCGATCTGGAAGGGCCGCAAATCCGCCTTCGGCGCCACAGGGCGCATCGCGGATTACATCTGCATGGATGGCACCATCCCCACCGGCCGGTTGCCCGAGGTGCTGACCCGCATCGGCCAGATCGTGAAGGGCTACGGCCTCAGGGTGGCGAACGTGTTCCATGCCGGGGACGGAAACCTGCATCCGCTGGTGATGTATGATGTCAACGACCCCGCCTCAGCCGAGAAGGCGGAAGCGGCCGGCATGGATATCCTCAAGCTTTGCGTCGAAGTCGGCGGCTGCCTGACCGGCGAGCATGGCGTGGGCATCGAGAAGCGCGACCTGATGGTGCATCAGTTCAGCCGGGATGACTTGCATCAGCAGATGCGCGCGCGCGCCGTCTTCGATCCGCAATGGGTGCTCAATCCCGCCAAGGTCTTTCCGCTCGACGACCGGATCTGACCTCAGGCGTAGTAGCGGCTCTCGTAGCCCAGGCCGCGTTTTTGGGCGAGGAAAAGATCGAAATCCGCCTTCTCCATGGGACGGGAGAAGTAATAGCCCTGCAGGCAATGGCACCCGGCGGCGCGCAGGAAGATATGGTGCTCCAGCGTCTCCACGCCCTCAGCCTGCACCGTCATGCCGAGCGAGCGGCCCAGCGCCACCACATTGTGGATGATGGCGGCGGAACCCGAGCCGCCGCCACGTTCGGCGCTGAGCGTCTTAACGAAGACCTGATCGATCTTGAGCTTGTCGAATTGGAAGCGCCGGAGATAACTGAGCGAGGCGAAGCCCGTGCCGAAATCGTCGAGCGCGACGCGCATGCCCGCGTCATGGAATTCCTTGATGGTGGCTGCGGCCTTCTCGGCGTCGCGGATCAGCACGCCTTCCGTGACCTCGATCTCCACCCGACGCGGCTCGATCGCCATTTCCTTGACGATGCCGATAATGGATTGGGCCACGCCTTTTCCACGAAATTGAGCCGGCGAAACGTTAACGGCGATGTCGATATCCGGCCAGCTCTGCGCATCCTCGAGGGTCCGGCGGACCGTCCATTCGCCGATCGGCCCGATCAGGCCTGTCTCTTCCGCGAGCGGAATGAAGTCGGTCGGCGACACGATGCCGAGTTCGGGGTTGAGCCAGCGCACCAATGCTTCGACGCCGCGGATCGTTTCCCCATCGGCCGCGAAGAAAGGCTGATAAACCATGCGCATTTCGTCCCGCTCGATGGCATGGCGCAGCGCGCTTTCCATGACTTTCTTCCGCCGGGCATTGTCTTCCATGCTGCTGTCGAAACGGAAGCAGGTGCCGCGTCCCGCCGCCTTGGCGCGATACATCGAGATATCGGCGCGGCGGACGAGTTCGGAAAACTCAAGGCCGTCTTCCGGAGCGATGGCGATGCCGACCGACCCGCCGATGACCAGTTCGACACGGTCGATCATGAACGGTTGGCCCATGCGCTTGCTGATCAACTCGCCGATCGCGAGGATCTCTTCCTCCGTGCTGCAGCCATTGACAACCAGGGCGAACTCGTCGCCGCCAAGACGCGCGCCGGTCGCCCTGTCCTTGGCGATCTCGCGCAAGCGCCCGGTGACCGCGCACAGCAGCTTGTCGCCCATTTCGTGCCCGAAATTGTCGTTCACCTCCTTGAACCGGTCGAGATCGATGTAGACGACGCCGACCGGCCGGTCTTCAGGGCGCGAATTCAACGCCTCCTCGACAAGCAGGTAAAAACCCGAACGGTTGGCCAGACCCGTCAGGGGGTCACTGGTGCCGCGCCGGCGGGCGCGCATATCGACAAGAGCCAGAGCCTCGCGGGCTTTACCTTGGCGTCTCAGAGCGAGAAACCCCTGAAGAACTGCCAGAGCAGTTGCCGCCGTAGCCAGCTTCAGAAAAGCTGCCCGGCCCAGGGCAGTATCGTCCAGTCCCGGCAGGAGCGCGGCGGTCATGCCTGCGAGCGCCATCGCCGTCGCCAGCGAAACGGCGAGTTCAGGCAGCGGACTGAGCAGCGCCTCGACCTCCTTGTCGCGGACGCCGCCCTTGACCAGCCCACCGGGGCGGGTTTCCGGGCTGCGCCGGTCGAAGGCTGGACCGTGGGATATGCCGCCCGATGGCCGCTGCGGGGCCGCGAGCGCGGCGCTTTCCTGCAACCCGGCAATGGCCGGGACGGCAGCAAGGACACCGTCCCGATGTCCCGGTCTCTCCGGCTGATCCCGCGGATCGGCGCTCATGACCGTACCGTATCGGTCCTGGCCTGACCTGTGGGCTCCATGGCGACGGGTTCGGATCGCGCATCATCGACACGCTCCATGCCGAACGCCGCCATGATCTCCGCGACAGCCATCTCATCCAGCCGGCTCCTGAACACGATGTCGTAGCCGAGCGGCGAAACAGATGAAATCTGACCGAGCACTTCCCTGTCGGCGAAGCGCAGGAGCACATCGACGCGCCCGCGGTCAAGAATGTAGATCGACGCCGGGCGGAACGTCGCTCCGCTCGCATCCAGATCCGTCACCAGCCCGTCCAACGGGATGGACTTGTCGACGAGCACCATGACGCCGACGACGCAGCAGCGCGGCCGTCCGACCTTGATGATCGCTTTCATTCCGCCGCGCCAGAACAGACGCGACAGCAAGCCGGCCGGCTTGTTGCGGGCCACAGACCCGATCAGCCGGAGTTTGGCTTCCTGGGCGGGGATCGGATTGGTCTCAGCCATAGCCTTATCTCCCGCCTTAACCGTTCGCGCCATTGCGCAGGCCGTTCGCGGCCGCTGAATAGAGCTTGCGGCGCAGGGCCTCGTGATCGACGTCGAGCTTGCCGGCCTGCTGCTTCGCTTCGTGCTCGGGCAGCGTCGCCTGCGGCGGGGCGGCGAGTGCTTGCGCCGCCGAAGCGGGGTCGCCGGCGCCCGCAGCGTTCGCGACGAGGCTGCGGTTCACGAGCTGAGCATAGGCCGCGAAAACCGTTTCCATCGAGCGCGAGAGTTCAGTGAAGCCTGCGGTCAGCTTATCCTCGAACGCAGCCGAAACGCCGCCGCCCATGCCGCCGGACTGGAGCAGCTGCAGCACGCTCCTCAGTTCCGCCTGTTCGGTTGCCATCCTGCCAATGCCGGTTTCGAGGGCAGTCGCAGTGCGTTCGAGCGCCAGGCTCATGCTGCCGACGCCGCCCTTCACCTTCGATTCGATCGAGCCGGCGATTTCGGCGATCTTGTCGCCTGCGGCCTTCACATCAAGGAGCTTGGCGAGGCGCGTGTTGGTTTCGTAATTCTCGGCCGTGAGGCGGCGCAGGCCATCGAGATAAGCCTGGCCGGTCACCTCCATCACATGCGCCATGCCATTAAAGCCGCTGGTCAAACGCTGCTCGGTGGTCCGCATCGCTACGATCAATTCCTGCAAATGCTCGCTGGAGCCCTGCTGCAGGACCACCAGTTCACGGCCTGATTCCCGCGTGTCATTGCCGTCGACGGCCAGCCTATCGAGCACGGCGAGGATCGAGCGGCTGACCTGGGTCTGCTCCGCCTGGATCTCGATCAGCCGGGGCATGGCGTTTGACATGCTCTCCATGGTCGTCTGCATCCGGCTGAAGCCCTGGGCCATGGTTGCGACCATGCCCATATCACTTACCGTCGGCCCGCTGGCGCCATGGGCGTAGCCTGCTTCGCCCGGCGCACCCAGCAGGCCATCGGTGATGAGGCGCGCCAGCTCACCGAAGTCGCCGCCCTTGCCGGTTTCGAGATGCGTCGTACTCGCCAGCCAGCTCTCGAAGTTCTCCTTGAGCGCCGACTGGCATCGCGACCCGAAGCGCGCCATAAGCCCCAGCGTCAGCGAGCCGAAAAGGCCGAAGAGGGAGGACGAGAAGCCCATCGCCATGCCGCTCAGCGGTTTCTGCAGGTCTGAGAGGAGACGATGCATCGACTCCGTTGGATTGCTGGAGCCTCCCGTGAGGTTGGAGATGACGGTGCCGATAGAGCCCACCATCTCCATCAGGCCGACGAAGGTGCCGATCAGGCCGAGGAAGATCAGCAGGCCTGTGAGATAACCGACGAGCGAACGTTCCTCCGCCAGGCGGTTGTCGATGGCGTAGGTGATGTTCTGCAGGGTCGCCACGGAGATCTTGAGGTGCTTGCTCTTCAGCACTTCGTCATAGGCGAGATCGAACATGTGGCCGATCGAGCGCGGCCGCGAGAAGACGACGCCCGGCTCCATGGCGCGATAATGGCGCCAGTAGGGATCCTCCTGCGCCTCCACCCGCTCCGTCCGCATGTCATTGTAGGCTTCCTCGAGAGCGGCGAAGGCCCAGGCGTCATTGCGCACTGCAAGGACCCGCTTGAAGGTGATCACGACGCCGAACATGAACAGGCCGATGATCAGCCCATTCATTTGGACGTGGGCCTTGATGCCCTCCCAGATGAAGTCATGCGCATAGAAAACCAGAACGCAGACGGCCGCCACGACCATGAGCAGCCGCTTCAGCTGCGCATTGACTGTGGCCCGCAACGCGGCGACCGGAGCGGAGGTCTCCGGCTTCTTCATCGTCTGGGTACTCGGCTGGGACACGGGGGACATCTTTGCGCAAAGCGGGAAAGAAAGGATTAACCGGCTGAAGCGAAGGTTTCGCTACCCGGTCCTGGCGAGATCGATCCGGACGATATCCGCGCTTTCATTGCCGCTCGCGTCCTCGATGCGCGTCCTGATGCGCTCGGGCGCGACGCCCATCGCGATCAGCTTGCCGCGCAGGTTCAGCAGGCGGTAGAAGGCCACGCGGCGGGCATCGCTTATCGAGCCGGCCTTTTCGATAAACGCTTTGATCTCGATCGGTTGCGAGAGGCCGCCGCTTGCCTGCATCGCCGCCTTGATTCGTTCGTTCGTCGCGTTGTCGATTCCCGTCGCCCGCTTTTCGAAGGCGATGGTGATGAAGGCCGGCTCCGGCAGCACCTGCGCCGGCGCGGCGGCCTTGGGCGACAGCCTGTCGGCCGAGGTGAAAACATGGCCCGAAGCCACCGGTTTCGCCGATTCCGCCCAGATTTCCGGATTTTCCGCAGAAGCCCGCCCGGTTGCGGCCTGCGTGTCGCGCTGCTGCGTTTCCAGCCGCGCGACGACGCGCGAGGCGAGATCATCAGTGCTTTCCCTGTCCGTCAGATTATCGATGTTGATCGCCTTGGCGATCTTTTCGACCATCGAGCGGGAGACGTTCTGCGACAGGCCGAAAATCGCGACGGCCAGGATGGTCATCACGAAAATCAGCATCATCGTCATCGTGGTCAGGGCATCGACATACCCTGGCCAATGGTTCTCTTCCTCGGAAGCCATGCCCGCGCCGCATTCCCGCTTGTTGTATTCCGGACGCTACAGCAAGAGGTTTTTCAGGGGGTTAACGGGCCGCAGCGGGCGGGCGCGGACAGCAGGGCGGAATGGCTTGCCCCTGACAATGCGCATCACCTATAGATTCTCCATGGGACCTCCCGGTTCGGGAAGAAAGAGATCGACATGATGCGAGGGGCGCTAGGTGGCCCGCGCGTCCTGCTCCGGCGGCTTCGCGAGGTCATGGCGGAGCCGGTCAGCGCGCAGGAGCGGCTCGACAGGATCGTGGTGCTGATCGCGGCCAACATGGTGGCGGAGGTCTGCTCGGTCTACGTGCTGCGCGCCGACGGCACGCTCGAGCTCTATGCGACGGAGGGCCTGAACCGCGCGGCTGTCCACCTTACCACCATGCGGGCGGGTGAAGGCCTTGTCGGCCTGATCGCGGAGACGGCGGAAGCCCTCAACATTTCCGACGCGCAGACGCATCCGCGCTATTCCTACAAGCCGGAGACGGGCGAAGAGATCTACAATTCCTTCCTCGGCGTTCCGATCCTGCGGGCGGGCAACACCATCGGCGTGCTCGTGGTTCAGAATTCGGCGCGGCGCACCTATTCCGAAGAGGAGATGGAGGCGCTGCAGACGACCGCGATGGTCATCGCGGAGATGGTGGCCGGCGGCGAACTGGAAGCGCTCGCCAATCCGGCCTCGGGCGGCACGGCGCTCCGGCGGCCGCTGATGCTGACGGGTGTGCCGATCGCCGAGGGCGTGGGGCTCGGCCATGTGGTGCTGCATGAGCCGCGGATCGTCATCAAGAACATGCTGGCCGATGATCCCGCCCAGGAGGACCGCCGGCTGGAGGAAGCGCTGCTGGCGCTGCAGGCCTCCATCGACGTGCTGATCAGCGGTGATGGACTGGGCCCCGGAGAGCACCGCGAAATCCTCGAGACCTTTCGGATGTTCGCGCATGACAGGGGCTGGCTCAGGCGCCTGCGGGAAGCCATCGCCTCCGGCCTGACCGCCGAAGCGGCGGTGGAGCGCGTGCAGTCCGATACGCGGGCGAAGCTGCTCAGGCAGACCGACCCTTATCTGCGCGAAAGGCTGCACGATTTCGACGACCTCGCGAACCGGCTGCTGCATCAGCTCACCGGGGAGGCGTTCACCCTTGCGGCGGGTTCGCTGCCGGAGAATGCCATCCTCGTGGCGCGCGCCATGGGTCCCGCGGCGCTGCTCGAGTACGAGCGCTCGCGGCTCAGGGGCCTCATCCTTGAGGAGGGCGGCGCAACAAGCCATGTCGCCGTCGTGGCGCGGGCGCTCGGCGTGCCCTGCGTCGGCGAGGTGCAGGGCATCACCAGCCTGGTGGAGCAAGGCGACGCCATCATCGTCGACGGATCGGCCGGTGATGTGCAGGTGCGCCCGCAATCCACCGTTGAGGCGAGCTACGCCGAGAAGGCGCGGATGCGCGCACGGCGGCAGGAGCAGTATCTGGCGCTCCGCGACCAGCCGGCCGTGACGCGTGACGGCGTGGCCATCGATCTGCAGATGAACGCCGGCCTGCTGGTCGACATGCCGCAGCTCTCGGAGGTGAATGCGGCGGGGATCGGGCTGTTCCGCACGGAAATCCTGTTCATGGTGGCGCCATCGATGCCGCGCGCGGAGGCTCAGGAGGCGCTCTATCGCGCCATCCTGCAATCCGCCGGCGGGAGGCCCGTCACGTTCCGCACCCTTGATATCGGCGGCGACAAGATCCTCCCCTACATGCGCAAGGTCGAGGAGGAGAATCCGGCGCTCGGCTGGCGCGCGATCCGCATCGGACTCGATCGGCCCGCCCTGCTCAAGGCGCAGTTCCGCGCCATCCTCAAGGCCTGCGCGGGCCGCACGGCGCGCATCATGCTGCCGATGGTCGCGACGGTCGACGAATACCGCCAGGCGAAGGCGATGGTGGAGCGGGAGCGGGCCTATCTCGCCAAGCACGGCCACCCGGGGCCCCGCGACGTGAAGCTGGGGGCCATGCTGGAAGTGCCCGCGCTCCTCTTTGATCTGGAAGCGGTGCTGAAGGCCGTCGATTTCATTTCGGTTGGATCGAATGATCTGATGCAGTTCCTCTTCGCCGTCGACCGCGACAACCGGCGGGTGTCGGGGCGTTTCGATACGCTGAACCCGGCGATGCTGCGGGCTTTGGCCAATATCGCCCGCATGGCCAGCGAAGCCGGGAAGCCGGTGACGGTTTGCGGCGAGATGGCCGGCCGCCCGATCGAGGCTCTGGCCCTGCTGGCGCTCGGCTACCGGCAGCTCTCGATGTCACCGGCCGCCATCGGACCCGTGAAGGCGATGGTGCTCGGCACCGATCTTGGCGCAGCGCGCGCCGCGATTGGGACGATGCTCGGCGATTGCGACGGCTGCGCCTCGCTCAGAAGCAAGATCGCGGCTTACGCCGAAGCCAACAACATCACCGTATAGACCGGTTTTGCCGACCCCAAGGGTCAGCGCCCTTCCGTCAGCAGGATCTTCACGGCGAAAGCGCCGAAGATTCCGGCGAACAGATAATCAATGATCCGCATGATCTGCGGCCTGCGCTTCAGGCCGGTCACGACACGCTCCGCTCCCAGAATCATCAGGATGCCAAGGGGAATGCTGAAAACGATGAAATAGAGGCCGAGGAAGGCGAGCTTGCGCGCTGCGAAAGGATCGGCGGCGGAGACGAACTGGGGCAGGAAGGTGACGAAGAAAAGCACCACCTTGGGATTGGAGAGATTGACCATCACCCCCAGCCAGAACACCCGCATGAAGGATATCTCCCTGGCGCCCTCGTTGCGAACATTGAGCGCGGAACCGTTGCGGATGGCATCCAGCGCGAGCCAGGCGAGATAAAGCGCGCCCACGATCTTGATGACGAGGAATGCCGTTGGCGAAGCGGCGATGAGCGCCGAAAGGCCCACCGCCGCGAGCACTGTATGGATCAGCGTGCCGAGCGAGGCGCCCAGCATCGAGGCGATGCCGGCCTCCCGGCCGCCGGCCATCGTGCGCGAGAGAAAGAGGCTCATGTCCGGCCCGGGCGTGGCGAACAGGATGAAGCAGGCCAACGAATAGGCCGCCATGACGGACGCCGGCGGCACGAAGCTCGTGAAATCCATGTCCCTGCCTTAGAGCATGGCGCCATGAGATGGAACCAAATCCGCTCCGTCGCTGTGGTTCCATCTCATGGCGCCATGCTCTAGAAGCGTCGCATGACCAAGACGCTCCGCTTCGCGCCCTCGCCAACGGGCTATCTTCACATCGGCAACGCCCGGCCGGCATTGTGGAACTGGCTGCTGGCCAAACAGGCGGGCGGAACCTTCATTCTCCGCCTGGACGACACCGATCGCGAGCGCTCCACCGAGGCCTATGCCGACGCGATCAGCGAGGACCTCGCCTGGCTTGGCATCAGGCCCGACAGATTCGAGCGGCAGTCGGACCGCATCGGGCGCTACGCCGAAGCGTTTGCAAGCCTCAAGGCGGCAGGGCTGGTTTATCCGGCCTACGAGACGCCGGATGAACTCGATCGGAAACGCAAGCGGCTGCAGGCGCGCGGCTTGCCGCCGGTCTATGACCGGGCCGCGCTCACGCTATCGGCCGAGGAGCGGGCAGCGCTGGAAGCGCAAGGGCGAAAGCCGCATTGGCGGTTCAGGCTGTCCGGCGAGCCCGTCACCTGGGACGATGGCGTTCGCGGTCCTGTCCGGATAGAGACCAGCGCGCTCTCCGATCCGGTGCTGGTGCGGGAGGATGGCACGGTGCTCTATACCTTCGCCTCGGTCGTCGACGACATCGAGATGGGTGTCACCGATGTTGTGCGCGGGGAGGATCATGTGGCGAACACGGGCGTCCAGATCGAATTGTTCAGGGCGCTGGGCGCAATTCCGCCGCGCTTTGCCCACCACAATCTCATCGTCGCCGCAACCGGTGAGGAGATGTCGAAGCGCAAGGGCACGCTGACCCTGCGCTCGCTCCGGGAAGCCGGCGCAGAACCGACAGCCGTTGCCAGCGTCGCCGTGCTCGCCGGCACATCGAACCCTGTCCGGCCCTTGCAGCGGCTGGAAGAGCTGACCGATCTCATCGCGCTCGATCAGCTCTCGCGCGCGCCGACCAAATTCGATCCCGCGGAGATCATGAACCTTACGGCGAAGACCCTGCACGAAATGCCCTACGCGGCCGTGCAGCAGCGGCTTGCCGCGCTAGGGCTGCCGGAGACGCAGGCGGAGGCATTCTGGCTCGCCATCCGCGGCAATCTCACGACGCTTGGCGATGCGGCCGCCTGGCGCGACCGCGTCTTCGGCGCAGCCGCCGGGGAGATCACCGATCCTGCCTATGTGGCGATGGCGACCGGCCTTCTGCCGCAGGAGCCGTGGGACGCCGCCACCTGGCGCGGCTGGACGGAGGCGGTGAAGCTCGCCTCAGGCCGCAAGGGCAAGGCGCTCTACATGCCGCTCCGGCAGGCCATCACGGGCCTGGACCACGGCCCGGAGTTGGCGGCGCTCCTGCCGCTGATGGGTCGGGCGAAAGTTCTGGCGCGATTACGCGGACGCTCCGCTTGAGGCCGTCGCGGCCGCGCATCTCGCGCACGACCCCCTGATCGCCGGGGATAAGCCTGTCAGCCGGCACATCCGGAGGCAGGGGCGGCGCCGTCGGCATGGGAGGCGGCCGGTTGCCGAACAGCCGCTCATCGCGCCGTCTGCCGGGAATGGGCGTCATGCCCCTGAGCGGCGCATCGGCCTGGCCGGCTGGATCGCCGTTCAGGATGTCGAAGCTATTGGGCTGGCCGGCTGGATCGCCGTTCAGGATGCCGAAGCCATTTGGCTGGCCGGAATCCTCCGGATTGATGATCACGGATTGTCGCTCGCCCCAGGTCTCGCCCTGCGGTAGGCAGGAGCAGCTGGCGTCGTAGCTTTTGCGGTACCGGAAGGCATTGCGCGTATCGGCATAAAGGGCGCCTGCGCTGTCGCGGGCGTCCTCAATACGGTTGGTCTGGAAGAATAACTTCGTTTTGGCTGCCGGGCACAGCGACTGACAGAGCGAATCCCCCTCGTCCCGCAACAAAGCGTTGCGGTTTTCGAGCGGGAAGAAAAAGCCGTCGCACATGCGCACGCAAATCGGCTTGCCCCGTAACCGGCTCACGGTGGGCGGCCGGTCGATGTCGAGCGTGTCGAGTTCGCTGCGGAGGCGGATGCCAGTGTCGAAGAGGCCAGCCGTCAGCGGCACCGAGCGGGGCTCCGGCGGCTGCGGCGGCGTCCGGCAATTGTAGGCGATATGCATCGACTGGAGTTGCCGTCGCCGCACCCCGTTCGGAGGAGCGGCGGCCTGGCTCTGCGCCTGCAAGTCAGCGAGTTGGGCGCGATAGCCCCGGCATTCCGGCGGAGCGCTCGCGATGAAGAAAAGGCCGGTTCGATCGCAGCCGATGGAGCGCATATGGGCAAAGAGCCTCTGCGCCTCGACCGCGGCGCGCTGGGCCCTTTGCTGCTCGCGGGCCGAAGACGCCCGGCTGCCCGCCGCGAGCTCGGCCTCGATGGCGCGGCAGATATCGGCAAAGGCCGCGCCGCCGAGCATGAGAAGCATGCCGAAGGCCGCCATGAGCCGCCGCAGCGGGGAGCGAATGCAAACCGATCGTGGCATGAACTCCAGCCTTTGCATGCACTCTCGCGGGCGGCGGCTATGACGGAAACCCTCCTATCATGCCCTGTGCTGCGTTAGCGTCCGGTTAAATCCGGCGCAGCTTCAGGGCCTCTTCGGTCAAGCGATCGATGATCATGTCCAGTTGCCGCCGCTGCGGCTCGTCGAGGGCCGCCAGGAGATCTGTCTGATAGGCGAGGGCGAGCGGCACGATCTCGCCATAGACGGCGATGCCGGCTGGCGTCAGCGCGATGAAGGCCTCGCGCTTGTCCTGCGGGTTGGGCGACCGCTCGACCAGCCCGCGCGCCTGCAATTGCATGAGGGCGCGGCTGACTTTGGTCTTGTGCATCTGGCTGTGCTCGCCGATCGCCTTGGCCGTCGCGCGGCCGAACTGGCCGAGCGTCGCAATCACCCGCCAGCCGGGGATATCGAGCCCGAAGCGGGCCGAATAGACGCGCGCCAGCCCTTCGCTGACTCTGGCGGCGGCGACGTTCAGGCGATAGGGCAGGAAATCTTCGAGCAGCAGCTGAACCGGCGGCTCGGGCTCGCCTGTCATGCCGCGGCAGGCTCGTAGCGGGCGACTTTCTGCTCAATGGCGCCGAAGATTGAATGGCGCCGGCTGTCCATCATCTCGATGCGCACTGTGTCGCCGATGGCCATGAATGGCGTGATGGGCTTGCCATGGCGGAGCGCCTCCACTGTGCGCTGCTCGGCGATGCAGGCATAGCCATGGCCGCCCTCGTTGATGGGCAGGCCCGGCCCGTCGTTGACGTCCTTGTTCGAGACCGTGCCGGAGCCGATCACCGTTCCCGCCGTGAGCGGGCGCGTCCTTGCCGCATGGGCGATGAGATCACCGAACGAGAAGGTCATGTCGACGCCGGCGTTGGGCCGGCCGAAAAGCGCGCCGTTGAGCATCACGACCAGCGGCAGCAGCACCTTGCCGCCAAGCCAATGCTCGCCCAATTCGTCGGGCGTGACCGCCACCGGCGAGAAGGCCGAGGACGGCTTCGACTGGAAGAAGCCGAAGCCCTTGCCGATCTCCTCCGGGATGAGGTTGCGCAGCGAGACATCGTTGACCAGCATGATCAGCCGGACATAGGCAATGGCGTCTGCCGGCGAGATGCCCATCGGCACGTCCCCGGTGATGACGGCGATCTCGCCCTCGAAGTCGACGCCATGCGCCTCATCGGCGATCGGGACTGCGTCGCGCGGGCCAAGGAAGCTGTCCGAGCCGCCCTGGTACATTAGCGGATCGGTCCAGAAGCTGCGCGGCATCTCGGCCTGCCGGGCTTTGCGCACCAGTTCGACGTGGTTCACATAGGCCGAACCATCCGCCCATTGGTAGGCGCGCGGCAGCGGGCTTTCGCATTGCCGCTCGTGAAAGCGCTCGGTGGGCACGGCATTGCTTTCGATCGCCTGAGCCAGATCCTGCAGGCGCGGTCCGGCGTAATCCCAGCTGTCGAGCGCCTCCTGCAGGGTTCTCGCCGCGAAGGAGGCATCGGTGCAGCGGGTGAGATCACGGGAAACGACAACAAGCCGGCCATCCCTGGTGCCGTTCTTCAAAGTCGCAAGCTTCATTGTCGGGAACCCGGGTTTGTGCTTGTTTGGATGTAAGGTCGCGGACCGAAGGCCATAAGACAACCTTTCCAGGAGAAATTGTCCAATGAAAAGACGCGGTTTTCTGACGGGCGGCGCATTCGCGGCTGCGGCAGCCACCATCGCCAGGCCTGCCATCGCCCAGTCCATGCCCGAGGTGAAATGGCGTCTGACCTCGAGCTTTCCGAAATCGCTCGATACGATCTACGGCACGGCGGAGACATTCTCGCGCTATCTGAGCGAGGCCACGGACGGCAAGTTCCAGGTGCAGACCTTCGCGGCCGGCGAGATCGTGCCCGGTCTCCAGGCGCTCGACGCTGCCTCCAACGGCACCGTGGAATGCGCGCATACGCCCACCTATTTCTACACCGGCAAGGAGCCGGCGCTGGCGCTGGGCACCGGCCTTCCCTGGGGCCTGAATGCGCGACATCAGCATTCCTGGTGGCATTTTGCGGGGGGCGAGGCGATCGTCAACGAGGCGCTCGGCAAGTTCAACACGGTGGGCGTTGTCTGCGGCAATTCCGGCACGCAGATGGGCGGCTGGTTCCGCAAGGAGATCCTGACGCTCGATGATCTGAAAGGCCTCAAGTTCCGCATCGGCGGCACCGGCGGGGCCGTGCTCGCCAAGCTCGGCGTCGTGCCGCAGCAGATCGCGGCGGGCGACATCTATCCGGCGCTGGAGCGCGGCACGCTCGATGCGGTCGAGTTCGTCGGCCCCTACGATGACGAGAAGCTCGGCTTCAACAAGGTGGCGAAATACTATTATTATCCCGGCTTCTGGGAAGGCGGCGCCATGCTCCACCTCGTCATCAACAAGGATGCCTGGGAGAAGCTGCCGAAACTCTACCAGAACAACCTCAAAATGTGCGCCGAGGCGGCCAACAACTGGATGCTGGGGAAATATGACGCCGTGAATGCGCCGGCCTTGCGCCGCCTGGTCGCCGGCGGCACGGAGCTCAGGGCCTTCCCGCTGCCCGTGCTGGATGCGTCATGGAAGGCGGCGGAGGAGGTCTATGCCGAATATTCGGCCCGCAGCCCGCTCTTCAAGAAGGGCTACGAATCGATGATCGCCTTCCGGCAGGAGCAATACACCTGGGCCCAGATCGCGGAGTTTTCCTTTGATTCTTATCAGATCAGGCAGCTCAGGCGGTAGGGTGAATCCTCTTTACATTATACGCACTCCGTAATACGATTATCGTATGATCAAATCGATCAGGGGAAGTGCGACGCGCCAGTTCATCGAGACCGGCAAGTCGAGATTCTCGGGATTGAACGTGCGTCTTGCGGACAAGCGGCTATATGATCTTTCCAAGGCTGCGTCGCTTCAGGAACTGAGCCCGCTTAACAGTTTTGGGCTTCACAAACTGAAAGGTGACCGAAGCGGCTTCTGGGCGATCAAGGTCAATGGCCCTTGGCGGATTGTGTTCCGGTTCGCGGACGGCGACGCCTTCGACGTCGAGATTGTCGATTATCATTGAGGGGTTAGCGCGATGAGCGACGATGAGATTTTCCATGCCCCACCGGGCGGCTTCAAGCTCCGCCCTGTGCATCCCGGCGAGACGCTGGGCGAGGAACTGGAGGTCCGCGGCCTCTCGGCCCACGCCTTTGCATTGAAGCTCCGCGTGCCCGCCAACCGCATCACCGGGATCATCAACGGCAAGCGCGGCATCTCGGCGGAGACGGCGCTGAGGCTGGGCCGCTATTTCGGCAATCCGGCGGAGTTCTGGATGCGGCTGCAGGCCGGCTATGATCTGGCCGTGGCGGAACGCGACGTCGGTGAGAAGGTGATGCGGGAGGTGGAGGCGGCGTAGTGGCTGGCTGACGACGACCGTCCGCCAATGAAACGGCTATATCTCACCGAGAATGGGTCGGCATATGGTTTCCATCGCGGTCACCGCTTCGTCAATCTGATGACCGATTTTGTCGTGTTCCCCACCATGTCCCCAAATATCACGCCTTAACGATAGACGAAATTCTCTGTCGTCATTGTCTCCGCCGAAATTACTTTCATCAGCAAGCATTTGAGCAGATAGCAGAGTGCTGTTGATGGCGCGTGCAAGCGTTTCAAAGGGCTTAACAATCTCCGGGCCAAACCACGCAGACGCACGGTATTGGCGCCCCAAAAGCTGAGAAATAACAGCACGATGTTTTTCAAAACGCTCATAAGTAACGAACTGACTATCTTTTTTCGCTTCTCTTCCGCCGTTTCGTTTTCATCTCGGGTGCGCGAAGAGCCTTCGCCACTGTGTCCGAACGGTGATCGCACACTTTTCATGGCATCTCGTGCCTCATAGAAGCCAGAAAGCAGTTCTTCCGCTAGTTCTTGTCGACGTCTCCTATCTGCAGACTGCCTTTCCAGCTTTGCTCGATCTAGGGTAGCTTGCTTGTCGAATTCAAATTTGAGCTCCGCAAGCTGCTTGTCAAACTCAAACTTCTCCTTGTGGGTTCTAAGCGTGGTTGCGCGATTGATGTAGACAATAAAAAGTGCAATTACACCGGCAATCAGTGAAGGAATTAACGTCGGCACGACATATGAAGTAAAGCCCATAGAACTACTCCACAAAACAGATATCCCTCACATCCCTCCCAGATACTCCGCCACGGTGAAGATGTCCTTGTCGCCGCGCCCGCAGAGGTTCATCACCATCAGGTGGTCGCGGGGCTTGGTTGGGGCGATCTGCATCACCTTGGCGAGGGCATGCGCGGGCTCCAGCGCGGGAATGATGCCTTCCAGCGCACAGCAGGCCTGGAACGCCTCCAGCGCCTCGTCATCGGTGGCGGAGATGTATTGCACGCGCTTGATGTCGTGCAGCCAGGAATGCTCGGGGCCGATGCCCGGATAATCGAGCCCGGCGGAGATCGAATGGGCATCCTTGATCTGCCCGTCGTCATCCATCAGCAGATAGGTGCGGTTGCCATGCAGTACGCCGGGGCGCCCGCCCGTCAGCGAGGCCGCATGCAGGCCGGATGAGAGGCCATGGCCCGCTGCTTCCACGCCGTAGATTTCGATCTGCTCGTCGTCGAGGAAGGGGTGGAACAGCCCCATGGCGTTGGAGCCGCCGCCAATAGCCGCGATCAGGCTGTCGGGGAGGCGGCCTTCGGCCTCCATCATCTGCTCGCGCGTTTCCTTGCCGATGACGCTCTGGAAATCGCGCACCATGGCCGGATAGGGATGCGGGCCGGCGACCGTGCCGATGCAGTAGAAGGTCGTCTCGACATTCGTCACCCAGTCGCGGAGCGCATCGTTCATCGCGTCCTTCAGCGTCTTCGAGCCGGAAACGACCGGCACGACCTTGGCGCCCAGCATTTTCATGCGGAAGACATTGGGCTTCTGCCGCTCCACGTCGACCGCGCCCATGTAGACGATGCATTCGAGGCCATAGCGGGCGCAGAGCGTGGCGGTCGCGACGCCATGCTGGCCGGCCCCCGTCTCGGCGATGATCCGCTTCTTGCCCATGCGGCGGGCGAGCAGGATTTGCCCCAGCACATTGTTCACCTTATGCGCGCCGGTGTGGTTCAATTCGTCGCGCTTGAAATAGATCTTCGCTCCAAGCTCGGGATGGCCGGCCTCCGCCGCGATCTGCCGGCACTTTTCCGTCATGCGCTCGGCGAAATAGAGCGGGCTGGGGCGGCCGACGTAATGCTTCAGCATGAAGGCCATTTCGTCGATGAATTTCGGGTCCTTCTTCGCGTCCTCATAGGCCTGCTGCAATTCGAGGATCAGCGGCATCAGCGTTTCGGCCACAAAACGCCCGCCGAACAGGCCGAACATGCCGTTCTCGTCGGGTCCGGTGCGGAAGGAATTGGGACGGGTAAGCGCGTTCATGGCGTGGCTTCCAGACTGGCGGTGCGGGCGCTCCTGATGAACGCCTGGATCTTGGCGATGTCCTTTACGCCCGGCGCGCTTTCGACGCCAGAGGACACATCGACACCTGCGAGCGCGAGCCCGAGGCTTCTGACGGTGGCGATGGCCGTCCCGACATTCTCCGGCGTAAGCCCCCCCGACAGGAGGAACGGCGTTTGTGGATCGATCCCCTTCAGCACCTGCCAGTCGAAGGTCTTACCCTGCCCGCCGGGATAGGCGGCGTCTTTGGGCGGCTTGGCGTCCAGCAAAAACTGCGCGGCATGCGGGACGTAGTCGGGGAGGGAAGCGAGGTCGGCGGGCTCCGCCACGCCGAGCACCTTCATCACAGGGCGGCCGGTCAGGGCCTTGACCTCAACGCAGCGCTCCGGTGTCTCGGAGCCGTGCAGCTGGAAAAGATCCGGGTTGGCATGGCGCATGATGGCGTCGAGCCCCTCGTCCGAGGGATCGACGGAGAGCGCCACGATGGTCGCCCGGCCGCGGGCAATGCCGGCCAGCGATGCGGCCGCCTCAAGGCTGACGCTGCGCGGCGAATTCCGGTGAAACACCAGCCCCACCATATCGGCACCCGCATCCAGCGCGGCCACCATGGTCTCGGCTGTGGAAAGGCCGCAGATCTTGATGAGGAACGGGCGCATGCTCACACGCCAAGCTTGCCGCCGAGCTCATCCTCAAGATGCACGCGGATGATCTCCTCGAAGCTCGACTCGGCCTTGAAGCCGAGTTCCGCCGCCCGGTTCACCGCGAAGTTGCGCGGCCAGCCCGCCACGATGCGGATGATCGTTTCGTCAGGCTCGCGGCGGATGAGCCGGACCGCCCTGTCGCCGGCCACCTTGCGCAAAGCCTCGATCTGTTGGCCGACGGTGGCGGCAAGGCCGGGCATCGAGAGGTTGCGGCGGGTGCCGATGAGTGCCGTATCCATCGTCGCCGCATGCACGAGGAAGCCGACGGCGGAGCGCGGGCTCGCGTGCCAGTGCATGACATCCTCGCCCACCGGCAACACCGCTTCCTTGCCGCTCATCGGCTCGCGGATGATGTTGGAGAAGAAGCCGGAGGCCGCCTTGTTGGGCGCGCCGGGGCGCACGCAGATCGTCGGCAGGCGGATGCCGATCCCGTCGAAGAAGCCGCGCCGGGTGTAATCGGCAAGCAGCAATTCGCCGATGGCCTTCTGCGTGCCGTAGCTCGTGAGGGGCGTCGTGTGGAACGTATCGTTGATCGCATCGGGGAAGGGCGCCCCGAAGACGGCGATCGACGAGGTGAAGATAACGCGCGGCTTGTAGCCGTCGCCCATGTCGCGGATGGCATCGAAGAGATAACGCGTGCCATCGAGGTTGATCCGGTAGCCTTTCTCGAAATCGGCCTCCGCCTCGCCGGAAACGATGGCGGCCAGATGCAGGATCAGATCCGGCCTTTCCGCGATCAGGTCCGCCGCGACGCCGGGCAGCGCGAAATCGCCCGTCTTCGCGTCGAAGGCGAAAGTCGCCGCCGGCGGCTTCGATGGCGGCGCCACATCATGCGCGGTGACCTTGGTGATCTCCCGGTTGCCGAGATGCCCGTCCCTGGCGATGCGCTCGAGGAATTTGCGGCCCACCATACCGGCTGCACCGAGAACGAGAATATGCATGGATTGCGGCCTCCCCTTTTGCGCCCTTCTTTGGCGGGGTCAGCATCGCAAGACAAGAGCATTGTTCACCGGCATTCCCCCGCCTGAACCGGGCGGGGGCCGCCGCACGCCGACAGAAGCCAGGGAATCTGGCGCCGATACGGCCGCCGGCTATCACGGATGGCTTTGCCAATTCAAACAATTGCCGGGATCAGGTAGCATTGAACGTCGATTCGGAGCCTGATGCCCCATGAAGCTTTTGCTTGCCGCCGCGTGCTTGCTTTCCATCGGTACCTTGTCCGCTGCGCGGGCCGATTTCACCTCCTGCGTTGCCGGACTGCGCAGCCAGGCGATCAGCGAGGGCATTTCTGCGGCCGTGTTCGACCGGGCCATGGCGGGCGTGAAGCCGGACATGGATGTCATCAAGGCCATGAACAACCAGCCGGAGTTCAAGATTCCGATCTGGGACTATCTGGGCGCGCTGGTGGATGAGGAGCGCGTAGCGGAGGGCCGCGCGCTCCTCGCCCGCCATGCTGCGACACTGGCGGCCGCCGAAAGCCGTTTCGGCGTCGACCGGCAAACGATTGTCGCGGTCTGGGGCGTCGAATCGAACTATGGCCAGGTGAAGGGCAGGTGGTCGCTGCCGCAGGCGCTGTCGACGGCCGCCTGCCTCGGCCCGCGCCGCAACGCCTTCTTTCGCGGCGAGCTGATGGCGACGCTCAAGATCATCGAGCGCGGCGACCTGAAGCAGGAGCAGCTGATGGGCTCCTGGGCCGGCGCTTTCGGCCATACCCAGTTCATTCCCACGACCTATCTGCGCCTCGCCGTCGATGGCGATGGCGACGGGCGCCGCGATCTGGTCGCCTCGATTCCCGACGCATTGCATTCCACCGCCAATTTCATGGACAAGGCCGGCTGGCAGACGGGCGGGAGCTGGGGCTACGAGGTGAAGGTGCCTTCAGGCTACAGCGGCCCTGTCGGCCGCACGTCGCGGGCCCCGGTCTCTGCCTGGGCCGAGCGGGGCCTGACGCGGGTCGATGGCACAGCCCTGACGGGCAGCGGCAATGCGGGTCTTGTCTATCCGGCCCGCGGCGGGCCGGGTTTTCTCGTCTTCAAGAATTACGACGCTGCTTTCAGCTACAACGGCGCGGATAGCTATGCGCTCGCCATTTCGCTGCTGGCGGATCGCCTGCGCGGCCGTCCCGGCGTGCAGCAGGCCTGGCCCACCGATGATCCGCCCACATCTCGCGCCGAGCGGCGCGAATTGCAGCGCCTGCTGATTGCGCGCGGCCATGACGTGGGCGAACCGGATGGCGCCGTCGGCGCCAAAACGCGCGCGGCGATCATGGCGGAAGAGGCGCGCATCGGCCTGCCGCAGACCGGACGGCCCGGCGGAAAGATCCTGAAGGCGCTTCGGGGAGGGTGACAGGCGTCAGGATCGCTTCTCCTGACGAGCGATTTTCCTGTTCAGCGGTCACGGAAGGGTCCAATGGGTGGATCTGACAGGAGCAACGCCATGGCCCGCAAGCTGATTTCCACCGGATCGCCTTTCGAGCGCGACTACGGCTATTCCCGGGCCGTGGTGGACGGCGGCGTGGTCTACATCTCGGGCACCACCGGCTACGATTACGAAAAGATGACCCTGCCGCATGATGTGGGCGAGCAGACGCGCAATATCTTCCGCACCGTGGAGAAGGTGCTGAATGAGGCCGGCTCGTCGATGGCAAACATCCTGCGCTGCCAGTATTTCGTGATCGATCACACCTATTGCGAACCCGTCCTCAAGGTTTGCGGCGAGGTGCTGCGCGACATCAGGCCCGCAGGGGGGATTTACGTGGTGACCGCACTCTTGAAGCCGGAGATGAAGGTGGAGATCGAGGTGACGGCCAAACTTGCGTGAGGGGCAGCTCGGCGCGTCATCGCCTTGCCCCTCACCCCAACCCTCTCCCCGCATGCGGGGAGAGGGAGGAGCAAGCGGTCCCATGCGTCCCTTCTCCCCATCCTTTATGGGGAGAAGGACAGGATGAGGGGCAAGGTGAGTTCGCGCGGCGATTCGTCCCCCCAAGCCCTCATTCCAATCCCGCTGCCCCTCACCCCAACCCTCTCCCCTCAAGGACGGGGAGAGGGAGAAGCAAGCGGCCCAATGCGTCCCTTCTCCCCGTTCTTCATGGGGAGAAGGACAGGATGAGGGGCAAGGTGAGTTCGCGCGGCGTTTCGTCCCCCCCAAGCCCTCATTCCAATCCCGCTGCCCCTCACCCCAACCCTCTCCCCGCATGCGGGGAGAGGGAGCTGCGCCTCGCGGAAGCCTTACCTCCGTACGATCTCCGCGCTGAGGCTCGGCTTGTTGGCGATGGTCTGGAAAACCACGCAATAGCGCTCGGTCAGCTTCAGCAGCGTGTCGATCTGCTCCTGCGGGGCATCGGTATCGAGCTCGAAGATAAGGCGGATATCCTCGAAGCCGACGCGGGCTTCCTTCGAAACGCCAAGCGTGCCGCGGAAATCGAGCGTGCCTTCGGCGCGCACCACGCCCGAGCGCAGCGGGATGGCGAGCGCCGTGCCGACGGCTTTCAGGGTGACGCCGGCGCAGGCGACAAGAGCCTCCAGGAGCATGTCGCCCGAGCAGAGTTCCGCGCCCGATCCGCCGGTCAGCGGATGCAATCCCGCCTCGGCCATGGCGCGGCCGGTTTCCACCTTGCAGGCGATCTTCGATTCATCGAGCGTGCCGCGGGCCTTCAGCGTCAGCTTCGCCTTGCCCGAGTCATTCCGGTAAGCGTCCTTGAGGGGGGCCTGCGCGGCGCGAAGGGTATCGGCGTCCATTCTCGTTCTTCCTTGTTCGCTTACCACCAGCTTCCGGCGCCGGCGGCGATCTTGTCGTTCAGGCGGCTTTCGCCCGGTTTCATCGTCAGATCAAGCGCGGAAAGCACGCGGCGGCGCGCCATGCCGAAGCTGTCGTCGAGATGATCGCGCGGGCGGCCCGAGACGATGAGGATTTCATCGGCGATGCGGCCGGGCTTCGGCGCCATCACGATGACCCGGTCGGCCAGCGCGACGGCCTCGTCGGCGTCATGCGTCACCATGACCAGCGTCGGGCGGTAGGCTTTCCACAAGGCGATCATTTGCCCATGCAGCTCCTGACGCGTCACCGGATCGAGCGCCGAGAACGGCTCGTCGAGCAGCAGGACCTTCGGCTTCGCGACCAGCGCCCGGGCGATCGCAACCCTTTGGGACTGGCCGCCCGAAAGCTCCTTCGGCAACCGCTTCTCATAGCCTTCAAGGCCGATCAGGACGAGGGCCTGGGCCACGCGCCTGCGCTGTTCGTCCGGCGGCAGCTGGTCGATGCCGAAGGCGATGTTCTTCCCGACAGTCAGCCAGGGCAGCAGGCGCGGCTCCTGGAACACCAGCCCAATGGCGGGGTGAGGTGCGGTCACCGCTTCACCGTCGACACGGATCTGGCCCTCGCTCGGCAGGTCGAGTCCGGCGATAAGCCTGAGCAAGGTGGATTTCCCGCAGCCGGAGCCGCCGACGACGGCGACGATCTCGCCTTGCTGAATGTCGATGTTCAGGCCTGCCAGAGCATTGATTCCATTGGCATAGGTCTTCGAAAGGGCGCGAATGGACAGCATCTTATAATTCCTGGGGTTGGCCGCCGATGGCAGCCGTGTCCTGCCAGCGCAGGAAGGGACGCGAGATCGCGACAAGAACCGCGTCTGTGAACTTGCCCAGCGACGCGAATATGACGAGCGCCGCCATGATCTGGTCGGGTCTGCCCAATTGCTGCCCATCGATGAGCAGGTAGCCGAGCCCCTCCGAGGCGCCCATGAATTCGGCGGCGACCACGAACATCCAGCCGAGGCCAAGCCCGGACCTGAGCGCCGTCACCGTCGAGGGCAGGACGGCAGGCAGCAGGATCCGCCTGATCTGCGCCAGCCGCCCCAGCCGGAAGACGCGGCCCACCTCGATGATCTTGCGGTCCACGGAGAGGATCGCGCTGGTGACGCCGAGATAGACGGGGAAGAACACGCCGACCGCAATGAGCACCACTTTCGAGGTTTCGAAGATGCCGAACCAGAGGATGAAGAGCGGCACCCAGGCGATGGAGGGGATCGCGCGCAGCGCCTGCAGGGTCGGATCGAGCAATTGCCGCGAAAGCAGCGACACGCCCGACAGCGCTCCCAGCACGATTCCGGCAAGGCTCCCGAAGAAAAACCCTGCTCCGACGCGCGCCATCGTGGTGCCGATATGCAGCCAGAGTTCGCCGCCGTTGGCGAGCGCCGCGAGCGTCGCGATCAGCCGCGATGGCGGGGGCAGCAGGCGGCCCTCCACCCAGCCGGCGCGCACTGCGAACTCATAGGCGACCGCCAGGCCGAGCGGCAGGATCAGGCCGATCAGCCCGGCAGGGACCCGAAAGGCCGACCCCGCAGCCTCTGCGCTGGCGATCCTCGCTTCGCTTTTGGCGGACGTGACACTCATGCATCGCACTCCGGATTTCCCCTTCCCTGGGCAGGAAGGGGAACCATTCTCTCAGGCGTCCGCCTCATCGCACCAGCAATGCCGTATCTGGTTTACTGGACCTGAGCGCTCTTGATGGGCCGGTCATCGATCAGCCTGCGGACCGTTTCGCGGACATCCACGTCCGGCTTGATCAGCCCGGCTTCCTGGAGCGCCAGACCCGCAGCGATAATCGTCTGCTTGCGGGCAGGCGTGAAGCTCGGATCGGAGAAGTCGGTGCGCTCGAGCTGCCGGGTGATGACCGCATCAGGCAGCTTCGTGGCCGTGATCAGCACCTGCTTCACGCTCGCCGGCTCGGCGATGGCGAGCTTGCGGCCCTCCTCGTAAACCTTGAGCACGCGGTCGACGAGGGCAGGGTTCGTCCGGGCGAATTCCTCGCGCACATTGAGGACGCCGAGCGTGTTGGCTCCGGGATTGCGGTAGAACAGCGTCGCGCCGCTCTCCACTTCTGCCGCCGCCATCAGCGGATCCAGCCCGGCCCAGGCGTCGACATCGCCGCGTTCGAGCGCCGTCCGCCCGTCCTGATGCTGCAGGAGCACCAGCCTCACGTCCTTTTCCGTCAATTTCGCTTCCTGGAGGGCGCGAATGAGGAAGATATGCGGGTCGGTGCCGCGGGTCACGGCGACGCGCTTGCCCTTGAGGTCGGCCACCGTCTTGATCCCGGTCTTGGGGGTCGTGACCAGCGCCGTCCATTCCGGACGCGAGAAGACATAGACCGCCTTGATGGGGTTGCCGCCGACCCTGCCGAGCAGTGCAGCCGCACCGGCCGTCGAGCCGAAATCGATCGAGGAGGCGTTCAGGAACTCAAGCGCCTTGTTCGAACCGAGGGATTGCACCCAGCGGATCGAAATCCCGTCGGCGGCGAATTCCTTCTCCAGCAGCCCGCGCTCCTTGAGGAGCAGCGAGACAGGATTATAGGTCGCAAAATCGAGGCGGATTTCCTTCACCGCCTGAGCATGGGCGACGCCTGCGCTGAAAGCGAGGGCCGTGGTCAGGGCGAGTGTAGAGAAAGTGCGGCGGCTCAGGTTCGACATTGTGAATCTCCGTTTGCTGTCGATGCCGCAGCGTCAAACGGAAGGACAAGCTGGTAGACCCCGGATCGGGGGCGGCCGGCGCGTCCTGGCGCTTTAGCTGCATTTGTTTACCGGATGGGGAAATGACCCCGCCCGAAGCGCCCGCAAGCTGTTGCTCAAATCGGCGCTGTTCTTTTAATAGAACGCAAAATCCGCTTTGTCAAACATAACGCGACAGGACGGAGAATTATTATAATTCACGTATCCCGTTGTTATTTAGTGCCGTACATGCGGTCTCCCGCATCGCCAAGCCCGGGCACGATATAGCCGTGATCGTTCAGATGGCTGTCGATCGCCGCCGTGTAGATGATCACGTCCGGGTGCTCGGCCCTGAGCTTCGCGATCCCCTCGGGCGCCGCCAGCAGGCAGACGAAGCGGAGATCCTTCGCGCCGCGCTCCTTCAGCCGGTCGATGGCGGCGGTGGCGGAATTGGCGGTGGCCAGCATCGGGTCGAGCACGATCACCTGGCGGTCGGCGATATCGGGCGGCGCCTTGAAATAATATTCCACCGCCTGCAGCGTCTTCGGATCGCGGTAAAGACCGATATGGGCGACGCGCGCCGAGGGAACCAGCTCCAGCATGCCGTCGAGAAAGGCGGTTCCCGCCCGCAGGATGGGCGCGAAAACGAGCTTTTTGCCGGCGATGACGGGGGCTTTCATCGCCTCCAGCGGCGTCTCGATATCACGAAGTTCAAGCGGCAGGTCCCGCGTCACCTCATAGCAGAGCAGGATGCCGATCTCGTTCATCAGTTGCCGGAACGAATAGGTCGACCGCTGCTTGTCGCGCATCAGGGTCAGCTTGTGCTGCACCAGGGGATGATCCACCACAACGACGCCGGGCTGAACTTCTTTCGCCATCTCATCAACCTTCTGGAAAACCTGCGTCAGAATACGGTTCCATCGCTGATGATGGAAAGAGGCGGCCCGCCCTCGGGGCGTTTTTCCCGCGCTATTCTGCGGCCGGCCGACCAGGTGCCGCCCTCCAGCACCTTGGCCAATGGCAGGGTCTCGTCCGTCATCCCGAGTTTCTGGCGGATGAGCGGGGCGACGGCGTCGAGGAGCGCCACCGTCAGCGCGCGCCATTCGACTACGAGTGTCGAGCCGGGCTCATGCGCGATGAGCGCCGCATCCGGATCCTTGAGGCTGATCACGCCGCCATCCAGAAAGAGCCCGCCATTGCGGTATTCCGGCAGGCCCGTGAGGCCATCGACATCGCTCACCTTATGGCCGGTCCATTGCAGCGGCTCGATCAGGCTGTAGGCCATCCATTGCGACAGCTTGTGGAAAGGAATCAGCCCCTCGCTGGCGTCTCCGGTCCGGATCAGCGGGTGCCGCCAGCAATCGCCCAGCGACAGCCCGCCGAGGCTGATCCGGCCCGGCCAGATCGGCCCCAGATGGATGAGCAAGGCGGCGAGAATTGCGGGTGCGGGCACCGTGCGGTCCGATGAATGCGATGTCAGATGATCGAAGAGGCCGCCCGGCCGCGGGCCGTCGGCCATCGCAAAGACATCCGGCCTGGCGAGCACCGTCTCGCCCAGCCGCCGGAGCAGCGCGGCCCTGCCTTCGAGGCCGACAAGCGGATTCCCGCCCGTGACCTGAAAACCTGCGGCTATGTCATCCGCCGTCAGCCTTGCCAGCTTCTCCGCATCCGCCCGCAAGGGATCGTCGGCGCTGAGCGAGAACGCGCCCGCCGCGAACATCCTGAGGCTCGCCATGCCGAGCCCTTCCGAGCGGGAGGAGACGAGACCGGTTTGGGGGTCGGTGAATCGCCAGTTTGGCCCGGCGCCAGCGTCAAGCAGAACGCTGGTGATGGCGAGATCATAGGCCGCCCTTGCACGCGCCGCGCCGCTCGGCCATCGGACGGAAGCGTCGATTTCCCCCCACCGATCCTGCCCGACGGACACGAAGTGCCGCCATCGGGCATGGAAGGGAATCTCAAGCGTTGGATAATTCTGCCGGATGGTCTCGATCACATAATCCGCCAGGGCCGGCAGTGTCTCGGGGTGGATCGTGAAATGCGCGAGTTCGCCGCGCAGGCCCGCCTCGTAAAGGAGCCGCGAGCGCGAGCGGACGGCCGAAGGGGAAAGCAGTGAAAGTGCGAGGGCGGCATTGTCTGGCATCGGCGGAGATGGACATGATCGGCCGCAATTTGGCAAGCGGCTGCGGGCAAATGTGGAAACCGTCATCAACTCAGATGGGAGCAGCAATGTCCCTGAGCTTTGCGTTGGCGATGACGGCGCGTTTTCGCATGATGGCTGTGAGCGCGACGAGCGGCCTTTTTCCGGCGTTGATCATTCGCTGGCATGTCTGGCGGAGCATGGGATTGGAGCGGCTTGCACTCAAGGCGGCCATGAAGAGCGCTGACCGCCTGGTTCCCTTTCGCTTCCGCACCGATCGTTTCCAGGTTGAGGCGAACGCCAGGGACTTGCAGATCCTCAACAAAATCGAACTCGTGGAGGTTCTGCAGTAATCAGCGGGTGACGTCGAGGATCTCGCTCGCCCTTATGACTCGGCAGTATTCGCCATCGAGATTCGCCAGCGGAAGGGCATGGACGCCTTCGGCGTTCCATTCCTTGCCGTTCCAATCCTTGCGGCCAAAGGAATAGCAGCCATCGGCGACGAGGATCATTTCGAAGCCGAGATTGCCTCCCATCCGGACGGTCGCTTTGATGGAATTGTTGGTGATTACGCCTGCGACAACAACGCTTTCGTGACCGCCAGCGCGCAGGCGCGCTTCAAGATCGGTGCCCACAAAAGCGCTGTTGGTGCGTTTTGCGATAATGGGCTCACTCGGCAAGGGCGCAAAAGCCGTCTTGAAGTCATTGCCGGGTTGGCCCGGTCGATAGTGCGAGCTTGAGTCTGTGGAATCATGGCGCACGTGCCAAACCGGCCAGACACGCTCGCGCCACAGCATGAGCAACCGGCCGATCTGCGCCTCGGCGTCCGGATTGTTTCTGTTTCCCCATGAGGGGTGATCGATAGCGTTCTGCAAATCGATCAAGAGCAGAACAGTGCGGGAGTTAATGGAATGCGATGACATAGCCCGCAATTAGCAGCAACCGTAGCTTGGGAGAACTGGATTGCCGCTCCCTACCTACAGGATAAACCGGCTCAAATCCGTGTTCTTGGCCAGCTCGCCGACGTTCTTGTTCACATAGGCCCCGTCGATCATCACGCTCTCGCCCGAGCGGTCGGGCGCGGTGAAGCTGACATCGTCGAGGATGCGCTCCATCACGGTCTGCAGGCGGCGCGCCCCGATGTTCTCGACCGTCGAATTCACCTCGACGGCCACGCGCGCGACGGCGTCAATCGCATCGTCGGTGAAGGCGAGCGTCAGGCCCTCGGTGCCCATCAGCGCCACATATTGCTTGATCAGCGAGGCTTCCGTCTCGGTCAGGATGCGGCGGAAATCATCCTCCGTCAGCGGCTGAAGCTCGACGCGGATCGGCAGCCGCCCCTGCAATTCGGGCAACAAATCCGACGGCCGGGCGAGATGGAACGCGCCCGAGGCAATGAAGAGGATGTGGTCCGTCTTCACCACGCCGTGCTTGGTGGAGACATTCGTGCCCTCGATCAGCGGCAGAAGATCGCGCTGCACGCCTTCGCGCGAGACCTGCCCGCCGCCGCCCTGGCCTTCCCGGACGCAGATCTTGTCGATCTCATCAAGGAAGACAATGCCGTTGTCCTCCACCTGCCGGATGGCTTCCCTGGTGACGCCATCCATGTCGAGCAGCTTGTCGCTCTCCTCGGCGACAAGCGGCGCATGCGCTTCCTTCACCGTCAGCTTGCGCGGCTTGCCGCGGCCCTGCATCTTGCCGAAGATATCGCCGATCGAGAAAGCTCCCATCTGGCCGCCGCCGGGCAGGCCGGGGATGTCGAACATCGGCAGGCCTCCGCCGCCGCCTTGCATCTCGATCTCGATCTCCTTGTCGTCGAACTCGCCAAGCCGCAGCTTGCGGCGGAAGCTGTCGCGCGTTGTTTCGCTGGCCGTGGCGCCCACCAGCACATCCAGCACGCGGTCCTCCGCCGCGATCTCGGCGCGGGCCTGCACTTCCTTGCGCTTTGAATCCTTCACCTGATTGATGCCGATATCGAGCAGATCCCGGATGATCTGCTCCACATCGCGCCCGACATAGCCGACCTCGGTGAATTTGGTCGCCTCCACCTTGAGGAAGGGCGCGTTGGCGAGCTTGGCGAGGCGGCGGGAAATCTCCGTCTTGCCGCAGCCCGTCGGCCCGATCATCAGGATGTTCTTGGGCAGCACCTCCTCGCGCATGGCGCCGGTGAGCTGCTGCCTGCGCCAGCGGTTGCGGAGCGCGATGGCGACCGCCCGCTTGGCATCCTTCTGGCCGACGATATAGCGATCTAGCTCCGAGACGATCTCGCGGGGGGAGAAGGAATTCATATTGCGATGCTCTCGATGACGAGATTGCCGTTGGTGTAGACGCAGATATCGCCCGCGATCGCCATGCTCCGGCGTACGATGTCCTCTGCGGTGAGCGGCTGATCGGCGAGCGCCCTGGCCGCCGCCAGCGCATACATGCCGCCCGAGCCGATTCCCATGATGCCGCCCTCAGGCTCCAGCACATCCCCCGTGCCGGAGAGCACGAGGCCGGCCTCCCTGTCGGCGACCAGCATCATCGCCTCCAGCCGCCTGAGATAGCGGTCCGTCCGCCAATCCTTGGCGAGCTCGACGCAGGCGCGGGTAAGCTGATTGGGATATTGCTCAAGCTTGGCTTCAAGCCGCTCGAAGAGCGTGAAGGCATCCGCCGTCGCCCCGGCGAAGCCCGCAATCACCGAACCCTTGCCCAGCCGGCGCACCTTGCGCGCGTTGGACTTGATGATCGTCGGTCCGAGACTCACCTGCCCATCGCCGCCAATGACCACCTGGCCTTCCTTGCGCACCATCAGGATGGTCGTTGCGTGCCACCCCGGATAGGCGGAAGACGTGCCTTCGGACTGCATGAAAACCCTTTCAGCGCCAGGGAATCGGGCTGGCTGCTTTTCGGTATGTAGGGTTGCCGGGAGCCAAACGCCAAGAGCCTCAGCATGGCGCCGTCTTGATCCGCTCCGGCGCATCGCCTAACCGGGAGGCATGAGCGCTCCCTTCACACTCGATCAGTTGAACCGCCTTGAGGCTTCGGCCTTCGCCGCAGCGCTGGGCGATATCTTCGAACATGCCCCATGGGTGGCCGAAGCCGCAGCCGCCGGGCGGCCCTTCGCCACCGTCACGGATCTGCATGAGGCGATGCTGGCGGCGGTGAAGGCGGCGCCACAAGACAAGCAACTGGCCTTCCTTCGCGGCCATCCGGAGCTTGGCGGCAAGGTCGCAAGAGCAGGCGCCATGACGGCAGATTCGGTCGCCGAGCAGGGCAGCCTCGGGCTGAACCGGCTGAGCGACGCGGAAGTCGGCCGCTTCGAGGCGCTGAATGCGCGCTACCAGGCCAAATTCGGCTTTCCCTTCATCATCTGCGTCCGCCGACAGACCCGCGATGCGATCCTCGCCGAGTTCGAGCGCCGCACCGATCTGACGCCGGAGGGTGAATTCGCCGCGGCCCTCACCGAGATCGGCCATATCGCACGGCTCAGGCTGGTGGCGAAGGTGGATGGACCCGGCCAGCCCCGGACAACGGGCCGGCTTTCCACCCATGTGCTTGACACGACCAGCGGCAAGCCGGCGCCGGGCGTCCGCATCCGTCTTTTCGAACTGGGGGCGAGCGCCCGCGGCCTGATCACTGAGACCATCACCAACGGCGATGGCCGGACCGATCAGCCGCTGATCGGCGGCGAGCCGCTGCGTTGCGGCGTTTACGAGCTTGAGTTCGCCATCGGCGATTACTTCCGCAGGCAAGGCCAGCCGCTCGCCGCGCCGGCCTTTCTTGATGCCGTGCCGCTGCGCTTCGGCATCGCCGAACCGGAAGGGCATTATCACGTGCCGTTGCTGGCGACGCCCTGGAGCTACAGCACCTATCGCGGCAGCTGAACGCTCAGACGGTGTAGGCGCGCCGCTTGGCCCAGTTCTTCCGCTGGCTCGGTTTCTGTCGACGGTGAGGCTTATCCGTCGACAGCGCAAGCGGCGCGCCCTGAAAGCCCGCAAGGATCGGGGGAGCGAAGACGAGCAGCCTGCCATACGCATCGACAACGGCGGCTTTTCTGCTTTGACCAACGGCCATCGTCATCTGATCGCTCCCATCCGGACGACGTCCGGGCTTTCGGGGTCCCTGCTACCGACGCCGCCCTGTACGCACGCTAACGGCAACCTTACATTTCCGTCATAAAGGTTCATGACTGAACGATTGCTGACGGGGGCCGCCTTGCCGAACGATCCGAATGCCTATCTTGCCGGCCAGCGGGCCCCGACGCTCGCCGATTTCGAGAGGCTCGCAGCTGAGGCCTATGACCGGCTGCCCACGACCTTCAGGGCGCTTAGTGACGGCCTCATCATCAAGGTGGAGGACTTCCCCGACGACGAAACGCTGGACGAGATGGAATGCGAGACACCGTTCGACCTGCTTGGCCTGTTCCGCGGCGTCGGCATGGCCCAGGATTCAGCGGTCTCCCAGACAGGCCAGTTCCCCAACATGGTCTGGCTCTATCGCCGCCCCATGCTCGACTATTGGGCCGAACATGACGAGACGCTCGGTCACCTCGTGACCCATGTTCTGGTGCACGAGATCGGCCATCATTTCGGTCTCAGCGATGCGGATATGGAAGCGATCGAGAAGGCTGTAGGGTAGGCTTACGCCGCTGCGCGTTTCTTCAGATCGAGCACCAGCTGCTCGACGCGTCTGACCTCGTTGATGACGCCGAGTTCGATCTTCTTCTCCTGCCGGTCGCCATCCGAATCCCGCTCGAAGCCCTGATGCAGAATCACCGTGCCGCGCCCGTCCGGCCCTTCCTTGCGTGACAGCGAGACGATCTCTTGCGGCCGGATTGAAACGACTTCGACATTGCGCGCCCCCTGGAGAATGGCGAGGCGACTGTTGGTCAGCACATAGAGCGTCCGGACCCCCTTCCTGAGGACCCAGACGGGGGCCAGCAGCATCCCGAAACCGACCAGAACGAAGGGAACACCGAAGAGCGCGAATACCCCCATCATCAGAGATGGCGCGCCTTTGGGGGCGCCGACATTGATGCCGGCGTAGGTTTCAAGCAGCGCCCCGACGGGAACACTGATCCAGAACAGCGAAAACGCGGTCCAGGGGATGGCGAACAACCAGATGGCGAAAGACATCAGGAAGGCGAGCTTGACATCCGGCCGGGCGGCCCAGACGAGTTTTTCCCCGGCGAACTCCCGCTCGGCAAAGGCCTTGAGCGGAGCGGGAATGTTTTGATCAAACATGGGGTGCCGTTAGCATGAATCCCTTTCGATTATTGAAACGAAATGGGTGAAACTGTTGCGATCTGGCCGCAATCCGCTATCAGTCCGCCAGACTGAACAGGGGAAAAGCCCATGCAGCCCTTCAACAAGCTCACTTCCGTCGCGGCCCCGCTGAAGGTGGTCAATGTCGACACCGACATGATCATCCCCAAGCAATACCTCAAGACGATCAAGCGCACTGGCCTTGGCTCGGCGCTCTTTTCGGAGATGCGCTACAATGAAAAGGGCCAGGAGAACCCGGATTTCGTGCTGAACAAGCCGGCCTACCGCCGGGCGAACATCCTGGTCGCGGGCGACAATTTTGGTTGCGGCTCGTCGCGCGAGCATGCCCCCTGGGCGCTGCTCGATTTCGGCATCCGCTGCGTGATCAGCACCAGCTTCGCGGATATCTTCTACAACAACTGCTTCAAGAACGGCATCCTGCCGATCAAGGTCTCGCAGGAAGAGCTCGACAGGTTGTTCGAGGACGCGGAGCGCGGGTCGAATGCGACTCTCTCGATCGATCTCGAAACACAGACGATCCAGGGGCCTGACGGCGGCACGATCCGCTTCGAGATCGACCCCTTCCGCAAGCATTGCCTGCTCAACGGCCTCGATGACATCGGCCTGACCATGCAGAAGAGCAAGCAGCTCGACGCCTACGAGAAAAAACTCGCCGCGCGCGCCTGGGCGTAGGCCTCGCGTCGCTGCACTCTCCGTCATTGCGAGCGAAGCGAAGCAATCCAGAGGCAGACATCGGACGGCTGATCGTTTGCAGCGTCGTACTGGATTGCTTTGCTTCGCTCGCAATGACGTTGGCGACACTTGATGAAGGAAATGCAGGGTCGAAAAGGGTATCTAACCCTTCATGAACGGCACATGCGGCGCGGCTTCGCGCGGCAGATGACCCTCTCGGCGCGGATCATCCATGATCTCGAAGCCCTGCGCGTAGATCGTGAAACCCTGTTTCTGATAGAAGGCGACAGCCTTCGGATGATCGAAGTTGCAGGTGTGCAGCCACAGCCGCGCATGGCCAGCTTCGCAGGCGATGCGGACGGACTCGTCCATCAGCCAGGCGCCGGCGCCCTTTCCCGTATGCGACGGCGCCAGTCCGAAATAGGCGATCTCGACGCCCTCGGAAGGTGAGGTCTCCAGATCGAGCATGCCAATGGCCTTTGCGCCGTCGAAGGCCGCGAAGCTCAGCACATCCGGGTTGCCAAGATAGGCCTCCATTTCCGCCTTCGACTTCATCAGCAGGCCGCTCCACAGCCATGGCTCGCCGATGCTGCGATAGAGCCTGGGATGCAGCGCGGCATCGAGCGGGCCGAGCCTGCGCAAGGTCAGGCCTTTCGGCGCAGGAGCAGAGGACGGTGACAGGTCCTTCCGCTCCATCCAGGTGACGGCATTGGCCATTTTGCCCGGTGGAAGCTGGTAATAGCCGTTGGGAAGCTGCACATGCCCCTCCTATTCGATGACGATGCGCGGGGCGGCGCGCGATGCGGTTCCCGCGTCGAGACCCTGCCAGATTGCGGCTGCGATCGCCCGGTAGGCCTTTGCATGGCCGCTGTCGGGCGAGGTCACGACGACAGGCGTGCCGCCATCGGCATTCTCGCGGATGTCCATGTGAAGAGGAATTTCGCCCAGAAACGGCACGCCGATGCGGGTCGCCTCGTCGCGCGCGCCGCCATGCCCGAAGATATCGGAGCGGACACCGCAGGACGGGCAGAGGAAATAGCTCATGTTCTCGATGATGCCAAGGATGGGGACATTCACCTTCTGGAACATCGCGACGCCGCGCCGCGCATCAATGAGGGCCAGATCCTGCGGCGTCGAGACGATGACAGCGCCGGCCAGCGGCACGGATTGGCTCATGGTCAGCTGGGCGTCGCCGGTGCCCGGCGGCATGTCGACCACCAGCACATCGAGATCGCCCCAGTCGACATCGCGCAGCATCTGGTTCAGGGCCGAAATCACCATGGGACCCCGCCAGATCATGGCGGTATCCTCTTCCACAAGGAAGCCGATCGACATGACCTTGCAGCCATAGCCCTCCATCGGCATCAGCGTGCGCCCGGTCTTGATCTTCGGCCTGCCGCGGATACCGAAGAGTTTGGGCATCGATGGCCCGTAGATATCGGCATCCAGCACGCCAACGCGCAGGCCGGAAGCGGCAAAGCCGAGCGCCAGATTGCAGGCGGTCGTCGATTTACCGACGCCGCCCTTGCCCGATGCCACCGCGATAATGTGGCGCACGCCGGGCGGACCGGCCTGAGCCGTGGCGGCCTGGACCCTGGGGCTTGGCTGCGGCGGGGCGGGAGCGGCGGCGGTTCTCGGCTTTTCCGCCGTCAGCGTCACCATGGCGCCCGCCACGCCCGGCATGGCCCGGATGGCGTCCTCCGCCGCCTTGCGCAGCGCTTCCGCATCCTTCGCGCGCGTTGGATCGACGGCGATCGAGAAATAGACCTTGTTCTGGTGGATGACGATCTCGGAAAGCGCTCCGCTGGCGGCCAGCGAGCCGGAGCCGCCGGGGCCTGGCAGCGCCTCCAGGGCTCTGAGAACGTCGTCACGGGTCGTCATGCGCTGCCTGCCTGTCAAGCCGTTGGACTGGTGAATTGTTCCGCAAAACGCTCGAAGAACTGATCCGCCATCCGTTTGGCGACGCCGTCGATCAGCCGCGCGCCCAGTTGTGCGATCTTGCCGCCGACCTGCGCCTCGACGGAATAGGACATCCGCGTGCCGCCCTCGATCGCCACGAGCGCCACCTTCGCAGCGCCCTTGGCGAAACCGGCGATGCCGCCCTGGCCCTCGCCGGAGATCGTGTAGCCGTTCGGCGGATCGAGATCGGTGAGCTCGACCTTGCCCTTGAAGGTCGCGGAAACGGGGCCGATCTTCATCTTGGCGACAGCCTGAAGCTCGTGCTCGCCGGTCTTCTCGAGGCTTTCGCAGCCAGGAATGCAGGCCATCAGCACTTCCGGATCATTCAGCTTGGCCCAGACCTCCTCGCGGGAGGCGGGCAGATCGACCTCGCCTGTCATCGTCAATGCCATGGCGTTTTCCTCTTCTTTCGCTTGGACCGGATCAGATGCTGGAGATCTGCCCGCCATCGACGCGGATGATCGATCCGGTCGTGAAGGACGCTTCGTTGCTCGCCAGAAACAGCGCCGCCGCGCCGAATTCCTCGATCGTTCCGTAGCGCCCGACAGGGATGCGGCCCATCGCTTCGGTGCGGATCTGATCGTGGGTCTTGCCCGTCTTCGCCGCCGCGCCCTGGTCGATCCGGTCGACGCGTTCGGTCTGGATTCGTCCCGGCGCAATGGCGTTCACGGTGACGCCGAAGCGCGCCACTTCATTGGAAACCGTCTTTCCCCAGCCGACGATGGCGGGCCGGATCGCATTCGACATGCCGAGATTGGGGATGGGCTGGATGACGCTTGATGAAACGACGCTCATCACGCGGCCAAACCGGCGCTCGATCATGCCCGGCAGGGCCAGATCCGCCATGCGGACAAGGCCGACGAACATCATCGTCCAGTACTGTTGCCAGTTTTCGGAGGAAACCCCCATGGCCGGGCCGGGCGGCGGGCCGCCGCTGTTGAGCACCAGGATATCGATGCCGCCGCCAAGCGCCCGCGCCGCCTCGGCATGGACGCTGTCAATCTGGTTGAGGTCGGCAGTGTCGAGCGCGAAGCCGAAGGCGGATTTGCCGATGCTGCGGGCTGCATCGCCCGCATCCTCCTGCTTGCGCCCCGTGACCGCGACCGCCGCGCCGGCCTCCGCGAAAGCCCTGGCGATGCCAAGGCCGATGCCGCGGGAGCCGCCCATGACCAGCGCGCGGCGCCCATCCAGTCGAAATGCCATGTTTGTCTCTCCAACCGGCAGGGAATGATCTTCGTAAGGCAACGTTGTTCCTGCGGGTCAACTGCGTTCCTGGGGGTCAACCGCCAACGGCATTGTGCATCGCCGGGGACCGCCTTCGCAACAGCAAAGACGGCGCATCAACCTGCGCTTCTGCGAGGACAGCCCCCTTGCCGTGCCGCCGCGATCCGGCCATATCAGTCTCAGCACACGCCCATGCCGGGAGCTTGAACCGATGGCGCAGGACCGCCCCGGAACGGAATTCAGCAAGGCCGAAATCGAGGCCATGCGCCGCGCGGCGCGGGACGAGGCGGGCGTCTTCCGTGATTTCTGGGATCGGATCCGCACGCTCGGGCGCAAGCTGCCTTTCGCCGACGATATCGTCGCGGCGGCCTTCTGCGCCGCCGATCCGGCGACGCCGTCACGCGTTAAGCTGCTGATCGTCGGCGCCCTTGCCTATTTCGTGATGCCCTTCGACGCCATCCCGGATTTCCTGCCGATGATCGGGTTCACGGACGATGCCGCAGTGATCGCCGCGACGATCGCCGCCATCCGCATGCATATGCGGGAAGACCATTGGGAGAAGGCGCGCCGGTTTCTCGGGCGCACCGAGGGCTGATCAGGTCGCCTCGACGACGCCCCGCGATTCGAGCGTGCGCCTGAGCCGCGTGAAGGCCAGCCGGATGCGGGATTTCACCGTGCCCAACGGCAATCCAGTGCGTGCGGCGATGGAGCTGTGGGAAAGGCTCTCGAAGAAGGCGAGGCGCACCAGCGTCAGCTGCTCTTCCGGCAATTCCTTGATCGCCGTGCGCAGGACTTCCTCGCGCCGCTGCACATCGACCGCCGAATCAAGCTCCCTGTCGTCTGCGACATCGCCGAAAGCAGCATCCATGGGATCGCGGTAATCGAGCCGGTCGCGCCTGGCGGCATCGATTCTGCGGTTGCGCGCGATCCGGTAAAGCCAGGTGGTGACGGAGGATTTCTGCGGATCGAAGAGCTGCGCCTTGCGCCACAGCGTCATCATCACATCCTGGGAGATTTCCTCCGCCGTCGCCTTGTCCGCGCCCAACCGCTGCAGATAGGCTTCGAGCCGGGGAACGAAATGGTCGAACAACCGTGCAAAAGCGTCCCGGTCGCGCTGTTCCGCAACCGATTTGACAAGCGACGCCCATTCGGCATGCGTCACCAAGACAGTCTCCCTGCTGCAGCGGGCAACTGCTGGCCGAAATCCCGGGACAATCCCATGCATTCCGCCGAGCTGACGCTCCCCTCGCTGTCCAGTTTTGTTTACACTTCAATGGACGCCGTGAATATGGTGGTTTCTACGCGGCTTGTCGAATCTTTGGCGAAAACGCCGAAAATCGAAAATTTGCCCTTATCGTGGAATTTTGTAAGGAGACAACACGCTCCAACATAGAGCGAGGGATAACGAGACGCCGATGATACGCATTCTTCCCAGCATCTCGCTGCTTGCCCTGATGGCGGCCTTCCTGGCGGTTCCGGCCGAGGCGCAGCAGCGGCAGGCGGCCCGGACCGCAACCGGCAACAATGGCAGCGGCACCGCGTTCGAGATCGGCAAGGCCGGGGCCTGGGGCATCTTTACGAGCGGCGAGGGACGCCAGAAGAATTGTTTCATCATGGCGCAGCCGGCCGAGCGCCTGCCCAAGGGCCTTGCGCGCGACCCGGCCCATGTCTTCATCACCATGCGCAAGGGCGAGGCCAACAAGATGGAATTCTCCATGCTCACCGGTTACCCGCTGAAGACGGGCACCGATGCGCAGCTCACGGTCGGCAGCGCGACTTTCGCGGGCGTCGGCCAGAACAAGACCGTCTGGCTTAAGAATCCGGCTGAGGAGAACCGCTTCATCGGCGAGTTGCGCAAGGCCGGCAATCTCTCCGTCAAGGGAACCTCGCAGCGCGGCAACGATACGACCGACCGCTACACGCTCACCGGCTTCGGCCAGGCGCTGGAACGCGCGCAGCAGGAATGCTCGTGATCGCGACGGGCGGATGCACCGTCTGCCGATCCGTGCTAACGCAGCCGCATGTCTGATATCGCCGCCAACGCCACCGCCAACGCCGCCGTTTCCGCTCCCGATGCCGGGCTGACGCCGGCGCGGCCGTCGATCGCCGGCCTCAGCCGTGCGGCGCTGGCCGAAAAGCTCGGACAGATCGGCGTGCCTGAAAAGCAGCAGCGCATGCGGGTATCGCAAATCTGGCACTGGATTTATGTGCGCGGCTCCACCTCGTTCGACGCGATGACGAACATCTCGAAGGACCTGCAGCGAAGCCTCGCCGATTCGTATACGCTCGAACGGCCGACAATCGTCTCCGAGCAGGTAAGCCGCGACGGCACGCGCAAATGGCTGATCCGCCTGCCAAGCACGGGCCGGTTCGACAAGGGGTCCGAGGTCGAGGTCGTTTATATCCCCGAGACCGACCGCGGCACGCTCTGCGTCTCCAGCCAGGTGGGCTGCACGCTCAACTGCTCGTTCTGCCATACCGGCACGCAGAAGCTGGTGCGCAATCTGACGGCCCAGGAGATCGTGGCACAGGTGCTGATCGCGCGCGACCGGCTGAATGATTACCCGGGACGCACAGCCGATGGCGGCGCCTTCGTGCCGCGCGAGGGCAGCCGTTTCGTCTCCAACATCGTCTTCATGGGCATGGGCGAACCGCTCTACAATTTCGAGAATGTGCGGGAGGCGATCGGCGTGCTGACCGATCAGGAGGGCCTGCAGCTCTCGAAGCGCCGCATCACCGTCTCGACCTCCGGCGTGGCGCCGCAGATCGGCCCGCTCGGCGAAGAGACGAACACGATGCTCGCCATTTCGCTGCATGCCACCAACGACGCGCTGCGCGACGAACTGGTGCCGCTCAACAAGAAATACCCCATCGCCGAATTGATGGAGGCCTGCCGGACCTATCCCGGCGTCTCCAATGCGCGGCGCATCACCTTCGAATATGTGATGCTGAAAGGGGTCAACGACAGCCTGACCGAGGCGCGCGCGCTTGTGCGGCTGCTCAAGGGAATTCCGGCGAAGATCAATCTCATCCCGTTCAATCCCTGGCCGGGGACGCAATATGAATGCTCGGATTGGGAGCAGATCGAACGGTTTTCGGATTACGTGTTCAATGCGGGCTATTCCTCGCCGGTGCGCACGCCGCGCGGCCGCGATATCCTGGCGGCCTGCGGCCAGCTCAAGAGCGAGACCGAGAAGCTTCGCGCCCGCGCCCGCATGATGCAGGAAGCCGGAATCGGCGCTGAAGGCATCTATGCGGCATCCGCGGCGGAGGCATAGACAATGTGGTTGCTCGGACGCATCATCCTCGTGCCGCTGGCGATCCTGATCGCCGCTTTCGCCGCGGGGACATTTCTGGTGATCACCGGCTTCGCCCAGCCGCAATTCGGCGGCGCCATCGCCGAAGCCGCCATCACAACGATGGAGAGGCTGGCCGATAGCCTGGCGCAGGACGGCGAGGGCATCGATCGCTTCGCGCGTCTGGCCCAGGGCCTGTCCACGCTCACCATCGCCGTCCTGTTCCTGCCGGTCGCGCTGGTGGCTGCGGCGACGGAAGTGTTCGGTCTGCGCTGGTGGCTGCTGCAGGCGCTGGGCGCTGCCTTGCTGACCGCGCTTCTGCCCTGGGCGATGCTGCCCAATCTGATGGCTGGCTCGGCGCTCGCCTCGCCGCTGACCGGCGTGCTGGCGGCGACGGGCGCCCTTGCCGGATCGATCTACTGGATGATCGCGGGGCGCTCCGCCGGAGCCGATCCGCCGAGCATCGAGGATCGCGCCACCGTCCCCGCGCCGCGGCCAAGGCGCGACTGACGCGGCGCTCCGCCGTACCGGACGCCTGTCAGACCGCCTTGAGGTGGCGGATCGGCCGGCCGGGCGCGATGGCTTCTGCGGCGCGCATGATGCCCGGCGCATCGATCCCGTAGTGCCGGTAAAGCTCGGCGATGCTGCCCGTCTGGCCGAAATGCTCGACGCCCAGCGAGCGCGTGCGGTGGCCGTGCACCGCGCCCAGCCAGGCAAGCGTGGCCGGATGGCCGTCGATGATTGTGACAATAGCGGCCTTGGCGGGGACCTCATCCAGCAGACGCTCGATTTGGGAGCGGGCATGCACGAGGCCGCGCTCCCGCGCCCGCTGCGCCGCCGTCCAGCCGGCATTCAGCCGGTCCGCCGAGGTGACGGCCAGAAGGCCGATGTCCCGCCGGTCCTCGCCCATCAGGCCAACCGCCTCGATGGCCTCCGGCGCCAGCGCACCCGTATAGGCGATGACGACCGACGCATTGGGGCCGGGGCGGCGCATCCAGTAACCGCCATCGACGATGTCGCGCTGCAGCGCGGGCGTCATCCGCCGGTTCGGCTGCTCCACGGGGCGGGTGCTGAGCCGGAGGTAGATCGATCCGCCGGTCTGGTCACGCAGCCAGCTGCGCTCGTCGGGATCAGCATCGCCGTCCCGCTGCATGTAATCGAAGCCGAAGCGCATGATCACGGCCAGCTCGTCGAGGAAAGCCGGCTCGAAGGAGCAGAGCCCGTCCTGCGCCATGCCGACCAGAGGCGTGGCGATCGATTGATGCGCGCCGCCCTCCGGAGCCAGCGTCACGCCCGAGGGCGTGGCCACCAGCATGAACCGCGCGTCCTGATAGCAGGCGTAGTTGAGCTGATCCGCCGCGCGCAGGATGAAGGGATCGTAGACCGTGCCGATCGGCAGCAGCCGCTCGCCGTTGATGCTGTGCGACAGGCCGAAGGCCGAGAGCGCCAGAAACAGGTTCGATTCGGCGATGCCGAGTTCGAGATGCTGCCCTCTGGGCGAGAACTCCCAGGTGTAGGTGGAGGGTATGCGCTCCGCCTTGAAGGTGTCGGCGAGGGTTTTTCGGGCAAAAAGCCCGCGCCGGTTCACCCAGGGCCCGAGATTGGTCGAGACCGTCACATCTGGCGCGGTGGTGACGATCCGGCTCGCCAGCGCCGTATCCTCCCGCGCGATCTCGTTGAGGATCTGGCCGAAGCCCATCTGAGTTGAGATCGGCTTGCCAGCCGGGTCAGGAAAATCGAGCTTGTCTGGCACCGGCACCGCTGGCGCCGCCAGCCGCCGGCGGCCGGACATGAAGAACGGCGTTTCGTCGACGAAACGCTGGAGATCGGCAGCGGGCAGCCTGGCGCCTTCCCATTTCTCCCATTCGTATCCCGGCCGCACGCCTGCCGCCGCGCGAAAGCCCTCCATCTGCGCGGGCGTCAGCAGACCGGCGTGATTGTCCTTGTGGCCGGCGAGCGGCAGGCCGAAGCCCTTGATCGTGTAGCAGATGAAGAGCGTCGGCCGGTCATGCCCGCCAGCCGCCTCGAAGGCCGCCAGCAGCGAAGCCATGTCATGCCCGCCGAGATTGCCCATCAGCGCGGAGAGTTCGGCATCGGAGCGGCGCTCGATCAGTGCGGTCACCGGCCCCTGATCGCCGATCTCGTCGAGCAATCGCCTGCGCCAAGCCGCGCCGCCCTGAAAGGTCAGCGCCGAATAGAGCTGGTTCGGACAGCGACCGATCCAGTCCCGCAAGATCGCGCCGCCGGGTTCGGCGAAGGCCGCCTGCTGCAGGGCGCCGTGCTTCACGATGACGACGTCCCAGCCGAAATTGCGGAACATCGTCTCGAACTTTTCCCAGAGGCCTTCGCGCACGACGGCGTCGAGCGACTGGCGGTTGTAATCGACGATCCACCAGGTGTTGCGCAGACCGTGCTTCCAGCCCTCGATCAGCGCCTCGTAGATGTTGCCCTCATCCATTTCGGCATCGCCGATGAGCGAGACCATGCGGCCTTCGGGCCGATCCTTCATCCAGCCATGCGCCTTCACGTAATCCTGCACGAGCGAGGAAAACAGCGTCTGCGCGACGCCGAGGCCCACGGAGCCGGTGGAGAAGTCGACATCGTCGACATCCTTGGTGCGGGAGGGATAGCTCTGAGCGCCCTTGTAGCCGCGGAAGTTCTCGAGCTTCTCGCGCTTCTGGTTGCCGGCGAGATACTGGATGGCATGGAAGACCGGCGAAGCATGCGGCTTGACGGCCACCCGGTCCTCGGGGCGCAGCGCCCCGAAATAGAGCGCGGTCAGAATCGTCGCCATCGAGGCCGAGGAAGCCTGATGGCCGCCCACCTTGACCTCGCCGGCCGGGCGGATGTGGTTGGCGTTGTGGATCATCCAGGAGGCGAGCCAGAGGATGCGGCGCTCCAGATCGGCGAGATAGGGCAGGCGGGGATCGGTCATCGGCAGGCCTCGGTCAGGGGCGTCAATTCCAATAGGCTGCCCCCGATCGGAAGTACATCAAGGAACTGCGATGCCTTGCCCCTGGCGTGACGCTGCGCGCGCCGAGAGCCGCTCGATCTGGGAGACGACAAAGGCCGTGTCGGCATGGTGCGGCACATGCCCTACGCCTTTGAGAACATGGGTCTCCACATCGGGCAGATCACGGGCGAGCGCAGCCAGGTGCAGCCAGGCGGCGACAACGCCATCGCTGTCGCCGGCGATGACGAAAGCGGGAGCGGCAATCTTGTGATAGCGCCCGGCATTGACCGATACCTGGTCGTAGAGCCCCGCCACATCCTCGGCATTGGCGGCGAAGCTGCCGGGGCGCAGCAGCAGCGCCACCGCTGTCTCCTCGACATAATTGGCCGGCGGCTTTTGCGGGTGGAAGACACTGTCCACCCCGGCCTGCATCGTGAGCGCGGCGCCCGGCACCGGCAGCAGACGGGCGAAAATCCAGCCGATCACGGGCCAGCTTCCGGCATGGTAATACCAGACGATGCCGCCGGGCCAGGGATGGGTCGCAGGCGCGAGGAGTCCCATGCCAAGCACCCGCTCTGGATGATCGAGCGCCAGCGTTGCCGCCAGCGCGCCGGACCATGAATGGGCCACGACAAGCGCTTTTGGCGCACCGACGGCTCCCATCGCCTCGACGATCAGCCGGGCCTGCAGCGCAAGGCTGGCTGCCGCCCGGCCGCCCGGCCGCTCGCTATGGCCATGGCCCGGCCGGTCGATGGCGATGACCCGGAAGTTCTGCGTGAGCTTGTCTGCAAGCGGCAGCGTCAGCGCCAGCAGGTTGCAGGATGCGCCATGCAGCAGGACGATGGTGCGCTCCGGCGGGGCATCGCGGGGCCCGAGATCGCGCAGATGCAGCCGCCCGCCGGTGACCGGCACGAAGATGCCGGTCGGCGAGTGGCGGCGGAGGGCGCTCGCGACCGCAAGCTGGGTCCAGAGCGCCAGGATCGCGATAACGGCCAGAATGATCAGAAGAGTTGTCTGCAAGCGATCCTCTGGGACTTCAACGGACCATCGGCGTCGTGTATGATGTATCATGATCGACGCCAACGCCAATATGGAAGCTGTCTCGCCCGCCGGGGGACGCGTCGCTGTCGGCATCGCCGCCGTCGCCTTCCTTGGCGCAAGCGCGGCGTTGTGGTGGCGGTTCGGCGAAGGCGTCTATGCCCAGACGCTGCTGAACGCGGTCATGGCCTGCTTCTGATCGTCTTTGCTGCAGTGGGGCCCGCGCTGCTTTTTTCGATTCGGCGCGTGCCGCGGCCATGCTGCGTCTTGACCCATTGGAAGGGCTGCCGGAGCAGGTCGGCGAGCGCCAGCCAGGCGGCGGCCGATATGAGCAGTTGGTAAACCGGGAGCGTGGGCACCCACGGCATCAGGCGCCAGGCGCCCTGGCGGAAGAGGCCGATCATGGCGGGCGCGAACATGCAGGCCAGGCCTGCGAGAAGCGTGCCGATCGCCAGGCTGTTGGCCACGAGCGCAAGGGGATCCTCCGCCTTGAGGATTTCGCCGGTCCACAGGTTCCAGCCGACCCAGAGCCCGAAGAACGGATAGGTCAGAGCGCCCACGGCGATGCCGCCGACCTGCAGCATCGCGACGGTCCAGCCGAGAAGCCCCATCTGCGCCATGACAAGACGCGGCTGGCGTCCATGCCGGATGCCGGTCTGCATCCAGCCCTTAAGCCAGCGGCGGCGCTGGCCCAGCCAGACGCTGAAGGTGACCGGCGCCTCCTCAAAGGTCCGCGACGGCAAGGCGAGGACGCGGCCGTTGGCCCGGGCGATCGACAGGCCGAGATCCGCGTCCTCGGTGACGTTCCAGGCATCCCAGCCGCCCAGCCTGATCAGGCTGGCGCGGCGGAAATGGTTGGACGTGCCGCCAAGGGGCAGCGGCAGCCCTGCATTGGCGAGACCGCCCTTGATCACATCGAAGAGCGCGGCGTATTCGATCGCCAGCATCGTCGGCAGCCAGCCATCGCGGCTGTTGTCGATCGTGAGGGTCGCCTGCAGGCACAAAACGTCCGGCTCGGCGCTGGCGAACATCGCGGCGGCGCGCTTCAGCTGGTCGGGCTCGGGAATATCCTCCGCATCGAAGACGCAGATGAGCTCGCCCGTCGCGAGGGCGAGCCCTGCATTGAGCGCCCGCGGCTTGGTGCGCGGATATCCGTCGCGGACGACGGCCAGGCGGACGAAAGGAGGATAGCGGCTGGTTTCCAGCGCCGCGCGTGTCGCCCTGTCGTCGGTTTCGAGCAGCAAAAGCACCTGCAGGCGTTCCGCGGGATAATCCAGGCGCTCGATGGCGCGGATCAGCTGCGCGGCGACGGCGGCCTCCCGGTAGAGCGGCACAAGCACCGTGTAGGTGGGCCAACCCGTCGCCGGTTCTCCGGCCGTTGCGTCCGCTTGAGCCGCATGAAGCGGCTCCAGGGCGGCGCCGAGCTGCACGATGATGAGGCCCAGAAAGAGCGGGCAGAAGGCGATCGCCAGCCAGAGGCCGGGGCGGGGCGCGAAGATCAGCGTGGCCGCCAACGCGAGCAGGAGAAAGAGCAGCAAGAGCTTTTGCTTGAATGATGCCCCATCCCGGGCGCCGAACGCCGGCTGAGGCAGCGGAAGGGCCTCCGCTCCGCGCGAGACCAGCGACATGCCGCTTAGCGTGGCGGCGGGATGAGTCCGCGGGCGACCGCCTTGGCGGCGGCATGCGCCCGGCTGGAGGCTTCAAGCTTGCCGACCGCCGCATCGATGAAGAAGTTGACCGTCGCAGGGGTCAGGCCGAGATTTTCGCCGATCATCTTGCTGGTGTGCCCATTCGCCACCCAGACGAGGCATTCACGTTCACGCGGGGTCAGGCGGATGACGCTGATTTCGTCGATTCCGAACCGTACGCGCAGCACGGCGCTATGGAGGGCCGGCTGCAGCACGCTCATCGCTGCAGCCATGTCGTGTTTGGAGGCAACCCAGCGCTTTTCGGTCGCCTCGCTGGTCAGCGTCAACAGCGAGCGATCGCCGAGCGGTCCTCGGTACGTCATGGTCAGCGCCTGCCTGCCGAGCTGAAACTCGGCGAAATCCTTGAAGTAGCGTTTCGGCTTGCCCCTTGCGGGCGGCAGCTCCGACCAGTCGATCGGCTGACTTGACCGGTCGCTCAATCCGTTCAGCGGATCATTCAGGGGATAACCGCTCGCTTCGGCGTGCTTGCGCCATTTATCGCCGTAGGTATCGATGTAGAAAGGGTCATCACCAACGACGCCCGGAACATGGCGCATGATGAAGCATCCATGACGCGCCCCGGCGACCCGGCAGACATCCTGAAGGCATTTGAGGAGGTCGGTGCGAGGACCGACCCCATTCAAACCTTGAGCCAGCCAAGCGACGATCCGGCGCGGAGAAGGTTGAGAAGTCATGAAGATACCCCTGATAATAAACCTAGGCTGAGTCCGACAAATCCAGCAATTCGGGCGGTGCTCCGCATCTTCCGGGATTAAGGAATTCCGTCGCCGCTTGCCTCTGGGGGCGCGGGGGCATAAACCACTGGTCAGGATCAGAAGGGCCGACCGTTGGATCACCCCGCAGAACCGAGTTCGGCTCGGAAACGGCGTTTGGCGGATGCCTTGAGGCGGAATCTCACGGAACGGAAATCCCAGCAATTGGCGCGGAAGACGGATAATCCCCCAGACAGAGACGCGAAAGCTGTGGAGCGCGCCAGCTCAAGCGATATCGCAAAGAAAACGTAGCGTTACCAATACGACAGCGCCTCCTCGCCTTCGGCGGGCGCGGGCGGCGAAGCAGGAACCAAGACAGGCCAATGGATCGCATCAGCATCACCGGTGGAGCCAAGCTCCATGGCTCGATTCCCATCTCCGGCGCGAAGAATGCCGCCCTGCCGCTGATGACAGCGGCCTTGCTGACCGACGACGGCGTCACGCTCGACAACGTGCCGCGGCTTTCGGACGTGACGCAGCTTTTGCGCATCCTCAGCAATCACGGCGTGGATCACAAGATCGCCGGACGGCTGGCGGGGCAAACGACGGAAACCGGCCAGACCATCGATCTTTCCGCCCGGCAGATCGTCGATACGACGGCGCCATACGAACTCGTTTCGCGCATGCGGGCGAGCTTCTGGGTGATCGGCCCGCTGCTTGCCCGCATGGGCCTGGCGAAGGTTTCGCTGCCCGGCGGCTGCGCCATCGGGACCCGGCCTGTCGATCTTTATCTGCAAGCGCTTGAAAGGCTCGGCGCATCGATCGAAATCGAGGCGGGCTACGTCATCGCCGCCGCGCCGAAAGGCCTGAAGGGCGCGGAGATCTTCTTTCCGAAAGTGACGGTGGGCGCGACCCATACGGCGCTTATGGCTGCGGTTCTGGCCGACGGCAGGAGCGTGATCCACAATGCGGCCCGCGAGCCCGAGGTCGTCGATCTCGCCGGCCTCCTGAACAAGATGGGCGCGAGGATCACCGGCGCCGGAACCGCGACGATCGAGATTCAGGGTGTCAGCCGGCTGCATGGAGCGCGCCATTCGGTGCTGCCCGACCGGATCGAGACAGGCACCTACGCCATGGCTGTCGCCATGACTGGCGGCGATGTGGTGCTTGAGAACGCCCGCTACGATCTCCTCAAATCGGCCTTCGATGTCCTCCAGCGCATCGGCGTCACCGTCGAGAAGCAGGAGAACGGGGTGCGTATTGCCCGAAACGGGGCTGGCGTTTCCTCCGCAGACGTCACGACCCAGCCGTTTCCCGGCTTCCCGACCGACTTGCAGGCCCAGTTCATGGCGCTGATGTGCAAGGCCAATGGCGTGTCGCATATCCGCGAAACGATCTTCGAAAACCGCTTCATGCATGTGCAGGAGCTCGCCCGGCTCGGTGCCCGCATCAAGCTTGATGGCGACATGGCGGTGATCGAAGGGGTGAAGAGCCTGACCGGCGCGCAGGTGATGGCGACCGACCTCAGGGCTTCCGTGGCGATGGTGATCGCCGGTCTCGCCGCCGAAGGTGAGACGGTCGTCCACCGGGTCTACCATCTCGACCGGGGCTTCGAAGCGCTCGAGAAGAAGCTCCAGAGGTGCGGAGCGCAGGTCGAACGAATCAGCGACTGACGTTCAGCAACACCGACAGGGCAGTGCCATGACGCAGAGATTGGACAGAAGCGCGCCGGGCTTTGAGGCCGCTTTCCGGACGCTGCTCGAACAGAAGCGCGAAGTATCGGAAGAGGTGACCAGCGCGGTGGCCGGGATCATCGCGGCGGTCCGCAAGGAGGGCGACCGCGCCCTCGCCGATCTCTCCCGCCGCTTCGACAGCGTCGATCTCAACCGGCTGGGTCTTCGCGTGGGGGCAGACACCATCGCGGAGGCCAGGGCGGCTTGTGACGCGAAGGCGCTCGCCGCGCTGGAATTCGCGAAGGACCGGATCGAGGCCTATCATCTCAAGCAGCGGCCGCAGGACAGCCTTTTCACCGATGCGCTGGGAGTGAACCTCGGCTGGCGCTGGACCGCCATCGAATCGGTGGGGCTTTATGTGCCCGGCGGAAGCGCGAGCTATCCTTCCTCCGTGCTGATGAACGCCGTGCCGGCCAAGGCCGCGGGCGTCCCGCGCGTGGTGATGGCGGTGCCGGCGCCGGGAGGGGCGATCAACCCGCTCGTTCTGGTCGCCGCCTCCATCGCCGGGGTGGACGAGATCTACCGCGTCGGCGGCGCCCAGGCCGTGGCGGCGCTCGCCTATGGCACGGCGAGCATCGCGCCCGTGGTGAAGATCGTGGGTCCCGGCAACGCCTATGTCGCCGCCGCCAAGCGGCAGGTGTTCGGCCAGGTCGGCATCGACATGATCGCCGGTCCGTCAGAGGTGGTCGTGCTGGCCGACGGCACCGCCAATCCGGCCTGGATCGCGGCCGATCTGCTCGCCCAGGCCGAGCACGATGCCTCCGCGCAATCCATCCTCATCACGGATTCCGCCGTGCTCGCCGCCGATGTCGAGGCCGCCGTCGCCGGGCAATTGCGCACGCTGCCGCGGCGCGCCATCGCGGAAGCCTCCTGGCGCGATTTCGGGGCGATCATCCTCGTCCCGTCGCTCGCCGAAGCGGCGCCGCTGGTGGATCGCCTGGCGCCGGAGCATCTGGAAATCATCGCCGCCGACGCCGAGCAGCTCTCCGCCGCCATCCGCAACGCAGGCGCGATCTTCCTGGGCGCGCATACGCCGGAGGCCATCGGCGATTATGTGGGCGGCTCAAACCATGTCTTGCCGACCGCCCGCAGCGCCCGCTACGCTTCGGGTCTGGGAGTGCTCGATTTCATGAAGCGGACATCCATCCTGCGATGCGGGCCCGATCAGCTGGGCGCGCTTGGCCCGGCGGCGATGGCGCTCGGCCAGGCCGAAGGGCTCGACGCCCATGCGCGCTCGATCGCCATTCGCCTCAATCTGCCGCTGGATTGACCCGCGATGAACCGCGACCCTTCGGCAAAATCAACGCAGCGGCTGGTTTCGGTCGTGCTGGATGCCGCCTCGATCGAGCGCGGCACGCCGGATCAGGAGCATGAGCGGCTCACCGCCATCTACGATCTCGTCGAGGAGAACAAATTCGCCCTGCCGGACGGGCGCGCTGGCCCCTTCGCCCTGCATATCAGCATGATGAGCGGGCGGCTCGCCTTCGATATCCGCACCGAGGATGGCCGGCACATCATCACGCATGGCCTGTCGCTTTCGCCGTTCCGGCGGGTGATCAAGGACTATTTCATGATCTGCGAGAGCTATTACGAGGCGATCCGCACCGCGACGGCGGAACAGATCGAGGCGATCGACATGGGCCGGCGCGGCATCCACAACGAGGCTGCGGAAATCGTGATCGAGCGCCTGAAGGACAAGGTCTCCATCGATTTCCAGACGGCGCGCCGCATCTTCACGCTGCTGGCGGCGCTGAGCTGGACGGGCCGGGAAACCTGAGCACGATGAATGACCGCCCGCATTCGATCCTCTTCGCCTGCACGCTGAACGCCGTGCGCTCGCCCATGGCGGAAGGCCTCGCCCGCGCCATCCTCGGCCAGCGGATCTATGTCGATTCCGCCGGCCTTTCGACCGCGAGCCTCGATGCTTTCGCGGTCGCCGCTCTCGCCGAAATCGGCATCGACATCACTGATCATAATACCCAGGGATTCGACGATATCGCCGTTGATGAATTCGACATCATCGTGGCGCTGTCCCCCGAGGCGCTGGAGAAGGTGCGGATGCTCACCCGGCATTCCTCCGTTGATGTCGAATACTGGCCGACCGAAGACCCGACGGCCGAAAGCGGCGGCTCCCGCGAAAGCCGCCTGCAGGCCTACCGCAGCGTCCGCGACGGCCTGCGCCGGCGCATCAAGGAGCGTTTCGGGGACGTTTGACGGCATCCAGCGGACGATGGCTCACGGCGTGTACGCCAATTCCTTGAGCGCATCGCGGACATCATCCCCGGTGACATCGGCGAGCGCCCTGGCGACCTTGCAAGCTGCGGTCTTGCGCTTCGGGATCATCACCAGGATGATTGTTTCCTCGCCGGGACAGGCGGGATCGGCGCAAGCGATCTCGCTGACGCTGATGCCAATGTCGGGATTGCGGCCGAGCGCCTCGAAGACAAGGCCCTTCACCCGCTCGTGGCTCGTGCGGTCAGGGCCTTTGGGTTTGAGCGAGAGCTTCCACATGCGTTGATCCTCACATGCGCGTGCGGCAACCTCAAGGCAAGGTGAGGATGCCGGCGAAGCCATCCGCCGCCCCGATCGCCAGACGCCGGCCGGGCTTGTCCCAGGCGAATGCGGTGATCGCCTTCGCGCCTGCGCCGGAGGCCGGCGCACGCACCAGCAGCTCGGACCCGTCCGTCAGCCGCACGAGCATGACGAAGCCATCCTCATAGCCGATGGCGACGACCAGGGCGCCGGGATGAAAGGCGACCTGGCTGACGCGCGCCGGCCGCACGCCGCATTCGCGGGGCGCTTTTCCCATCGGCCCGTCCTTGCCCGAGAAGGGCCAGATGATCGCCGCTTCGGCCCCTGCCGTCGCCAGCCAGTTTCCATCATGCGACCAGCTCATTGACCGTGTCTTGGCGGGATAGCCTGTCATGCGCATATGCGCTTTGTCGGTGATGCGCCAGCCGTGCAGCGCATTCTCCTGCATCGAGGTCACGACATACCGCCCATCCGGCGAGACGGTGAGATCGAGATGCGAGCCTTTCCATGGCAGCGGCTCGGGTTCCGCGCTGGCATTGGGGAACCACAGGCTCGCGCCATTGTAATGGGAGAGCGCCAGCCGATACCCCTTGGGCAGAAAGGCGAGGCCGCGCGCCGTCGTCGGCGCGGTCATGGTCCGGATCGCCCCCTTGGCGGAGCGCACCCGCACCGTCCGGCCGAACGACCAGGCGATCGAACCGTCGTGACCGGTGGCGATGGCGTCGATCCACTTGCCGCCTTCATCCGCGAGAACCAGCCGCACGCCATCCGCGCCGGTGCGGACGACCTTCCCATCCTCGCCGCCGCTGATGATAGCATCCGCCGTGAAGGCGGCTGTCAGCATGCCGGATGGGTGGGCGTCGATCGTCTGCGGTGAAGGCGACAGCAGGCGAATGCCGCCGTCAGCCAGCGCAAAAACGGGCGCATCGCCGGGAAAAGCCGCTGCCAGAATGTGCCCGCCAAGGGCATGGGCTTCGACTCGGCTCGAAAGATCGGGGGGAGCAGGCATGGAGTTTTCGATAGCGAAAGCCTTCGCGAATGCAAAGGCCGGAGGCGCGGGCCTGCTTCAGAACCGGTCGAGATCGCGGCCTTTGACGCCCTTGAGCGTTGCCTTGTCCTTGGCGCCCTCGGGCGCGTAATAGCCCGCCGCCTTCTTCGCCTCCATCTCGACGGAGGCGTCATCCGGCACCAGTTCCGCCGGAATGGGCACCCGCTCGCCGATCTCGATGCCGGAGGCCACCATGGCATCGTACTTCATGTTCGACATCGACATCAGCCGGTCAATCCGGCGAATGCCGAACCAATGCAGGATATCGGGCATCAATTGCTGGAAGCGGGCGTCCTGCACGCCCGCCACGCATTCGGTGCGTTCGAAGTAGGTGGCCGCGCTGTCGCCGCCCTCCTGGCGCTTGCGGGCATTATAGACGAGGAACTTGGTGACCTCGCCCAGGGCCCGGCCTTCCTTGCGGTTATAGACGATGAGGCCCGCGCCGCCGTTCTGCGCCTCGCGGGCGCATTCCTCGATGCCATGGATCAGATAGGGGCGGCAGGTGCAGATATCGGAACCGAAGACATCCGAGCCATTGCACTCGTCATGCACGCGGCAGGCAATGCGATGACGGCCCGATGACAGGCGGCTGACATCACCGAAAACATAGGCCGTAAGCCCGCCGATCGGCGGAAAGAACACTGAAAGGTCCGGCCTCGTCACCAGTTCGGGGAACATGCCGCCGGTCTGCTCAAAGAGCTGCCGGCGCAGGTTGGTCTCTGGCGTGCCGAAACGTTCGGCGATGCCCGGCAGGTGCCAGACCGGATCGACCGCAATCTTGGTGACGGCGATCTCGCCCGTCTTCTTCATGATCTCGCCATCGGCCTTGATATGCCCTGCTGCGAGCCGCGCCTGGATTTCGGGAAGCGTGAGGCGCGCCTTGGTGATGGCGATGGTGGGGCGGATATCCACACCCTCCCCGATCCCGCGGGCGAACACCTCCGCCACGAGATGGCCCCATGGGTCGAGCGAGACGATTCTTCCCGGGTCGCTCCATTGCGGATGCGGCCCGATGGCCACCGGCGGATGTGTGTTGCGCAGGTCCGGCCGCGCCAGCGGATTGAGCGCACCCGACGAGACAGCGAGCGCCCGGTAAAGCGAATAAGCGCCGCCGACGGCGCCGATCACATTGCGATCGGCGGGACGCGTCACCGTGCCGATCAGCGCGCCTCTCCGGGCGGGGTCTGCCGCTCCCCATGTCACCGGGAAACGCACTTCGCCCGGCTCAGGATGAGAGGTGAGACGGATATGGCCTTGCCGGTTCACGCCTGACATGTTCGTTTCCCCGCGCGGCGCCCGGAAAACGAAAAGCCCTCCCGCTTGCGGAGGGCTTCGCGCTCGGATCTTCAACCTGCGATCCACGAAAAGATGGGCCTTGCCGGGCTCCCCGTCAAGGAGCCCTATTGCGGGGGCCGCTTGGCGGGCGCGGAGCGGTTCATGGCTTGCAATTGCCGCCAGTTGTTCTTCTGCGCCGTCATCGAGCGCACGAATGTCACGTTCGCCTGCGCGTCCGCTGGTGAAAGGTCCTTCGCGGCGGCCTGCTCGGCTTCCTTGTATTTCCCCTCCAGCGCCAGGACCAGCGCGAAATTGCCGCGCACCTGCGGGCTCGCGCCCGGGTGGCTCGCGGCCTGGCGCAGAGCCTGCTCGGCGTCCGGCAGGCGGTTCGACAAGGCGTAGGACAAGCCGAGATTCGAGAGGATGTTTGGATCGCCCGGCTGCAGCTGCAGGGCGGCCTGATAGTATTGCTGCGCCTCGGTGTGCCGGCCCATCTGATCGGCGATCGCCCCTTGCGTGGAGAGCACCCGCCAGTTCGGCCGATCCGGCGTATGCGCCCGGGCGAGCACTTCCTTGGCCTCGTTGAAGCGGCCGCCATCGGCCAAGGCCTTGCCATAGGCTGCTGCAACCTCCTGGTCGTTCGGAAACTTCGCCGCTGCGGCCTGCAGCACCGCGATCGCCTGGTTGATCTGACCGACATCGCGCAGCATGCGCGCATAGGTCATGGAAACGCGCTTCTCGCCGGGGGTCTTTTCATATTGCCGGCCCAGCTGCTCGATGGCGAGACGCTTTTCCGCATCCGTCATCCCCCGCACCTGCTGGTTGATGGAGCCGGTGATGTCGCCGGGGTCGCGCTTCAGGCAACCACCGAGCAGAACTGCGACGAGCGCTACCGCAACCGCGCTGCGCCTGAACTTGAACCTTGCAGCAAACGGAACAGACAGATCCATTGCGGGACCTCTTTCTGGTACTGAAAAACCCCAGTAGCAGTAGTTTGTTAACCCTAATGCATCGTTAAGCGGAGGGCCCTGAAAGGAATTTCTTTTGGTTAACCGGCCAGCAACCTTACTGGGCCATTATCCATGTCACGCGATCCGCCGACACGGATCACCTTTCCCAGTTGCGTACGAGTTTGCGTTCATGCGGCTTCACAAGCAATCACTCACAAGCCGCAAGGCCCGTCGCTCGCTGATGATCCGCCCGCTGATGCCCTGGGTTCTCGCCGGCGGCGTCGTCGTCTCTTTCACCGCCACCGCCGGCATCCGCACCAGCGTCGATGCCTCGTTGCCTGGCCTGCGCTTCGGCGAGGATACGGCCAATCACTCGCTCGCCTGGCCCACCCTCACCCCGCCCGACCTTGCGATCGCGCAGGAGGATTTCCTCGCCGCGCCGCACGAAGCCATGACGGTTCCCGCCGAGCCGGAGACGGAGGAGGAGCCGCAATTGCAGCCCGGCTTCTGGCGCGGCGCGCAACCGACGGACGGCCGCGAGGAGCTCTCGGGCGCAACGCCGGAAATCTCCGTCCTGTTCCGGCTGGGCGGCGAGATGATGCCGGCCGCCAAACCCTTCGCCGATGACGATGGCGGCCCGATCATCGGCGCCTTCAGCGGGATGGAGGCGCCGGAGGCTGCAATCTTCACCGAGAATCAGCCCGGAGCCGGCCCGGCCGACACAATCGTCGTGGCACGGGTTTCGGCGCCGGCCGATCCGGCCCTTATCCAGCCCCATGGCCAGACGCAACTTGGCTCCCCGCCGCTGCCGAAACCGGTCGGTCCGAAGTCGCCGCTCGTCGGCATCGTCACCAGCGAAAAGGAGATGCGCTGCCTGGCCGAGGCCGTCTATTTCGAGGCGCGCTCCGAACCGGAACGCGGCCAGGCCGGCGTCGCCCAGGTGGTGCTGAACCGGGTCCGCTCGGGCGTCTATCCATCGAGCGTGTGTGGCGTCGTCTATCAGAACCGCCACCGCTACCTCGCCTGCCAGTTCACCTTCGCCTGCGAAGGCAAGGCGTTGCGCACCAACGAGGCCGGCCCCTGGGCCACCGCCCAGCGCATCGCGCGCGACGTGGCGGAAGGCCGCACCTATCTGCCGGGCGTCGGCAACGCCACGCATTACCACGCCAATTACGTCCGCCCCTGGTGGGCGCGCTACATGGATCGCCGCGAGAAGGTGGGCAAACACATCTTCTATTTCGAAAGCGCCGAAAACTGACCGAGCGCCGAAAACTGACCGGATGCTGACGCCGCCGCCGCTTTCGTGTATGGCCCCGCCATGTGCGGTCGGTTTGCAGTGACGGCGACGCCGGAGGAGATGCGGGCCTATTTCGGCTATGCCGAAACGCCGAATTTCCCGCCGCGCTACAATATCGCGCCGACGCAGCCTGCGCCGGTGGTGATCCAGCAGGATGGCGTCCGGCATTTCACGCTGATGCGCTGGGGCTTTCTTCCCGGCTGGGTGAAGGACATCAAGGCCTTTCCCCTGGTGATCAATATCCGTTCGGAGACCGTGCGCGAGAAGCCCTCGTTCCGCTCGGCCTTCGCCCGGCGCCGCGTGCTGATGCCGGCGGACGGCTTCTACGAATGGCAGAAGACCGATGGCCCGGGCCGGCCCTTCCTGCTGCGGCGGCCGGACCGGGGCATCTTCGCCTTCGCGGCCCTGCACGAGACCTGGTCCTCGCCGGACGGCAGTGAGATCGACACCGTCGCCCTGCTGAACACCCATGCGAATGGCGTGATCGCCGCCATCCATGAGCGCTGCCCCGTCATCCTGCCGCCCGAAAGCTTCCCCGCCTGGCTCGATGCGAAAACCACACCGGACGAGGCGGAAAAATTGCTGCGGCCGCCGCCGGACGAACTGCTCGAACTGGTGGAGATCGGCACGGCGGTCAACAAGGTCGCGAATGACGGACCTGCGGTTCAGGAACCTCCGGGCGCACAACAGCGGGCCCCCGGCGAGGCGGCTGCCGGCGGCGGGACCTCCCGCATCCGCAAGGCGGGCGCCGGACAGGGCAACCTTTTCTGAGTGGAGCGCCGACCGGCGTCACAGCCAACGCCACGCAGGACGATACCCCTCGCGCAGGCAGGCCAGAATGGATGGCGGAGTGAGGACGGACGCCTCGCTTTCGCGCAGCAGCGCCTGCAGCAGGTCCGGCTGCGGCTGGCGAAAGCCCTCCGGCGTCCAGTCCGCGAGTCCGGTTTCGGCGATAGCCCAGGCCTGGTCCCGCCAGGCGAGCATCGCTCCGGCCGGCAGCGTACCCGGCGGCAATCTATGCAGCCGCTTGGCGAAGGCCCGGCCAGGCGCCAGCCGTTCCCCGTGCAGGATCTGATCCATGGCGGGGGCGCTGGGCGGCAAGCCGCCCTGGCTTCGGCCCCAGGCAGCGGCGAAGGCCATCGCATCCGCACGGCGGCACTCGAAGCAGGGGCGATGCCCGGCGGCGAGCGCCGTCACCTCGTCCATGAAGAACAGCTCCGTGTAGCCTGTGGCCCATACAATGCGCCGGCGATCCTCGAACGCAAGCACGCAGCAGATCCATTGCTTCGCCGCAAAGGGCCGGCCCGCGACCGTGCGGTCCCCCGGCGCATGGAAGCGGCCGCCCCGGTTGCCCATCAGCCTGCCGCGCGACGGCGTCGAAAACAGCGCGCCGAACGGATCGACGCGGTTGGCGAGCGGGATTCCCCCCTGCCGCATCAAGGGCGGTCAGGCCCGCCTGCGGAAACGGCTGCGGCCTTCCCTCAGCCAGGTGAGGATGATGCTGCCGAGGAGCAGCGCGAGCCCCGTGAGCCCGAGCGCCAGCGGCGTGAGGCCGGCGCCCTTGACGATATAGGCATCGGCGGGCTTCAGCCCGATGAAGTCTGAACCGGCGTAGCGCGTGCCGCCGAGGATATCAACGATGCGCGGCACATTGAACCGGCCCGATTGCTCGACACGGCGCACGCCGCCGCCGGTCTGCTCAAGGACGGCGCGCATCTCCTCCTCCGTGCTCGTCACTTCGCGGAATTCGCGCGGATTGGGCGGCCCGACATTGGCGAAGGCGACGCGCTCGCCGTCGATGACGCGGTGCAGGCCCTGACGCCGGGCGTTGAAATTGGTGCGCCAGAGGCCCGGCTCCGCCTGCGTCAGCGTCAGCTTGAGTTCGTCCCCATCGGGGCCGATGAGCCGCATGTCGTCGACCTTTTCGGCGAGCGTCTGACGCTCGATGGTCAGCACGCGGCCGCGCGCCGTCATGCGCAGGGCCTCCTCGTCGAGCTCAGGCTCCTTCATCAGCCAATGCGACAGCCGCCGCAGGAGATCGATATAGGGTCCGCCTTCGCCGAGCCCGCGGGCCCAGAGCCAGGCATGATCGGACAGAAGCTGCGCGACGCGGCCTTTCTGGACGCGGTTCAGCACCAGCAGCGGCAGATCATCCGGACCGGTCATCACCGAGGCGCCGGCCGTCGCCTGCGCCGCCACCAGCCGGAACCAGGGCGCCCATTGCGGATTGTCACGGTCCCAGCCGGGCAGGCTGCGGGTGACCGGGTGGCGCTCGCCGATAGGAGAGATGCGCGGCAGGAACGGCCGCTCGATGGGATTGCCGACCGGGCGGGCCGGCAGGATCTGCATCAGCGGCGTTGTCGACAGGCTGCCAGGACCGGCGAATTCGCCGCCGGCGGCGAGCAGCACCGCGCCGCCCTCGCGCACATAGCGGACGATGTTCTCGAAATAGCTCGGCGGCAGGATGCTCTGGTTGGCGTAGCGGTCGAGGATGATCAGATCGAATTCCGCGATCTTCTGGACGAAGAGATCGCGCGTCGGGAAGGCGATCAGCGCCAGCTCGTTGATCGGCGTGCCGTCCTGCTTCTCCGGGGGACGGAGGATGGTGAAATGCACGAGCTCGACATTGCCGTCGGCTTTCAGAAGATTGCGCCAGGTCCGCTCGCCGGCATGGGGCTCGCCGGAAACGAGCAGGACCTTGAGCTTGTCGCGGACGCCGTCGATCGGCAGCACCGCAATGTTGTTGAGCAAGGTCAATTCATCGGGAAGGCTCTCGGCCTCGACCTCGATGAGATTCTGTCCGGCATTCTCGATGCGCACCGGCACACGGACGATCTGGCCGGGCGCGGCCGTGCGGCGGGCAATCACCTGGCCGCCGCGCCGGACGATCACATTGGCGGGCGCGCCGGGCCGAACGCCGGAATCGACGACGCGCACGGCGACCTGCACATCCTTGCCGACGATGCCGAAGCGGGGACCCTGCACGACCTCGAGCCTGCGGTCGCGTTCGCCCTCGCGCCCGGTGATGAGCGCATGGACCGGCGCCTGAAAGCCGAGTGCCCTGGCATTGGCGGGAACATCGTGCACGCGGCCGTCGGTGATCGCGATGACGCCCGCCATCCGCTCGGGCGGCACATCGCCGAGGCCGGCCTGCAAGGTCTCGAACAGCCGCGTGCCGTCCACGTCGGCATCGCGCTCATCGACCTCGATGACGCGGATATCCGTGCCGGGACGGGCGTTCAGCTGCCGCAGGACCTCGTCGCGGGCGCGGTCTGTCTGCGCGGTCCTGTCGGCCAGCCTCTGGCTGCCGGTCCGGTCCAGCACAACCGCGACCACATCGTTCAGCTTGTCGCGGTCATAGGTCACGAAGGCGGGATTGGCGAGGGCGAGGAGCATGAGCCCGAAAGCCGCGAGGCGAAGCCAGCCGCCGCGCTGGCGGGCGAAAATTGCGAGGCCCGCAACCGCGAGCGCCGCCACGCCAAGGCCGGCGATGACCGGCCAGGGCAGGAAAGGCGTGAAGATAAGGCTGAACCGATCCATCGTTACTGCCCCAGACGTTCGAGCAGGGCGGGAACATGCACCTGATCCGCCTTGTAATTGCCGGTGAGCGCATACATGACGATGTTGATGCCGCCGCGGATCGCGAACTCGCGCTGGCGCGGATCGCCGGGCACCAGCGGGAAGCGGGGCTGGCCGAGGCGATCGACCGCCCAGGCGGCCGCCAGATCATTGCCGGTGATGATGATCGGCGAGACGCGGTCTCCCGCCTGCGCCGGCCGGGTGCGGTCCTGCTCCTGGTTGCGCTGCAGGACCTCGATCCAGGTCCGCCCCGCCGCATAGCGGCCGACGAAATTCTCCAGGATGTAGAAAGTCTTGGTGACGACATGATCCTTCGGGACGGGCTCCAGATCCGGCACGTCGATGCTCGCCAGAATCCGGCGCATATACTGCGTCTCCGGCGTGACGCTGTTGCCGCCCCGGTTGTTCAAGGCATCCCGCGTATCGAAGATGATCGTGCCGCCGCCTTTCATGAAGGCATCGATCTTGCGGATCGCGGCCTCGGAAGGCATGGGGCGGCTGGGCGCCATCGGCCAGTAGAGCAGCGGATAGAAGACGAGTTCATCGCGCGCGAGATCAACGCCGATGGGCTCACCCGGCTCGAGCGCCGTCCGCGACGCCAGCGCCCTTGTCAGGCCCTGGAGTCCCTGACGGCTGATCTCGTCCACCTCGCGGTCGCCGGTGATGACATAGGCGAGCCGTGTCGTCAGCGCCGCCTCGATATCATCAGCCCGGAAAGAAGGGATACGGTCCGGCCGGGCCGCCGCGGGCGGAGCGGGAGCAGCCGTCTGGGCCTCGGCCGGCGACGGCGATCCGATGGCCGCCAGAGCGACTCCGGCGGCGAGTGCCGCTGCAGCGCTCCGCAGCCGCAGGCGGGCGAAGGCGCCCGAAAGCCAGAGCGACAGCAGCGCATCCACGAAGAACAGGAGCAGCGCCAGCGTCAGCAGATGGGGCCTGAGGTCGAGCGCCTGCCTGGCGAGCAGCGGCCGCACAGTCAGCCCCGCCGTATCGATCGGCAGAAGCTCCGCGTTGGCCGCCATCACATTGACGGAGAGCGGCGATTCGGCGGCGCCGTAGAAGCCGGGAGGATGCCTGGCGCTGGCCGGTTCCTGATGATTGCGCCTGACGGGCTCCGCCGTGGGAGCGGGAGAGCGGAACACGCCGAAGGCATCAAGGTTGCGCAAGGGGGCGAGCAGGGCCTCGTCGCGCCGGGACGCGTCGGCGGCGCTGCCGACCTCCTGCGCCTCGCCGCCGATGGCCGAAAGGCCGGTCAGCCGGCGCAAAGTCTCGACAAAGGCGAGCGACAGGGGCAGCGACGACCAGCCGCTGTCCGCCGTGACATGGAAAAGGGCGATGACGCCCTTGCCGCGGCGCTCCCCGGTGATCAGCGGCGTGCCATCCTCCAGCGCGGCCCAGGTCTTGTCCGAAAGCGCCGCATCCGGTTCGGCGAGAATCTGCTGGCTGACGGTGACGTCGTCGGGCACGCGCATCCCGTCGAACGGGCCGGATGCGGCAAAGGAGGCGAGCTTCTTCGGCGTATCCCAGGACAGCGCGCCGCCCATGACCCGCTCGTTGCGGCGCAGCCGCACAGGCATCAGCGCATCGGTCGGCGCCGCCACGCGACGGCTGGCGAAGCGGATCAGCACGCCGCCATTCTCGACGAACTCCTGCAGGCGGTTGAGCGTCGCGCCGCTCAAGGCGCCGACGTCGGTCAGCACCAGCACGCCGACGCCGTCTTCGAGCAGACGCACGTAAGGATCGGCCGAACCGCGCTGGGCTTCCCGCACATCGGCGAAGGGCCCGAGCGCCCGCGTGACGAAATAGGACGGCGACAGCAGCGGCTGCGCCGTATCAGGGCTTTCGCCGCTGATGACCCCGACGCGGCGGCGCTTGTTGCGGCCATCGAGCAGCTGGACCGCGCCCGACGAAGCCTGTTCGACGATGTCAATGCGGGAGATATCGTTGCGGATTTCGAGCGGCGTCTCGAAGCGGGCGGTCACCTCGCGGGCGCTGGGCGGAAACTGGAACCGCGCTTCGGCGATGGCGCGTCCGCGCACATCCGTGGCGCGCAGCGTGCCGGCGGCGAGCGCCGCATCCGTGGCGCGCAGCACCCGCACATTCATCGCTTCCGGCGTGTTGGCGGGGCCGGCGAGAGCGAGAGCGGCCGGATGGCCGGGCGCGAGCGTCACCATGCGGTCACCCGCCCTGGCGGCCACGGTTGCGAGCGCATCCCGATCGTCGAGCGCCGACACCAGGTCCGTGATCCAGATCAGCGATCCCTCCGGCTGGCGCTCCAGAAAGGCCAGGATCGACGCCTCGTGGCGCTTGCGGTCGACGGAATAGGGAACCGGCGACAGCCCGCGCAGCTGATCGAGAACGCGCGCCGCGGAGCCGGGCACGATATCGACGGGATCGTCGGAAGTGGCCCTGAGCGCCACGGGGCGGCCGGCGCCGCCGGCCGTCTCGATCAGCGCCTGGGCGCGTTCGGCCCGGCTCTGCCAGTCCGGCGCGGCGGACCAGCTGTTGTCCATGACGACGAGCAGAGGCCCCCGGCCGGCGCGGGCGTCGGTATCCGGGTTCCACAAGGGTCCCGCCATGGCGAGGATGACGAGCGCGGCGACGAGCAGCCTCAGCAGCAGCAGCCACCAGGGCGTATGGGCCGGCGTTTCATCCTTGCGCTCCATGTCGCGCACGATCGCCAGCGTGGGCAGCACCGCGGTGCTGGGCGGCGGCGGCGTCAGCCGGAGCAGCCAATAGAGCACCGGCAGAGCCGCAAGCGCGGCGAGCATTGCGGGGATCATGAAGGCAAGCGGAAGGCCGAACATCGCTTCAGGCCCTCCCGGCGGCGCTGTTGCCGCCGCTCGACAGCGCCATGGCGAAGCGCATCAGCGCCTCGCTGGCGGGCCGATCGGTGCAATGCGGGGTAATGCTCCAGCCGAGGCTGTTGGCGATGCGCCGCAAGCCCTCGCGGTGGGCGGCGATGCGGTTCCTATAGCCGGCCGCGAGTTCGCCCGCGTCGCCGACCTTGAGGCGGAAGCCATCCTCCGGATCGATGAATTCCGTCTGGCCGGCGAAGGGAAAGGTATCCTCGGCGGGGTCGCTGACCACGATCAGGTGACCGCGTCCGCCACGGCCGGCCATGGCGCGGAGCCGCGCCTCCAGCTCCGGCAGCGGCGCGATGAAATCGCTGATGAGCAAGGCCTCGCTGCGCGGACCCAGCGGCGCGGACCCCATGTCGGTTCCGAAGCTCCTGTGCAGCACCATCGCTTCTCCCAACCGCTCGATGATCCGCCGCGAGGCGAGGGCGGGCGTGGCGGCGAGCAGGCCGACGCGCTCGCCGCCGCGCACCAGCATATCCGCCGCCGCGAGACCCAGCACGATGGCGCGCTCCTGCTTGGCGAGCGGCGCGAGCGAGGAGCGGTAATCCATGGATGGCGACCGGTCGACGAAGAGCCAGATCGATTGCGCCGCCTCCCATTCGCGCTCTCGCACGTAGAGCCTGTCGTCGCGGGCCGAGCGGCGCCAATCGACCTTGCTGGCCGGCTCGCCGCTCATGAAGGGCCGGAATTGCCAGAAATTCTCGCCCTGTCCGGAGCGCCGGCGGCCATGCACGCCGGCCGCCACGCTGGCTGCGGCGCGCCGTGCATCGGCCGAAAGGCGCGGCATGGCCGCCGCCAGACCCTCCGCCATCCGGTGCGAAGCAAGGTCGCCCTGCCGCTGCGGAATGTCGATTGTGCGCCTGGCCAACAACTCCGGTTATCCCAACCGCTCGATGAGCTTTGCGATGACGCTATTGATGGTGTCGCCATCGGCCCGCGCGGCGAAAGTCAGCGCCATGCGGTGCTTGAGGATTGGTTCGGCCAGGGCGGCGACATCATCCACCGAGGGCGCCAGCCGGCCATCGATGAGCGCTCGGGCGCGGGTGGCGAGCATCAGGGATTGCGAGGCGCGGGGGCCCGGGCCCCAGGCGAGCTTCTCGCCGATGCCCTTCTCGCCCGGGCGGGCCGAGCGCACGATGTCAAGAATGGCTTCGACCACCTTGTCGCCGACGGGCAACCGGCGCACAAGCCGCTGCGCCGCGAGCAGATCCTCCGCCTGCAGCGCGTTCTTCGCCTTGGCCTCGTCGATGCCGGTCGTGCCGATCAGCATCTTCCGTTCCGCGTCGCGGTCGGGATAATTCACATCGATCTGCATCAGGAAACGGTCGAGCTGGGCTTCCGGCAGCGGATAGGTGCCCTCCTGCTCGATCGGGTTCTGCGTGGCGAGCACGTGGAAGGGCCTGGGCAGGTCGTGCCGTTCGCCCGCCACCGTCACGTGATATTCCTGCATGGCCTGCAGCAGGGCCGACTGGGTGCGCGGGCTGGCGCGGTTGATCTCGTCCGCCATCAGCAATTGCGCGAAGACGGGTCCCTTGACGAAGCGGAAGGCGCGCTTGCCGCTCGCCGTCTCGTCGAGGATTTCGGTGCCGATGATATCCGACGGCATCAGATCGGGGGTGAACTGCACGCGCCGGGCATCGAGCCCCAGCACGGTGCCGAGCGTCTCGACAAGCTTCGTCTTGGCGAGGCCGGGCACGCCGACGAGCAGGCCATGGCCGCCGGAGATGATGGTGACCAGCACGCGCTCGATCACCTCCTCCTGCCCGAAGATCACGGCGCCGATGGCGGTCTTGGCCTTGCCCAGCGAACCAGCCACCGTCTCCGCGGTTTTCTCCACGAGGGCCGCAAGATCCTCCGCCGGCTTTTCGACTGCGCTCACGGCTTTCTCCCTTTCGAACTCACTGGGCAAACAATGTGGCGCATTTTGCACGGATGACAACGGCCTGGATAGCAACGAAAGGCCGCGACGAAACCCACGGGAAAATGCACGCTCAACTCTGAACAGATACCAGATGGCAAAATCATGGACCACAACCCAATTTAATGTGATCACGTTGCATGCAGGCGGAATGCCAGGATTGATCATGCCGGATTTGAGCGCCATGGCCGAGATTGCAGCCAGGGCGGCCCGCAAGGGTCCGCCGCCGGTGCATCTGTGGAATCCCCCGTTCTGCGGGGCGATCGACATGCGGATCGCCGCGGATGGCGCCTGGCTTTATCAGGGCACGCCGATCGGCCGCCCGGCCATGGTGCGGCTTTTCGCCTCGATCCTGCGCAAGGACCCGGAGCGATACGTGCTCGTCACGCCCGCGGAGATGGTGGAAATCGCGGTCGAGGATGCGCCTTTCCTGGCCGTCGCGATGGAGCAGCGGGGTGAACCCGGCGATCCGGCGCTCTCCTTCCGCACCAATGTCGATGACGAGGTGATTGCCGGCGCGGATCATCCTTTGCGCTTCGAGCAGGAAGCGACGGGCGGCTTCAGGCCCTATGTGCTGGTGAGGGGCGGGCTTTGGGCCAAGGCAACGCGCTCGGTCTATTTCGAATTGGTCGACATGGCCGAAACACAGGTGGTGGGCGGCGTCGGGATGCTCGGCGTGCGCTCTTCCGGCGTCTTTTTCCCGATGGCCGCCGCCAGCGAGATCGGCGATCCCGGCTGATGCAGGAGACGGTCTTTCCCTTCAGTCTGGATGATGTCGCCGAACGGGCGCGGGCGCGGCTCCATCCGGAGGCGCGGCCCGATCCCGAGGACGGCGCCTACGGCGATCTCGCCATCGCCGGGATGAATCCCCGCGCCGAGACGTTGGAGCTGGCGAAACCGGCTGCGGTGCTGGTGCCGCTCATCGCCCGGCCGGAGGGCGTGACCGTGCTGCTGACCCGGCGCGCGGCGACGCTGCGGCAGCATTCAGGGCAGATCGCCTTCCCCGGCGGCAAGATCGATCAGGAGGATGACGGGCCGCTGGGCGCGGCGCTGCGCGAAGCCGAGGAGGAAATCGGCATCGACCGCGCCAAGGTGCAGCCGCTTGGCTTCCTGGGCCCCTATTTCTCATCGACCGGGTTCCGCATCACGCCGGTCGTCGGCCTGCTCGCGCCGGACGTGCGGCTCACTCTCAATGCCGGCGAGGTTGAGCATGTGTTCGAAACGCCGCTCGCCTTCCTTATGGATCCCGCCAATCACCAGACCCATCAGCGGGAGTTCAAAGGCGAAATGCGCAGCTACTTTGCGATGCCGCATGGAGATCACTATATCTGGGGCGTGACCGCGGGGATCATCCGCATGCTCTGGCTGAGGCTTTATGCTCCGCGCGTTTTTTGAAGGCTTTTTCCTGTTCCTCCTGCCCTTCGCCGGCTTTGCCGTCTTCCTGCTTCTGGAGGGGCAGAATCCCCTCCATCCGGCTGTCTGGTCCCGCAAGGCTTTGTCCTGGCTGACGATCGGGGCGCTGGCGCTCTGCGTCGTGGGCGTGGTGGCGGTAGGCACCAAGACGTCGCTGGAGAACGGAACCTTCGTGCCCAGCCATGTCGACAAGGACGGAAACTTTGTTCCCGGCCAGTTCAAGCAATAACGGCAAAGCGTTCACTGCATTGCTGGCCCGCTTCGATGTGGCGCGCCTGCTGGCGGTGCTCAACAGCGATGGCGAGGCGGCCCGCATCGTCGGCGGGGCCGTGCGCGACGCGCTGCTGGGGCGGGACATCGGCGATGTCGATATCGCCACGACGGCGCTGCCGGAGGAAGTGATGGCGGTCGCCGCCAGCCATGGCTGGAAGGCGGCGCCGACGGGCATCGCCCATGGCACCGTAACGCTGATCCTCGGCGGCGCTCCCTTCGAGGTGACGACGCTCAGGCGCGATGTGAAGACAGATGGACGCCGGGCCATCGTCGCCTTCAGCCGCGATTTCGCCGAGGACGCCCGGCGCCGGGACTTCACCATCAACGCGCTGTCGCTGTCCCCGGACGGGAAAGTGCATGATTACGCCACGGGCCTCGCCGATGCGTCCGCCGGCCTCGTGCGTTTCATGGGCGATCCCGCGGAGCGCATCCGCGAGGATTACCTGCGCATCCTGCGCTTTTTCCGCTTCCATGCAAGCCATGGACGGGGTGAGCCCGATGCGGCGGGACTCGCCGCGGCGGCGGCGCTGGCGCCCGGCATGGCTAAACTCTCGCGCGAGCGCATCCGGCAGGAATTGCTGAAGCTGCTGGCGGCCGATGGCGCGCTGGCCGCCGTGCAGGCGATGGACCGGATCGGGCTCTGGCCCTTCCTCCTGGCGGACGTCCCGCCCGATGTCCCGGCGCTGCAGCGGCTCATCGCCTGGAGCGGAGCGGGCGCGCATGACCCGACCCTGCGGCTTGCGGCCCTGTTTCCGACCCCCGGGATCGCCGCAAGCCTGCAGAAGCAGCTCGCGCTCTCAAACCGCGACCACCGGCGAATCCTCGCCGCCGTCGCCTGCGCGGGGGAAATCTCCGGCCCCGCGCTTCCCGCCGATGGCGTCGCGCGCCTGGTTCACCGGCATGGCCCCGCCGCGTTCCGCGACGGCGCGCTCCTTGCCGCCGCCACGCAGGGCTGGACCGGGGCGGCCCATGCGGCGCTGCTGCGCGAGGCCGGACCCGTGCTCGCCGATCCGCCCGCCAGCCCCTTCGCCAGCGCCGATGTCGCCGCGCTGGGCATCAGCCCCGGTCCCCGGATGGGGAAGGTGCTGAAAGCGGCGACCGCCGCCTGGCTGGATGGCGGGCGGCCCGCCGGCGCGGCGCAGCTTGCCGCAATCCTGCAAAAAGCTGTAGACCTTTCCGCCGATTGACTCCTGAAGGCGGGAAATGCACGTTTGATGCTGGCGCTGCCTCCCGATGGGCGCGCCCCGCAGCGCGGAGACCCTTTGACATCAGGTGAAGCATGACAGCGGGCCGGGAGCGGCAGCCGCGGGATCTTGCATCCCGGGCGCGGGAGACGCTTTCCCGCCGGCCGGCGGCGCCATTGCGCCCGACAGGTCAATGGCGGCGCGAAACCTTCACACTGCCGCGCGAGGCGGCGCGCGAGAAGGCGCGCGAATTGTTCAGCCGCTTTCCCAAGGCCGCCTATATGACGGAAGTCGAAAGCTGGCGGGTCGTCGATGATGACATCATCGAATTCACCATGCGGCGCCTTCCGACCGCCGATTAGGCCGCGCGGCGCTGCTGCTTGCCGTTCCTCAGGATCTTTTCGACTGCGGCCCGGATCTCCGCGAGCGAAAACGGCTTGGTCACCACATCCTCAATGATCGCCTCAAGATCATAGGCCCGCTCCCGCTGATCGGCGAAGCCCGTCATCAGCAGGATGGGCAGAGCGGGGAAGTCCCGCCCTGCGGCCAGCGCCAGGGCGACGCCGTCCATCAGCGGCATGCGGATATCGGAAAGCAGGAGATCGAAGGCGCCCCGCTCCTCGACCAGCCGCTCGAGTCCGGCGGCCCCATCCGCCTCGGCGACGACGATATGCCCGTCCATCTCCAGCGCGCGTTTCACGAAGCCGCGGACCGGTTCATCATCCTCTGCGATCAGAATGCGCGCCATCAGCCCTCTCAGATCATTTCAAGCTGCTTGTCGTCGCCCCGGTGTTCGACCACGCCGACATAGGGCAATTGCCGATAGGCATGGGCGACATCCATGCCGTATCCCACCACGAAGAGATCGGGACACAGGAAGCCGACATGCTCGGCATCGATCTTGACAGCGCGCTTGCCGGGCTTTTCGAGCAGCACGCAGATATCGGCGGTTCTGGCGCCCCTCGCCATGATCAGATCCTTGGCGAAGGCGAGCGTGCGGCCGGATTCAAGGATGTCGTCGACGAGCACGACATCCCGGCCGCGAACCGTGCTGTCGATATCGCGCAGGATCTCGACCTTGCCGGTCGAGACCGTGCCGGACTTGTAGCTCGACAGATGAATGAACTCGACCTGCGGGCTCAGGCCGGCGCGGTGCATGGCGCGGATCAGATCGGCCGCGAACATGAAGCTGCCCTTGAGCACGGCCACCACCAGCAGATTCTCCGGATTGCGGGCCTTGATCGCGGCAGCCAGCTCGCCGTTCCGTTTGGCGATGCGGGCCTCATCGAACAGCACACGGATGACCATGTTCTCCTGGAGCGGCATGACGAATCCCTATTTGATTCCCGCCGTCATATCAGAAGGCAACAGAAACCGCACGCTCACGTCCCTGGCTTCGGCAGGCGGGGCGGCCACCCGGCGGCGGAAGTTAAGCTTCTCCCCCGGCTGCAGGCTCGTCCGGTCCGCCTGGGCCGACCAGGCGAAGACCTTCTGGCCATCCTTGCCGGTAACGGTGAAATGGAGGCGGGGCACATCGACCTTCCGATCGGTGATGTTGACGAGATCGCCATCGACCACCAGCACGGGATCGTCGCCCTCGCCGATGATGCGGCTCGAAACATTGCGGATCTCGATGCCGCGCAGGTTCACGGGATGGCCGACGGCCGCATAAAGCCGCGCCGTCTGCGGCAGGTGGCGGACGACCCTCTCGCGCTGGAGATAAGCGGCGGCGCCGGTGAGCAGCGTCGCCGCGATCGCTGCGGTCTGCCACGAGAGCAGCGCCCGGAAGGGGTTGATTCTCTGCCTCTTGGCCTGCGGGCTACGGGTCAGGCGGGCGCGGCCGGCCGGGGCTTCCGTCTCCTCAAAGGGCCTCTCGGGCAGGCTTTCCGCCGCGTCCATTGCCGGTTCGCCGGGCGGTGGAGCGGCTTCGGGGCCGGCGTTTTCCGGCGGCGGCGATCCCGTCTCCGCATCGTAACCGGCCGGGAAGACCCTCCAGACCGTGGTGCAATCGGCGCAGCGCACCTTGCGCCCGGCCGGTGTCACCGACGCGCTGTCGATCTCATATGCCGCCGCGCATTGGGGACAGGCGATGTCCATCGATCACCCAGGCTCTCGAACGGGTCCCTCTTCACACGGAGGAACTCCTCCTGTGCTTCGTCTCCCGAATATGGTTAATCCCCCGTTAAAGGACATGGACGGATCACTGATTCGGACGCCGGACAGGCCCTGAGAACCGCCACCAGAAGGATCGGCTTCCGGCCCATGCTCGTGCGCTTCGAAAATGTCGGCCTGCGCTATGGTGTCGGCTCCGAGCTGCTGCGCGATCTCAGTTTCGAGATCGCGCCCAGCTCGTTCCAGTTCCTTTCCGGCCCATCCGGATCGGGCAAGACGACGCTGCTCAGGATGATGCTCGCCAGTCTGAAGCCCACGCGCGGCATGGTGCAGGTCTTCGGGCAGGATGTGGCGCGGATGGACAAGGATCAGGTGACGGCGGTTCGCCGCAAGATCGGCATCGTGCTTCAGGATTTCCGGCTGCTCGACCATCTGACGACCTACGAAAACGTCGCCCTGCCGCTGCGCGTCCAGGGCAAGAGCGAGGACAGCTACCGCCCTGAGGTGATCGAACTCCTGCGCTGGGTCGGCCTGGGCGACCGCATGCATGTGCCGCCCGTCATCCTCTCGGGCGGGGAGAAGCAGCGCGCTGCGATCGCCCGCGCGCTGATCGTGCGCCCGCAGCTGCTGCTCGCCGACGAGCCGACCGGCAATGTCGATCCCGCCCTGGCGAAACGGCTGGTTCGGCTTTTCATCGAGCTCAACAAGCTCGGCACGGCGATCGTGATGGCCACCCACGATTGGGCGCTGATGGAGCAGATTCCCCAGCGCCGGCTGGTGCTGAGCGACGGCCGTCTGCGGATCGAGGGATAGGCATGACGGCGAGCGGGCCTGCCACGACGACCGATCTGCCGCCAGACGGCCAGCCGAACCCGCGGGAGACCCCGTTGCTGGCGGCAGGCGGCATCGCCGGCCGCGCGCTCGTCATCGTGGTCGCGATCATGACCTATCTGGCGTCGATGACGGCCGGCACGGTGGAGCTGATCGCCTCGGCCTCGACCAGCTGGCGCAGCGATATCGCCCGCGAGGTGACCATTCAGGTGCGCCCGAAGCAGGGCCGCGCGATAGACCAGGATGTCCAGGCGGCGGCGGCGCTGGCGCGCGCCATACCCGGCATCGCGGCCGTCAGGATCAACGATAAGAAGGCATCCGAGCGCCTGCTCGAGCCATGGCTGGGCGCCGGCCTCGATATCGGCGAACTGCCCGTGCCGCGCCTTATCGAGCTCACGGTCGAAGGGAGGCCTGATTTCGCCCTGCTCCGCCAGCAGCTCGCCGCGCAGGTGCCGAGCGCCTCGCTCGACGACCACCGGATGTGGCTGCAGCGGCTGGGCGCCATGGCGAACGCCATGGTCCTCGTGGGCGTGCTGATCATGATCCTGGTGCTGGTCGCCACGGCGCTCGCCATTGCCTTCGCCACGCGCGGCGCGATGGCCGGCAACCGCGACATCATCGAGGTGCTCAATCTCGTTGGCGCGTCGGATGATTTCATCGCCCGCGAGTTCCAGCGGCATTTCCTCCGCCTCGGCCTGCGCGGCGGGGCCATCGGCGGCGGCGGCGCGATGCTGACCTTCTGGTTCGCTGGGGCGGCTGCGGCGCGCTGGAACGCGACACCCGGCGGCGATCAGGTCGAGGCGCTGTTTGGAACCTTTGCTTTGGGATTGCGGGGTTATGCTGCGGTCGTCCTGATCGCCTTCATCGTGGCGATCACGACTGCGGTGGTGTCGCGGTTCACCGTGCATCGCAATCTGCGCGGCCTCGACTGACCGGCCGAGCCGCGACAGCGCAGAAGCAGGCCATGGAATGGCCGGATTTATGGGAGAGTAAGCGCCCCGATATGGCCATGACACCCGCAACCCAGCACCGGAGCTTTCCACCCGGGAGCCCGGCCCGGTCGGCCTTCGCCGCCGCCGTCCGCTGGTTCCTGATCGCCGCCGGCGTCCTGGTGTTGGCCTTGGCCATCGGCTTCATCGGTTTTCTGCGCTGCCTCGAACGGTCCGAGCCGGCGACGCTTGCCCGGGCCGATGCCATCGTGGCCCTCACGGGCGGCGCCGACCGCATCGCCGATGCGATCCACTGGCTGGCGCAGGGCCATGGCGAGCGGCTGCTGATCAGCGGCGTCGGCAACCAGACGTCGATCGACCAGCTCGCGCCGCTTGCGCCGCAATGGAAGAACTGGCTGCATTGCTGTGTCGATCTCGGTCCCCAGGCGGTCAACACGGTCGGCAATGCGGAAGAGACCAAGCAATGGGCCGAGGCCCGCGGCTATCGCTCGCTGGTCGTGGTCACCTCCAGCTACCATATGCCCCGCGCCCTCCTCGAGCTGCGCCGTCATATGCCGGGCGTGACGCTGATCGCGGCGCCGGTGGTGACCGAACGGCTGCAGGGGCTGGATCTCTGGCGGGACCCCGCGCTTCTCAGGACGCTCTTCCATGAATATGGCAAGTTCATCGTGGCCTATGCACGTGCGCGCTTGACGGGGCCGGGTTCCTCGGACGACATCACCGCTCACACGAACCGGCGGCCGGCCTGAGCGAAGCTCTTAGGGCCGCCGCGAGACGCGCGGCTGGCCATGATCGTTCTTCGCTCCCTGATCTTCAACATCGTCTTCGTCATCAACAACATCCTCTGGTTCATCTTCGCGCTGCCGCTGCTCATGCTGCCGCGCAAGATGGTTTTCCTCAAGGTGCTGCATCCCTGGTGCTGGACGAACCTGAAGCTGCATTCCTGGATCTGCAATGTGCGGATGGAATTCCGCGGCCGCGAGAACATCCCCACCGGCGGCTTCATGGTGGCGAGCAAGCACCAGTCCGCCTGGGAGACGCTGGCGCTGGCGATGTCGTTTCCCGAACCGCGCTACATCCTCAAGCAGGAGCTGATGTGGGTGCCGCTCTTCGGCTTCTACCTGATGAGAACCGGCCAGGTGCCAATCAACCGCGGCAGCCGCACGGAGGCCATCGCGGCGATGAACAAAGCCTCGCAACTGGCGCTGAAGGAGGGCGGCCAGCTCCTGATTTTCCCCGAGGGTACGCGCCGTCCCGTCGGCGCCGCGCCCGCCTACAAGCAAGGCGTGGCGCATATGTACGAGACGCTGAATGCGACTGTTCTGCCGGTGGCGATCAACGCCGGGGTCTTCTGGCCGCGCCGCACCTTCCTCAAATATCCCGGCACCATCGTCATGGAATTCCTGCCGCCGATTCCGCCCGGCCTGCCGAAGGATGTCTTCTTCGAGAGGCTGCAGGATACGATCGAGACGGCCACCAACCGCCTCGTGGCGGAAGCGGGCGGTCCGAAGGGCTGATCAGGCGTAGAGATCGCGATGGGTGTCGCGCAGCAGGTTCTTCTGCACCTTGCCCATGGCGTTGCGCGGCAGATCAGGAGCCACGATCACGGATTTCGGCAGCTTGAAGCGGGCGAGGCGCGTTTCGAGCGCGGCGAGGATCGCCTTGCCGTCCAGAGCTGAGCCAGGCTTCAGGACCACGACCGCCGTGACTCCCTCGCCGAAATCGCGGTGCGGAACACCAATCACGGCGCTTTCGACGACGCCGTCCAGAGCGTCGATCTCGGACTCGACCTCCTTGGGATAGACGTTGTAGCCGCCGGTGATGATCAGATCCTTGCCGCGCCCGACGATATGGACATAGCCGCGGCGATCGATTTTGCCGAGATCGCCGGTGATGAAGAAGCCGTCCGGCCGGAATTCCTCCTTCGTCTTCTCGGGGTTGCGCCAGTAACCTTTGAAGACATTGGGGCCTTTCACCTCGATCACGCCGATCGATTCAGGCCCGAGAATCGCGCCGGTCGCGGGATCGGCAATGCGCAGCGCGACATCCGGCAGCGGAAAGCCGACGGTGCCAGGCACCCGGTCGCCCTCATAGGGATTGGAGGTGTTCATGTTCGTTTCGGTCATACCGTAGCGCTCGAGGAGGGCGTGGCCCGTGCGGGCCGACCAGTCGCGGTGCGTTTCCGCCAGCAGCGGCGCGGAGCCCGAAATGAAGACCCGCATATGGGCGGCGGCCTCCCGCGTGAGCCGCTCGTCCTGCAGCAGCCGCACGTAGAAGGTCGGCACGCCCATCATTGACGTCGCGCGCGGCAACAGCCTGAAGACGGCATCGGGATCGAATTTCGGCAGAAACAGCATCGATGCTCCGGCGAGCAGGACGATGTTGGTCGCGACGAACAGGCCATGGGTGTGGAAAATCGGCAGCGCATGCAGCAGCACGTCATCCGCTGTGAAGCGCCACCATCGCATCAGCGTATGGGCGTTCGAGGCGAGATTGGCATGGCTGAGCATGGCCCCTTTGGAGCGGCCAGTGGTGCCCGACGTGTAGAGGATCGCGGCGAGATCGTCCGGCCCGCGGGGCGCATCATCGAATGACTCCGGCTGCGCCTCGGCGAGCGCCATCAGGCTGCCCTGGCCCCTGGCGTCCACCGTTTCGATGGCGGCCCCCGCAGCGATCGCGGCGATCGCGTCGCGTCTGGCCGGATCGCAAACCACCAGGCGCGGCTCGGCATCGGCGATGAAATAGGCAAGCTCGGTGATCGTATAGGCGGTGTTGAGGGGCAGGAAGACCGCGCCGGCGCGGAGGCAGGCGAGGTAAAGCAGGATCGCCTCGGCGCTTTTTTCGACCTGCGCCGCGACCCGGTCGCCGGGCTGCACGGCGAGCTTCGCCAGCGCGTTGGCGAGACGGCCGGAGCCGGCGACGAGGTCGCCGTAGGTGAGGATGCGTCTGTCATCCCGCTCGATAAAGGTGGCGTTCAGCGCAGGGGCGCTCTGGCGGATGGCGTCGAAGAGGTGGTTGGACATGGACGGGCCTTCTGTCAGCGGCCGCTGGCGGCGACCGCGCCTCCGGCGATAAGCGACGAGACTTCGCGCCGCAAGGCCTGCGCCGCCACCACTTCGCCATGCTGGGCGTAACGCTCGTGGTTCGCTTCGACCTGGCCAAGGTCGTAGAGGTAATTGACCATCATGCCGAAGCTCTGCCGCATGCCATTGGCGGAAAGGTCGGCCATCCAATTGAAGCGCTCCAGCCGCGCCCCGTTGCCGAGGTGGAACCGCTGCACGGGATCGCGCGGCTGTCCCGAGGCCGACTTGGCGAGGAACAGATAACGCGCTATGGCCTTGCGCAGCGCTGGTTCGGCCGCCCGCACCAACCCCTCATCGGGCTCAGGGCTGGAGACGAGCGCCGCGATCTTCGCGCGGCCCCCCTCGTCCGACAGGGGTTCGCGAAGCTGTTCCGCCTCCAGCCAACGGCGGAAGCCGGGAACCGGCGAGAGGGTGACAAATGTCGTCAGGCTCGGGCATTCCCGCTTCAACTCCTCCGCCACTTGCTTGATGAGGAAGTTGCCGAAAGAGATCTTCGACAGCCCCTTCTGGCAGTTCGAAATCGAGTAGAAGACCGCGGTGGTGGCGGTCTCCGGCGCGATCGGCACGCGGTTGGCCAACAGGATGGGCTGTATCGCCTCGGGAATGCTCTGGGTGAGCGCAACCTCCACGAAGATCAGCGGCTCGTCGATGAGGGAGGGATGGAAGAAGGCGAAGCAGCGCCGGTCCTGCGGCTCCAGGCGACGCCGCAGGTCATCCCAACTTTCGATGGCATGCACGGCTTCATACCGGATGATCTTCTCCAGGATATGCGCCGGCGTCATCCAGTCGATGCGGCGCATCACGAGAAAGCCCCGGTTGAACCATGACGAGAAGAGGTGCTGGAAATCGGCGTCGATATCGGCAAGCTCCGGGTGATCTGCGATGGCATCGAGAAGCTCCTCCCGCATGCGGACGAGATGCAGAGTGTTGCCCGGCCCCATATTGAGCCGGCGGATGACCTCCTGCCGAGGCGGCTCAACTGCGTTTGTCAGCGACCTCAGGTTCGCGCTGGAAGGCTCCGCTTCGAAGCGGCGATAAGCCTCCCGGATCGTGTGCGCATCGGGCGCAAAACCGCTGCCCAGATCCTGGAGGAACCGCAGCTTCCCCGACGGGTCGAGCCGCTGGTAGCGAGCCATGACCTCGCGGGCGATCACCACGCCCGATGCTTCGCCGCGATTCGACAGAAGCGCCCGGAGCAGGCCATCGATGGTCTGGCGGCTGACGGTTTCGGCCATCGAGGAACCGAAGGTCCGCGCCACGAGATTGCGGCCCTGATCCGCCACGGAAAGCAGTAGATCCTGCAGAAAACCTGTCCGCCCGCCATCCCGTTCCGCCATCCGCCCGATCCTTTTGTGGATACTGGATAGCGCTTCTTGCATTCATAATCAAATGTCTTGTATACAAAGACAAACAGGCTTGCGAACGATGAGCATCGCCCTCCGACTGCATGACGCGATCGAACAGGATATCGCTACGGGCGTTCTGGCGCCGGGGATGCGCCTTGACGAGATGATGCTGGCTGGCCGCTACCAGGTCTCGCGCACCCCCGTCCGGGAGGCATTGCGCCAGCTTGCGGCAACCGGGATGGTGGAGATCCGGCTGCGGCGCGGCGCCGTTGTCGCCACGCTTGGTCCGAACCAGCTCTACGAAATGTTCGAGGTGATGGCCGAACTCGAAGCCATGTGCGGACGCCTCGCGGCGCGGCGCGCCACCGCCACCACGCGAAGCGGCCTTCTGGCCGCGCACGAGGCTTGCCGAAAGGCCATCGCTGACCCAGATGACTATTATGCAGCGAACGAAACGTTCCACCAGTCGATCTACCGGATGGCCGGCAGCGTCTTCCTGATGGAGCAAAGTCTTGCTCTGCAAAAGAGGTTGCGTCCCTACCGCCGCCTGCAGCTCAGGGTAGGCACGAGGGTGAGCCGGTCCTGCGAGGAGCATGAGGTCATCGTCCAGGCCATCGCGCGGGGCGACGGCGCGGGCGCGGCGGAGGCCCTGCGCGACCATGTGGTGGTCCAGGGCGAGCGTTTCGCGGACCTTGTGGCAAGTCTCTCAGAATTGAAAGTTGCCGAGTTGAATGCCGCGTAATAGGACTGTTGAATTATAAACAGGCTTGAACCCGCCGTTGAAAGGCGGGCCCGGCCAAAAAAACAAAGTTCGGGAGGACTTTCGATGAGTGGATCTGGAAATGGCATCAGCCGCCGCACGGCGTTGTCCGGCGGCATCGCAGCCGGCGCATCGCTTCTCGCCATGCCCGCCATTGCGCAGAGCGGCTGGCCGAACCGACAGATCACATGGCTAAACCCTTTCCCCGCCGGTGGCGGCACGGATGCCTTTGCCCGCCCCCTGGCAGCAGTGATGGATCAGCAGCTCAACCAGCGCATCATCATCGATAACCGCGGTGGCGCAGGCGGCACTGTCGGCGCTTCCGCCGCTGCGAAGATGGCGGCTGATGGATCGGTCTTCTTCGTCGGCGCGGCGCACCACACCATCGCGCCGCACATCTATCCGAATCTCGACTACAACCTTGAGACGAGCTTCATCCCGATCGGATTGATTGCCCGCCCGCCGCAGGTGATCTCCTGCAATCCGCAGAAGGTGAAGGCGGCAACACTCGCCGAGTTCATTGCCGATTCGAAGGCGAACCCGAACAAGTACAACTATGGCTCATCGGGCAACGGCTCGGTGCACCACATGGCAGGCGAACTGTTCCAGGTCGCGACGGGGACAAAGATGACGCATGTTCCCTATCGTGGCGTCGGCCCTGCGATGCAGGATCTCGTGGCCGGCAACATCGACCTGATGTTCGATGGCCTCGGGTCCTCGGCAAACCAGATCCAGGCCGGCACGCTGAAGGCGCTCGCCGTCGCCGCGCCCGAGCGCTCGCCGGCCATTCCCGATGTGCCGACCGCGAAGGAAGCCGGCCTGCCCGGCTTCGAGGTCTCCACCTGGTATGCGCTCTTCGCCATCAAGGGCACCCCGCAGGAGATCGTGGACCGCATGATCGCCGAGCTGCTCAAGGCGCTCGACAACCCGTCGATCAAGGATGCCTGGGGCAAGAACGGCTCCGAGGTGATCAAGCTTACCGGCAAGGATTTCGGGGCCTATGTGACGGCCGAGATCGCGCGGTGGGGTCAGGTCGTGAAGGACGCCGGCGTCAAGATCTGACGCCGTCCCGGATCATCGTTTTATAGCCGCAGAGATCGGCGAAGCCCTGGCTCGCATAGAGCCGGCGGGCTGCGGCGTTCGTCGCGTCAACCTGCAGAAAGGCCAGCGCGGCGTCTTGCCGCGCCGCCCAGGCGAGCAGCGCATCGACGGTTGCCCGCCCCAAACCCTGACCGCGCCATGCACCGTCCAGCATGATGGAGCCGATCTCGGCATAGCCTCGATCGATGGCGCCCATGCCGAAGCCGACGGCTTTGCCTTCGATCTCCAGCGTGGCGAAGGCGGCCGGCACCCGCAGATGGCCGACGATGGCGAAGAGGTGATCGGCCGAGCGCTTCGACGGTTCCTGATGGCTCGAAACGCCGGCCAGCCAGCGCCGGCTTGGTGCGCCTTCCAGCCGCACCCGCGGATCGGGCGCGATGTCGCGATAGCGCTCCAGCGGCAGAATCATCATGCGCGACTGATCCTTGATGCGGTAGCCGCGCCGCAGCAGCAGCGGCTCGACATCCGGACCGGCCAGCGGCGTCACGCGGACAGAGGGCGGGAGCCCGGCATCGTCATAAAGCTGCTCAATCGTATCGAGCAGAGGCTCGGGCATCAGCGCGCCGGGAACGACGGCGGAGGCGGAATTGGCGCGCCCGGAATAGCCATGGGCGAAGCGCACCACCCAGCCGTCCATCAGCAAGGTGCTGACCGCCGGCCAGACATTGACGAGCCTTTCCTCGCAGGCGCGGACAATCTCCAGATCCATCGCGGCTCAGCCCCCGGCAGGCTTTCGCGGCGTGGGATGCCAGCCCGGCGGGGCCAATTCGAAGCCCGAGAACTCGAAAGCCGGCGCCACCGTGCAGCCGACCAGCGTCCAGGCGCCAAGCGACGTGGCCGTCTGCCACCAGCCCTGCGGCACCACGAATTGCGGCCGCTGGCGCGCCTTGAGGTCCGGCCCCAGATAATGGGCCTCGGCATCATGGCCGTTCTCGCTCACGGTGATGACGAGCGGGCCGCCCGCATACCAATGCCAGACCTCGGCGGCATCGACCCGGTGCCAGTCCGAGACATCGCCTGTGTCAAGCAGATAGTAGATCAGCGTCGAGGCGGCCCTTCCGCCCTCGACCTTGCGCTCGTCCCGCCAGGTTTCGCGGAAATAGCCGCCTTCGGGATGCGGCTTGAGTTCCAGCAGCCGGACCACTTCCGCCGCCGTCATCTCCTGCGCGATGGTCATGATCAGAACCTGTTCTTGCGTTCACGGATTTCGGCGAAGACCGCGACGGGATCCGCGCCGGCCATGCCCAGCGTCGCCTGGATGCCGGGATCGGTGACGCGCAGATAGGGGTTGGTCGCCTTTTCAAGGCCGATACTCGTCGGCAGCGTCACCTTGTCATGCGCTCTGAGGTTCTCGACCTGCAAGGCGCGGGTGCGCAAGGCCATGTTGGCCGGATCGACGGTCAGCGCGAAGCGGGCGTTGGCGAGCGTGTATTCATGCCCGCAATAGACCGCCGTATCGTCGGGCAGGGCAGCGAGCTTCTGCAATGACTGATAGAACGCAGCCGGCGTGCAGCCGAAGATGCGCCCGCAACCGAGCGCGAAGAGCGTGTCGCCGGTGAAAACCGTTTTCTGCCCCTGCAGCCAATAGGCGATGTGATCGGGGCAATGGCCCGGCGTATCAAGCACATCGATCACGAGATTGCCGACCATCACGCGGTCGCCCTCTGAAACCCTCTCGTCGGCATCGGGTACGCGCGCCGCCTTCCTCGGCGCGACGACGCGGCAGCCGAATTTCGCCTTGAGGCCCGGAATGCCTTCCACATGGTCCGCATGCTCATGCGTCACGAGAATGTCGGTGAGGCTCCAGCCCGTTTCCGCAAGCGCCTTCATGATCGCGGTCTCCTCGGGCGCATCGATGGCCGCTGTCGCGCCGGTTGCCGGATCATGGACCAGCACGGAGAAATTATCGCTGCGGCTCAGAAACTGGCGGATTTCAACCATCTTGTCCTTCAACCATTCTGCCGGGGCCCCCGTGCACAAAGGGCGGTCTTGGCCTATAGAGGCTGTCAAGACTAGCGAGTGGCCAACGCCCATGTCCATCGACATCGTCGATCTCAGGAGCTTTTACGCCACGCCGCTCGGCGAAGTGGCGCGCGGCCTGCTGCTGACCGCCATCCGCAACCGCTGGGACAATCTCTCGGGCATGGTTCTGATGGGGCTGGGCTATGCGACGCCGTATCTCGGACCCTTCCGCGACGAGGCGATCCGCTCCGTCGCCTTCATGCCGGCCGGACAGGGCGTGGTGAACTGGCCGTCCTCGGGGCTGTCATCCTCGGCGCTGGTCGACGCCGGCCAATTGCCGCTGCGCGACGGCTCTGTCGACCGCATCATCCTCGCGCATGCCCTGGAGATGGCGCACAGTCCCGCCGAACTGATGAGCGAGATGTGGCGCGTGCTCTCGCCGGGCGGCCGCATCATCGCCATCGCCCCCAACCGCGCCGGCCTCTGGGCGCGGATGGACGTGACGCCCTTCGGTCATGGCCAGCCCTTCAGCCGCGGCCAGCTCATGGGGCTGATGCGCCAGGCCCTGTTCACGCCGGTGCATTGGGGTGAGGCGCTTTACGTGCCGCCGGTGCGGCGGCGGCTGCTGCTCAAGACCGCCAAGGGCTGGGACCGCTTCGGCCGCACGCTGGGATTGCCCTTCGCCGGCGTGCATGTGATCGAGGCGACGAAGCAGGTGTTCCACCCGATTGCCGTGCGGAAGGTTTCGCGCGCGATGGCCGAGGGTCAGCCGGTGCTGGCGCCCAGCGGCTTCCGCAATCTCTCTAGCGAATGACCGTGACCGGGGTGCCGACGCGCACCCGCTCGTAAAGATCGATGATATCCTCGTTCAGCATGCGGATGCAGCCATAGGAGGCCGCCGTTCCGATCGAGGACCGCATCGAGGCGCTGGTGCCGTGGATGGCGTATTCGCCGGGAAGGGAGAGCACGCGGGCGCCCATCGGGTTGGCCGGATCGTCGGCCTCGATCACGTCGGGCAGCCAGGGGCGGTCGCGCTTGACCGAGCGGGGCGGCGACCAGGCGACGCGCTGATATTTCGCCTCGATCCGCGTGCGGCCGGTCCATTGCTTGCCAGCCTTGCCGACGGCGACGCGGTAGCGGATCGCCGTGCCGTCGCCCTCAACGAGATAAAGCCGGCGCTCGCTCTGGCTGATGACGATTTCGCCGGGCGGGAAGGGACCGGCGAAGGCGACGCGCTCGGCCGCCATCGCAGGCGGCGCGGCGGCTGGCAGGAGGATGCCTGCGACGAGCGCGGCGCGCAGAAGGGTACTGGACAGGGGCGGGACCGGCATGATCGGCGGATGGTCGCAGCGGCAGGTTCCCCTCCGGTGAATCCGCCCGGCCTTTTCATCCCGCTGGTTAGCGGTTCTTTACCGGCAAGGGCCGAGGCGGCAGCCTGCCGGAGCAGCCCAACGTTAGCGGATCAGCCGCCGATCAGCCGCCGATCAGGCGCTGGAGCAGATTGCGGTCGCCCTGCGAAGGGCCTTGCTGCTGGTTGAAGCGCGCGGGCGTCAGGTCCTCCGCCGCCGGCTGCTGGACCGGGCCGCGGTTGACCAGGCGCGGCGGGGCGGAGCCGACATTGGCGGGGGGCAGGATCGGGCCGGCGGCGGGAATCCCGGGCGGCCCGCCCTGGGCGATGGCGCGCCAGTTCAGGCCGGGCAATCCCGCGATCGGGAGGCCCGCATGGCTCTCGCGCATGAAACGGTTCCAGATCTCCGCCGGTAGACCGGAGCCGGTGACCTTCTTCATTTCCTCCCCATCGTCGTTGCCGACCCAGATGCCGGCCACCAGCTGGCCGGTGTAGCCGACGAACCAGGCATCGCGGTGGTCCTGCGTGGTGCCAGTCTTGCCGGCGGCGGGCCAGCCGGGCAGATCGGACTTGCGGGCCGTGCCGGAGACCAGGGTTTCGCGCAGCATCTGGTTCATCTGGCCAGCCTGCTCGAAGCTCATGGCCCGGCCGAGATCACGGTCCTGACGGGTGTAGATGATTTTTCCGGCGGTCGTCTTCACCTGCAGGATCGCATGCGGGATGATGGCCGTGCCGCCATTGGCGAAAGCGGCATAGGCGGCTGTCAATTCGAGCGGCGTCACTTCCGAGGTGCCGAGCGCCAGCGAGGGCAGCGGCTGCAGGGGCGAGGAGACGCCAAGCCGCTGCGCGGTCCGGACCACGCTGCGGGGGCCAACCTCCTGGATCACCCGCACGACCGGCGTGTTGAGCGACATCGCCAGCGCCTTCTGCATCGGCACTTCGCCGAAATACTCGCGGCTGTAGTTCTCAGGCTTCCAGCCCTTGATGTTGATGGGCGCATCGAGCAGCGGCGAATCGGGCGTGAAGCCGCGATCCAGCGCCGTGAGATAGACGAAGGGCTTGAAGGCCGAGCCAGGCTGCCTTCTGGCGGCGACCGCCCGGTTGAACTGGCTTTCGCTGTAATTGCGCCCGCCCACCATGGCGCGGATCGCTCCATCGGGCGCCATCGCGACCACCGCGCCTTGCGAGACATCCAGCCTGGCGCCCCTGGCGTCGAGCTCGGCGACCAGCGCCTGCTCCGCCAGGCGCTGCATGGCCGGGTCGATCGTCGTCAGGACCACGATGTCCGATTCGATCGCTCCCACGAAATCATCGAGCACATCGACGATCCAGTCCGCCGCATAATTGGCCGATCCCGCACCCGCCTGCCGGCGCGATTTCGCGGGGGAAGCCAGCGCCAGCTTGGCGTCGCCGTCCTTGATCGCGCCGTCGCGCACCATCGCCGTGATGACGAGCGCCGCCCGCTCGGCGGCGCCTTCCGGGTTGCGGTTGGGCGCCAGCCGCGAGGGCGCCTGGACCAGGCCGCCCAGCACGGCGGCTTCAGCAATCGTCACAGCGCGGGCCGATTTGCCGAAATATTTCTGCGCCGCGGCCTCGACGCCGTAAGCGCCGGAGCCGAAATAGACCCGGTTCATATAGAGTTCGAGGATCTGATCCTTGCTGTAGTTGCGCTCCAGCCAGAGGGCCAGGATTGCCTCCTGCACCTTGCGGGAGGCCGTGCGCTCCTGGGTCAGGAAGAGGTTCTTGGCGAGCTGCTGGGTCAGCGTCGAGCCGCCTTCGGAGAGCCTGCCGCCGATGATGTTGCGCATAACGGCGCGGGAGATGCCGATCGGATCGATGCCGTAATGGCTGTAGAAGCGGCGGTCCTCGATCGAGACGAACGCCTGCGGCAGATAGCGCGGCAATTCCTTGATCGTGACGGTGCTGCCGCCGGTCTCGCCGCGGTTGGCGAGCAAGGCGCCATCGGAAGCGAGGATGGCGATGTTGGGCGGACGTTTCGGCACCGCCAGTTGATCGATCGGCGGCAGGCGCGTGGCATGATAGGCGATAATGCCGATCAGCCCGATGAACAGCCAGACGCCAAGCGTGAAACCCCAATAGACCACGCGCCCGATAAGCGAGCGGCGCGGCCGACGTCCGCCGCGGCGCCGTTTTGGCTTCGCGGAACGGGCACGCACGGCGGCGCTTCTGCGGGGAGCCGGCCTGTCGGCGTCATCGAAGGCAAGATCATCGGCAGGCTCACGGCGAGGTGATCCCCCGTCGAAGCGCGGTTCGATCCGTTGCTGGTTCCGGGAGCGCCCCATGCTGCCTCTGGCTATCGCTCATTGCTGTCTGGAGGACAGAAGGCGAAAATGCCTGAAATCACTTTAAGGCGGGTTTAAGGTTGATGGTTAACTGCATTGCAGAGGCAAAAGCCCCCGATCACAGCAAATGCGCCAGCGTGGGAAGCGCAGCCAGGCCTGTCGCCATCAGCAGAGCGCAAATGACAATCAACTGATTGACGATATAGGGACGTGGCAAATGTTCCACGGGCAGCCTCCGAATCAACATCTGATTCATAGCCGTCCAAATATGGCGATTTACCGGCCTTAACGGGGCAGACTGCGCCAATGCAGCGGATTTTGCCGGAACGGCCCCCGTCAGATTGCAGTCAGAACTCGGGCGGCCTTTCGAGCGAGGGCGTCAGCCGCGATCCATGGGCGGCGGCCAAGCCCGGCGGACCGATGGTCTTCTGCCCCAGGCCGGCTGCCATCTCGGCCAATTCCTGTTCGGTTGAATCGAGGATGGCCCGGTCCGCCTCGATATCGCGCTTCAGCTGAAAGAGGCGCTCCGCCCAGGCGTCGGTCAATTGCTCGGCCGCCGTGGTGGAAAGGGCCAGCAGCTCATCCTCGGCCTCGCGGAACTCGAGCAGGCGGATGAAGTGATCGAAGCAGCGCTCCATGAAAGCCTCGTCCGGTGCGGCCTTGAGCACAGGAAAGGCCTCGATGACACGGTGGCCCCAGAGCAGCCCGCGCTGCGGATCCTCGCGTCCGTGCATGAAATCGAGGCATTCCATGAAATAGGGATCGAGCAGATTGTAGAACTCCGTCTGCTCCGGCCCTTCATATTGGTCAATGACCCGCAGGACGTCGGTCAGGAAGCGGTCATAGGCCGTGGTTCCGTGGATCTCTGACTTGAAGTCGCCCCGAAGCTGGAGCGTGGCGATGCGTTCGCGGTGGCGTTCGGTCAGATCGGGATAGTGGATGCAAAGACCCAGGAAGATCCGCTCCACCGAGCCGTAGCGGGGAGCATGGGCCGAAAGGTTCTGGCCATTGGCCGAAAGCTTGACCGGCTCCCGGTTGAAGCCGCCCCTCGCGCCGGCCTTCGATCCCCGCCTGCCTCCGCCCTGCTCCCAGAAATACTGGTTCAGCCGGAAGCGGACCGACAATTCGTAGCGCCGGCGAACCAGCGGATCGCCGATCTGGCCGATGAGATCGCGGAAGCTTTTTTCGATCATCGCCTGACGGTCGGGCGTGCGGGCGTCGACGCCATCCGTCTCGCGCTGCCAGAGCGCATCCCAGAGACCGATGGCCTTGGCGGTGACAGCCGCGAAAGCGTCGATGCCCTTGGCCTTGATCAGGTCATCGGGATCCTGCCCGCCCGGCAGAATGGCGAAGCGGAAGGAATAGCCCGTCTTCAGCGCGGGCAGAATGCGGTCGATCGCCCGGTTCGCCGCGCCGATGCCCGCCTTGTCGCCGTCGAAGCAGATGATCGGCTCGGGCGCGTAGCGCCAGAGGGTCGCGATCTGCTCCTCGGTGAAGGCCGTGCCGAGCGTGGCGACGACATGGCGCATCCCCGCCTGCCAGACGGCGATGGCGTCGAGATAGCCTTCCGTGGCGATGACCGTGCCGGCCTTGAAGGCGGCTTCCCGTGCCCGATGGCCGTTGAAGACAAGATAGCCCTTCTTGAACAGCGCGGTCTCCGGAGAGTTGAGATATTTGGGCTTGGCGTCGGGATCGAGCACGCGGCCGCCGAAGGCCACAACCCGCGCCTGCCCGTCCTGGATCGGGATGATGACGCGGTTGCGGAAGCGATCATAAAGGCCGCGGTTGTCGTCCGGCTCGATGACGAGGCCGGCATCGATCATCTGCCGGTCCGTCACGCCCTGGGCGCGCAAATGCGACAGCAGTTGGTCGCGGCCATCGGGCGCGAAGCCGATGCGGAATTCGGCCTGGGTGCGATCGCTGAACTGGCGCTTGGTGAGATAGGCGCGCGCTGGGGCGCCCGAGGGCTTCTGCAATTGCGCCTCGAAGAACTTCGCGGCGATCTCCATCACATCGTAGAGATCCTTGCGCTTTTTCTCCTGCTCCACCGCTTCGGGCGCAAGTTTCGGCAGGGCGACGCCCGCCTCCTGGGCCAGGCGCTCCACCGTTTCAGGGAAGGACAGACCTTCTGTTTCGGTTACGAAACGAAAAATGTCGCCATGCTTGCCGCTGGAGAAGCAATGGTAGAAGCCCTTCTGGTCGTTGACATAGAAGGAGGGCGTCTTCTCGGCCTGGAACGGCGACAGGCCCTTCCATTCGCGGCCGGATTTGACGAGCTTCACGCGCCGCCCGACCACCGCTGAAACCGGCAGCCGGGCGCGGATTTCATCCAGAACGGAGGGTGGAAAGCGCATGGATGATCATTGACGCATCAGCGGGGCTTGATCAAGGCGATACGGGCGTATATACATTTCGCTGCCGGAGACTATGGAGAAAACGGTGCGATGAACCCGGAATCCTTTCGGAAAGGCGCGATCTCAAATGCAATTCGAATGGGATGCGCTCAAGGCGGAGAGGATTTTACGGGAAAGAGCGATCGATTTCAAAGACTTGATCCCACTCTTTTCAGGCATTCGCACGGAGCGGCCATCCGATAAAGGTGGTGAGTTCCGATGGGTGACCGTTGGAATGCTCAACGGGAAGTTGATTGCAGTCGTTTACACAAGGCGCGGCGATATCCTCCGGATTATCACCGCCCGCCGAGCGAGGAAAAATGAAGAGCGGACGTATCATTCGCATGACCATGGAAGAGGCGATGAAAACACCCGGCAAGACTGACTGGGCCAGGTTCGACGCCACAACCGAAGAGGACATTGATCGCCAGGTCGCGGAAGATCCCGATCTTCAGGCGATCGAAGGCCTTGACTGGTCTAAGGCCGTTTTCGTTCCCGCGCCCGCCAAACAGCCCATCTCGATCCGCATCGACGAAGACGTCCTCGCCTTCTTCAAGGCGCAAGGTGCGGGCTATCAGAGCCGGATCAACAATGTGCTGCGGCACTATATGAAATCGGTGAAGGAGCCTGCGGAATAGGCAGGCGGCGGGCGCTTAGCCCTTCTTGCGCAGCCGGACGATCACGTCGACCCGCGCGATCTCCATGCCTTCCGGCGGTTCCGGCAGGTTTGCGACATCGAGCCGGGGCGCGGGGATATCGACCATCCGGTCCTCACCCTCGATGAAGAAGTGATGGTGATCGGAGACATTGGTGTCGAAATAAGTCTTCGATCCTTCCATGGCGACCTGGCGCAGCAGGCCCGCCTCCTTGAACTGATGCAGGGTGTTGTAGACCGTCGCCAGCGAAACGGGCACGCGGGCCTTGAGGGCCTCCTCGTGCAGACCTTCGGCGCTGACATGGCGGTCGCCCCGGCCGAACAGCATCCAGCCCAGCGCCACGCGCTGACGCGTGGGCCGCAGGCCCGCACCGCGCAACTTGCCCTTGAGCTGATGCACCGGGCATCCGCTCTGCCTGGTCGCGGAATCAGCAGGCTTCAACAGATCGACGTGGTCCATGGCCAGACGGAAACTCCCGATGTAACAGCATGAATAATCGTTCGCGGGCCGGGGTTCAACCCTCGGTCTCTCCGGATTCAATCACGAGGATTAAGGCTTTTTCGCATGAGTCTGCGTGTGGTCTTCATGGGGACCCCCTCTTTCGCCTGCCCGACCCTCTCGGAGATCGTGGGTCAGGGGCATGAAGTCGTGGCCTGCTATACGCGGGAGCCCGCGCCCGCCGGGCGCGGCATGGCGCTGCGCCAGAGCCCGGTTCACGCCATGGCCGAGCGCTTCGGCATTCCGGTCATGACGCCGAAAACACTCAAAACGCCGGAGGCCGCCGCGGCCTTCGCGGCCCATGAGGCCGATGTCGCTGTGGTCGTCGCCTATGGCAAGATCCTGCCTGCGGCGATCCTCGCTGCGCCGACGCTCGGCTGCCTCAACCTGCATGGCTCGCTGCTGCCGCGCTGGCGCGGTGCGGCGCCCATCCAGCGCGCCGTCATGGCCGGCGACACCGAAACCGGCGTGATGGTGATGCGGATGGAGGAGGGGCTCGATACCGGGCCGGTGGCGATGGCGGAGACGATCCCGATCGGTCCCGACATGACGGCGGGCGAGGTGCATGACCGGCTGATGCTGCTCGGCGCCGACCTGATGGCGCGGGCGCTGGCGGCGCTGTCGCGCGGGGCATTGGGATTCCGGCCGCAGCCGGAAGAAGGCGTCACCTATGCGCACAAGATCGACAAGGCCGAGGCGCGCATCGACTGGACGAAACCGGCCAGCGACATCCACAATCTCGTGCGCGGCCTCACCCCCTTTCCCGGCGCCTTCTTCGAGGCGGACTGGGGACAGGGCATGACCCGCGTGAAGGTGCTGCGCTCGGCCCGCGCCGAAGGGCGCGGTGAGCCAGGCGCAATCCTCGACGGTCACGGAACCATCGCCTGCGGGGCCGGCGCGATCCGGCTAGCCGAGGTCCAGCGAGCCGGAAAGGGAGCCGTCTCCGCCGCCGAGTTCCTGCGTGGCGCGGGCTGGCGCATCGGCGGGACGCTCGCCTGATGCCGCGCTACAAATTGACCATCGAATATGATGGCACGCCCTATCTTGGCTGGCAGGCCCAGGCCAATGGCGGGGGCGTGCAGAACGCGATCGAGGCCGCCATTGCATCCATGACCGGCGAGTTGGTCCGCCTCATGGTGGCGGGCCGAACGGATGCCGGCGTGCATGCGCTGGCGCAGGTGGCTCATGCCGACCTTGCGCGCGAATGGCGGACGGACAGCCTGCGCGACGGGCTCAACGGGATACTCGCGAAGGCCGGGCAGCGCATCAGCATCCTCAGCGCCGAAGCCATGCCGGAGACCTTCAACGCCAGGCTCAGCGCCAGGCGGCGGCATTATCTCTACCGCATCCTCAACCGCCGGCAGCCGTCGCCGCTCGAGCACCGCCGCGCCTGGCTGGTGCCGCGCCGGCTCGACGCGGCGGCGATGCACGAGGCGGCCCAACGGTTGCTTGGCCAGCATGATTTCTCGACCTTCCGGGCCTCCGCCTGCCAGGCGAAAAGCCCGGTGAAGACGCTGGAGACGCTCTCCGTCAGCCGGACGGGCGACCTGATCGAGATCCGCACGTCCGCGCGCTCCTTCCTGCACAATCAGGTGCGGCGGATGGTGGGCTCGCTCGAATTATGCGGGGCGGGCATCTGGTCCGCCGATGATCTGCAGGCGGCGCTTGAGGCGCAAGACACCCGGCGTTCCGGCCAGCAGGCCCCCGCCTGGGGCCTGTTCTTCGCCGGAGTGGATTACTGAATCGGTTAGAGCACTTTCCGAAGAAGTGGATACCGGTTCTTCGAAAGAAAATGCGGTAAATCAAGAACTTAGAGCGGCCGATCTGATTCAGTCAGATCGGCAACCGCTCTAGCCCAGCACGCCCGTCAGGCCATCCCAGGTGAGCTTGATCGCCACCACGAACAGCAATCCGTACATGACCTTGTAGAAAGTATCGGTCGGCATGCGGCGCACGATCCAGATGCCGAAGAAGGTGGCGAGCGCCGCCAGCGGCGCCAGCACCAGCGATGTCGAAAGATTGCTGGCCGTGAAGACGCCGAGCGCCGCCAGAGGCGTGATCTTGATGAGATTGATCAGCGCAAAGAAGATTACCAGTGTGCCGGAGAAGACCTCCTTCGGCATTTTCTGCGGCAGCAGATAGATCGAGAGCGGCGGTCCGCCGACATGGCTGATGAAGCTCGTGAAGCCGGAAATGCTGCTCCACAAGGTGCCCCGCGCCAGATCGGGCGAGCGCGGCGGCAAGGAGCGGCCGCGCAGCGCAAAGGTCTGTGCGAGGAACACGAGCGACATCACCCCCAGAAGCAGCCTGATGCCCGCATCGGAAACATAGGATGCGGTGAGGAAGCCGAGGATGGTGCCCAGAAGGCCGCCGGGCAGCATGGTGAGCACATTCTCGCGGCTCCAGGTCTTGCGCCACGACCAGACGGAAATGGCGTCCATGACCAGCAGGATCGGAAACATGATCGCCGCACCCTGCATGGTGGGGCCGCTCAGCGCCATGATCGGCATGGCGATCATGGCGAGGTTGCCGCCGAAGCCGCCCTTGCCCATGCCCATGATGAAGACGGCGGGAATGGCGAAGGCATAAAAGGCAGGATCGGTGATCGGGTTCAAGACGGCCTTCGCGCTCAGGACTTGAAGAAGGATTCGGCCGCACCCTTCGCGGCCGCCTTCGCCCTGGCGGCAGCCTCCAGACGCACAATCTCCGCTCGCAGGAGTTCGACGCGCTCATTGAGCTCGAACAGCGAAAGCAGCGACAGATCCTGCCCGATGACATGTTCGGGAGACTTTTTGGGCCGATCCTCTTCCTCGCGCATCGTCTTGCCTCGGTTTGATTGCGTTCAGGCAGGACTTCCTAACCCATCTGCAGCGACGGCGTCACCCCGCCTGCCGGCTCCAGTGGCGTGAGCTGTGGAACACGAACAGCGCGGCAAGGCCCATGGCGCTGATGAAGGCCGGCATCAGCAGGGCCGAGCTGTCGAGGAAATGACCGAGGGCGGCCCCTACGATGGCCGCGAAGCTCATCTGCACCAATCCCTGCAGCGAGGAGGCCGCGCCCGCTCGATCAGGGAAGGGCATCATCGCGCTGGCATTCGCCTGCGGCAGCACCAGGCCGACGCCCATGGCATAAAGGGCCATCGGAACCGTCACCTCCAGCGACGAGCCGGTGCCGATCATCATCAGCGCCAGCATCAGCATGCCGCCCCCCGCCAGACAGGCAACGCCGATCGCGATCGTCCCGTCCATGCCGCGCTTCATCACGATCCGCTGGGCGATGATGGTGCCCGTGATGAAGCCGATGACGCTTGCGCCGAAGGAAAGGCCGAAGGCGAAGGGGGCCAGCCCATAGACCCTCTGGAGAACGAAGGAGGAGCCCGAAATGAACGAGAACAGCCCGGCATAGGTGAGGCCCGCCAGAAGGACATAGCGCCGGTAGCCGGCATGGGCGAGAAGCACGCCGAAGCCCCGCAGGATCTCGCGCAGTGAGATCGGCTCCGGACGGGCCTGACGCAAGGTCTCCGGCAGCAGGGCCGCCACGCTCGCGGCAAGCAGGGCCGACGCCGCGAGAACGGCCCAGAAATTCGAGCGCCAGCCGAACAAAGGCTCCAGAAACCCGCCGATGATGGGCGCCAGCGCCGGAACAAGGCCCATGACCATGCCCATGCGGGAGAGCTCGCGGCCGGCCGCAGGCCCTTCATAGATGTCCCGCACGATGGCGCGGCCCAGCACGATCGGTCCGGCGGCGCCGAGCGCCTGGACGAAGCGGGCGGCGATCAGCACCTCGATCGATTGCGCGAGAGCGCAGGCGGCGCTCGCCAGGCAATAGAGCCCCAACCCGAAGAGCACCGCCGGCTTGCGGCCGATCTTGTCGGAGACCGGGCCATAGAAAATCTGCCCAGCCGCGAAACCCACGAGATAGACCGAAAGTGTCAACTGGACGCTGGAGGTCTCTGTCTCCAGGGCCGCTGCGATCGACGGCAGGGAGGGCAGATACATGTCCGTCGACAATGGCCCCAGCGCGATCAGCATGGCGAGCATCGCGGTCATGCCGAAGGTGCCGGGGCGCAGCTGCATGCCCCGTCGCCTAAAGACTAAGGCAGCGCCTGTCCATCCGCGTCAGTTCCGGTAGCGGCGCTCCCATTCCTTTTCACCGATGCGGCAGTCCGTCTTCGGGCGATCCGGCGCTTCGGTGTTGGCGCGCATCACCTTCGCCCCGCCGGGCAGCGGGATCGTGGACGGATCGCCGGCGATCTCACGCAGGATCTTGGTCCGCGTCGCCTCGACGAATTGCTCGCGCTCCTTGATCGGGATCATGAAGGAGCCCGGACCGCCGATGACGCAATCGGTGTAGTAATCGTCGAGATCATCCATGTCGAAGGCCGAACGGCGTCCGTTATGGATCATGATCGGCAAGCCGTTGATGACGATGCCGGCCTTGAGGGCCCGCTCGCGCGCATCCTCCACCGGAATGCCGCTGTTGTTCGCACCATCACCCGAGATATCGAGGACGCGGCGCGGCGCATCATAGCCGTTGTTCTCGAACATCTCCTGCCCGAACAGAATCGCGCCCGAAACCGAGGTGCGGTACCAGCGCGAAATCGGCGCCACCGCCAGCCTGGAGACGAAGGCATCCGCCGTCTCCGGCCCGTCAATGATCTGCCAGGGCACGACGATGCGCTGGATGTTGTGGCCTGCCCATTCGATATAGGTGACGGCGATCTTGCCGGTCATGCCGCCGCGGATGGCCTTGAGCACTTCCGGTGACGTAAGGGCCTTGATGTAGCCGTCGCGCTGCAGTTTCTGCTCCTCCATGTCCATCGAATAGGAGATATCGACGGCGAGGACGAGTTCGACATCCACCTCGGTGGGGCCGCCCCGCGCCATGGCCGCAGCCGGGAGAAGGCAGGAGAAGATGGCGAACCACAATGCGGACATCCGGAAAGACATCATGCGATCACCCTCTGCTTCGTCTCACCTGCCGGTTCTGCGGGCCAGGGAGACGGGCCCGGCGCTCAGATCTGCTGGCCATCGTATTCGACCGCCAACCGATCGGCGGCCTGCCGGATGCCCTTGAAATAAGGATTGAACTTTAAAGCCTCGCGGAAGGCGGCCAGCGCCTGCCTGTTGTTGCCGCCCTGCTGAAAAATCAGCCCGACGCCGGCGAGCGCGGGGAAATGGCGGGGCTCCAGCGCCAGCGTCTGGCGCAGATCGCGCATCGCGGCGTCGAAATCCTTGAGCTGGAAATGCACCGTGGCGCGGCGGCTGTAGGCCTCGGCCCAATCGGGCTTGAGCGCCATGACGGAATCGAGGATATCGAGCGCCAGCACGCCGTCCTCCGCCTGAATGGCCTGCTGCACCCGGTCCATCAGCAGGTCCAGCGTGTCGCTGCCGGAGCGGGACCAGATGCGCGCGATCTGATCGGCAAGCGAATTCGCCTCGATTTCGGTGCCGCTGGCGGCAAGGCGCTCGAACAGCTGATCTATCCGCGATTGGTGGCGGATATCCGGCGTGCGGCGCTCGGGCTCGGAAGGCGGGGCGGCGCGACCGGGCGATACGCTCGGCCCTGTCTGCTGGGCCAGCGCCGGGGAGCCGCTGGCCAGCGTGGCGACGATCAGAAGCGGGACGAGCAGACGCATTAGCGCATCGTAACGCTGCGCCTGCCTGTCGTCAAACGGTCACAAAAAAACGTGATCCGCCGGCGCAAAGGCGCCGACGCGGGCTCAACCCTGGCGCGCCTTGAAGCGCTTCTGTGTCTTGTTGATGATGAAAACGCGGCCCTTGCGACGCACAAGCTGGTTATCGCGGTGGCGCTTCATCAGCGATTTCAAGGAGTTGCGGATTTTCATAGCCGTGGTTCCGTAAACTAAAACACGCGCCGGCGGCGCGTTGATCTGAATTCTGTGGCTGCCTAAAAGCACAAACGGGCCGGGGCGGCAAGAGCCGCCGACGCCGGAATGCCCTGCGCTCCACGCAAGGGCTGCCCCATAACCCGCCATTAACCATAAGCCTTTACCCCTTGGTAAGGCCCTGCGCGGGCGTTGCAAGGCAGGTGTCGGGCGTGAAAGCCGGCAAGGTTCAGCTTTTGGGTCTCGCGATGCTTGCCGCATTGGCGCCGGTGGGATCGCAGCCGCTTGCGCAGAGCCCGCGCGAAGCCCTGGTTGAAGACCCGATCCTGCGCGTTGGCCGGACGGCGGGCGACGTGAGCCGGAATCCACCGCCGCGGCCTCGCCGCCAGGCGGAAGCCTCGCCCCCTTCCACGAACCGCTCCGGACGCCGGACGCCGGTCGGATCGGCCCCCGGCAAACGCGGCGCCACGCCGTCGGTCACCGCAGCGCCCGCCAATCCCGCCGACATCGCGCCAAGACCTCCCAGCCGCCCGGCGCAGCAGAATTTCCGGTCGCTGGAGCGACCCTTCAACTTCGCCGTGACGGCCCCGATCCTCGACCAGATCGTCTTTCAGGGCCTGCCCCCCATCCTCCAGCGCAACACGAGCGCCCGCATCACGGATCCCTACGCCCCCCTCGGTCTGCGGGCCGGGAACCTGACAGTGTATCCGAATGTCCAGGCGCTGGTCGGCTATGACACGAATCCCGAACGCACAACCCTGAAAAGCAAAGCCTCTCCCTTCGTGCGCACCGAGGCGGGGCTCAGCGTCCGCTCCGACTGGGCGGTGCATGAATTCAATGCCGACCTGCGCGGCGCCTACAACCGGTTCTTCCGGAACCCCACCGCCGACCGGCCAGACGCCATCGGCCGCATCGGCCTCCGGCTCGACGCCAGCCGCGATACGGCGCTTGGCTTCGAGGCGCGGGGGATCATCGACAGCGAGACGCCCGGCAGCGCCAATCTGACATCGCGGGCCCAGGGCCGCCCCTTAACCTATCTCTACGGCGGCGCGGCCGGGGTGACGCAGCGTTTCAACCGCCTCGCCGTCTCGGCGCTGGGCAGCATCGACCGCTCGAACTACGACGACGCCGCGCTCGGCAACGGGATCGTGCTGTCGCAACGGGACCGGAATTACACGCAATACGGTCTGCTCCTGCGCAGCGGATACGAGATCACGCCCGGCTTCATCCCTTTTGCGGATGCGCTGATCAACACACGCCGCTACGATCTCACCTTCGACAACCAGGGTGTCCAGCGCGATTCGAACGGGGCGCAGCTGCGCGCCGGCGCCGCCTTCGAGGTGACAAGCCTGGTGACCGCCGAGCTCGCCGCCGGCTACGGGCTGCGCCGCTACGAAGACCCGCGCCTGCGCAGCCTCAACGGACCCGTGGTGGATGGCGCGCTGAGCTGGTCCGTCTCGCCGCTGACCACGCTGCGGCTGCGCGGCTCGACCGAGTTCAATGAAACCACGCAGATCGGCTCTTCCGGCGCCGTGACGCGGCGGATCAGCGCCGAACTCAGCCACGCCTTCCTGCGCAATCTCACCTTCAACGTCGGCGGCACCTTCGCCCGAGCCGAATACAATGGCATCAATCGCATGGACGATACGCTGCGCGCCGCGCTGGGGGTGGATTACAGCCTGACCCGCAATCTCGTGCTGCGGGCGGCCTATACCTATGACCAGACGACCAGCAACCTGCCGGGCAACAATGTGACCGCCAATGTCTGGCTGTTCGGGGCGAGGTGGCAATGGTGAGGGCGGCTTCCTTCTCCTATCGGCCGACAGCGTAGCGGATCCGCCAAGGCAGCTCGCGGCCAAAGGTTGACGCACATCAACCCATCGGTCCGTTTAGCCCCCTACAAGGTGTTTGACGGTCGAGAAGCGAGCTTTGCATGACGCAATCCAGATCACGAAACATCGCCAGCATTGCCTGCATCCTGCGGGCAGGCGAAACGCTGGCTGAGGCTGCGCTGCAGCAAGCGCTCAAACTGGCAGCGGCGCATGACGCGCATCTTGCCGTCACGATTGCGATCCAGCATCTGACGCAGCCCTACTCACCTTTGTGGATGTCGCTGCCTGCGGGCCTGGTCACGGATATCAATGCAAAGAGCAAGGCCAAGGCGGCTGCGGCAGCCGATATCGCCCGGGACGCCGCACGTATTGCCGCTGTCAACATCGACATCCAGGAGGTGATGGATCAGGGCGGTGAAGCTGCGGAAGCCGCAGTCCGCGCGGCGCGGTCGAGCGACCTGATCGTGGTGGACCAGCCGGATGCGGTCATGGATGGGAAAGCGGTGATTTTCGAGGAAGCGCTTTTCAGGTCAGGACGCCCTGTGCTCTTGGCGACGCCAAAGCGGGCGCCGATCCAGGATGTCAACAAGGCGATGGTTGCCTGGGACGGCACCAGCCATGCGGCCCGCGCTGCCGGAGATCTGATGAGCTTGTTTCCTCAGGTCAAGCACATCGACATTGTCTCGGTGCTCGGTGACAAAGACCTGTTGAGCGCCCAGCCTGGGGCGGATCTGGCGCGGCACCTTTCCCGCAAGGGCACGCATGTCAGCATCGTGGAACTGTCGCGCAGCGACGGACCGGTGGCTGAACTCCTTGACGGCTATGCAACGAAGGCGGGGGCTGACCTCATCGTCATGGGGGGATACGGGCATTCCCGCCTGCGCCAGTTCGTGATGGGCGGCGTCACCAGCGAGATCATCCGGCATGCCGGCACGCCGCTGCTGATGTCCTACTGACCGCAAACCGGGACCGTCGGCATTTGCTGCTGGCGTGGAGGCGCTATCCTCGGATGGCGGCCTCAGCGCATATCATTTGAACGGGGCTCGACGTACTCCACCCCGCCTTTGCCTCTAGCGTGAGCGCGGCATTCACCGCGTGGTGCGCAAATTCCTGATTCTTTCTCGCTTCCCCTGCTTCAGAGAACGCTGCACGATGCTTTGATGAAGATCGAGACGCCGCGCATTCGGCTTCGCTTTTGGTTGGATTCTGATCGGGAGGCGTTTGCCGCCATGCACGCTGACGCCGACGTGATGCATGATCTTGGCGGGCCAATCGGCCAGAACGCAAGCAACATGAAGTTTGACCGCTACCTCCGGGCATGGCGGGAGCATGGTTTCGGTCGCTGGGCGGTCGAAACGCGCGATGGCGCTTTCCTGGGCTATGTGGGCGTGATGCCCTCGCGTTCCGGCCATCCCATCGGTCCGCATGCCGAGATCGGTTGGCGGCTGGTGCGGCCTGCATGGGGACAGGGTTACGCCACCGAGGCTGCGCAAGCAGCGTTGACGGATGCCTTTTCACGCGCCGGGTTGGATGAAGTGCTTGCCTACACCGCTGGCGGCAATCTGCGGTCACAAGCCGTGATGGTCCGGCTGCACATGCAGCGCGACCCTTCCCGCGACTTCACCCTTGACCATGATGGCGTCAAGGCTTGGCGCGGCTTGGTCTGGGTAACGCGCAGGGGATAGGATAATCAGTCTGCACATGAGGTAGTCGCCAACATACACGACAAAGGCGGACTCTGGACTTCGAGTGTCATGACACTTCGACATTGATCGTAGCTTCTCGTCTTGCCCCTGGGGTAGGGTGCCCATCCAGTTCATCGGCAGAAACGGAGCTAGAAATGACTTTTGTGCTTCATGCTTCAGCAGGGTCCTGCTCGCTTGCCCCACATGTTGTACTTGAGGAGATTGGTAGGCCGTTTAAGCTCGAAATAATCTCTACAGATCGCGGGGAAGCGCGCACGCCGGAGTTCAAGCGAATCAATCCAAAGGGGCGCGTTCCGGTGCTCGTTGATGGAGAGTTTCAATTGACTGAGGCGCCGGCAATTCTGCTTCATCTCGCGCAGACAGCGCCAGCGTTTAGTCTCATGCCCAGTGGTCAGGATGGACTCATTCGCGCCGTCGAATGGTTTAACTGGTTATCTGGCACTGTTCATGCGGTTGCGGTCCGCATGATCTGGCGAGCAGAGTACTTCACAGCAAGCGTCTCTCAAGTTGAGCCCATCAAATCAAAGGGCTTCGAGCATCTCAAAATGGCGTACGAGATGATCAACGATCGGATGTCCGGAAGAACCTGGGTCGTTGGCGATGCCTACTCGGTTGTCGATCCATATCTCTTGGTCTTCTACAGGTGGGGGAACCGCATGAAGATCGACATGCAAGCCAGTTATCCGGCATGGAGTGAACACGCACACCGCTTGGCAGACCGGGCTGCAGTGAAGCGCGCGTTGACGACTGAGGGGATTTCGCTCTGGGAGTAGAAGCGGACCCTTCGGGGCCTGCCAAGAACCTCGCCACTGGGTCAGCAGTTCCCGTTGCATCAATCTTGCCTCGTAATACTCCCCGATGCGCTCAACGCCTTGCCGAATGCAAAAGGGCGCAGAGAATTTGCGCCCCTTCACCCCGCCCTCCCCTGTGCCTCGATAGTGCGCCGCAGCACGGCGTTAACTCGCCGTCTGATCCATCGATCACAAGCCAAGCTCGCTGTGCGAGCCCATGCGGACCAGTTCCAGGTGTTCATCATCGGGCTTGCGATAGATGAGCACCAGGTCGGGACGGATATGGCAGTCCCGATGATCGCTCCAGTCGCCGGTCAGGGCATGATCGAAATTGCGGCGAGGCAGGGGTTGGTCAGCGGCAAGGAGGTTCACCACCTCCATCATAAGGGTGTCGAGCTTCTTTCCTAACCTGCCCGATTTCTCGCGGCGATAATCACGCTTGAAGCGGACGGTATACCTAACCGTCCGCATTCAGGCTCGCGAGCAAGGCGGAAGGCTTGCCTGCCGTCACCAGCTCACCACGCCGGGCAGCGCGCATCGCGGCCAGGGTTTCTGCATTTGGCGCCAGAGGCTCGAAGGGCAGGGCCTTGTCGGCGGCGACGCGCTTCAGCAGCATCCGAAAGGCGTCGGACAGGGAAAGGCCCATGGCGCCGAGCACAGCAGCGGCTTCGCTCTTGGTGGCCTCATCGATGCGGGCGCGGACAACGGCATTCTCGGTCATAGCGATCAACTCGGTTGAGCTACAATGTAGCCCAGAAATGGCTTGACTTCAAGGCCGATCCGCTCGCTTTTTCCCGAAACGACTGCGCCTCACCCCGCCCTCCCCTGTGCCTCGATATAGCGCCGCAGGACGGCGTTGATCCGGGTCTGGTAGCCCGCACCCTGTTCCTTGAACCAGGCGAGCACATCGGCATCGAGCCGGATGCCGACGGCAACCTTCGGCGAAAGGGGCGGCGCCGCTTTCGCCCAATCGTCATCGCTCATGGGACGGGCATCCGGATCGGCCTCGGCGGCAGCCGCCACATCGGCGTCGGTCATAGCGTCAAGGCGCTTCCAGTCCGTCTTGCCTTCGAGAGGTTTCAACGCGCCATTATCCAGCCGCTGGTAAAGCTGCCCTTCCAGCATCACGGCGCGCGATTCAGAGCCTGACATAGCGTTGTTGCTCCCGATGGTTGGCCTTGCGGGCGGAAATCAGCCAGATGACATCCTGGCGTTGGGTAAACGACACATGGCAGATGCGGCCATGAAGCCTGGCGAGCATGTTGTAACGCGTTTCGCCGTAGTCAGCCCGCCGGTCTTCCACGATGACTTTCGTGGCATCGATAAACGCCGGAAAGACATCGGCGAAATCCAGCCCGTGTTTGGCAAGGTTGCTTTGACGCTTGCCCTCATCCCAGCCAAACTCCATAGAGACAATCTGAATCTTGTCTAGACAAATGTCAAGACAACCCCCTTACCCCGCCTTCCCCGGAGGCTTCAGAACCAGGATCGCAGCAAAAGCCAGCATCGCCAGGATGCCGCAGATCAATATCGCGGTGTCAACGCTGAATTGGGTCATGGCCAGAGCGAACAGGAAGGGGCTGGCTGCATTGGCGACAAATCTGATCCCGGTGATCCGGCCGACAAGCGTTGCATAGCCTTTGGTCCCGAAGAGCTGCAACGGGATGGTGGCGCGCGCGATGGTGAAAAGGCCTTGCGCGGCCCCGTAGAGCGCCGCGAAGAGAACGGCGGTGACGACCGTACCCGGCGTCGCCAGCAACAGCGCTATGCCGACGGCCAGCGCCCCCAGAGCCACCCGCCCTGTCATGAGCGGATCGATCCGATGCCCGCCGACGAATTCGAGCAACCGCGCGAGCACTTGTGCGGGACCCATCACCATGGCGATCAAGGCTGCGGCTTCCGCCGTAAACCCTTCGTTCTGGATGATGCGCAGCATATGGACCGGAAAGGCCGAATACACCAACCCGGAAACGACAACCGCCGCAGTGTAGAACACCAGCGCACGACGCCGATGCAGCCCTGTCAGGCTGAGCGGCTCGTCAGCGCGGGGTTCATGGTCGTTCTCCGGGAGAACCCGTTTCGGAGCGGCGCGCCGCAGCACAGCGAAATGCAGCGGCGCGCAAATCAGAAGGTGGACACCCGCAAAAATCATCAGCGTCCAGCGCCAATCGAATGTGGTCAGCATCCATTGCGTCAATGGCCAGAAGATCGTCGAGGCGAAGCCGGCCATCAGCGTGACGGCGGTGATGCGCCTTCTGGCATCGTGGCCGTAAATCTGTATCAGACCAGCGAAAGCCGCCTCGTAGACGACGAGACAGGTCGCGCCCTCCGCCAGAACGATGGCGACGGCAAAGAGCCAAAGGTTCGGCGAAAGCGCGCAGGCGACAAGCGCAAGCGCCGCCAGGACTGATCCAGATGTCATCACAACGCGCGCGCCGCGCCGGTCGAGCTGGCTGCCAACGAGCGGGGCGACAACCCCGCCAAGCAGCAATCCGATTGTGAATGCGCCGAAGAACCAATCGAGGCTGACGCCAAACTCGCGCGAAATTGCCGGCGCGAGCACTCCGTACGCGTAGTAGAGCGTGCCATAGCCGATTGTCTGTGTCAGGCCCAGCCCAAGAACGGCCGGCTCGTTGAAGCCTGCGATAATTGAAGGTTTCGGGAGCCTTGGGTTTATTGTCATTGCGTTTCTCGCAAGTATGGACCCCGAATGACAATTTGGTGACTGATCTGGCGGGAGCACCGCCGGTTTCGCCATGGGCCTTCTGGAAACTCGGGCGATTTCGCGCCATGAACTTCACCCCGCCTTCGCCTCGATCGCCAGGGCATGCAGGCCGCGGGCGAAAGCATCGGCCAGCGGGGCGTTCACCCTTGGCAGCCAATGTTGTTGGCTATGGCGAATGCAGGTAGCTTGGGCCATGCCCGGTATCGTCCTCGCCACCGAATCGAGCCTCATTACGCCCAATGTGCAGACCAACGGTGCGCATATCCGCGAAATGATGGCCGATGCACGGGCCGAAGGCGCGCAGATTGTCCATTTCCCGGAAGGCGCATTGTCAGGATACGCCAAGAGCGAGGTCTTGGCCTGGCAGGGTGTCGATTGGGAATTGGTCCGCTCGGAAATCGGCCTGATCGTTGAAACCGCGAAAACTCTGGGCCTGTGGGTCGTTCTGGGGTGCAACCATCCGCTGAGTGCGCCCAACCTTCCGCACAACAGCCTCTACGTCATTTCGGACACCGGCGAACTTGTTAACCGCTACGATAAGCGTCTGTGCTCGCACACCGAGATCAATGCTTGGTATAGTCCCGGAACATCTCCGGTTGTCATTGGCGTCGATGGCTGCCGCTTCGGCTTGGCGTTGTGCATTGAGGCGCAATTCCCGGAAGTTTTCATGGAATATGGCCGCCTCGGCGCTGATGCCGTTCTGCTGTCGGCCTATACGCAAGACCCCGTTTTTCATGTGCTTGCGCAAGCCCATGCCGCCGCCAGCAATTTGTGGGTGAGTGTCTCAACGCCAGCGCAATGTACGACCAGCTTGCCAGTCGCGGTATTCGCGCCCGATGGCTCGCTTGCGGGCAGAGGCGCCAGCGCCGGCGTCCCATCCTTCATCACAACGGTGCTCGATAGAGACGATGAGAGATATGGGATCGCCCTCAAAAAAGCTCGGCCCTGGCGGGTGCTCGCACGGAAAGGCGATATCTATTCCCTGTGCAGAGTGGAAGACGAGCGGAGCAAGAACAGGCGTGCGCTATAGCGTTTTATTATCGTTAATTTATGCATGGGCCTTACGACGCCACCTATTGCCTTGATATTTCTACGATGCCCCAGGATACTGATTTGTCAGTTGACCGTCGAAATAGCCGGTTATGCAATTGATGCCTGAATTGAGTGTAGTCTTCTGCGGCTTGATCGGACTGCTATCCAGCTCGGCATTCGCTCAGCAAATTCCGGGACGAGACGAGTCTGGTGGTAATGTGGCCACTCCAATCATGACCCCAGGCCATCCGGAACCATCTAAATGGCCGCAGCTGTAGCATCCCAGACGCCAAGCCGCCTGCTCTGGGCCGACGCCGCCCGTGGCCTTTGCATCGTGCTGGTGGTGATGATGCACTCCACGGCCGGCGTGCAGGGAGCCATGGGCGCAGCCGGCTGGCTGAATCCGGTGGTTGAGTTCGCCAAGCCCTTCCGGATACCGGCCTTCTTTCTGATCGCCGGCCTGTTCTTCGCGCCGATGCTGACCCGCTCATGGCCCGACCTGATCGACCGCCGCCTGCTGAGGCTGGTCTATGTGCTGGCGCTCTGGTCGCTGCTGCTCTTCGTGGCCAAAGGTGGCTTTCTGGCGCTGGAAAGCCTGCGGCAGGCCGCAGGCTGGCTCCTGCTTGCGCTGCTTGAGCCGCCATCCGCGCTCTGGTTCATCCATGCTCTCGTGCTGTTCTCGCTGGCCGCTCGGCTTCTGGCCGGCCTGCCGGGCTGGCTGGTCCTGGCCGCTGCAGCAACCCTGCATCTGGCAGCACCCGACACCGGCTGGACCGCCGTCGACGAGTTTGCCAGCCGCTTCGTGTTCTTCGTGCTCGGCTGTCAGGTTGCCGGCGCGCTTCCTGCCTTCGTGTCAGGCCCCGCCCTGCGGCGTGGCTGGGCTGCCGGCATCGTGGCGCTGGCGGCGCTGGTCAACGCCGCGGCCGTCTGGCCTGCCGCGTTCGGCCTGCCGGCGATCCCGCCCTGGCTGGTCTCCGCCCAATCGCTGCTGTTGGGCATCACCGGCGCGCTGGCGCTGGTGGTGGCGGCGGTGCATCTGGCGCGCGGCCCGGTCGGCCAGGCGCTGGCCTATGCCGGCGCCCGTTCGCTGGCAATCTACGTCTCCTTCACCATTCCCATGGCAGCCGTGCGCATCGTGCTCGTCAAGTCTGGGTTGATCGCCGACGTCGGCCTTGTCTCGCTGCTGGTGACCTGCGCCGCGCTGCTGGCGCCCCTCGTGTTCGAAGCCGTGGCGCGGCGCTTGGGCCTGTCGCTGCTGTTCGATTTGCCGGTGCTGTCAGACAAACCAAAAAAGTCTCAGAAATCGCCCCAACCCGCTTTCGGTCAGGCCGCGCAGGGTAGTGTCAGGTTGACGAAGGGTCGACGAACATGAGCTGTCCGAGCGCGATGACGGCGGCATCGAAATCCATTTATCGCGGCTGCCGGTTCCTGCCGGAAATCCCGGTTCCTGGCGGAAATCATTGAGCAGGGCTTTGGTGCACGGATGCCGGCGGGCGGAACCCTGGCTTTATGGACGTCGGCAGCGGACATGGACCGACACCGGCCTTGCCAGCGTCATGTTGCGCTTGGCAATCCTGAGGTGAATGGCCGCGTCGTTCTGCCGGGCGCCGAAGGTTCTGGCGGAGAGGCGCCCGCCGCTGATGCGTTTGATGCGGGAGATGGCCGTCTCGACCAGTGAGCGCTTGCCGTATCGGTGGCGCGTCCGCCAAGCCATTCGGCCACGGGCCGCAATCTCTGCGGCATGACGTTCGCGCTCACGTCCGCCGTTCGGTTGATCCTTGTCGGGGAGCGAGGACTTGGCCGGCGGGATGACGATCTTCGGCGGCGCCGTCCGGGTCTTGCATCGCGGATCGCCTGATAGACCGGCGCGCCTTCATAGGCTCCGTCGGCGATCACGCAGCGGATGTTGCCGCCAGAATTGGCCACGAGGCCGCGCAAGGGGCGTTGAAGGATGGCTTTTCACGCGCCGGCTTGAACGAAGCGCTTGCCCACACCGCTGACGGCAATCTGCGCTCACAAGCCGTGATGGCCCGGCTGCACATGCAGCGCGACCCTTCCCGCGACTTCACGCGTAACGATGATGGCGTCAAGGCGTGGCGGGGACTGGTCTGGGTGAAGCGCAGGGGTGCGTAATCCTTACCTCGTGATGTTGCGCGATACACTCAAGGCCTCGCTGAATGCAAAAGGGCGCTGAAGGCTGCCTCCCTCTCACCCCGCCTTCGCCTCGATCGCCAGCGCATGCAGGCCGCGGGCGAAGGCCTCGGCCAGCGCGGCATTGACCGCGCGGTGCACCTCGACCCGGCTCTTGCCCGCAAAAGCCGCGCTGGTGATGCGCAGGCGCACATGCGTCGTCTGCCCTTCGCGCCAACCGCCGTGGCCCGCGTGCTGATCGCTCTCGTCGATCACTTCAAGCGCCGAGGGCTGGAAGGCGGCGGTAAGCCGCTCAATTATCGATTCCTTCATGTCCATCCGGCAGCCTCATGCAACGAAATGTGCGGCGGCGCGACAACTGGCATCTTGCCCGCGGCGCTCCCCAGTCCCATACACACTCGTTGCATGGATTTGAACTCACCCCTCTTCGATCGCGTGCGCATCCGCTCCGAGGAAGCGGAGGCAAGGGCGCGCCAATCGCCGCGCTGCCAGCATCCCGGCTGCGCCGAGGCGGGCGAATACAAGGCGCCGCTCGGCCGCAACCGCGAGGGGCAATATGTCTATCTGTGCCTGCCGCATGTGCAGGCCTACAACAAGAGCTACAATTACTTTCAGGGGATGTCGGACGACGCGGTCGCCGATTTCCAGAAGGATGCGCTGACCGGCCATCGCCCCACCTGGACGATTGGCGTCAAGGCAAGGGGCAACGGCCCCGCGGCGGGGGCGACGGCAAGCGGGACGAACGGCTCCTACCACGATCCGCTGGGCATGTTCGGCGAGGCGCAGCGCCGGGCCAGGAGCGCGGCCGAGCAGGAGCGCTCGAAATACGGCAAGCTGGCGCTGAAAGCGCTGGAGACGCTGCATCTCGACGAGAAGGCGACGCCCGAGCTCATCCGCGCCAAATACAAGAGCTGGGTGAAGCGCCTGCATCCCGACGCCAACAACGGTGATCGATCACGTGAAGAAAAATTGCGTGAAATCATCAAGGCCTATAATACGCTGCGGTCCGCCGGGCATGCGTGAGACCGGCGCCTCGCCGAACTGACAAAGCCGATTCCCCTGCTTTTCCGCTCGCTGAGTTAGCCGCGTGGCAAAAACCCGTGGCTTGAATCTTGCCAGCGTTACCGGCAAAGGAAGCCGGTATTGGAGAGCGAATGATGAGTGCTGCGACGGACCTGCCTGACATCGTTGTTTCGGCGAAGAAGACTTTCGGCATCGATGTCGACATGGAGGTTCCCGCCTATTCGACGGCCAGCGCGGCGGTTCCCGAGCTTGATCCCGATTACCTGTTCGACAAGGATACGACGCTCGCCATTCTCGCCGGCTTCGCCTTCAACCGCCGTGTGATGGTGACGGGCTACCACGGCACCGGCAAATCGACGCATATCGAGCAGGTGGCGGCGCGCCTCAACTGGCCCTGCATCCGCATCAACCTCGACAGCCATGTCAGCCGCATCGATCTCGTCGGCAAGGATGCGATCGTGCTCAAGGACGGCAAGCAGGTCACCGAGTTCAAGGACGGCATCCTGCCCTGGGCCTACCAGAACAACGTGGCGCTGGTCTTCGACGAATATGACGCCGGCCGGCCGGATGTGATGTTCGTCATCCAGCGCGTGCTCGAATCCTCGGGCCGTCTCACGCTGCTTGATCAAAGCCGCGTCATCCGCCCTCACCCGGCCTTCCGCCTGTTCGCCACCGCCAACACCATCGGGCTTGGCGACACCTCCGGCCTCTATCACGGCACGCAGCAGATTAATCAGGCGCAGATGGACCGCTGGAACATCGTGACGGTGCTGAATTACCTGACCCACGATGCCGAGGTGAACATCGTGCTCGCCAAGGCGAAGCATTACACCGGCAAGGAAGGAAAGGACATCGTCAACAAGATGGTGCGTGTGGCCGATCTCACCCGCAACGCCTTCATCAACGGCGATCTCTCCACCGTCATGTCGCCCCGCACCGTGATCACCTGGGCGGAGAATGCGGCGATTTTCAAGGATATCGCCTATGCCTTCCGCCTCACCTTCCTCAACAAATGCGATGAGCTGGAGCGCGGCCTGGTGGCCGAGTTCTACCAGCGCGCCTTCGGCGTGGAGCTGAAGGAGACGACGGTGAATGTGGCGCTGAGCTGAGGCATGGGCGGCCCTTGAATTTGTAGCCATATGTAGCTACAATTCTCCCATGGCGACGGTTTCACTTCGGGAAGCAAAAGACAAGTTGAGCGAACTTGGCCATCGTGCCGAGGCCGGGGAGCGCATCATCGTCACGCGCCACGGCAAGCCCGCCTTCGAACTGGTGCCAACGCAAAAGAAGGGCGGCCTCGACCTGGAGGCGGGCGATCGCTGGCTTCTTGCGCGCGGACTCAAGCGTCCTGTGATTTGGATGGCGGACGATTTCGATGACCCGTTGCCAGAGGACTTTCTCCTGCATCCGCTCCCGGAAAAGAAGTGAAGCTTCTGCTCGATACCCACATCGTCATCTGGACGATCGATCGGTCTCTCGTCAGGCGCTATCCCGAAATCGCGCGGCTGTTGCAGGATGAAGCCAACAGTTCGTATGTCAGCGCCGCTTCTCTCTGGGAGATCAACATCAAAGTTGGGATCCGCAAACTGGATATCGACATCAAGACGGCGAAAATCCCGGATTTTTTGATGAGTCAGGGGCTGTATCAGCTTGGCATTGCCGCCGAACATGCCTTGCACGATGTGACGCCCGAACCCCTCACCCGCGACCCCTTCGACCGCCTGCTCCTCGCCCAGGCGCAGATCGAAGGCATGCGTTTTGTCACAGCGGACCGCAAGCTCGCCGATCATCCCGTGACATTTCGCTGAGGCCTCTGTAGGGCTTGGCAAGACGTTCCCTCGAGCCGCATCCCGCGATGTCCGCATCCTCCAACCGCAAGCCGGGCCAGCCGGCGCCCCAGCCGAACGAGCCTTTCAAGCAGGCGGTGGCCTCGGCGCTGCGGGCTTTGGCGCAGACGCGCGAGATGGAGGTGACCTTCGCTGCCGACAAGCCGGCGCTGGTGGGCACGGGTGAAGGCGCCAAGGCGCGCCTGCCGGAGCCGCCCCGCAAAATGGGCGCGGCGGAGGCGGCGATCGTGCGCGGGCATGCCGATTCCATGGCGCTGAAACTGGCGCTGCACAACGCCAACCTGCACCGCAAGATGTCGCCGGGCAGCGATGCCGGGCGCGCCGTGTTCGATGCCGTCGAGCAGGCGCGCGTGGAGGCGATCGGCGCCAGGCGCATGCTGGGCGTCGCCGGCAATCTCTCCGCCAAGCTCACCGACCATTACCATCGCGGCAATTACGACGAGATCACCGACAAGGCCGATGCGCCGCTGGAGGACGCCGTGGCGATGATCGTGCGCGAACGGCTCACCGGCCTCAAGCCGCCCAAGCCGGCGCAGAAGATCGTCGATCTCTGGCGCGATTTCATCGAGCAGAAAGCGGGCAAGGATCTCGACGGTCTGCTCGGCAGCATAGAGGATCAGCAGAGCTTTGCCAGAGCCGTACAGCAGATGCTGACCTCGCTGGATATGGCCGAGCAATCGCAGTTCAACGACCAGCAGGACGACGACGAGGACAACAAGAACGACCCCGACAACGACCAGCAGGAGAGCGAGGGCGAACAGGACCAGGACCAGAGCCAGGAAGGCATGGACCTGCAGGAGACCGACGAAGCCAGCGAAGAGTTGCAGGAAGGCGCGATGGAGGAATCCGACGCACCCTCCTCCGACATGCAGGACGAGATGGAGGACGGCGATGCGGAGGAGACCGCCGAGGCGAAACGCCCGCCGCAGAACCTGGGCGGCGACCCCCGCATCACTGAATACAAGGCCTATTCGACAAAATTTGACGAGGAGATCGGCGCCGAGGAGCTCTGCGATCCGGAAGAGCTGGAGCGGCTGCGCAGCTATCTCGACAAGCAGCTGTCGCATCTGCAGGGTATCGTCGGGCGGCTCGCCAACCGGCTGCAGCGCCGCCTGATGGCGCAGCAGAACCGCTCCTGGGATTTCGACCTGGAGGAAGGCTATCTCGATCCGGCGCGGCTGACCCGCGTCGTCATCGACGACATGAAGGGGACGTTCTCGCCGCTCTCCTTCAAGCGCGAGAAGGACACCAGCTTCCGCGATACGGTGGTGACGCTGCTCCTCGACAATTCGGGCTCGATGCGCGGCCGCCCCATCACGGTCGCCGCCACCTGCGCGGATATCCTGGCGCGCACGCTGGAGCGCTGCGGCGTGAAGGTGGAGATTCTGGGCTTCACCACCAAGCAATGGAAGGGCGGGCAGGCCCGCGAAAGCTGGCTGCAGGGCGGCAAGCCGCCCCAGCCGGGCCGACTCAACGATCTCCGCCATATCATCTACAAGGCGGCCGACGCGCCCTGGCGGCGCTCGCGCAAGAACCTCGGGCTGATGATGCGCGAAGGATTGCTGAAGGAGAATATCGACGGCGAGGCGCTGGATTGGGCCCACAAGCGGCTGCTCGGCCGCAGCGAGCAGCGCAAGATCCTGATGATGATCTCGGATGGCGCGCCGGTCGACGATTCGACGCTGTCGGTGAACCCCGGCAATTATCTGGAGCGTCACCTGCGCGGCATCATCGAGGAGATCGAGCTGCGCTCGCCGGTGGAGCTGCTCGCCATCGGCATTGGCCATGATGTCACGCGCTACTATCGCCGCGCCGTCACCATCGTCGACGCCGAGGAGCTCGGCGGCGTGATGACGGAAAAGCTCGCCGAACTCTTCGATGAGAAGGCGACGCCCATCGTTATCGCTCCGGCCCGGCGTCCGGCCAGGCTCCTGCAATAGCGCCGACATGATCCGCTGGCTGAAGCGCGGACTGGGCAGCCTGGCCACCATTGCGCTGGTGTTGGGACTAGCCGTTCTCGCAGGCAGGGGCGGGGCGGGCAGCCACCGCCACATGCTGCCCGAACCCGTGACGGTGACGGCGCATGCGATCGACCATTTCCGCATCGGCGACAGGGCGACGACTCGCTTCGGGCCGCTCGAATTCATTGGCGGGCTCGAATTACGAGGCGCGCATCCGAATTTCGGCGGCCTTTCGGCCCTCCGCCTGATGCCGGACGGTGAGCGCTTTCTCGCCATCACCGATACCGGCGACTGGGTGGAGGCAACAATCGTCCAGTCGAACGGCAAGCCTGCCGCCATCAGGGACGTCACCATCGCGCCGACGCTCGGACCCGACGGCCAAAGGGCCAAGGACATCGGCCTTTGGGACAGCGAAAGCATCGCGCTCGACGGCCCCATCGCCTATGTCGGCATCGAGAGGGACCATTCCGTGCTGGCTTTTCCCATCGGCCGGGACGGTGTCCGGGCTCGTGGCATCCTTGTGCCGCTGCCCGCCTTTGTCGCGGAATGGCCGGACAACAAGGGCATCGAGGCGCTCGGCATCCTGCCGCCGGGCACGCCCTACGCTGGTCGCCTGATCGGCATCTCCGAACGGTCGGGAGGCGGCAACGAGCCGACCGAGGGTTTCGTGATGAAGACGGATGGCAGCGAGCCTTTCCGCTTCCGGCTCGCCCGCAGCGACGGCTTCGACATCACCGATCTCGATTTCCTGCCCGATGGCGATCTCATCGTGCTGGAACGCTATTTCCGGCCGATCCGCGGCGTCGCCATGCGGCTTAGACGAATCAAAACGGCGGCCATCCAGCCAGACGCCATCGTCGACGGCGAAGTGCTGCTGACCGCTGATCGCGGCTATCACATCGACAACATGGAGGGCCTGTCGATCAACCGCAATGCAGCGGGCGAGATCATCTTCACGCTCATTTCGGACGATAACTTCTCGGTGGCGCAGCGGACGCTGCTGCTGCAATTCCGTTGGCTTGAGCGCTGAATAGCCCGTCATGGACGGGCCTGACCCGTCCATCCACGTCTTACGTCGCCTTGCCGTCAGAACTCTAAACGTGGATGGCCGGAGCAAGTCCGGCCATGACGAACGGCTCTTTGCGGTTCATCCCGCGACGTCTTCAACAGCCCCCAGCGCCGTCTTCAAGGCCAGCAGATCGCGCCAGGCCAGACGCTTTTGCTGCGGCTGGCGCAGCAGATAGGCCGGATGCAGCGTTGCGAGCGCGCGGATCACCCGCTCGCCGCAGGCATAATCGAACCATTGGCCGCGCAGCTTGAGGATTCCCTCGCGCTGCTGCAGCAGGGTTTGCGCGGCCGGCCCTCCCAGGCAAACCAGGATATCCGGGTTGGCGAGCGCGATCTGGCGCGTGATGAACGGCAGGCAGATCGCGGATTCCTGCGGCGTCGGCGTGCGGTTTCCCGGCGGCCGCCAGGGAATGATGTTGGCGATATAGACATCGTCCCGGCCAAGCCCGATCGCCGCCAGCATGCGGTCGAGCAATTTGCCCGAACGGCCGACGAAGGGCAGGCCCTCGCGGTCCTCTTCCGCGCCGGGCGCTTCACCTACGAGCATAACCCGCGAACCGGGGCGGCCGTCCGCGAAGACAAGGCGGTTGGCGGTCGCCTTGAGGCTGCATCCGTCGAAGCGCTCCATGAGCGCTTTCAACTCGTCCAGCGTCTGCGCCGAGGCGGCTTCGTGCCGGGCTGCGCCGACAGCCTCCTCGGGAGCCATGGCGAGCGCCCGCAGCGGAGTCGCAGGGACGGCAGGCCGCCTTGGCGCTTCGGCTGCGGCCTTCGGCGGTACGGGCGCGATCACCGGCGGCTGCGGCGCGAAGCGATCCTGCGGGCTCTCATCGATCGCCAGATCGATGCCCGCCTCCACATACCACTCGATCAGCGCGCTCAGCGCCTCTCTCCGTTCATCGGCCATGCCGGAAGCATAGACGCTCGGAACGCGACATGCGAGAAAAGCCTGTAAAACTTGCCACACAATGAATTTAGTTTATATATGAACTAAACGCTGGGGAAGACGGATGGAACTGCCGGAACGCGAGGGGATGGATTACGACGTCGTGGTGGTCGGCGGCGGTCCTGCGGGACTGGCGACGGCGATCCGCCTCAAGCAGCTCGACCCCGAGGTCACCGTCGTGGTCGTCGAGAAAGGCTCGGAGATCGGCGCGCATATCCTGTCGGGCGCGGTCATCGATCCCTCCGGGCTTGATGCCCTGCTGCCGGAATGGCGCAGCGCCGCCGACCGGCCGCTCACCACGGAAGTGACAGAGGATCAGTTCCTGCTCTTGGGCCCCGCCGGCTCAGTGCGGCTGCCCAATATCCTGATGCCGAAGCTGATGAGCAACCACGGCAATTTCATCGGTTCGCTCGGCCAAGTGACCCGCTGGTTGGGCGCGCAGGCCGAGGCGCTGGGTGTAGAGATCTATCCAGGCTTCCCGGCGGCCGAAGTCCTCTACGGCGAGGATGGCGCGGTGACGGGCATCGCCACCGGCGATGTCGGCATCTCGAAGGCGGGCGCGATGTCGGACCGCTACACGCGCGGCATGGAACTCCGCGGCAAATACGTGATCTTCGCGGAAGGCGCGCGCGGCAGCCTCACCAAGCAACTGGTCAGGCGCTTCGCGCTTGATGCCGACAGGGACCCCCAGAAATACGGGATCGGCCTCAAGGAGCTTTGGCAGGTGGCGCCCGGCAAGCACCGGCCGGGACTGGTGCAGCATTCCTTCGGCTGGCCGCTCGATTCGAAAACCGGCGGCGGCTCATTCCTTTATCACTTCGGCGAAGGTCTGGTGTCGGTGGGCTTCGTCGTCCACCTCAACTACGAGAACCCGCATCTTTCGCCCTTCGACGAGTTTCAGCGGTTCAAGACCCATCCCGCCATCCGCGACACGTTCGAAGGCGGCAAGCGCCTCTCCTATGGCGCCCGCGCCATCACCGAGGGCGGCTGGCAATCCGTGCCGAAGCTCTGTTTCCCCGGCGGAGCGCTGGTCGGCTGCGCCGCAGGCTTCGTCAACGTGCCGCGCATCAAGGGCAGCCACAACGCCATCCTCTCCGGCATGCTGTGCGCCGAACATATCCATGCGGCGCTCAAGGCCGGCCGCGCCCAGGACGAATTGACCGCTTACGAGGAGGCCTGGCGCTCCTCCGCCATCGGCCGCGACCTGAAGCCCGTGCGCAACGTCAAGCCGCTCTGGTCGCGATTCGGCACCTGGCTTGGTATCCCGCTCGGCGGCCTCGACATGTGGCTGAACGCGCTGACCGGCTGGTCGCCCTTCGGCACGATGCAGCATGGAAAGGCGGATTCCCAGACGCTAAAGCCCGCGGCCGATTGCCAGCCGATCAGCTACCCCAAGCCCGACGGCGTGCTGACCTTCGACAAGCTCTCCTCGGTGTTCGTCTCCAACACCAACCACGAGGAAGACCAGCCGGCGCATCTGAAACTGACCGATCCCGCCGTGCCGATCGCCGTCAATCTGCCGCTCTACGGGGAGCCCGCGCGGCTCTATTGCCCGGCTGGCGTCTATGAGGTGGTCTATGCCGATGCGGCGCGCAAGCTGGATCCGCGCTTCGTGATCAACGCGCAGAACTGCGTGCATTGCAAAACCTGCGACATCAAGGATCCGAGCCAGAACATCACCTGGGTGGCGCCCGAAGGCGGCGGCGGACCGAACTATCCGGGAATGTGACGATGGACGGCCTCTCCTTCCGCGAAGCCACCGCCGCCGACCTGCCGGCGATCATCGGCGGACTCGCCGATGATGAGCTCGGCCGCCAGCGCGAGGATACCAGCGAACCTTTGGACCCGCGCTACCTCAAGGCGTTCCACGCCATCGTCGCCGAACCGCGCCAGCAATTCATCCTGGCGGAACGCGATGGCGGGATCGTCGGCTTCTTTCAGCTCACCTTCATTCCAGGCCTGTCGAACAAGGGCGCCTGGCGCGGCCTGATCGAATCGGTCCGCGTCGTGGCCGGGGAGAGGAGCAAGGGAATCGGCGAAGCGATGCTCCGCCATGCGATCACGCTCTGCCGCGAACAGGGCTGCGCGGTGCTGCAATTAACCACCGACAAGCGCCGCGCCGATGCCCATCGCTTCTACAGGAAGCTCGGCTTTATGGGCAGCCACGAAGGATTCAAGCTGCCGCTCCATTGAAATGCTTGATTTCCCGCCGCCTTGGCAGGAAATAGCCCGCATGGAACCGATCTCATCCGCAAAGCTTGACCCCGCCCAGTTCGTCAATCAGGCCGCCCCCGGCCGCGATTGCGGCGCCTGCACGCTCTGCTGCAAGGTTTACGAGGTGCCCTCGCTCAACAAGCCGATGAACAAATGGTGCAGCCATTGCACGCCGGGCCGGGGCTGCGGCATCCACGCGACGCGGCCGGACCATTGCCGCTCCTTCTTCTGCCTGTGGATGACCGACGGCCGGCTGGGGCCGGAATGGAAGCCGGAAGTCGCCAAGTTCGTGCTGACCATCGATCCCGTCAGCCGCTACCTGCTGGTGCAGGTCGATCCCGGCCAGCCGAAGACCTGGCGGCAGGAGCCCTATTACAGCCAGTTGCGCCGCTTCGCGCAGGCGCTGCTGCCGCATGAGCAGCTCGTCATCGTCTTCAACGGCAAGAGCGGCACCGTCGTCACCGCCAGCCGCGACATCGAGCTGGGAATCATGGGGCCGGACGACCGCATCCAGATGCAGATGCGCATCACCCCCAATGGACCCGTCTATGATATACTGCGCAACAATGTGGCGGTAGGCTGATGCCCGAAACAAATCCCCTGATTGGCCAGACGGCCACCGAGCTTGTCGAATTGCTGCGCCTTGGCGCGGTGACGCCGCATGATTGCCTCGATGCGCTGGAGGCCCGGATCGCCGCGGTCGATCCCGCCGTCAACGCCTTGCCGACGCTGTGCTTCGAGCGCGCGCGGCGCGCGGCGGATGCGGTTCTTGCCAAAGCGCCGGCCGAGCGCGGCCCGCTCGCCGGCCTCCCCGTCGCGATCAAGGACCTGACCGAGGTCAAGGGCGTGCGCACCACCCATGGCTCGCCGATCTTCGCCGACAATATCTCGGCCTTCTCCGACATCCTCGTCGAAAGGCTGGAGGAGAATGGCGGCATCATCTACGCCAAGTCGAACACGCCCGAATTCGGGGCCGGCGCCAACACCTTCAACGAGGTGTTCGGCGCAACGCGGAACCCCTGGAACACCAGCCGCTCCGCAGCCGGCTCCTCCGGCGGCGCCGCCGTGGCGCTCGCCACCGGCATGGCCTGGCTGGCGCATGGCTCCGACCTCGGCGGTTCGCTGCGCAATCCCGCCAGCTTCTGCGGCATCGTGGGCCTGCGCCCGACGCCCGGCCGCGTGGCCCATACGCCCGGCAACAAGGTCGACAACCGGCTTTCTGTGGAGGGTCCAATGGCGCGCAATGTCGAGGATTGCGCCCTGATGCTGGACGCGATGGTGGGCGAGGACGCCCGCGACGCCGTCTCGCTGCCCGCTCCAGCCGCCAGCTTCCTTGCCGCCGCGCGCTCGGGCTGGAAACCGCTCAAGGTCGCCTATTCACCCGATCTCGGCATCACGCCGGTCGATCCGGAGGTGGCGGCGATCACCCGCGCCGCCGCCCATCGGCTGGCGGAGGCCGGCGTCATCGTCGAGGAGGCGCATCCGGACTTTTCGGAGGCGCATGACACCTTCCAGACTTTGCGGGCGCTGGGCTTCGCCGTCGCGCGCAAGGGGTTGCTCGAGACCCATCGCGGCAAGCTGAAGCCCGAGGTGATCTGGAACATTGAAAAGGGCCTCAACCTCAAGGCAGAAGACATCATCCGCGCCGAGATCCAGCGCGCCACGATGATCAAGCGCGCCTTCGCCTTCTTCGAGACCTACGATCTGCTGCTTTGCCCCGCGACCATCGTGCCGGCCTTTCCGGTCGAGCAGCGCTATCTCGAAAGCTGCAACGGCGTCGTCTTCGACAATTACGTCGGCTGGCTGGCGATCGTCTATGCGATCACGCTCGTGGGCTCACCGTCGATCTCCATCCCGGCCGGTTTCACGAAAAGCGGGCTTCCTGTGGGATTGCAGGTCGTGGCGAGGCCACGCGCAGAGGCGCCCATGTTCGCGGGCGCGAAACTGCTTGAGGATATCCTGGGCCTGAAGGGTTCCGTCCCCATCGACCCTCGCCCGGGAAACTGAGCGGACCAATCCTGTGCCGCCCCGCATCGATCATACGTCGCAGCGGCTGTTCATCGACCAGCCGATGGCGGCGGGGGCCGATCTCCTGCTCGACCGGGACAAGACCAATTACCTCGTCAATGTGCTGCGCATGCGCGAGGGCGCGGGCCTGCTTGTCTTCAACGGCCGCGATGGCGAATGGCGGGCGCTTCTCGCCTCAGCCAGCCGGAAAGCCGCGCGCCTGGAGCTGACCGAGAGGCTGCGCGAGCAGCCTTCCGCCACGGATATCTGGCTGTGCTTCGCGCCGATCAAGAGCGCCAGACTGGATTACATGGTTCAGAAAGCCGTGGAGATGGGCGCCTCGCGGCTGATTCCCGTCGTGACGGGCCGCACGCAGGTCGAGATCAGGAATCCGGAGCGGCTGCGCGCCAATATCATCGAGGCGGCGGAGCAATGCGGCGTGCTCGCCGTGCCGGAGCTGGCGGCCTCCATCCGCCTCGCTTCCCTGCCGGAGTTCCTTGCTGCCGCCAGCTGCGCGCTCGTCTTCTGCGACGAGATGGCGCCGGTCGCCGATCCGCTGGAAGCCTTGCGCGCCCTGCCGCGCGGCGGCCCGGTCGCCGTCCTGATCGGCCCGGAAGGCGGGTTTGATGCCGATGAGCGGCGGCTGATCCTGAGCCTGCCCGGCGCGCTGCCGATCGCGCTCGGGCCGCGCATCCTCCGGGCCGATACGGCGGCGGTGGCGGCGCTTGCGGCCGTGCAGCTCGCCGCCGGCGGCTGGCGGTGAACCCGGCTTTGCGGTTTTTGATTCGAATTCAGTGGTTTATAGGTCGCCGGAGCCCTTGCAGGCATGGCCGGTCTGACCCATATCCGTTTGACTTCCCCTGCCGTGATACGTGAAGAGACGCCACCCGGAACCTGCGGGCTTCTGCCGGACATGGTTAGGAAAGGCTTAACGCTCTCGCGCTAGCGCTTTCCAAAGGGGGATGATTTGCGGGATGCCGGCGTCTGCGCCGGACGTTCCTGGTGCGTCCGGGGGTTTCCCAACCCGAGCCCCGGTGACGCGGATACGGGCTTTCATGCCCCTGTCCTCGCTGGAGAAGACATTGATGGCCAAGGACGTCGCGAGCAAGGACGAACCGGAGAAGGAAGAGGGCGCAGGCCCAGACGGTTCGCCGCTCGATCTCTCGGATGCCGCTGTCAAGCGGATGATCAAGGCCGCCAAGAAGCGCGGCTACGTCACCATGGACGAATTGAACGAGGTGCTGCCGTCCGACCAGACCGATCCCGACAAGATCGAGGACATCATGGCGATGCTCTCGGATATGGGGATCAACGTTGTCGAAAGCGAGGAAGTGGAGGAGGGCGAAAAGAAACCCGCCGCCGCGGAGGACGACGACGAGGAGTCCGAGGGCGGCGAACTGGCCGCGCCGGCCCGCCAGGAGGTGGTGGCGGCAGCCAAGGCCCGCGAGCCGGTGGACCGCACCGACGATCCCGTGCGCATGTACCTGCGCGAGATGGGCGCGGTGGAGCTTCTCTCCCGCGAAGGCGAAATCGCCATCGCCAAGCGGATCGAGGCTGGCCGCGAGGCGATGATCGCCGGGCTTTGCGAGAATCCGCTGACCTTCCAGGCCATCATCATCTGGCGCGACCAGCTGAACGAGGGCAAGGTGCTGCTGCGCGAGATCATCGATCTCGAGGCGACCTACGCCGGCCCCGACGGCAAGCAGGTTCCCAAGGTCGAGGAAGGCCCCGACCCGATGGCGGAGCCCGACCTGAAGCCGACCGTCAACGAGGATGGCGAAACGGTCATGCGTGAGCCCGCCGCCGATGACCTCGACGACGAGTTCGAGGGCGGCCTGTCGCTCTCGGCCATGGAGGCCGAGCTGAAGCCCAAGGTGCTCGAAACCTTCGATCGCATCGCCGACAATTACAAGAAGCTGCGCCGCCTCCAGGTCGAGAATGTCGAGCAGCGGATGCAGAACAAGACGCTCTCGCCGGCGCAGGAGCGCAAGGCGAAGAAGCTGAAGGATGACATCGTTTTCGATGTGAAGAGCCTGTCGCTCAACAACAACCGCATCGAGAACCTCGTCGAGCAGCTCTACGACATCAACAAGAAGCTGATCGGGCTCGAAGGCCGTCTGATGCGGCTCGCCGAAGGGCATGGCGTCGACCGCAGCGAATTCCTCAAGCACTACCAGGGCGAGGAGCTTGATCCCAAGTGGATTCTCCGCGTCTCCAAATTCGGTGCCAAGGGCTGGAAGGAATTCGTCGCCAAGGAGCTGAACACGATCAAGGAGCTGCGCACGCAGATCCATGCGCTCGCCTCAGAGACGGGTCTGGAGATCAGCGAATTCCGCAAGATCGTCAGCCAGGTGCAGAAGGGTGAGCGCGAGGCGCGCATCGCCAAGGACGAGATGACCAAGGCGAACCTGCGCCTCGTCATCTCCATCGCCAAGAAATACACGAACCGCGGCCTGCAGTTCCTCGACCTGATCCAGGAAGGCAACATCGGCCTCATGAAGGCGGTCGACAAATTCGAATACCGCCGCGGCTACAAGTTCTCGACCTATGCGACCTGGTGGATCCGCCAGGCGATCACGCGCTCCATCGCCGATCAGGCCCGCACCATCCGCATCCCGGTCCATATGATCGAGACGATCAACAAGATCGTGCGCACCTCGCGCCAGATGCTGCATGAGATCGGCCGCGAGCCCACGCCCGAGGAGCTCTCGGAAAAGCTTTCGATGCCGCTTGAGAAGGTGCGAAAGGTCCTGAAGATCGCCAAGGAGCCGATCAGCCTTGAAACGCCGATCGGCGACGAGGAGGATTCGCATCTGGGCGATTTCATCGAGGACAAGAACGCGATCCTGCCGATCGACGCCGCGATCCAGAGCAATCTGCGCGAGACGACGACGCGGGTGCTGGCCTCGCTGACGCCCCGCGAAGAGCGCGTGCTGCGCATGCGCTTCGGCATCGGCATGAACACGGACCACACGCTCGAAGAGGTGGGCCAGCAATTCTCGGTGACGCGCGAGCGCATCCGCCAGATCGAGGCCAAGGCGCTGAGGAAGCTGAAGCATCCGAGCCGGTCACGGAAGCTCAGGAGCTTTTTGGATAGTTGAGTCTGTCCTCCCGGTTTTATGGGATGGACGGCCCGGTGAGCTTCGGTCAACACTTGCCGCGATCGGAGGACCAATGCGATGCGGTTGTTCGGCGACACGCTAGAGATCGGCGAAGAAGATGGCTTTGACGGCACAGATCTTTTTAACCGCAGCAGGCTCGGACAAGGCCTAACGGCGCTCGTCTCAGCGATCGAGGATCCGCTCGTGATCGCGCTTGACGGCCGCTGGGGTACGGGAAAAACCGTCTTTCTGAAGCAATGGGCGGGCACACTCCGTCGGGCGAATATCCCTGTGGTCTACTTCGACGCCTTCGCCCACGATTACCAGGACGACCCATTTCTCGCCTTGGCGTCAGAGGTCGTAGCGCTGGCCATGCGCAGTGAGGCAGATAAGCGCACTATCGACGTGATTGTCGATGCTAGTAAAAACGTCGCGATCGGCGGCCTCAAGATTGGCCTGCGTGCAGGCGCGGCCTCTCTCACGATGGGCCTATCCGAACTGGTTGGGCCCGCTTTGACCGATGTAGTAAAAGGGGCCAGTGCCAAGGCCGTTGATGCCGCCGAGGCGGTGATCGAGCGGCGCTTGCGCGCCGCAGAAGAGGAGCGCTCAACGCTGGACGCATTCCGCAAGGCGTTAGCCGATCTGCCAGACACGCTCGGCGGCGAAGACAAGGATCGACCGCTGGTGATTATCGTTGACGAGCTCGACCGCTGCCGCCCGCTTTTTGCGATGCAACTGCTGGAGCGCATGCGGCATGTGTTCAACGCGAAACGCGTGCATTTTGTGCTTGGCGTCAACCTCGCTGAACTCGCTCATGTGGTGCGAGCTGTCTATGGTAACGGCATGAATGGCGAAGCCTACCTTCTAAAATTCATTCACCTCATCGCGGAACTTGGTGTGGGCAGCGGCACGCAGCCTCACACGAATATGCACGCATTCGTCATGAATCGGTGGTCAGCGATTGCCTATAAAGGTCTCGAGGCTAGACTCTACACCGACGCAGCAGAAGGAATTGCTTGGTTTAGTTCGCGACTGAACCTTGGCCTTCGCGATGCAGATCGTGCGGTGACAAATCTAGCATTGGCAGCCGCAGTTGGACAGCCGATGCCCGAGGGTTTCCATCCTCTGCTAGCTGGCCTCAGCGTGATGAAGGTGATCGATCGTACCGCTTACCGGCGAGCCGCCCGCAGCGAACTCCTTCTGGAAGAAGGATTGTCTCTACTAAATCTTGTTGACGAACAGAAGGAAGACAGAAAGTGGCGCTTGTATGCGCGCATATGGCGTTGGGCGCTTGGCGAAGCCAATGCAGATATCAATGGCTCATTGCTTCGTTGGGGCCCGCCAGAAGACCAACGAGAATGGCTACCCGTAATTATCCAAAGCCTCTTTGAGAGCTTCAACATCCCTGAGGCGATTTCAATCAAGTCGACTGTGCCTTAAGTCTTAAGTTTCCACATACTCCGGGACGGGCAATCCATTCTCCTTCAGCCATTCGACCTGATACTGGATCACCTCCACAGTCTCGCGCTCCGTCTCCTCAATAGTCGCGCCCGTGGCGACATAGTCCGCCAGATCGAGGCCAAGGCGCTGAGGAAGCTGAAGCATCCGAGCCGAAGCCGGAAGCTCAGGAGCTTTCTCGACAGCTGAGGGCCGGGCAAGGGCTTCCGCGCCAGACTCTCCCATTGCTGGCCGGGCGCTGACGCCCTAAGTGCAATCTTGCCCCATGAAGGAACCGCCATGCGCCCGCTCCGCCCGATCATCGTCCTTGCCGCCGCCCTGCTGACCGCGCTCCCGGCGATGGCGGCCGAATTCCGCGTCATGACGACGGGCGCGCCGCGCAAGGTGATTGATATGGTGGCGGCGAAATTCGCCGCCGACACCGCCCACAAGCCCGTGCTGATCGAGGATACCGCCGGCGGGGTCCGCCGCCGCATCGAGGCGGGTGAGGCCGCCGATGTGGTGGTCGCCACGCCGGCCGTGCTGGACGCGCTGGTGGCGGCGGGAAAGATTGTCCCCGGCTCGCGCATCGATTTCGCGACGACGGGCGTGGGTGTGGGCATCAAGGAAGGCCTGCCCAAGCCAGATATTTCGACCGTGGACGCCATCAGGAAACTGGTGGCCGAGGCGCCGTCCATCGCGCTGCCGGACCCCAAGGCCGGCGGCACGAGCGCCGTCTATATCGAGGGCCTGTTCAAGCGTCTTGGCATTGCCGACGCCGTTAACGCCAAGGCCAAACTGAAGGCCGGCGGCTATGCGGCCGATCTCGTGGCGAGCGGCGACGCCATCATCGTCTTCCATCAGATCAGCGAGATCAAGCCGGTCAAGGGCGTCACGCTGGTCGGTCCGCTGCCGGCGGAGATCCAGCTGATCACGACCTATTCGGCGGCGTTGTCGACAGGTGCGGCGGCGGATTCTCCCGCCAAGGCCTTCCTCGCGGCGATCAATGGTCCGGCTGGCCGGGCTGCGGTCGAATCCATCGGCATGGATCCGCCGAAGTGACCGCCCGGCTTGCGCCAAACGAGGCTGACGCATGTCTTTTCTGAGAAAGCTCTTCGGCGGCGGCGCTCCTGCCAAGCCGGACAATACACCCGCTGCAACCGAGGCCTATCAGGGCTTCACCATCCACGCCATGCCCTATCAGGAAAACGGGCAGTGGCAGATGTGCGGCGTGATCGAGAAGGAGATCGGCGGAGAGCTGAAATCCCACCGCTTCGTGCGGGCGGACCGGTTCACCTCGCGCGAGGAGGCCGCGCCCTTCACCATGATCAAGGCCCGGCAGATCATCGACCAGATGGGCGAGAAGATTTTCGGGTAAGAGCAAATGGTGCGTTTCTCGAGGCGTCCCCCGGAGAAAGTCCGGGGTCCGCACCTCGAAATGAGGGGGCTGGTTCCTTGCACAGATCTCCTCATTTCGAGGCGCCGGCCAACGGTCGGCCTCGAGAAACCGGCAGGATAGGGCGCTTGATCAGGCGCATGTCTCGAGGCTCGCCAAAGGCGAGCGCCTCGACATGAGGGTGCTTGATAAGGATCTCAATCTCTACCTTCCTCATTTCGAGGCGCCGGCCAACGGCCGGCCTCGAGAAACGCACAAGCCTTATGCGGGTCTCCCATCAGATAAGCTTGTTTGACGCCGGCCTTCCCTCCAGCCAATACGAGGGTTCCGATGATCGCCGCCGCAACAGACCCCCGCTATACGCCTGATTCCCGTTACGCCTGGGTTCGGCTGGCGCTATCCCTCCTGCTGGCCACAGTGGCCTGTGTCGGCTCCTGGTCGGTGGTGGTGGCGCTGCCGGAGGTGCAGCGCGAGTTCGGCACGCTGCGCGGCCTCGCCTCCTTCCCCTACACCTGCATGATGATCGGCTTCGCCGCCGCCGCGATCGGCATGGGCAAATTGACGGACCGCTACGGCATAGTCGTGCCGATCCTGATCGGCGCAGTGTCGCAAGGGCTTGGCTTCATCATCGCCGGCTTTGCGCCCTCCATCCTGGTTTTCGCGCTGGCGCATGTGCTGATCGGGATCGGCGCTTCCATCGGCTTCGCCCCGCTCATCGCCGACATCTCCCACTGGTTCCGGCAGAACCGCGGTTTAGCCGTGGCGATCACCGCCACCGGCAATTATCTCGCCGGCGCGCTCTGGTCGCCGCTGTTCCAGTCGCTGATCAGCAGCCACGGCTGGCGCTGGACGCATATCGCCGTCGGCTGCTTCGTCTTCGTTTTCATGCTCGCCATGGCCGGGTTCTTCCGCCGCCGGGCGGCAAGGGACCTGACTCAGGCGGCCGCCGTCGCGGCCCGGGGCCGGGCGCTCGGCGTTTCCACCAACACGCTGCTGGTGGCGCTCGCCATCGCCGGCTTCGGCTGCTGCATGGCGATGGCGATGCCGCAGGTGCATATCGTCGCCTATTGCGCGGATCTGGGCTACGGCGCGGCGCGCGGCGCCGAGATGCTGTCGCTGATGCTGGCGCTCGGCATCTTCAGCCGCATCGGCTCGGGCTTTCTGGCGGACAGGATCGGCGGGCTTTCGGTCCTGATGATCGGGTCCTTCATGCAGGCGGCGGCGCTGTTTTTGTTCCTGTGGTTCGACGGATTGACCTCGCTCTACATCATTTCCGCGATTTTCGGCCTGTTCCAGGGCGGCATCGTGCCGATGTATGCGCTGGTGGCGCGGGAATATCTCCCGCCGGAGCAAGCCGGAGGCAAGATCGGCATTGTCATCACCGCCACCATCCTCGGCATGGCGGTCGGCGGCGTCGCCTCCGGCTGGATCTTCGATTACTTCCTCTCCTACCGCATGGCCTTCCTGAACGGGCTGCTCTGGAACGGCGTCAATCTCCTCATCGTCGGCTGGCTGCTGCTGCGCCGCCGCGATGCTGGCGGACAGCCTGTGGCGCAAACCGCGTAGCCAGCGGCTTCAGCCTCCTGTAGGCAGACGGCGTAAGAGCCTATCCGAGGAATCGCCATGCTGCAGACCACCATCGCCGGTTCATTGCCGAAGCCGCTATGGCTGGCCGAGCCCGAGAAGCTCTGGGCCCCCTGGCGGCTGGAAGGCGCGGCGCTGGAGGAGGGCAAGCGCGACGCCACGATCCTCGCCGTCAAGCTGCAGGAGGATGCCGGCCTCGATATCGTCGGCGACGGCGAGCAGGCGCGCGTGCATTTCGTGCATGGCTTCCTCGCCAATCTCGATGGCATCGACTTCGCGAAGAAGACGCTGATGGGCATCCGCAACAACCGCTACAAGGCGGAGGTGCCGACGGTGACGGGGCCGATCCGCCGCAAGGGCCCCGTGCATGCGATGGAAGCCGCCGCGGCCCGCGCGCATACAGCCCGCAAGCTGAAATTCACCCTGCCCGGCCCAATGACCATCGTCGACACGATCGCCGACGAACATTACGGCCGCCGCGAGGACCTCGCCATGGCCTTCGCCGCCGTCCTCAACGAGGAGGCGAAGGAGCTGCAGGCGCTGGGCGTCGACATCGTGCAATTCGATGAGCCGGCCTTCAACGTTTATATGAAAGAGGTGAGCGACTGGGGCGTCGCCGCGCTGGAGCGCGCCGCAGAGGGCCTCACCTGCACCACCGCCGTGCATATCTGCTACGGCTACGGCATCAAGGCGAATATCGACTGGAAGGCGACGCTGGGCGACAGCTGGCGGCATTACGAGGAGACCTTCCCCGCCCTCCGGAAAAGCAGCATAGGCCAGGTGTCGCTCGAATGCCGCAACTCCAGGGTGCCGCTCGATCTCATCCGCCTGCTCGACGGCAAGGATGTGCTCGCCGGCTGCATCGATGTCGCCAGCGACGCGGTGGAGACACCCGAAGAGGTGGCGGAAACCATCCGCGCCGTGCTCGCCTATGTAGCCCCGGAAAAGCTTTTCCCCTGCACCAATTGCGGCATGGCGCCGATGACGCGAGGCGTGGCCTATGGCAAGCTGGCAGCGCTGGCCAAAGGCGCGGCGCTGGTGCGCCGGGAGCTTGCGGGATGAGCAGGAGCAGGAACGGGATCAGCAGTTTCGAGCAGCGGGGCGAACCGCTGCTGCCCCACCGGCGCTTCGTGTCGCGCCTGCTCCGCGCGGCGCTGATCTGGATGGCTCTGACGTCTGGCGGCCTCGCCATCGGCATGATCGGCTATGCCGCGACGGAGGGCATGAACTTCATCGATTCCTTCGTCAATGCCGCGATGATTCTTTCCGGCATGGGCCCGGTGAGCACGCTCAAGAACGATGCCGACAAGGTCTTCGCCGGCTTCTACGCGCTCTTCTCGGGGCTCCTCATCGCCGTCGCCAGCGGCTTCGTGCTTGCGCCGATCATCCATCGCGTGCTGCATGCCTTCCATGTCGAGCAGGGGCCCGAAAAAAATGACTGACACCGAAAGCACCACACCGCGCGGCACGCTGACGCTGCGGATTTCCGCCATGCCCGCCGACACCAACGCCAACGGCGACATCTTCGGCGGCTGGGTGATGGCGCGCATGGACCAGGCGGGCGGCATGGCCGCCGTGGAACTGGCGCATGGCCGCGTCGTGACCGTGAAGGTCGACGCCATGCAGTTCATCCGGCCGATGAAGGTGGGCGATGTGCTCTGCGTCTATACGGAGCTCGAGCGGATCGGCAACACGTCGCTGACGCTGCGCATCGAGGCCTGGGCGCAGCGCTTCCAGACGCGCCACATGGAGATGGTCACCGAGGCGACCTTCATCTTCGTCGCCATCGACGACAACGGCAAGCCGCGGGTCGTGCCCAGGTAGGGGGGCGTTGCGGTGATGGGACGGTGGGGAGCATCATTCCCTTGCAATTGATACCGCAATGCCGTATAGCGAGTAACTCATGCACTCGGTCGTCGAGACACCGTCGTTTCTCGCGGATGCCAAGGCGGCAGGCCTGTCGGACGACGAGAGGCTGGCGCTCGTTGATTTTATCGCCGCGCATCCTGATGCGGGAGATGAAATCCCGGGAAGCGGCGGAGCACGCAAGCTCCGCCTGGCCGGTCGCGGCAAGGGAAAGAGTGGCGGCTATCGCGTCATCACGTTCTACAGCGGGGACGGCGTGCCGGTGTTTTTGTTGAACGTGTTCTCGAAGGGAGAGCGCGCCAATCTCTCGAAGGCGGAGGTGAACGCGCTGCGCGTGATCCTTGGCCAGATTGTCGCCCTTTACAAGGCAAGGAGCCGCTCATCATGAGCAAGGCAGGCAGCAGGATCATCAGGGCGGCGGAGGAGGCGCTGGCCTTCGCCAAGGGAGAGGCAACGAAGGGTTTTGCTGTCCACACGCCGGAGGCCATCGATGTCGGCGAACTCCGCCAGCGCCTGAAGATGAGCCAGGAGGCCTTTGCCGCATCCTTTGGTTTGCCCAAGCGGACGATCCAGGATTGGGAGCAGGGGCGGCGCTATCCGGAAGGCGCGGCGCGCGTGCTGCTGAAAGTGATCGCGCATGAACCGGAGGCCGTGAAGCGGGCGCTCAGGGCGGGGTAGTCTGCCGCGCTATTCATCATCCATCAAAGACATGGGGGTAGTGCTCCCTATCCCAAGAGTCGGGACGGAAGATTATCTTCACCCATTCCAAGATCGTATCGCTTGATCGGTAAGGACGGCCGTTGATTTGCAAACCAAAGGCGCCGTCCGGTGAAAAGTGCACGTGATCGTGTAGTTCCGTCAGGCCAGAGATGGCTCGCGTCAACGCGGCCTTTCCCTCTTCGTTGACGTGAATTTCAAGAACCCGGTCGGAGGATAGGCTGAAGGTTATGCGTGGCTTATGCTCTGTCATCACTCACTCCTCCCCTTCCACCAGGATCTCCCGCTTGCCGGCATGGTTGGCGGCGCCAACGACGCCTTCCTGCTCCATGCGCTCCATGAGGGAGGCGGCGCGGTTGTAGCCGATCTGCAGGCGGCGCTGGATATAGGAGGTGGACGCCTTCTTGTCGCGCAGCACGACGCGCACGGCCTGCTCGTAGAGATCGCCGCCATCCTCCGAGCCGAATTCGCCCTTGTCGAAGACGGCCCCCTCGTCGCCCTCCGCGCCCATCTCCTCCTCATCCTCGCGGGTGATGGAATCGAGGTACTGCGGCTTGCCCTGGCGCTTCAGGTGGTTGACGACGCGCTCCACCTCCTCATCCGAGACGAAGGGCCCGTGCACGCGGTTGATGCGCCCGCCGCCGGCCATATAGAGCATGTCGCCCTGGCCGAGCAGCTGCTCCGCGCCCATTTCGCCCAGAATGGTGCGGCTGTCGATCTTCGACGTGACCTGGAACGAGATGCGCGTCGGAAAATTCGCCTTGATCGTTCCGGTGATGACATCGACCGAGGGGCGCTGCGTCGCCATGATGACATGGATGCCGGCCGCCCGCGCCATCTGCGCCAGACGCTGCACCGCGCCTTCGATATCCTTGCCGGCGACCATCATCAGGTCGGCCATCTCGTCAATGAGCACGACGATATAGGGCAGCGTGTCGAGCGGCATCTCCTCCTGCGTATAGAGGATCTCGCCCGTCTCCTTGTCGAAGCCGCTCTGCACCGTGCGGGTGATGATCTCGCCATCGGCCTTCGCCTCGGCGACGCGGGCGTTGAAGCCGTCGATGTTGCGCACCCCCACCTTCGACATCTTGCGGTAGCGGTCCTCCATCTCGCGCACCGCCCATTTCAGCGCCACCACCGCCTTCTTGGGGTCGGTGACGACGGGGGTGAGCAGATGCGGAATGCCGTCATAGACGGAGAGCTCCAGCATCTTGGGGTCGATCATGATCAGCCGACACTGAGCCGGGGTCAGCCGGTAAAGCAGCGAGAGGATCATCGTGTTGATGGCGACTGATTTGCCGGAACCCGTGGTGCCCGCCACCAGCAGATGCGGCATCTTGGCAAGCTCGGCGATGACGGGCTCGCCGCCGATTGTCTTGCCCATCGAAAGCGCCAGCTTGTGGCTGGATTTCTCGAAATCCTGGCTGCCGATCAATTCGCGGAAATACACCGTCTCGCGCCGCTGGTTCGGCAGTTCGATGCCGATGGCGTTGCGGCCGGGAACCACGGCGACGCGCGCCGAAACCGCCGACATCGAGCGGGCGATATCATCCGCCAGGCCGATGACGCGGGAGGATTTCGTGCCCGGCGCGGGCTCCAGCTCATAGAGCGTCACCACGGGGCCCGGACGCACATTGATGATCTCGCCCTTGACGCCGAAATCATCAAGCACGCCCTCCAGCAATCGCGCATTCTGCTCCAGCGCATCCTCGGAGATCGTCACCACATTGCTGCGCTTCGGCTCGTTCAGCAGCGAGAGCGGCGGCAGTTCATAGGCATCGCGGCCGAGCAGATCCGGCTGCGCCTCGCGGGCTTCGCGCTTGCCGGGCTTCACGGATTGCGCGGGCGGAATGACGCGGCTGGCGGCGCGCGCATCGGCGGGCTCGCTGAAGACGGGCTCCACCCGCGCGCCCACCATGCGCCGGCGCGCAGCGGCCTGCAGCGCCTCGATGGCGGCGCGCTCGCCCGGGCGGACCGATGCGCCGTCAATGGGAGGGATAACCCGAGTGGGAGCCTCCGGCTCTGCCGCGGCAAGCCCGAGACGCCGCTTCGCCGCCTGCTGCAGAGCGGCGACGGCCGCGCCGTAGCCGGCGGATTTCGCGGGCTGCGGATTCGGACTGGCCATTTCTTCCGCCGGCAGAGGGCCGCGCCGGTGATAGACCGGGGCGGCCACATCCGACATGTCCTCGCGGCTGACGAATGGCTCGCGGCGAAGCGGCGGCTCGTTGCGCAGAGGCGTCAGGTTCGGGCCGCCGGCAGAGGCGAAGGCCGCCTTCTCGTCTCGGGTCGCCCGTTCGACCATGCTGCGGGCCCCTTCGGCGATGCGGCTGCCCGCACCGTCGCGGAAACGTCTGGCTGCCCGGGCGGAACTGCGGGCCAGCAGCGCCAGGCCATGGACAGCCGCGCCAACCAGCACCAGCGCGCGGCTCGGTTCGTCGTCGCGATGGTCGTCCTCGTCGAGGTCGGAATGCCGGCGCACACGGGGTGAATCCTCGGCCTCGTCGCCGTCAAAAGCGAGGTCGCGCCCGATCGCGGCGTGCAGGGAAACAATCGCCACACCCGCGAACAGCAGCGCCGCCGTCAGCTTGGCAATGCCGCTGGTGCCAATGAGCATCAGCGGCAGCCGCTCGATGGCGTCGCCGATGGCGCCGCCCAATCCGGTCGGCAGCGGCCAGCTGTCGGCACGGGGCAACAACGAGACGAAGGCGGCGGCGGCGAGAATGCCGACAGCCCAGCCGGTCACCCGGCCGAAGATGCGGTCCATCCCCCGCGCCCTGAACAGCATGAGGCCCCAGCACCCGAGCGGGACCACCACGGCGAGGATCGCCACTCCCAGCAGCTGCACGGCCACATCGGCCACCACCGCGCCGGGATGGCCAAGCCAATTCCTGACCGGTCCATCAACCGCGTAATTGAAGCTTGGGTCGCGGACCGACCACGACATCAGCGCCAGGGCCAGGAGAATGGCGAGGGTGAGGAGAAACAGCCCGGCGCCTTCGGCAAAGCGCTTGCGGGCGATATCGCGCAGCAGATCGAGCAAAGATTCCCGGGCGGCGGCGCCACGCGGCATCGCTGGCGGCGTGATGGGGCGGGCAACCGGCCTCTTGGGCGTCGACATCGCTGATGCTCAAAACGTTACGCGCGGGACAAGGATAAATCCGGTCAGGACTCACCATGGCCGGAACCTAACCCAAGCCAGTTAAAGGGTCGTTTAACCTTGGCGCTCCGTTAACGGAATCGCGCGAATGCGCCTGAAACGAAAAAGCGGGGCGAAGGTCGATGACCTTGCCCCGCAGGTTTCAGGAGGAAAACTGTCCCAACGCCACGAGGAGCCGCCGGGAGACAAGGCGGCGGCCCCTGAGCCTGATCAATAATTGTAAGAGCGCTCTCCGTGCTCGGCGATGTCGAGGCCTTCGCGCTCTTTGTCCGGCGAGACGCGCAGGCCCAGGATCGCATCGGCGATCTTGAAGAGGATGAACGATCCGACACCGGACCAGACGAGGGTCAGGCCGACAGCCTTGACCTGCGCCAGCATCTGCGCGCCGATATCGTAAGTCGCGACGGAGAGATAACCCGGCTTGGTGATGTAGTCAGGAGCGCCCACGCCGCCGAGCGCCGTGTTGACGAGGATGCCGGTGCCGAGCGCGCCGATGATGCCGCCGACGCAATGGATGCCGAAGACATCGAGCGAATCATCATAGCCGATCGCGTTCTTCACGATGGTGCAGAACAGGAAGCAGACAGCCCCCGCCACCAGGCCGAGGATGATGCAGCCCATCGGGCCGCCCCAGCCGGAGGCAGGCGTGACGGCGACCAGACCGGCGACGACGCCGGAAACCATGCCCAGCAGCGACGGCTTGCCCTTGACCGCCCATTCGGCGAAGAGCCAGGCGACGCCGGCGGCCGCGGCCGCCACGAAGGTGTTGATCAGCGCGAGCGCCGCGACACCATTGGCTTCAAGGTTGGAGCCGGCGTTGAAGCCGAACCAGCCGACCCACAGCATCGCCGCGCCAACCATTGTCAAGGTGAGCGAATGAGGGGCCATCAGCTCCTTGCCGTAGCCGATGCGCTTGCCAATGACATAGCAGCCCACCAGACCGGCGATGCCGGCGTTGATGTGGACGACGGTGCCTCCCGCGAAGTCGAGCGCGCCCCACTGGAAGATGATGCCGGCATCGGCGACGGCCTTGTCGAGCTCGGCCTGGGCCGCAGCCTTGGCCGGCGCAGCGGCTTCCGCCAGCGCCTTGGCTGGGCCCGCGAGTGAATCCGGGCCGCCCCAGTACCAGACCATATGGGCGATCGGCAGATAGATGAAGGTCACCCACAGCACGGTGAAGAGGATGAGCGCCGAGAACTTCACGCGCTCGGCGAAGGCGCCGACGATGAGCGCCGGCGTGATGCAGGCGAAGGTCATCTGGAAGGCGACATAGGTGAATTCAGGAATGTAGACGCCGTTCGAGAACGTCGCCGCCACACTCTCGGGCGTGATTCCGGCGAGGAATGCCTTCGAAAAGCCGCCGATGTAATCGTTCAGCGCGCCGCCGTTGGTGAAGGCCAGCGAATAGCCGTAGGTGACCCAGATCAGCGAGACGATGCAGACAATGGCGAAAACCTGCGTCAGCACCGAGAGCATGTTCTTGGTGCGCACGAGGCCGCCATAGAACAGGGCGAGGCCCGGAATCGTCATGAAGAGGACCAGCGCCGTAGACACGAGCATCCAGGCCGTGTCGCCCTTGTTGGGAACCGGGGCAGGAGCCGTCTGGGCCAGCGCCGGCAGCGCCATCATGGCGAGAGCGGCAGCGGCGACGCCAAGGCGGAAGGGAAGGGATGAGGATTTCATGGGAGAGAACTCCGGAAAAGCTGAGCGGGAAAAGGAGGGCATCACAGCGCGTCCCGGTCGCGTTCGCCGGTGCGGATGCGGACGGCCTTGTCGATGCTTGTGACGAAAATCTTGCCATCGCCGATCTGGCCCGTCCGGGCGGCGGCGCTGATGGCCTCCACCACCTTGTCGACCAGCGGCGCATCGACCGCCACCTCGAGCTTGATTTTCGGCAGGAAACTCACGGCGTATTCGGCGCCGCGATAGATTTCCGTATGCCCTTTCTGGCGGCCGTAGCCCTTGACCTCGGTCACCGTCATGCCGTGAACGCCAAGCGCCGTCAGCGCATCGCGGACCTCCTCCAGCTTGAACGGCTTGATGATAGCCATCACAATCTTCATTCTGTCGCCTCTTTCCAATCAGCCCGAACGCAAAGCCTGGCGTTTGTGAGGGAGAGGAAACAAGTGCCGTGCCAGAATCGATCAAGCTTTCGATCCTTGCCGCAAGCGGGAGCTGACTCGCATGCGCTGAGGCCTCATGCGAAATCCGAAAGGGCCTTTCCGCCTTATTTGCACAATATTTGTGCAATTGATCAGGGGCGCATCAGTCCGCGCGGGGTCTTTTGGCGCAGCAGGCCTTCCTGGGCCACCGAAGCGATCAGCTTGCCGCCGCGCGTGAAGATCAGCCCCCTCGCCAGACCCAACGCATGGGAGGTTGAAGGGCTATCCTGCGCATAAAGCAGCCAGTCATCCAGCCGGAAATCGCGGTGGAACCACATGGCGTGATCGAGCGATGCGCCCTGGATATCGGGATCGAACACCGATCTGCCGTGAGCGATCAGCGCCGTATCGACCAGCGTCATGTCCGACGCATAGGCAAGCAGCGCGATATGCAGACGGGGATCATCGGGGAGCGCCTCCGCCGCGCGAAACCAGACATACTGGACAGGATTCGCCCGCTCCGCAGCGCTCAGGCCTTCGCCGAGATAGCGTTTCAGGCTGACAGGCCGGAGCTCGATCGGCCGTTCGCGCAGGAAATAGCGCTGCAGCGAGGGGGAAATCTGGCTGGCGAAGCGGGCGACCAGCTCCTTTTCCGGGAGCAGGATCTCCGGCTGGGGCACATCAGGCATCGGCTGCTGATGATCGTAGCCTGCTTCAGAGCGGTGAAAGGAGGCTGAGAGCGTGAAGATCGCAGCATTGTTCTGGCGCGCCACCACCTGCCGGGTCGCGAAGCTGCGCCCATCTCGCAGCCGGTCCACCGCATAATCGATCGGCAGGGCAGGATCGCCCGACAGAATGAAATAGGCGTGCAGCGAATGGGGCCGGAGCGCATCGTCCACGGTGCGCATGGCGGCGATCAGCGCCTGACTGATGACGAGCCCGCCGAAGATGCGCTGCCAGCCGACCGCGGGGCTGCGACCCCGGAAGCGGTTGCTATCGTGGCTTTCGAGGTCGAGAATAGCCAGAAGATCGCGGGTCTCGGACATTGCGGATTGCGATATCAGCCGCTCCTGCGGATAGGAAGCACAATGCCAACGAAAATCGGGAATGCCGAACAACCCTGCGACATCGTCATTGCTGGCGGCGGCGTCGCCGGGCTGGCGCTCGCGCTCGCGCTCAAGCAGGCGGCGGGAAGCGCTCTTTCGGTGCGCCTGCATGATCCGGCTCTAGAGCGGGCCAAGGCTTCCGGCGGCAAGGCTTCCGGCGGCCCGGCGCGCGCCTATGCCATCGCCGCAGGCGCGCGGCGCATGCTCGGGACAATTGGCATCTGGGATGCGATCGAACCTCATGCGCAGGCGCTGACGGCCATGGACATCACCGATTCTGCGCTGGAGGAGCCGATCCGCCCGCTGTTTCTCTCCTTCGACGGCGAGCTGGCGCCGGGCGAGCCCTTCGCCCATATGGTCGAGGAACGCCCCCTTCTGGCCGCTCTGACCGCTGCGGCGAGGGCGCAAGGCGCTGTCTTCTCGACAGAACCCGTCACCGGCTTCGAGGCGGCGCCAGGCGAGATCGCCGTCACGGCCGCGAATGGCGATCGCTTCAGGGCGCGCCTGCTGGTCGCAGCCGATGGCGCCCGCTCGAAGCTCAGGGCGCTGGCCGGCATTCCCTTCCACGGCTGGAGCTACGATCAGGCGGCGATCGTGGGCGCGATCCGCCACGAACGTGACCATGGCGGGCGGGCGGTCGAGCATTTCCTGCCTTCCGGGCCCTTCGCGCTGCTGCCGCTCAAGGGCAACCGCTCCTCCATCGTCTGGACGGAAAGGAAGAGCGAGGCGGCCGCGATCATCGCACGCGACGCCGGCACTTTGGCCGCCATGATCGAACGCCGCTTCGGGCTGGAGCTTGGCTCGATCACGCTTGAAGGCCCGCTGCAGACCCTCCCGCTGTCGCTTGGCCTCGCCGGCTCCTTCATCGGCCAGCGGCTGGCGCTGCTCGGCGATGCCGCGCATGTCATCCACCCGATCGCCGGTCAGGGTCTGAATCTCGGCCTCAAGGACGCCGCCGCGCTCGCGGAGGTCATCGTCGATCAGTTGCGGCTTGGGCTGGACCCGGGATCGCCCGAGGCGCTGGCCGCCTATCAGCGCAGCCGCCGTTTCGACACGGCGCAGATGGCGGTGACGACCGATGTGCTCAACCGGCTTTTCTCCAACGATATCGCTCCGCTGCGCACCCTCAGGGAAGTCGGGCTTGGGCTCGTCGAACGCCTGCCGGGACTGAAGACCTTTTTCATCGGCCAGGCGGCGGGAACAGGTGCGCGCATGCCCCGCCTGATGCGCGGCGACAGCCTCTGAAGCTTTGGCCGCTACACCACCGCGTCCCGCTCCGGGATAGGCTCGCCCTTTGCCACGCGCTCCATATTGGCGAACATGCGGCGCACGGTGGGCTCGAACGTATCCGCCGTGCTGGCGGCGAGATGCGGCGTCAGCGTCAGGTTGTCGATCCCGATCAGCGGGCTGCCGGGCGGCAGCGGCTCGACCGAAAAGACATCCATGGCCGCCGCCGAGATCACCTTGCGCCGCAAGGCATCGGCGAGATCCGCCTCCACCACCACGCCGCCCCGCGCCGCATTGATCAGCACCGCATTCGGCTTCATCCGTGCGAAGGCGGCGGCATCGAAAAGATTGGCCGTCTCCGGCGTCAGCGGACAATTGAGCGAAATGACGTCCGCCTGCGTGATGATTTCATCGATTGTCGCGGGGATGACGCCGAGCGCCGCCTCTTCCTCGGGCGGCAGGCGCGTCCGCTTGGCGTAGAGCACGCGGCAGCCGAAGCCGCGCAGCAGGCGGGCGAGGTTCTGGCCGATGGCGCCCAGCCCGACGATGCCGACTGTCTTGCCGGAGAGAAGAAAGGCCTCGCCCGGCAGGCGCGACGGGCCGCGCCATTCCCCACCCATGAGCTTGTGGTGGCCATAAGCCGGAAAGCGCAAAGCCATCAGGATCATCGCCAGCGAGAATTCCGCCACGGCGACGGCATTGCTCCCGGTCGTGCGCGCGACGCGGATGCCGAGCCGGCGCGCGGCTTCGATATCGATGTTGTCGATGCCGACCCCCCATTTGTGGAGCAGTTTCAGTTTCCGCGCCGCCCCCAGAACGGCAGCATTGACGGCGACCTGCCCGGCGATGGCGAAATCCGCGTCGCGGATGATCTCCATCATCGCTTCCTCGCCCGAACCGGTCCCGTAATCGAAGCTGAAACCCTCGGGCAGCAGCGCCCGCATCTGCTGCGCCCGCTTTTCGGCGCCCATATCGAGCAGGACGATACGCAGCGTCACGCCTTCGGCTCCGGCGTACCAAACCCCAGTTTCGTAGTGCCCGGGAGATCGCCCAACTCCTGCGCGATTGGCGCCGGCATCGGATTGATCCGGTCTTCCATCAATGATCGCCCTCCCGCCGGGGCCCCGGTCAGCCGGATGCCTGCTCCGTTCCGATGGTGACGCCATCGGGGCGAAACCGCAACTCCGATGCAGCCGGCGGCACGGGCCTGAACTCGGGCTAACGATTGCCTCCCCGAGCGCCCATCCCGCCCCCTTGCGGGGCGGGTGGCCCGGACCCCGGACTTGATCCGGGGGAAGGGCCGGGTGGGGGGGATTTTCCCATTTTGTCCTGATGATCACCCCTCCCCGGCGGCTTTCGCCGCCGACCCTCCCCGTCAAGGGGAGGGATGGAGCCCGCAAGCTAACCCGGATTCAAAGCCCTGGGCAGGCGGTAGCGGGAAGGAGGAGCCGATCAGCTTTCGCGGAAGCGGTAGCCCACGCCGTAAAGCGTCTCGATCATCTCGAAATCGTCGTCGGCCATCTTGAACTTCTTGCGCAGGCGCTTGATGTGGCTGTCGATCGTGCGGTCATCGACATAGACCTGGTCGTCATAAGCGACATCCATCAGCGCATTGCGGCTCTTGACCACGCCGGGACGCTGGGCGAGCGACTGCAGGATCAGGAATTCGGTAACGGTGAGCACCACCGGCTTGCCCTTCCAGGTCACGGTGTGACGCTCGGGATCCATGGTCAGCAGGCCGCGCTCCAGCACCTTGGCATCAGCGTCCTTGGCGATGGGGGCGAGATCCTTGGCGCCCGAACGGCGCAGGATGGCCTTCACACGCTCGACCAGCAGACGTTGCGAGAACGGCTTGCGGATAAAATCATCCGCCCCGATCTTGAGGCCGAACAATTCGTCGATCTCCTCATCCTTCGAGGTGAGGAAGATGACCGGCAGATCGGATTTCTGGCGCAGGCGGCGGAGCAGCTCCATGCCGTCCATCCGCGGCATCTTGATATCGAAGATCGCGAGATCGGGCGGGTTCTGCTTCAGGCCGTCCAGCGCAGTGGCCCCGTCCGTGTAAGTGTTGATCCTGTAGCCCTCCGCTTCCAGAGCCATGGAGACGGATGTCAGGATGTTGCGGTCGTCATCGACCAGGGTGATGGTGGGCATCAGGGGCGCTTCCTCACCGCATAAGCCAGCGGCCACAGGCTGCAATTGCGAACAAACACTGTCCAAATTGTGGCAGGCCTCAATTGGCTGTCAAGGCGCGGCTGGATTTGGCTCCGGATTTCACCAGAAATCCGGCAGCGTTTCCGTCAGCACGCCGCCGATCCGCACCGGTGCGGCATGGATGGCGAGGCCGGTGCGGTCGTCGGTTTCGACGGCGAGGCCGCAGAGCGTGCCGGGCCCTTCCGCCACTTCGAGCCGCGATCCGGGCGTCTTCTCCAGCCAGCGGCGGATCGGCTCATGCCGGTCCATGCCGAGGATCGATTCGTAATTGCCGGTCATGCCGGCGTCGCTGAGATAGGCGGTGCCTGCGGGCAGGATGCGGCAATCGGCGGTCGGCGCATGGGTGTGCGTGCCGACGACGAGGCTGACCTTGCCATCGAGAAAATAGCCCATCGCCTGCTTTTCGGAGGTTGCCTCGGCGTGCATGTCGATGAGGATGGCGTCGCAGCTTTGGCCGAGCGGACAGGCCTCCACCTCGCGGAGGACCGCGCGGAAGGGATCGTCCATCGCATCCATGTAGAGGCGGCCAAGCGCATTGACGACGAGGAGGCGGCGGCCGCCAGCCACCTCAAGCAGCGCCGCGCCCCGGCCCGGCGCGCCCATGGGATAATTGACAGGCCGGATCAAACGTTCGGTGCGGGTGATGAAGATCATCGCCTCGCGCTGGTCCCAGGAATGGTTGCCGAGCGTCACCGCATCGGCCCCCGCGTCGAGGAAATCGGTGAAGATCTCCTCCGTGAGGCCGAAACCGCCGGCAGCGTTCTCTCCGTTGACGATAACGGCATCGAGCCGCCAGCGCGCGCGCAGCCGCGGCAACTGCTCCTGCAGGATGCTCCGGCCCGGACGGCCGACCACGTCGCCGATGAAAAGGATGCGCATACCGTGCAGTGGCGCGGGAACGGGCGAAGGTCAATGCGGCAGGGCGCGACGGATTCGCGCTCAGGGCCGGCGGAAGAGAGCGTGCTCCGTCACGATCAGATCAAGCGGCCGGTCATGCGGTTCCGCAGGGACCGTTTCCACCTGCTGGAAACCGAAGGCGATGCCCACCGTCAGCAAAGGCTCGCCATCGGCAAGCAAGGCCTTGATGACGCGGTCATAATGGCCCTGGCCCCAGCCGATGCGCTGGCAGGACGCGTCGAAAGCGGCCAACGGCGCCAGCAAAACCGCCGGGCGCTGCGCATCCGCCGTGGTGTCGGGCCCCAGAGTGCCGAAGCCCGCATCGACGAGCTCCACGCCCTCGATCCAGCGGCGGAAGATGATGTTGGGATGCACGATGACGGGGAGCGCAAGCGGCCTGCCGCAGCGGCGCAGCATCGCCATCAGCGGACGCGGATCGGCCTCGGACCGATAGGGCCAGTAGCCCGCGACCGGGCCGCCGGGTCCGTTCGCCGCTTCGGCCAGGGCCCTATGCGCGATGGCGATGGACGCCTCTGCCCGCCAAACGGGTGATGCCGCATCGCGCTTCGCCAGAACGGATTTGCGGAGATCGGCCTTGGTCACGAAACCTCAGTTCGGCTGGCGGCCGGCATTGAATTGGTAATTGATGGTGAAGAGGCTGCGGCTGGGCCGTTGCTGCGTGTTCAGATTGGCGAGCTGGATTGTGGTCGGGATGCCTTGCGGATCGGTGACCGTCCAGCGCCGGATCTGGAAGCTCTCGCCATCAAAATGGATACGGATGCGCGACGTGCCAGCGATCGTGTTCTTGTCCTCGATCTCGAGGATGACCTCGTCCTTGTCACGCGCCACCGACAGCACCTTGGTGTCGCGGGTGATATCGATCTTGTCCGCCACGAGGAACTTCAGCGGCGTCTGCCCGATGCCGTAGAGATCCTGCTGCGGGACGCGCTTGTCGATCACCGCCACCTGCGAACCATCAGAGACGACCTCGAGCTGGCTCGGCGGATCATAATCGAAGCGGAGCTTGCCGGGCCGCATCACATAGAGCTTGCCGGTGCGGCGGCGCCCATCCGCATTGATCTGGTTGAAGTCGCCGATCAGAGTCGCCATGCCGTTGAGCGAGCGGTTGATGCGCTCGATCAGCATCTGCGGCGTTTCGGGCGGCGGCGCCGGCTGCGCCTGCCCGGCCGGGGCCTTCGCGGCGGGGGGGCTGGTCGCAGGAGCCGGTGTCACAGGAGCCGGACGGTGGGTGAGGTCCAGCGGCGCGCCCTGCGCCAGGACGGACCCGGCCGCCAGCAGCAGAGAGAGGATCATCCCGCCATTGATCAGCAATCGCGCCATGGGCTCCCGCATCTCCGTTGGTTCAACATGGGGCTCGCCTTGCGCGAAATCCATGACCGTTTCAGGGCGGATTTCGCCCGAACATGGTTTACGGATGCTTAAGCGGTGGTGGCCGCAGACCGGCAGACGGTCGAAAATGCCGAAACCGTCTTTGCGAGAAGCGGCAGCGACGAAGCAAAGACGATGCGGCGAGGCGTCTTTCTGAAGCTGCTACAAAACCTTGCCCGGATTCATAATGCCCTTGGGATCGATCGCGTGCTTCAGCATCCGCATCAGATCGAGCGCCACGGGATCCTTGTAGCGCGGCAGGAGCTTGCGCTTGTGCTGGCCGACGCCATGCTCCGCCGCGATGGAGCCGCCGTAGCGCGCCACGATGTCGAAGACGCCCATGTTCATCTCCTCGTAGAGCGCCAGAAACGCCTTCGGATCAGCGCCCTTCGGCTGCGTCACGTTGAAATGCAGGTTGCCGTCGCCCAGATGCCCGAAGGGGCAGGGCCGGCAGCCGGGAAAACGGCTTTCAAGCATCGCCAGCGCCTCCGCCATGAAGCCGGGCACGGAGGCGATAGGCACGGAGATATCGTGCTTGATCGAGGCGCCCTCCGTCGCCTGCGCGAAAGGCAGATCCTCCCGCAGCTTCCAGAGGTTCAGGCGCTGGTCGAGCGAGGATGCGAGCACGGCATCCTCCGCCTCCCCGGCGTCGAAAGCTCCGGCGAGCATTGCCTCGACGGCATCCTGAAGGCCGTCCTCCTGCTGCGACGAGACTTCGAGCAGCACATACCAGGCATGGCGGCCCGCCAGCGGATCGCGCGCCTGCGCGCCATTCTGCAGCACCATCTCGATGCCGATGCGCGGAATGAGCTCGAACGTGGTCACCGTGCCGCCGGAGCCTGCCTGCGCGCGGGCCAGCAGGCGCAAAGCCGCTTCCGGCGACGCCAGACCAATGAAACCCGTGACGCGCGAGCGGGGACGTGGAAAGAGCTTCAGCGTGGCGGCGGTGATGACGCCGAGCGTGCCCTCCGAACCGATGAAGAGATGCTTCATCTCGTAACCGGCATTGTCCTTGCGCAGGCCGGAAAGGCCGTTCCAGATGCGGCCATCGGGCAGCACGGCCTCGAGGCCCAGCACCAGATCGCGCGTATTGCCATAGGCGATGACGCCCGTGCCGCCGGCATTGGTGGCGAGATTGCCGCCGATCATGCAGCTTCCTTCCGACGGGAGCGACATCGGAAAGAAGCGGTCGACGCTTTCGGCCGCGGCCTGCACCGCCTGCAGGACCACGCCCGCCTCGACGGTCATCAGGTTCGAGAGCGGCTGGATATCCCGCACCTTGTCCAGACGCGCCAGCGACAGCAGGATGGCGCGGCCCGATAGATCCGGCACCTGCCCGCCGACGCCCCCGGTGTTGCCGCCCTGCGGAACCACCGGCGTGCCGGTTTCTTGGGCGAGCCGCAGGATGGCCGCCACTTCCGCCGTGCTCCCCGGCCTGACGAGCGCCTGCGCCTTCCCCGCATAAAGGTTGCGCCATTCGCGCAGATGAGGCGCCATGATGTCAGGATCGGTGACGACATGGCGCGGCCCGACGATGCCGGCGAGGCGCGGGAGAAGAGGCTGGGAGGCGGGGGAGGCAAGGACGGCGCGGCGCATGAGGGCATTCTAGCGGGTGAGGATCAGCGGCGGAAGTCTCCCACCAGTTCGATATGGCGGCTCCAGGAGAACTGATCGACCGGCGTCACGCGCTCCAGCCGGAAGCCCGCCGCGGTGAGGATCAGCGCATCGCGCACGAAGCTCTGGAGATCGCAGGAGACACTGACGACGTGGCGAAGCTTCGAGGCGGCGATCTGGCGTGCCTGCGCTTCGGCTCCGGCGCGCGGCGGATCCATCACCACGCAATCGAAGGCGGCCAGTTCCTGCGGCAGCAGCGGGCGGCGGAAGAGATCGCGGGCCTCCGTGGTCACCGGTTTCAGGCCCTGCCGGCTGCGCGCGGCGCGCTCCAGCGCAGCAACCGCATCCTTGCCGTCATCGGCCGCATGGACGCGCGAGCGCTGCGCCAGCCGCAGGGCGAAAGGACCGACGCCGCAGAAGAGATCGGCCACCGCCTTCGCCTTGCCGACGGCTTCCACGACCATCCGGCCCAGGATGGCCTCGGCTTCGGCCGTCGCCTGCAGGAAGGCGCGGGGCGGCAGAATGACGGGGACGCCATCGACATCGATGACGGGCTGCAGGCGCTCGACGATCACATCCCGGTGGACGGAGAGGCGGGCGAGGCCGAGGCGGCCGGCGGCCTCGGTGAGGCGCAGGCGCTCCTGCGCATCCGCCGGACCATGGCCGCGGATATCGACATCGAGCCCGTTCTGTGTCGCCGTGATCTGCACGTCGAGCGGTTTGTTGCGGCCGGCGAGCGGAACCGTCACGGCCCGGGCCACGGCGAAGGCCTCCTTCAGTTCGGGCGCCAGCACCGGGCAGGCATCGAGCGCTTCGAGGTTGTGGCTGCCGGCCGCCATGAAGCCCGCCACCGGCCCGCCAGGGCCGAAACGCACATGGATGACGGCGCGCCGCCGCCCCAATCCATGGGCGATGATGGTCGGCTCAACCGGACAATCGAGATCGGCTTTGGCGAGCGCGCGCTGCACGCCCTCCTGTTTCCAGCGCGCATAGGCCAGCACATCCATATGCTGCATGGCGCAGCCGCCGCAGCGGCCGAAGGCTGGACAAAACGGTTCGGCCCTTTCAGCCGAAGCGGTGACGATCTTGGCGATCCGGCCCTCCGCATCGAGGCGCAATTCCTCGCCGGGCAGCCCATAGCGCACGAAAACGGGGCCTTCCGCAGTGCGGGCCACGCCTTCTCCTGTCGCACTCAGGTGATCGATGGTCAGATGGGATTGGGCCAAGGATCAGCCGACATCGAGCGGCTTGGCGCCGGCGGCCTTGCCATCCGCCCCTTGCGTGATCACTTCGACCTTGAGTTCCGCCTTGCGCAGCAACGCCTCGCAATGCGCCTTGAGCCGGCTCCCGCGCTCGTAGATCTCGATCGACTTCTCGAGCGGCACATCGCCCCGCTCCAGCTGCGCGACAATCTGCTCGAGCTCCTGCAGGGCCTTCTCGAAGGGAAGCGCGTCGATCTCGCTCGCGGGCGTTTCGGTCATCCCGTCGCCATACAGGATCGGCAGGCGGAAGCGAAGGGTGCGAAAAGCCTGTTGAACTCTTTTTTGCAATGTGGTCCGCATGTCCCGAAGGGTCATCGATTCCATGCCCCCTGCGGCGGAGAGGCAGAACCATGATTTTCGAATACAAATGCGTGCCGGGGCCCATGATTGTGGCCGTCCGCAACGCGAAGGCGCGCGATCAGGCCGTGAAGGCTTTCGAGGACATTATGAACATTGAGGCCGCCGAAGGCTGGGAATATGTGGGGATCGACGAGTTCCACATCTCCGAGCCGGCGGGAGGGCTGTTGTCGCGCAAGCGCGTTTTCGTTCCGTCCAAGATTCTGGTTTTCCGCCGCGAGAAGAAGGGCTCGCCCGTCGTGCAGGCGCTGAAGACGCAGGCGATCAGGCAGGAAGCGGCGGCTCCGGAGATCCCCGAGCCGGCGGCCGAACCGGATGCGCGGGCAGAAGCGAAAAGCGCGCCGACGCTGAAGGCCATCACCGAGAAATTGACGGCGGCGAAGGATTAAGCCGGGAGACCCGGATCAGGCGGCCAACCGGAGGCCAAGGTCGAAGGCCTTCACCTCAACCGGCCGGCCTTCACGCGCGGCCAGGACATGGCCCTGCGGCACCAGGCTCCATTGATCGCGAACCTCGTCCAGCGGCTCGGAGACCACCAGCAGATCGCCGCCCGCATCCTTCCAGTAGAGCGTCGGCGCCTTGCTGTCGCAGGCCCAGCGGAAAGCGTAGAGATCGCGTCCGTTGGTCAACGCCGCCGTGAACCGCAAAGGCTCGCAGACCCCGCATTCATCCATCATCGCCTTGATGTCGGAAAGCGTGGAGGCCATGGCGCCGACAGGATCGGCCGCGCCGCCCCGCGCCATGGCCGTGAGAAAAATCGCCTCAGAATCGGTCGTTCCCGAACGGCGGCTGTAGGCATGATCGGGCATCAGATTCTCGATCCGCCGGCGCAGCGCGCCGTAGCAGCCGATCTGGCCATTGTGCATGAACATATGTTCGCCATCGATGAAGGGATGACAATTGGCGCGGCTGGTCGCCGTTCCCGTCGCGGCGCGCACATGCGCGAAGAAGAGGCCGGAGCGGACCTGCTCGCACAAGGCCCGCAGGTTCTCATCCGACCAGGCCGGGCGAAGCTCGCGATAGGCGCCGGGAACGGGCCGTTCGCCGTACCAGCCGATGCCGAAGCCGTCGCCGTTGGTGCCGGTCTTGGCTTCGGTGGCGTGCAGCGACTGATCGATGAGCGAGTGGCGGGGCTTGGTGACCACATCCTCCATATAGATCGGCTGACCCCGATAGGCGACCCAACGGCACATCGACGAATTCCGCGCTTCCAGACGGCCCTTTGCCGCCAGTTCGATGCTTCGACTGTCTCCCTCAGTTCATGAACACAGGGTTAAGGAAGGCTCAATCCCTCGCTCGGACGCCGATTCTGCCATCCCGTACGCTATGTCGCGGGGCTCGCGGGGCTAGAGCCTGCCGGCAGCTGATTGCAGGAGGCCGCAGCTGGCCGGGGCCGATCCGGCGAATCACCCTACTGCCAACGCTCTTGGCAACCGCGGCGAGGCTGATTAAGAGCAGCGGAAAGACAAGCACCGGGGCGGCCAAGTGAACACATCATTATTGCGGACGGGCCTGGCCGCCATGCCCGGAATCCTGGCCTCCGGCCCGGCCTTCGCCGCGGGAATCGATGGCGCGGCGCTCTCTTTCCTGTGGGCGATCCCCTTCATCGGCATGCTGTTGTCGATCGCCATCTTCCCGCTCGCCAATCCGCATTTCTGGGAGCATCACCAGGGCAAGATTGCGGCCTTCTGGGCGGTGCTGACCATTGTTCCGCTGGCGCTCCTGGCGGGGGCGGGAACAGCACTTGATGCGCTGGGCCACACCATCCTGCTCGAATATGTCCCCTTCATCCTGCTGATCTTCGTGCTCTTCACGGTGGCGGGCGGCATCTACATCCGCGGCAACATCCACGGCAGCCCCGTGATGAACACGGCGCTTCTGACGCTTGGCGCCGTGCTCGCCTCCTTCATCGGCACCACCGGGGCCTCCATGGTGATGATCCGGCCGATGCTGCGCGCTAACGACAACCGGCGGATGAACGTGCATGTCTTCGTGTTCTTCATTTTCATCGTGTCGAACATCGGCGGCGCGCTGACGCCGCTCGGCGATCCGCCGCTGTTCCTCGGCTTCCTGCGGGGCGTCGACTTCTTCTGGACGACCAAGTGGCTGCTGCACGAAACGCTCTTCGTCTTCGGCGTGGTGATCGCCGTCTTCTTCCTGCTCGACACCTACCTCTACCGGAAAGAGGGAATCGTGCGTCCCCTCCCGGATCCCACGCCCGACTCGAATGTCCGCGTCTTCGGCGGCATCAATTTCCTGCTGATCGGAATCATCATCGCGGCGATCCTGATGAGCGCCTCGGTCGATCTCGGCAGTTTCCGCATCGGGACGACGGAGATTGAGTTTGCCAATCTGCTGAGGGATATCATCTTCATCGTTGTCGGCTTGGTCTCGCTCAGGTTCACGCCACAGGCCTGGCGCGAGGCGAACGGCTTCTCCTGGGGCCCTATCAAGGAGGTCGCCAAGCTTTTCGCGGGGATCTTCATCTGCATGCTGCCGGTGCTGGCGATGCTGAAGGCCGGAACAAGCGGCGCCTTTGCGCCTCTGGTGGCGCTGGTGACGAACCCCGACGGCAGCGCCAACAACGCCGCCTATTTCTGGCTGACGGGCGCGCTCTCCTCGTTTCTCGACAATGCGCCGACCTATCTCGTCTTTTTCGAATTGGCCGGCGGCGATCCGCAGAAGCTGATGACAAGCGGCGCGCTGACACTCACGGCCATTTCCTCGGGCGCGGTCTACATGGGGGCCAACAGCTATATCGGCAACGCGCCCAATTTCATGGTCTACGCCATCGCCAAGGACGCCGGCGTGAAGATGCCGTCGTTCTTCGGCTACATGCTCTGGTCCGGCGCGGTGCTGCTGCCGACCTTTCTCATCGCCACGTTCCTGTTCTTCCGCTGAGCGGCGGGAGCGCTATTTCAGGCCCATGGCGGTCAGCGTGAAGGATCCGATCAGGGCAGGAACCGACAAGCTCCAGAGGAGCGTCCTGCCGTCCGTCTCTGACCGCGCGAAGAGGAGCGTCGCGGTGCGCGGCTTCGCATTGCCGCCCTTGTCGATCCGGTGGCCGGAGATGGGCGTGAAGGTGACGCGGCAGGCGATCGGCCGGTAGCCGGGCGGCAGGCCGCTGGCCGCCGCGCGCTCGTCGATTGCGGTTCCCGTGAGGTCGAACCGGGCCTGGCCGGTGAAGACGCCAAGCTTGCGCCCGCAGACCGCATCCGGACGCATCGTGCCGCCCGGCTCGATCAGCTGGCCGAGAAGCGAGAGCGGATCGACGACGCCCGCCTTGTGCGCTTCCTCAACGGGGACACGCACGGCCTTCGGATTGTCGGGGATCGCGGCGTCGAGCGCCGTCACGCGGCTCCCGGCCAGCGTCATGGCGATCCGGCCCGGACCACGATTGGTGACGCCCGTATAACTGAAAAGGCTGTTCCCGGGCGTCCCCTTCGAGACGAGATCGGCGCTTGACGCATCCTTGCCCGAGCCGGCGCGGCTCTGGAGCGTCACCTGACCCGCGGACACCGTGCCGGAGGCATTGACACGGCCGAGATCAAGCGGGCCGCCGACCTTTCCCGCCAGCGCGACGCCGGTGCTGGCGCCATTGGGCGTGAGCGTCAGCGTCGCCGTCCCGATCGGCAGACCGGCGATTGTCATGCCATAGGCAATCGTGGTGGGCTCCGCCGCATGCGCGGCCGGCGCGGCGAGGCTAGAGAGAAGGAGTGCGGCGACCCTGCATGATTTCAGCATTCCGCCCTCCTGCGTCCGGCCGCCTGAACGGGCCTTGAAGGCCGCCGCCGCATTTCCGTCACAGGCCTGGCAGGCGGTACGCCGAAAACTGCTCGCGCAAGGCCGTCTTCTGGATCTTTCCCGTAGCGGTATGGGGGATTTCCGAGACGAAGGCCACATCGTCCGGCATCCACCATTTGGCGATCTTGCCGTCGAGATAGGCCAGAATGGAGGCTCCGTCGACCGCGGCCTCGGCCTTCGGCACAACGATGAGCAAGGGGCGCTCGTCCCATTTCGGATGCGCCACGCCGATGACGGCGGCCTCCGCCACCGCCGGATGGCCCATGGCCAGATTCTCGATCTCGATCGATGAAATCCACTCGCCGCCCGACTTGATGACATCCTTGGAGCGGTCGGTGATATGCATGTAGCCATGCGCGTCGATGGTGGCGACGTCGCCGGTATCGAAGAACCCCTCTTCGTCGAGAATGGCCTTGCTCTCCGCCTTGAAATAGGCGCCGGCGACGGCCGGGCCCTTGACCTTGAGCCGGCCGAAGGTGGCGCCGTCCCAGGGCTGCGGCCGGCCCGCATCGTCGGTGATCTTCATATCCACCGTGAATGGCGGATGCCCCTGCTTGACCTTGAGCGCATAGAGCGCGTCTCCCGCAAGGGCCGATGTCTCGGGCTTGAGCGAGCAGAAGGTGCCGAGCGGCGACAATTCCGTCATGCCCCAGGCATGCGCCACCGAAACGCCGTAGCGGGTCTCGAAAGCCTCGGTCATGGGACGCGGGCAGGCGGAGCCGCCGATGACGACGCGCTCCAGCGACGTCAGCGAACCGCCGGTGGCGTCCAGATGCTGCAGCAGCCCCAGCCACACGGTGGGCACGGCGGCGGTGATTGTGACGCCCTCCCCGTTGAGGAGCTCATGCAGGCTCGCGCCATCCATCTTCGCGCCCGGCAGGACGAGCCCGGCGCCCGCCATCGGGGCGGAATAGGGGATGGCCCAGCCATTGGCGTGGAACAGCGGCACCACGGGCATGACGACATCGCGGGCCCGCAGCCCCAGGAAATCGCCATTGTTGACGGCCAGCGCATGCAGCACGTTGGAGCGATGCGAATAGACGACTCCCTTGGGATCGCCGGTGGTCCCCGACGTATAGGCCATGCCGGCTGCGGCATTCTCATCGACCTCGGCCCAGGCGAAATCGCCATCGGCTTCAGCGAGCCAGCTTTCGTAGGCGACGGCGTTTCTGAGCGTGGTCGCCGGCATATGGGCGTCATCGGTGAGCACGATGAAGCGCCGCACGCCGGGCAATTGCTCCTGGATGGCCTCGAGGAGGGGAACGAAGGTCAGATCCGCAAGCATCAGCCGGTCCTCGGCGTGATTGATGATCCAGGCGATCTGACCGCGGAAGAGCCGCGGGTTGACCGTATGACAGACTGCGGCGGCCCCGGTGATGCCATACCAGGCCTCCAGATGCCGCCAGGTGTTCCAGGCCAGCGTCGCGACCCGCTCGCCCGGCGCCACCCCCTCACGGATCAGGCGCTGCGCCAGTTGCAGCGCGCGTTGACGCACCTCATGATAGCTCGTCCGGTGGATTGGCCCTTCGACGGCGCGGCTGACAATCGGACGGTCCGGATGATAGCGGGCGGCGTGGTCGATGATGCGGTGAATCCGCAAGGGCCAGTCCTGCATCAAGCCTAGCATCGGCGTCCACTCCCCGGGCTTTCGAGCGTGTTTTTTCGAAAGTATGGCGTGAACACCGCTGCCGGGCAACAATTGGGCAGGGGGCTGTGGATCCGGGTTATCTTGCAGGCTCCATCCCTCCCCTTGACGGGGAGGGTCGGCGGCGGTAGCCGCCGGGGAGGGGTGATCATGAGGAAAAAATGGGAAAAAGCCTCCCACCCGCCCCGCAAGGGGGCGGGATGGGCGCTCGTGGAAGCAATCGTTAACCCGGGCTCAGGGCTGAGCGATTGCGCCGGCGCGAATTGCTGCTTAGAGCATGACGCAATGGTGTTTCGCACATGTCAGAATCCATCACGCCGGATCGCGCCTATTTCCGCTTCATCCGGCAGCACCAGCGGGTCTATGCCGAGATCGGGCAAACCTTGCGGCAGATCGGGTTGTCGATCCCGCAATTCGATGTTCTGTCGACGCTCACCGAGCGGGAAGGCATCTCCCAAACCGATCTGGCCGCGCGGCTCTATGTGACCAAAGGCAATATTTCGGGGCTCGTCGACCGGCTCGTCGAGGCGCGCCTGGTGGAGCGGCGGAATGCGCCGGGCGACCGCCGCTCAAACGCGGTGTTTCTCACGCCCGAGGGGCGCAAGGCGGCGGAAGAGGGCATTCGGCTGCAACGGACCTTCGTCGCCGAAACGCTCGGCAAACTGCAGCCGGCCGAGCTCGCCGCGCTGGATACGATCCTGACCCAATGGCGTGACGCCATCCGGGCGCGGACCGGCCAGCGGAACCCGAAAGCATGAGCGGCGATCCGCTGCTGCTCAAGGTGGCGGCGCAGCGCGATCTGCTGCTCGCCGGCAAGCTTTCGGCCTGCGAGCTCATGGCGCTTGCGCTCCAGCGCATCGACAGGCTGAACCCGGCGCTCAACGCCATCGTCCATTGCGATGCCGAGGGCGGCATGGCTCTCGCCCGGCTGGCGGATGCGCGCATCCGCACTGGCGCCAGCCGGCCGCTCGAGGGTCTGCCGATCACCATCAAGGATGCATTCGATGTGGCGGGAATGCCCTCCACCGGCGGGAGCCCAACGCTGCGCGAGCGCGTCCCGGCGATTGATGCCATCGCCGTGCGGCGCTTGCGGGACGCCGGCGCGATCATCATCGGCAAGAGCAACGTGCCGGTCTTCTCCGGCGATTTCCAGGCCTTCAATCCGCTGCATGGCATGACCAGCAATCCCTGGAACACGGCATTCTCCTCCGGTGGATCATCCGGCGGCGCTGCCGTCGCCGTGGCCACCGGCATGACCAGCTTCGAGCTCGGCTCGGATCAGGGAAGCTCGGTCCGCTGGCCCGCAGCGACGAACGGCGTCCATGGCCTGAAGACAAGCTGGGGGCTGGTGTCGAGCTGGGGCATCATCCCCCCGCCGCCCGAGAAGCGCACCGAGCGCAACGTGGACTTGGTCGTCGTGGGTCCGCTGGCGCGCCATGCGGAGGATCTCGATCTGCTGCTGCCGCTTCTCTCCGGCCCGCGCGACTGGACGGCCGCCGGGCCGAGGCTCGCCCCGCCGCGCCGGATCGAACCGAAAGGCCTGCGCGTGGCGCTCTGGCTGGACGAGCCCTTCGCGCCGGTCGACCGGTCGGTCGCGGACGGCGTCCGCCATGCGGCGGCATTGCTGGCCGGCGAAGGTGCGGTCGTCAGCGGGACGGCGCGGCCGGGTTTCCGCTTCGAGGAAGCCTACGAGATCTTCGCGCTTCTCAACCACTGGATCGTCGGATACGGCCTGCCCGCCAAAATCCGCGACAAGATCGCCGGCCGCGCCAGCGCCTTCGCGCCAGGCGACCTTTCCCATGCCGCCCTGCAGGCGCGCGGCATGCGGATGACGCCGGGGCTCTATCAGGAAATCGATTTCCGGCGGAAGCGGCTCTTCCGCCAATGGTCGGCCTTCTTCTCCCAATGGGATGTGGTGCTGTGTCCGCCCGCCCCGGTTTCGGCGCTCAGGCACGACCACGATCCCAATATCATGGCCCGGACGCTCGATGTGAACGGCGAGGCCCTGCCCTATCTGAATTTCCTGCATTGGGCGGCGCTGGCGGCAGGCGGCAATCTGCCCGCCGCCGTCGCGCCTGCCGGCCTCACGACGGAAGGCATGCCGCGCGGGGTCCAGATCATCGGCCCATTCATGGAGGACCGCACGCCGATCGCGGTTTCGGCCATGCTGGAGCGGCTGCAGGGCGGTTTTCGGCCGCCGCCTCTGGTTGAAGGGCTCTGATCCGGCCCGCTTCGCGGGGTTCCAAGAGATCTGCCTTGATTTTGGCCATGTGATCAGCTTCACGAAAGCCATGAAATCGCGTAAAATATCTTTTATTTCGCACGAACGGTCGGAGGCAACCCGTATGAGGCGCTTCAAGCCTATCATCGCGAGCCTGTCGCTCGGCTTTGCCGCGGCGGCAATTGCTTTGCCTTCGGGCGAGGCGATGGCCCAGGCCGCGAGCTGCCAGACCGATTTCCAGAAGGTGATGGGGCCTCGGCAGGCCCTGATCGACCGCATCAACGGCTTCCGCACCAAACGGCCTACGGCCGAACTCGCCTGCTCGACGCTGACGCAGCTTGTCGCGGCGGACCGCAAGGTGATCGACTGGATGACCGAAAACAAGGACTGGTGCCAGATTCCCGATGCGATCGTGGAGCAGCTGCAAGAGGCCAGCGGCCAGGCTGCAGCCTCCCGCAAGTCGACCTGCACTGCCGCGAAGAACCAGCAGATGCAGATGGACAGGGCGAGGAGCCAACAGCCGAGCGGCCCGCCGCCCGTCGGCTCGGGCGTCCGCCTTCCGCAGGGCGCCTTGTGAGCAAAAGCGCGCCGGCTGACGCCGCGCGCGGCAATCTCGTCGATCGCTATGCGCCCGCCGCGGCGCTACCCTACCTGCGCATGGCGCGGATCGACCGGCCGATCGGCTGGTGGCTGCTGCTGCTGCCCTGCTGGTGGTCATCGGTGCTGGCCGCAGCAGCGGCGGAGAAGCCGCCGAACTTGCTGCATCTGCTGCTGTTCCTGATCGGCGCGATCGCCATGCGCGGCGCCGGCTCCACCTGGAACGACATCATCGACCGCGATCTCGATGGCAGCGTCGAGCGCACCCGCAACAGGCCGCTCCCCGCCGGCCAGATCAGCGTCACCCAGGCGATGCTCAGCGCCGGGGCGCTCAGTTTCATCGGGCTGCTGGTGCTGCTGTCCTTCAACGGTTTCGCGATCATCCTTGGCTTCGTCTCGCTGATCCCCGTTGCGATCTACCCGTTCATGAAGCGCCTGACCGATTATCCGCAGGCGGTCCTGGGTCTGGCCTTCGCCTGGGGGGCCCTGATGGGCTGGGCCTGTTTCGCCGGCGCCCTCGGCCTCGCGCCCGTGCTTCTTTATGTCGCGACAATCCTCTGGGTGATCGGATACGACACGATCTACGCCATTCAGGACATCGAGGATGACGGCATCGTCGGCATCCGCTCCACGGCGCTCCGCTTCGGCGAGCGGTCTCCCGCCCTGATCGCGGGCTGCTATCTCGGCGCCGTGACCCTGATGGGCGCGGCGCTCATCATCGCCGATGCCGATCCGCCGTCCTGGCTGGGCCTCATCGGCTTTGCCCTCCATCTATGCTGGCAGGTGACGCGGGTGAACCCGCAGGACGGGCCGGGCGCGCTCAGGCTTTTCAAATCGAACCGCGACGCAGGCCTGATCCTCTTCGCCGGCCTGCTGGTCGATTGTTTGACCTGATCCCTTCCGGAACGGCCGGCGAAGCGCTACATTGCATGGGCGAGGCTGTGCGGTGCGCCAGGAGAAGAATTTCCCGGGGCCTTATCGATCCATCGGGAGCTGTCCCTGTCCGAGACCGTGGTTTCGGGCATCACGGCACCCACCTGCTTATGTAGGTCTCCGGAATCGATACTCCGACGGCCGAGGCGGCTTCGCACCCGGTCCATCATGAGCTCCCCGCCGAAGCGGGCGCGGGAAGAGATGCGCCCGTCTTGAGGTCAGTCAGGCTATTCCTGCTGCTCGTTCAGCATCGACTCGAGCGCCAACTGCAGCGGATCGAGTTCCCGTTCATAGACATTCCAGAGAATTTCATAGTCAATCTTGTTGTAGGCATGCCGCAGCTGATTTCCGAGCCCGCGAATGTTTCGCCAGGGAATGTCCTTCCCATGCCGCTGCTGCCATTCCTCCGGCACTCTGGAAGATGCTTCACTGAGGATTTCCAGATAACGTTCGAAGGCAGCCCGCACGATTTCATCACGCCACAGAACGTCAAATGTCTTGCCGTTCAGCAGCCTGCGGATGCTGGCGATTGCGCCAAGCATATCCTTGACGCGCCAGAACGCCCGCCGGTCGTCAGAAGACATGCCTGATGTCGCCAGAGATCTCCTTCCGGAACTCCGGATCGAGGCTTCTGTTGAAAAAGACATTGGCGGAAATGCCCAGATCGTCGCCAATCAGGTCGCAAAGCCCCACCCAGTCGAAGGCCGACATTTTGGCGTCAGGGTTGACGTCAATCAGCACATCGATGTCGCTGCCGGGCCGGGAATCGCCCCGCGCGCGCGAGCCGAAAATCGATAATGAGGTCACCCCCCGTGCTCGCAATTCCGGCTCAAGCGCTTTCAGCGCCAAAATCGGGTTCGGATCGGCCAAGACAGACATGCCCTGCCTATACCAAAGATGGCCGATCCTGAAAATGCCGGCCGATGTACCGGCCTCAGGCTGCGATCTGGAGGCTAGGGGCGGCGCGCATCACCTCGTGATCGACATGGGCTTCGAAGCGCTTGAAGTTTTCGGCGAAAAGCTGGTTCAGCTTCTTTGCGGTGGCCGCGAAATCCGCCTTGTCGGCCCAGGTCTTGTAGGGCGTGAGGATATGCGGCTCGACTCCCGGCACCTCCGAGGGAACCGCCAGGCCGAAATGGGGATCGGTCCTGAACTTCGCCCTGGCGAGCGAGCCATCGAGCGCCGCCGTCAGCAGGCGGCGGGTGACGCGGATCGGCATGCGGCGGCCGACGCCGTATTTGCCGCCGGTCCAGCCGGTGTTGACCAGCCAGCAATCGACATGGTGCTTGGCGATGAGATCGCGCAGCAGATTGCCGTAGATTGAGGGGTGCGAGGGCATGAAGGGCGCGCCGAAGCAGGCCGAGAAGGTGGCTTCGGGATCCTTCACGCCGCGCTCGGTGCCGGCCACCTTGGCGGTGTAGCCGGAGAGGAAATGATACATCGCCTGGGCGCTGTCGAGCTTGGCGATCGGCGGCAGCACGCCCCAGGCGTCGCAGGTGAGCATGACGATGTTCTTGGGCGTGCCGGCGCGGCCCGTCATGGAGGCGTTGGGGATGAAATCGAGCGGATAGGCGCAGCGCGTGTTCTCGGTCTTCGCGCCATCGTCGAAACGGCCCGTGAAGATGCCGGTGTCGACCCGGAGCGCCCCGCCCTTGACGATCATCCCTTCGCCGCGGGCAAGCGCTTCCTCATAAAGCGCGGGGGCCTCAAGGTTCCAGCGAACCGCATTCAGTTTGCGAAAGCCGAAGGATGACGCGTCACAGGCCGCGTTGAAGATGCCGATGTTCTGCACGGTGGACCTCCCATGGCACCATTGAATGCTGGGCCTGACGCCCGGCGCTTGTTGATGCTGCGTTTAGCCGACGAATCCTGCAGACTCAATGAACCGAGGCGGAGACTTCTCCTGTTTTTCGGGTCTCGGCGAAGGAACATGGTTGACGGCGTTCACCCGTCCGTGTCTTGCCGGGCCGCCATTCCGGAAATGCAGCATGACCCTCATCAACCAGAACCGCCTCGGCATCGGCCTCATGTGCCTGGGCATCCTCCTGTTCGCGCTCAACGACGTGATGGGGAAATGGCTGGTCGCGACCTACACGGTGGGGCAAGTGCTGCTGCTTCGGAGCCTTGCCGCCATCCTGATCCTTGTGCCTTTCATCCTGAAGGAAGGCGTGGGAACGATCCTGAACGCGCCCCGGCCGGGCCTGCAATTGGCCCGCGTCGCCTTCGGCACGATCGAGACCGCCTGTTTCTACTGGGCCGTAACAACGCTGCCGCTGGTCAGCGTGATGACCTATTATCTCTCCGCGCCGCTCTATGTCGCGGCAATTGCCCCGTTTCTGCTGCGCGAGCGGCTCGCACGCGATCAGTGGATTGCGGTCGTGCTGGGCTTCATCGGCGTGCTGATGGTGCTCAGGCCTTCCGCCGAGACCCTGACGCTGCCCGCCATCGTCGCCATCATCGGCAGCCTTCTCTATGCGGGGCTGATGCTCTCCACGCGGATGCTGCGCGGCACATCGGCGACCTCGCTCATCGTCTGGCAGACGACCGGCGCACTGGTCCTCGGCGCCGTTCTCGCCCCCTTCGGCTGGGTGCAGCCGACTTGGCGCGATTTCGCCCTGCTGTCGATGCTGGGCGTGGTGGCGATGGGCGCGCATGTCCTGGTCGCCCAGGCGCTGAGGATTGCGCCGGCGGCAGTGGTCAGCCCGTTCAACTACACGCTGATCGTCTGGGCCGCCATCTTCGGCTGGCTGTTCTTCGGCGAATGGCCGGATGGCTGGATGATCGCCGGAGCGATTGTCATTGTCGCTGCGGGCCTATACCTGCTGAGCCGCGAGGGGCGGACGGCCCCAACACCGCAGGTGGATCCTCCCTGACCCAAGCGAAGGTTTCGCCGTGCTGAAGACGCGCATCATTCCCTGCCTCGACGTCAAGGACGGCCGCGTCGTCAAGGGCGTGCAATTCGTCGATCTGATTGACGCCGGCGACCCCGTGGAAGCGGCCAAGGCCTATGATGCCGCCGGCGCGGACGAGCTCTGTTTCCTCGACATCACGGCCAGCCACGAGAACCGGGGCACGATCCTCGATGTGGTGCGGCGCACGGCGGAGGCCTGCTTCATGCCGGTGACGGTGGGCGGCGGCGTGCGCAGCATCGAGGATATCCGGGCGCTGATGCTGGCGGGCGCAGATAAAGTGTCGATCAATTCCGCCGCCGTGAAGGACCCCGCCATCGTGGCCCGGGCGGCGGAGAAATTCGGCAGCCAGGCCATCGTCGTGGCGATCGACGCGAAGCGCGTCTCGCAGGCTGGCGAGGCGGACCGCTGGGACATCTTCACCCATGGCGGGCGGCAGGACACCGGCATCGACGCCGTCACCTTCGCGCGGAAGGTCGCCGAGCTTGGCGCGGGCGAAATCCTGCTCACCTCGATGGACCGCGACGGCACGAAATCGGGCTTCGATCTCGCCCTCACCCGGGCGATCAGCGATGCCGTGCCGGTCCCGGTCGTCGCCTCCGGCGGCGTTGGCGCGCTCGATCATTTCGTCGAAGGCGTGGTGAAAGGCGGGGCCAGCGCGGTGCTGGCGGCCTCGGTCTTCCATTTCGGGACCTTCACCATCGGCGAGGTGAAGCGGCATATGGCGAAGGCGGGCGTGCCGGTCAGGCTGGATTAGCGGCTTTTCACGTCATGCCCGGCCTTGAGCCGGGCATCCATGTTTTCATGCATTGGACAAAGACGTGGGTGGCCGGGTCAGGCCCGGCCATAACGCGGCAAAGCCCCGAAAGACTTCGCCTTGCCCTCACTCCGCCGCGCGCACCACCGGGATCGCCGCCCGCGTTTCCTCGAATTCCAACGCCTCGATCCGCTGGCCGCGCTTGCCGATCTTGTCGGATGAGGTGGCGATATCGCCCACATCTTTCTGCGCCAGGCGGAAGTGATCATCGAGCTTCGCGGTCCGCTCCTGCAACCGGCGCACATCCTCCAGCAGCAGGCCCACCTCCTTCTGCAATACGCCCGCCTGTTCGCGCATGCGGGCATCGCGCACGATGGCCTGCATCACCTGGATCGCCATCATCAGCAGCGAGGGCGAGACGATGATGATCTTGGCGCGATGCGCCTTCTGGATCACATCCTCGAACCGGTCGGCGATGGTGGCGTAGAGCGATTCGGACGGAATGAAGAGGAAGGCCATGTCCTGCGTTTCGCCGGGGATGAGATAACGCTCGACGATATCGCCGATATGCTTGTTGATGTCATTGCGCACCTGCCGCTCGGCTGTGGCGAGACGCAGATCATCGCCCTTGGCGGCCTCCAGAAGCTGAAAGGCCTCAAGCGGGAATTTGGCGTCGACGACCAGCAGCCGCTCGTCGCCCGGCAGGCGGATCGCGCAATCGGGCCGCTTGCCGTTTGAGAGCGTCACCTGGAATTCATAGGCCGAGGGCGGCAGGCCATCGCGCACGATGGCCTCCATCCGCCCCTGCCCGAAGGCGCCGCGGGATTGCTTGTTGGCGAGGATGTCCTTCAGCGCCAACACTTCACCGGTGAGATCGGCGAGGTTCTTCTGCGCGCTGTCGATCACGGCGAGCCGCTCGTTCAGTTTGCCGAGGTTCTCGGACTGTTTCTCGCTCTGCTGCTGCAGCCCCTGGCCCAGCGAGGCGCGCATCGCATCCATCCGGTCGGACATGGCTCTGACGAGATCGCTCTGCCGGCCGCCGAAAATCTCCGCCATCGTCTGCATGCGGGCCGTGAGTTCGGCCTGCAGCTGGTTCATGGCGGCGACCTTGTCGTCCATCTCCCGCTGGCGCTCGGCCGCGGCGGCGGCCTCCAGCGCCCTTGCCTGGTTGGCGCGAAGCACCAGCCAGACCAGCGCGATCAGCAGGATCAGCGCAACGCCGGCGCCAGCCATCAGCAGGTCGCGCAGGGTGACCGGAGTCTGGCCCAGAATCAGCACGATTTCGTTCATGGGCGGAAATCTAGCGCGCGGCGGCGGCAAAGTCGAACGAAAGTGGAACGATTGACCGTAGCTTCCCAAACCCATATCTGCTTTTTCACAGAAAACAGCCCGGACACCGACGGCACCGACCCTATGGCGACCCGAAAGATCATCATCCTCCCCGACGCACAGCTTCGGCTGGTGTCCGCCCCCGTTGCAGCACTCGACAAGGCCGTGCAGGCGCTCGCCGAGGACATGCTGGAAACGATGTACGAGGCGCCCGGCATCGGGCTCGCCGCCATCCAGATCGGCGTGCCGCAACGGCTGATGGTGATCGACCTCGCCAAAAAGGATGAACCGAAACAGCCGATCGTCTTCATCAATCCCGAGATCGTGGCCCGCTCCGAGGAGACCTCCTCCTATGAGGAGGGCTGCCTCTCGATCCCGGAATATTACGAGGAGGTGACCCGGCCGGCGGCGGTGACCGTGCGGTTCCAGGACCTCAAGGGCAAGGCCGAGCAGATCGACGCCGACGGGCTGCTCGCCACCTGCATCCAGCACGAGATCGACCATCTCGATGGCAAGCTGTTCATCGATTATCTGTCGAAGCTGAAGCGCGACCGGGTGATCAAGAAATTCACCAAGCTCGCCCGGCGCGAGGATTAATCCCGCCAGTGCGTGGCGCTCGCCGCCTTTGCGAGCGCAGCGAAGCAATCCAGAACAACGCGTCAAACACGCCTTCGTTACAAATCGGCCTCTGGATTGCTTTGTCGCTTCGCTCCGCGCAATGACGGTCAGTGCGAGGATTAATCCCGCTCGATGTAGCTTTTCCAGAGCGCCTTCTCGCCCATCCCAGCCACGAAAGCGGCATGGGCCCTGATCTCCGCCTCGGTCAGCAGGGGCTGCAGAGGTTCCGGACGCGCAACAGGGGTCAGCGTCGCCGAAGCAATGGCGCCGCTGCGCGGCCCGCCGTCGAAACCGAGCGCAGCCTGCTTGCCGCCGAGCAATTCGGAATAGACTTCCGCCAGGATCTCCGCATCGAGCAGCGCGCCATGCTTGACCCGATGGGCATTGCTGATGCCGAAACGCTCGCAAAGCGCATCCAACGAGGCTTTCGCGCCGGGAAACTTCCGCCTGGCGAGCTGCACCGTATCGACCACGCGCTCCAGGCTGATCGCCGGCTTTTTCACCCGCTCGAACTCGGCATTGATGAAGCCCATATCGAAACCGGCGTTATGGGCGACGAGCTGCGCGCCATCCAGAAATTCCCAGAGCTCATCGGCGATCGCCGGGAACAGCGGCTTGTCCTTCAGAAACTCCGTCGAAAGCCCGTGAACCTCGAAGGCCTCGAAGGGCATGTCGCGCTCAGGATTGATGTACTGGTGGAAAACCCGGCCGGTCGGGAAGCGGTTGACCATCTCGATGCAGCCGATTTCAACCAGCCTGTGCCCCTCGCGCGGGTTCAGGCCGGTGGTCTCCGTATCGAAGATGATCTCGCGCATCAGGATGTCCGAATCACGCCGGACAATCCGGCGACAGCCCGCAGGATATCACGCGCCTGCCGCCTCGCGCTTGCCATGCCGAGCCCGGTATCCACGATAAAATGCGCGCGGCGGCGCTTTTCAGCATCCGGCATCTGGCGGGAGCGAATCTGCGCGAAGCGCTCCTCCGTCATGCCCGGACGGGCCAGAACCCGCTGGCGCTGGATTGCGGCGTCGGCGGTGACGACGACAACGGCATCCACCCGCGCCTCGCCCCCGGTCTCCAGGAGCAGGGGAACATCGAGCACGGCCACGGTCGCACGCTGCGCGGCGGCTTCGGCCAGAAAGGCCTTTTCGGCTTCGCGGACGAGCGGGTGCACGATAGCTTCAAGCCGCTGCATCGCCGCCGCATCGCCAAGCACCTGTTCGCCCAGCGCCTTCCGGTCGACAACGCCGTCTATCACCACGCCGGGAAAAGCCGCCTCGATCAGCGGAGCCGCCTCGCCGGCATAAAGCCGGTGCACCGTGGCATCCGCATCATGGACCGGCACGCCGAGTTCGCGAAACATCGCCGCGGTCGTCGATTTGCCCATGCCGATCGAACCGGTGAGGCCAAGCAGCAGCATGGCCTAGGCGGCGCCCAGCACATCCGCCTCGACGAGGCGGGTGAGTTCCGGCGTCACCCGCGGTCGCAGCCCGAACCAGCGCTCGAAGCTCGGCACCGCCTGGTGGAGCAACATCCCCAGCCCGCCGACGACGCGGAGGCCCCGGGCGGCGGCCGCCTCGATCAGCGGCGTGCGGAGCGGGACATAGACGGCATCGGCCACCACCGTGGCATCGCCCGCCGCGGTGAGCGGCAGATCGAGCGGAGGCTGGCCGCTCATGCCGAGCGAAGTGGTGTTGACGATGAGACCGGCGCTGCCGACATGCGACGCGGCATCCTGCCATGAGCAGGGGATGACGGCGCTGCCGAAATCGCGCGCCAGCGCCTCGGCGGCCGCCAATGTCCGGTTGGCGACGATGATGCGCCCCATGCCGCGCGCCAGCAGGCCATGCACGATGGCGCGCGCCGCGCCGCCGGCTCCCAGCACGAGAGCGACGTCCCGGCACTCGTCCCAGCCCGGCGCCCCGGCGTCAAGGCTCGCGATGAAACCCGCGAAATCCGTGTTGCCGGCATGGAGCCGGCCATCTTCGAACCAGAACATATTGGCCGCGCCGATGCGGCGGGCGTCAGCGGAGCAATGATCCGCCAGCGCGAGGAGATCGCGCTTGTGCGGCAGCGTCGCATTGCCGCCCGCATAGCCGAGCGACGGCATCGCCTTGAGGAAAGCCGCGAAATCCTCGGGCTTCACCTCCTCCTTGCTGTAACTGCCCTCGATCCCATGCAGCTTCAGCCAATAATTGTGAATCATCGGAGAGCGGGAATGCTTGACGGGGTGGCCGATGATGCAGGCTTTCTTCATGCGCGATCCCTATTCGGCGACCAGACCGAGACGGCGGAGCTGCGCCAGCGTCTCCAGCATCGGCAGGCCGAGGATCGCCGTATGCTCGCCCGTGATCCGGCGGAAGAGATGCATGCCCGCACGCTCGAGCTGATAGCCGCCGACGCTGACCCGCACGGCATCGCCCGACACATCGAGATAACGATCGATCATCGCCGGCGAGAGCCGCCGCATCGTCAGACGCGCGGCGCCGACGAAGCTCACGATCGTCTTGTTGCTGCGGGCGATCACCACGGCCGAATGCAGGACATGCGTGCGGCCCGAAAGCCGCGACAATTGCTCGGCGGCGGCATCGCGGTCGGCCGGCTTGTGGAGCAGAATCTTGCCGAGCGCCAGCGTCTGATCCGCGCCGATCACAATGCGGTCCAACACGCGTTTCGAAACGGCGAGCGCCTTGGCATGCGCCAGACTCCGGGCGATCTGATCGGCCGCCACGCCCTGCGCCTCCTGCGGATCGGCGATGGCGCGCTCATCCACCTCGGGCCGCATGACCTCGACGGGAATGCCGGCCGCCGTCAGCAGCGCGAAGCGCGTGGCGCTTCCCGAGGCCAGCACCAGCGGCTTGTCGCCAAGCCAGAGCGGATGGAGGTCAGCCGGATCACTCATCTCATTGGGCGACCAGGGTCGCCTTGCGGGCGTTGTACCATTCGATGATCGTCGCCGAGGCCTCCTCGATGGAGCGGCGGGTCACATCGATCACCGGCCAGTCATGGCGCGAGAACAGCCGGCGCGCCTTCGCCATCTCGTCGGCAACCGAATCCTTATCGACATAATCCGTGTTGTCGGTCGCGTTCAGGGAGAGGAGGCGGTTCTGCCGGATCTGGATGATCCGATCGGTGCTGGCCACCAGTCCGACGACCAGAGGCTTCACAAGCGTTTCCAGCTGTGGCGGCGGGCTGATGCCGGGCACGAGCGGGATATTGGCGGTTTTGATGCCGCGGTTGGCGAGATAGATGCTCGTCGGCGTCTTCGAGGTGCGGCTGATGCCGACGAGCACGACATCGGCCTCCTCGAGATCCTCGGCGAGCTGGCCGTCGTCATGCAGCATCGTGAAATTGAGAGCATCGATGCGGCGGAAGTAATCCGCGTTCAGCATGTGCTGCGCGCCCGGCCGCGGCGTTGACACCGCGCCCAGATAGGACTGGATCATGGCGTGGACGGGGGTCAGCACCGAGAGGCAGGGGCAGCCGGTTTCCTTGCAGGCGGCTTCCAGACGCGCGGAAAGCTCCTGATCGACCAGCGTGAACAGGACCAGGCCGGGCGCCGCCTCGATCTCGCTGATCACCCGGTCGAGCTGGTCATGCGTCCGCACCAGCGGATAGACATGCTCAATCGAAGCCACGCCCTGATACTGGGCGGCCGCTGCGCGGCTGACCGCGATCAGGGTTTCACCCGTTGCATCCGAGACGAGATGGAGGTGAAAGTAGTTGCGGCCCATCAAGCGCTTTCCAGGAACAGCGGTCGAAGCTTCTTGCACAGGGCTGCTATCATGCTGTGGACCGCTGTGCAAAAGGTGAGGCCCCTGCGGCAAGGGCGAAACCCCTGTCCCCGGAGACTGTGATCGCCTCCCCGTTATGGTTAACAGAGTGTTAACGTCTTGTCCTTCGTCCCCAGCTGGGCCGCGCCGTGCGCTCAGGCTGGAGCGGTGAGCACCTGCAATCACGGCAAACCGCTGAAAGTATTTCAGAAAAGGATACGCTAAACTCCCATCTTGTGTAGCGCCGATGGCTGGCCGATGGTCCCGCAAACTGGTGACAAACTGTGGATGGCTCCGGATTCCGCAACCGGCCTCACCAGACAGAGTCAAAGAAAAAGAGAAAGACCTCTTTCTTGTTAGATAAAGTGAACACCTCCATGCCGTCACCCTGTCTCCAGAAAGCTCTCAGGGGCGAACGGCAAGCTGTTCCGCCTGTCTGGCTGATGCGCCAGGCTGGCCGCTATCTGCCGGAATATCGGGCGCTCAGGGCGAAGTCGAAATCCTTCCTGCATTTCTGCTACACGCCCGAATGGGCGATCGAGGTGACGCTGCAGCCGATCCGCCGTTTCGGTTTCGATGCCTCCATCATCTTTTCCGATATCCTGACGATTCCGGATGCCCTGCAGCGCAACGTCCGCTTCACCGAGGGCGAGGGACCGGAAATGGATCCGATCACCGATCCGGCCGTGATCGCGACATTGCGGGATGTCTATAACCCGGAAATCCTGAAGCCCGTTTACGAAGCGGTAGCGGGCGTGAGAGCCGGACTGCCCAAGGAAACGGCGCTGCTTGGCTTCTGCGGCGCGCCCTGGACGGTGGCGACCTATATGATCGCCGGCAAGGGCACGAAGGAGCAGGCGCCGGCGCGGCTCTTCGCCTATCGGCATCCCGTTGCCTTCCAGGCATTGATGGATCTTCTGGTCGATGTCAGTGCGGTGCATCTGATCGCGCAGATCGACGCGGGCGCCGATACGGTGCAGATCTTCGACAGCTGGGCCAGCGTGCTTCCGGCGGAGCAATTCGACCGTTGGTGCATCCAGCCGGTGAAGGCGCTGGTCGATAAGGTCCGGGCGGCCCGCCCGTATGCCGGGATTATCGGCTTTCCGCGCGGCGCAACAACCGAGGGGCTGCTGCGATTCGCCTCCGAAACAGATGTCGACGGGCTCTCGATCGATACCGCCGGCGATCTGGCCGGCATCGCCGTCAAGGCCGGCCTGCCGACGCTGCAGGGCAACCTTGATCCGCTGGCGTTGGTGGCGGGGGGCGAAGGGCTCGACCGGGCGATCGACGCCATTCTGGCCGTCGCAGCCGACCGGCCCTTCATCTTCAACTTGGGCCATGGCATCCTGCCTGAAACGCCGATCGCTCATGTGGAGCATCTGCTCAAGAGAATCCGCGGCTGATTAGGGCGAAAACTCATCAATGGAGGGCGTTTTGATGCGATCAGGGATCAAAAAGCCCTCCATTGATGAGTTTTCGCCCTAAGCGCGATTCGGATCCGAAATGTATCTCTGGCTGAAAGCGCTGCATCTCATCGCCGTGATCTCGTGGATGGCGGGACTGCTCTATCTGCCGCGGCTGATGATCTATCATTGCGCCGCCGAGAAGGGATCTGTGCAATCGGAGACGTTCAAGGTCATGGAACGGCGGCTGTTGAAAGCCATCATGACGCCCGCGATGATCGTAACCTGGGTGCTGGGATTGATCCTCGCCTTCGGTTATGTCGGCTTCTCGGGCAACGGCTGGCTCCATGTAAAGCTGGCGCTGGTCGTCGCCCTTTCCGCGGCCCATGGGTATCAAGCCCGCTGGGTCAGGGAATTCGCCGAGGACCGCAACACGCGCCCGCAGCGCTTCTATCGGATCGCCAACGAGGCGCCGACGGTGCTGATGATCGCCATCGTTATCCTGGTGATCGTGAAGCCGTTCTGAAACTGACGGAATTGATCGCGAGCCCATTGCAGTTTTTGCGATTCTGGCCTATCTGGACCTTCTCTCCTCAAGGGCTGAACTCCAAGAAGTTCATCAAGGCATTCCGCCGCAGCGGATGTGCTTTCGTTCCAGCGTATAGCCCTGCGCCTCTCCCTCTCCGGTTTTCAACTTCACTCTCATAGACGGACGTCTCCCAGATGCGGGAAATCAAACTCCAGGACCTCAAAGCCAAATCCCCGACCGAACTGCTCTCCTTCGCCGAAGAGGTGGAGGTGGAAGGCGCCAGCACTTTGCGCAAGCAGGAGCTGATGTACGCCATCCTCAAGCAGCTCGCCGCCCGCGAGACCGAGATCATCGGCGAAGGCGTGATCGAGGTGCTGCTCGACGGCTTCGGCTTCATGCGCGCGCCGGACGCCAATTATCTGCCTGGCCCCGACGACATCTATGTCTCGCCGGCGCAGATCCGGCGCTTCGCGCTCCGGACAGGCGACACCGTCGAAGGCCTGATCCGCAGCCCCAAGGACGGTGAACGCTACTTTGCGCTGCTGAAGGTCAACAAGATCAATTTCGAGGAGCCCGAAAAGGCGCGCCACAAGGTCAATTTCGACAATCTGACGCCGCTTTATCCCAACCAGCGGCTGAAGATGGAAATCGAGGATCCGACGAAGAAGGATTACTCGTCGCGCGTCATGGATGTGGTGACGCCGGTCGGCAAGGGACAGCGCGCCCTGATCGTGGCGCCGCCCCGCACCGGCAAGACGGTGCTGCTCCAGAACATCGCCAAATCCGTCGCGGCCAACCATCCCGAATGCTACCTGATCGTGTTGCTGATCGATGAGCGGCCCGAAGAGGTGACCGACATGCAGCGCTCGGTGAAGGGCGAGGTGATTTCCTCAACCTTCGACGAGCCCGCCACCCGCCACGTGCAAGTGGCTGAAATGGTGATCGAAAAGGCCAAACGCCTGGTCGAGCATGGCCGCGACGTGGTGATCCTGCTCGATTCGATCACCCGTCTCGGCCGCGCTTACAACACGGTTGTTCCTTCCTCCGGCAAGGTGCTGACCGGCGGCGTCGACGCCAATGCCCTGCAGCGGCCCAAGCGCTTCTTCGGCGCGGCCCGCAATATCGAGGAGGGCGGCTCGCTGACCATCATCGCCACCGCCCTGATCGACACCGGCAGCCGCATGGACGAGGTGATCTTCGAAGAATTCAAGGGCACCGGCAACTCGGAAATCATCCTGGACCGGAAGGTCGCCGACAAGCGCGTCTTCCCGGCGATCGACATCACCCGTTCCGGCACCCGCAAGGAAGAGTTGCTCGTGCCGCATGACACGCTCAAGAAGATGTATGTGCTGCGCCGCATCCTCAACCCGATGGGCACGGTCGATGCGATTGAATTCCTGCTCGACAAGCTCAAGCAGACCAAGGGCAACAGCGACTTCTTCGAGTCGATGAATACCTGAACGCGCTTCGGCTTCGCCGGTCGGGGCCGTTCAATAGCCCTCGAAGGCGATCAGGGAGCGGACGGGAATGCCGAGCTTCTCGATCTTCCGGGCGCCGCCGAGATCGGGCAGATCCACGATGAAGCAGGCGGCGATGATCTCGGCGCCCAGCTGCGTCAGCAGCCGGCAGGCGGCCTCCGCCGTGCCGCCGGTGGCGATCAGGTCATCGATCAGGATCACCTTTTCGCCGCGCACGACCGCATCCTTGTGCATCTCCATCTGGTCGACGCCATATTCGAGGCTATAGGCGATGCTGACCGTTTCATGCGGGAGCTTGCCCTTCTTGCGGATGGGGATGAAGCCCGCCGACATCTGATGCGCCACGGCGCCGCCGAGAATGAACCCGCGCGCCTCTATGCCGGCGATCTTCGAAACCTTCGAACCCGCGAAAGGCTGGACCAGCGCGTCGATCGCCTGCCGGAAGGCCCGCGCATCGGCGAGCAATGTGGTGATGTCGCGGAACATCACCCCCTTCTTCGGATAATCGGGAATGGTGCGGATGGAATCCTTGAGGTTCATGATCTTCCCTGATCGCGTTCTGTCACTGTGCGAGCACGCGCCCGGCGACGGCATCCAGTTTGGCCATCAGCGCCGGATCGCGATGGGCCGGCGCTGTGATAAGGGCTCCATCGAGCGCATGGTGCGAACCATGCGGGCATGGCTCGCGCTCTTTCGGGAAATCGGCGGCGAGCCGGGCGATCACCTTCTTCGCGCTGATTGTGTTGGTGTGCATCTGCCTGACCACCATGGCGACATCGACGGCATCATGTTCGGGATGCCAGGCGTCGAAATCCGTGACCATGGCCACCATGCAATAAGTGATTTCCGCTTCGCGGGCGAGCTTCGCCTCAGGCATCGAGGTCATGCCGATGACGTCGAAACCCTGCGCCTTATAGGCGAGGCTTTCGGCCAGAGTCGAGAATTGCGGGCCCTCCATGCAGACGGCCGTGCCCTGCATGGAATGGGGTACATTCTCGGCCCGCAAAGCCGCGCCGACGCGGGCCGCCAGCCCCGGGCCGATCGGATGCGCGAACGGAACATGCGCGACGCAGCCGTTGCCGAAGAATGAGCTATCCCTGAGGAAGGTGCGGTCGACGATTTGATCCACGACCACGAAAGTGCCGGGCGGCAGCTCCGCCTTGTAGGAGCCGACCGCCGAGAAACAGACGAGATCGGTGACGCCGGCGCGCTTCAGCACATCGATATTGGCCCGGTAGTTGATGCCTGTCGGCGACAGGCGATGGCCCTTGCCATGCCGGGGCAGGAAGACGACGTCCGTTGCGCCGATGCGCCCCCGGACCAGCCGGTCGGAAGCCTCGCCCCAGGGACTGGCGATCGCTTCCTCGCGGATGCCGGTGAGGTCGGCGAGATCGTAGAGGCCTGAGCCGCCGATGAGGCCGAGCAGCGCCTTCTCCCTGTGCGGCATCGCCGTCACTGCTTCTTTATCCATGCCGCCCTGCCCATTGCCTCCGCCCATGATGGGTTGCCTGCCGCGAAGCCGTCAAACGAAAAAGGCTCCCGAAGGAGCCTCGTTCATCGCGTGACGGCGCAGCCGGTCAATGGGCGTTGGCGGCCTTGCCGCCCTTGCCCTTCACATCCGCCCAGAGCTTCTTCTTGGTGAAATAGACGAGGCTGGCGAAGACGAGCAGGAAGATCATCACCCGGAAGCCGAGCTGCTTGCGCTCCTCGAGCTTGGGTTCGGCAGCCCACATCATGAAGGCGGAGACATCCTTGGCGTATTGCGCCGCGGTTGCGGGCGTTCCGTCCGTATATTCGACGACGCCATCAACGAGAGGATTGGCCATGGCGATCTTCTGACCCGGCATGAATGTGTTGAAGTTCAGCCCGTCCTCGACGACCATGCCGGGCGGCGGATCGACATAGCCCAGAGCGAGCAGGGCGTAGATGTAGTCAACACCGGATTCCTGGTAGGTGAAGCCCGGCAGTGCATCGATCACAAAGCCGGGAAAGCCGACGCGGTAGGTGCGGGCCTTCGCGAGCAGCGAGAAATCGGGAGGCAGGGCGCCGTTATTGGCCAGCCGCTGCGCCACCGTATTGGGGTAAGGCGACGGGAAACGATCCGAAGGACGGGCCGGGCGCTCGAACATCTCGCCCTTGTCGTTCGGGCCATCCATCACCGGGATCGGCCATTTGGCCGCCAATTCGCGGATCTGCTCGGGCTTGAACTCAGGCCCGCCCTTCTCCGACAGATTGCGGAACGAGAGCTTCGTCATCGTATGGCAGGCCGCGCAGACTTGCTGATAGACCTGGAAGCCGCGCTGCAGCTGGTTGTTGTCATAGCTGCCCATCATACCGGCGAAGGACCATTTCTGGCGCGGCGGCGTAGCGGTTTCGCCGGCGGCCATCGCGGCCGTTGCACCGAGAGCGAGCGCCAGCGCGAGACCGCTGGCTTTGAGGAAGGCGTTCATGTTCTTGTCCCTGGTCCCTGACCTCAACCCTTGGTTTCGGGCGATGCGGCCGCCCCGGCCGGCAGGCCATGCCCGCCGCCCAGCACCGAATCGGCGATGGAGGAGGGAAGAGCGAGCGGCTTTTCGAACAGCCCGAGCAGCGGAAGAATGATCAGGAAATGCGCGAAATAGTAGATGGTCAGGATCTGGCCGAACCCGACCATGGTCAGCACGGTGTTGTCACCGAATTTCAGCACCGGCGCTGCCGTATCCTGAGAGCCGACCCAGCCAAGCAGGACCGTGACGGCGACAAACACCCAGAAGAAGATGCGGAACGCCGGGCGGTAGCTGCCGGAACGGACCTTTGACGTATCCAGCCAGGGCAGGAAGGCGAGGATAAGGACGGCAGACCCCATGGCGATAACGCCGCCGAGCTTGTCCGGGATCGAACGCAGGATGGCGTAGAAGGGCAGGAAGTACCATTCCGGCACGATGTGGGCGGGCGTCTTCAGCGGATCGGCCATGATGTAATTGTCGGGATGGCCGAGCTGGTTCGGCTGATAGAAGACGAAGAACAGCAGGAAGATGAAGAAGCAGCAGAGCGCGAAACCGTCCTTGATGGTGGCGTAGGGCGTGAACGGCACGGTGTCCTTCTTCAGGTTCCTCACCTCGACGCCGGTCGGATTGTTCTGACCCACCACATGCAGCGCCCAGACGTGGAGGATGACGACGCCGAAGATCATGAAGGGCAGCAGGAAATGCAGTGAGAAGAAGCGGTTCAGCGTCGGGTTCGCGACGGAGTAACCGCCCCAGAGCCAGGTGACGACGGTCTCGCCCACGATCGGGATGGCCGAGAAGAGGTTGGTGATCACCACCGCGCCCCACAGCGACATTTGCCCCCAGGGCAGGACGTAGCCCATGAAGGCCGTGGCCATCATCAGCAGAAAGATCACCACGCCGAGTATCCAGAGCACCTCCCTCGGCGCCTTGTAGGAACCGTAATACATGCCGCGGAAGATATGGAGGTAGACGGCGAAGAAGAACATATGGGCGCCGTTCATATGCAGATAGCGGATCAGCCAGCCGAAATTCACGTCGCGCATGATGTGCTCGACCGAGGCGAAGGCGAAATCCACATGCGGCGTATAATGCATCGCCAGCACGACGCCGGTGAGGATCTGCGACACCAGCATGACGGTGAGGATGCCGCCGAAGGTCCAGAAGTAGTTGAGATTCTTCGGCGTCGGATAGGCGATGAAGGAGGAGTGGAAGAGGCCGATGATCGGGATGCGCGACTCCAGCCATTTGGCGGCTTTGGACGTCGGTACGTAGGTCGAATGCCCTTGCATGATGATCTGTCCCGTTTGTCGTCAGGCCGCTGAACGCGTGCCGGATATGCGGATGCTGTTCGCGGTCAGGAAGGCGGCTTCCGGCATGATCAGGTTCTTCGGCGCCGGCCCCCTCCTGATCCGGCCTGCGGTATCATAATGCGATCCATGGCAGGGGCAGTACCAGCCGCCGTAGTCGCCCGCGTTTTTCACCGGAATGCAGCCAAGATGGGTGCAGGAGCCCTGGACGATGATCCATTGCGACTGCACCACATTGTTGAACTTGAACGAGCGCGCGGCATCCGGCGCCGGATCCGGCATGCTCTTGCCATCGCTCGCCCGCGATTCCTCGATCTCTTTCGGCGTGCGGTGGCGGACGAAGATCGGCATGCCGCGCCACATGAGGGCGATCGACTGCCCCTCGGGGATCTGTGAGAGGTCGATCTCGATCGGGGCGCCGGCGGCGCGTGTCGAGGCATCGGGACCCATGGTGGCGATGAAGGGCCAGATCGCGGAAGCGACGCCCACGGCGCCCACAGCTCCTGTCGCGATCAAAAGGAAATCCCGCTTGGTGTCACCGGCAGTCATTGTTGTCATTGCAGTCAGCCGCCCTTACGGCGACTCCTTCCTGTTCTTCTGGTCCGTGACCGATCCGCTTGGAGATCAGCACTGGATTGTGCCGTTCATGTAACCATGCGCCAGAGCGTGGCAATGCGACTCGGCGTCGCCCACCCCCTGATATTTCGCGATTCCTTTCGCATTCCGGCGAAAGCTTGTCTAGAGCATCGCGGGTTATGGGATTTTCGGCATGACGGAGACTGTTTTTTCCCTCTCCTCCGGGAAAGGCAAGGCGGGAATAGCGGTGATCCGCATCAGCGGCCCGCTGGCCGGGACGGCCTTGCTAGCGCTGGCCGGGGCCTTGCCTCCCCTCCGCCAGGCGACCCTGATGACCCTCAGGCGGCCCGGCAGCGATGTCATTCTCGATCGCGCCCTGGTCCTGCTGTTCGCCCGGGACCGCAGCTTCACCGGCGAGCCGGTGGCGGAACTGCATGTGCATGGCGGCCCGGCTGTCGTGCGCTCCGTGCTCGGCGCCCTCGCCGAGGTGCCGGGTCTGCGGATGGCGGTGCCGGGCGAATTCACCCGCCAAGCCCTCGGGAACGGCCGCATCGACCTCGGTCAGGTGGAGGCGTTGGCCGATCTGATCGACGCCGAGACGGAGCGGCAGCGGATGCAGGCCCTCTCGGGATTGGCCGGAATGCTCGGCGCGGCCGTCCGGGACTGGCGCTCGCTGCTGCTCGAAGCGAAGGCGATGGTCGCCGCCGACATCGACTTCAGCGACGAGGGCGATGTCGCCGATCAGGGGCTGCGCGGCATCGATTCGCTTCTGCAACGATTGGAGAGCGGGCTTGAAGGCGCTCTGCGGACGGCGGATCGGGGCCGCATGCTCGTCGACGGGTTCCGTGTGGCGATCATCGGCCCGCCCAATGCCGGCAAATCGACGCTTCTCAATGCGCTGGCTCGCCGCGACGTGGCGATTGTCAGCGAGCATGCGGGAACCACGCGCGATGTGCTGGAGGTCAAACTCGATATCGATGGCTATGCCGTGATCCTGGCCGATACCGCAGGTCTGCGGGAAACCAGCGATCCCGTGGAGCGCATGGGAATCGAAAGGGCGCGGACCAGCGCCAGCAAGGCTGATCTGGTCCTGCTTCTCGATGACGGCGAAAGCGAGCCCCCCGATGCCGATTCGCTCACTGCGCCATCGATTCGGGTCCGGACCAAAATCGACCGCAAGGCTGCGGGGCCATTGCACGACATTTCCTGCCGCATTCACCTTTCCGCCCACACGGGAGAAGGGCTCGATTCACTAACGGAACAAATTCTGCTTGCAATTCGTGAAGGGGATCGGGGGGAACCGTCTCTTCTCGTGCATGAGCGCCAACGCCAGGGTGTTGAGCGGGCGCTTGCGGCCGTTCAGGGAGCGCAGCGGGAAGCAGTGCGCGGTGTGGAGTTCCTGGATCACCATCTCCAGCGCGCCGACGATGCGCTAAAGGAAGTGATCGGCTTGATCGGTGTGGAGGAGGTGCTGGGGGCAGTCTTCAGCCGCTTCTGTATTGGCAAGTGAAGCGCCGAAAGACCGGCCGATGTTTCACGTGAAACAATCGGGACGATCGCTGAGCCTTGGCCGTGCCGGCCGATCATGGTAAGGGCGTTTCATTATACGCGGGATGATCGGTTGAACCGGTTTGATGTCATTGTTGTCGGCGGCGGGCATGCTGGCGGCGAAGCTGCCGCTGCGGCCGCGCGCGTTGGCGCACGCACCGCGCTGATTACGTTCAGCAAGGCCAATCTTGGCGTCCTCTCCTGCAATCCGGCCATCGGCGGGCTTGGGAAGGGTCATCTTGTCCGGGAGATCGATGCGCTCGACGGCATCATGGGGCGCCTTGCAGATGCTTCCGGCATACAGTTCCGCGTGCTCAACCGCCGTAAGGGTCCGGCTGTCCGTGGCCCGCGTGCCCAGGCGGACCGCAAACTGTATCGTCAGGCTGCCGGCATCGAGTTGCTCGAAAAGACACCGGGTCTGACTCTGATCGAAGGTGAGGTCACCGATCTTCTGGTTGCCGATCAGGCCGTGACGGGGGTCGAGCTTGCCGATGGCCGCGAAATCCAGGCGGGAGCGGTCGTGTTGACGACTGGCACGTTCCTGCGCGGCCTGGTTCATCTCGGTGAGGAACGGTGGTCCGCTGGCCGCATCGGCGAGCAGCCGTCGCATCGGCTCGCGGAACGCCTGCTGGCCTGCGGCTTCGCACTGGGTCGCCTGAAGACGGGCACGCCGCCGCGCCTTAACGGCAGGACCATCCAATGGGACGCGCTGGCGGTTCAGGAGGGCGATGATCCACCCGAACCGTTTTCGAGCCTGACGACGACGATCACAACGGCGCAGGCGCCGTGTCACATCACCCGGACGACGTCGGCGACCCATGCGCTGATCCGGGCCAATCTGGATCGGGCGCCGGTCTTCACCGGCCAGATCGGCGGGCAGGGTCCCCGTTACTGCCCGTCGATCGAGGACAAGGTCAATCGCTTCGGGGATCGCGACGGTCATCAGGTGTTCCTTGAGCCCGAGGGTCTGGACGACGATGCAGTTTATCCCAACGGCATTTCGACTTCTCTGCCGCGCGACGTGCAGGCGGGGATCGTGCACTCGATGCCCGGTCTGGAGAAGACCGAAATCCTGCAATATGGCTATGCCATCGAATATGACTTTCTCGATCCGCGCGGACTCTTCCCGTCGCTGGAGACCAAGCATCTGAACCGGCTCTTTCTGGCGGGTCAGATCAATGGGACGACAGGCTATGAGGAGGCGGCGGCGCAGGGTCTGGTCGCCGGCCTGAATGCGGCGCGCCGCGCCGGCGGACAAAGCGCCGTGCATTTCTCGCGCATGCAATCCTATATCGGAGTCCTCGTCGATGATCTCGTCACACAGGGCGTGACCGAGCCTTACCGCATGTTCACGTCGCGCTCGGAGTTTCGGCTCGCCTTGCGCGCCGATAACGCCGATCTGCGGCTCACCCGATTCGGCTCCGAACTGAAGCTTGTCGGCGCAGAACGTCTCGCGCGTTTCGATACAAAGGAGGCGGCTCTGGGGCAGGCCAAGGCTTTGTTGCAAAGCCTTTCGCTGACGCCTCGGGAAGCCGAACGCCATGGCGTTGCGCTCAATCAGGATGGCGTGCGGCGGACGGCGTTTGAACTCCTCTCTTATCCGCATATTGAATGGGGGCACCTGATCCGGGTTTGGCCCGCGCTCGCCGCTATTCCCGGGCTTGTCGCGGATCAGGCGGCGATTGAAGCCAAATACGCGGTCTATCTCGGTCGCCAGGAAGCCGATATCGCGCGATTGCAGCGCGATGAGCAGTTGGATCTCTCGGTCTTCGATTCCGGTAGCTACGACGGGATCGCCGGACTGTCGAATGAAATCCGTCTCAAGCTAAATCTGATTCGGCCCCGTTCCGTTGCTCAGGCGCGCCAGATCGAGGGTATGACTCCAGCGGCGCTGACGTTGATCGCTGTTCATGCAAAAAAGCGCGGCGAAAGGGATCGGATTGCCGCCGTCACTGATTCGTGAGGCTCGGCAAGATGGGCCTTGAGGCTCACCTGGAGCGGTTGACCGCCCCTCCGCGCATCGATGTTTCACGTGAAACACAGGCGCGGCTCAAGATCATCGAGGACCAGCTCCGGCGCTGGCAGCCTCGCATCAACCTGGTTGCTCCCAACACTCTGGCGTCGGCATGGGAGCGCCATATCGAGGATTCTCTCCAGCTCGCCGGGCTTGAGCCGGAGGCGCAATCCTGGGTGGATATTGGCAGCGGCGGCGGTTTTCCCGGTCTGGTGATCGCCGCTGCACGGATGGAGAATCCCGGATTCCGGATGAGTCTCGTGGAAAGCAACGGCAAGAAATGCGCCTTTTTGCGGGAGACGGCCCGTCTCGCCCGTTTGCCGGTTGAGGTGCGCAACGGACGAATCGAGGATATTCTGACGGCGCTCGCCCTGCCGGTCCACGTCGTCTCGGCGCGGGCGCTGGCGCCGCTTGCCAGGCTGCTTGGCCTGGCCGAGCCATTGCTCAAGGCCGGGACCATTGGAATCTTCCCCAAGGGACAAGATGTTGATGACGAGATGCGTGCTGCATCAATCTCTTGGAATTTGAGCGCCGATCTGATTCATAGTCGGACAGAGCCGGGCGCCGCGATTGTTCGGGTGCGTTCAGCTTCTCGGAAATAGTCAGCCCGGAGCCATCGGGCAGAGAACCGAAAGGTGTCACCGATGTCGATGTCGAAAACCGGGAGGCCGCGCGTTCTCGTCGTCGCGAACCAGAAGGGGGGCGTCGGCAAGACCACAACCGCCATCAATCTCGGCACCGCCCTGGCGGCGATCGGCGAGAATGTGCTGATCATCGATCTCGATCCGCAGGGCAATGCCTCGACGGGCCTCGGCTTCGGCGCCAAGGATCGCGGGCGATCGACCTATGACGTGTTGCTTGGCGAGGCGCCGCTCCGGCAGACGATCGTCCGGACGGTCGTGCCCCGGCTGCATCTGTCGCCGTCGACCATGGATCTCCTGGGCGTCGAAATGGAGCTGGCGGCCGAGAAGGACCGCAGTTTCCGCCTGCGCGATGCCCTGGGTGAAATGGAAGCTGCGCTGCCTGCCAATGCTGCCGCTGAGACGCAATATGACTACGTGTTGATTGATTGTCCGCCATCGCTCAACCTCCTGACCATCAATGCGATGACGGCGGCTGATGCGGTTCTTGTTCCCCTGCAATGCGAGTTCTTCGCCCTCGAGGGCCTGAGCCAGCTGTTGCGTACGGTCGAGCAGGTGCGCAACAGCCTTAATCCCCGCCTGTCGATCCATGGCGTGGTCTTGACGATGTTCGATCCGCGCAACAATCTGGCGGCGCAAGTGATCGCCGATGTGCGGCAATTCCTCGGTGCGAAGGTCTATGACACGGTCATTCCGCGCAATGTGAGGGTTTCCGAGGCGCCATCGCATGGCAAGCCTGTGTTGCTCTATGATCTCAAATGCGCGGGCTCACAGGCCTATCTGAAGCTTGCTTCGGAAGTGATCCAGCGTGAGCGGCAGCTGAAGGCGGCGGCCTGAGCCGGAAGGGGGATAAGCCATGGTTGATGAGGTTCCGTCAGCCCGACCATCAAGGCTCGGCCGGGGGTTGGCCGCCCTGATCGGCGATTCCGCCGACGAAAATTCGATGCTGCAGCGCGCCCGCGGCCAGCGCAGTGTGCCAATTGAATTCGTGCGCGCCAATCCGCTCAATCCCCGCAAGGCCTTCGGGGATGACGATCTTGCCGAACTCACGGATTCCATTCGCGAAAAAGGCATCATCCAGCCGCTCGTCGTCCGCCCGAAGCCGAACATGCCTGATGTCTTCGAGATCATCGCGGGCGAGCGGCGTTGGCGTGCGGCGCAGCGGGCCGGCCTGCATGAGCTTCCGGTTGTCGTGCTCGAAGTCGGCGACAAGGAAGCGCTCGAGCTCGCCATCATCGAGAACGTGCAGCGCGCGGATCTCAATCCGCTGGAAGAGGCAGCGGGTTACGAGCAGTTGATGGAGCAATTCGGCTATGCTCAGGCCGAATTGGCCAAGGCCGTCGGCAAGAGCCGCAGCCATGTCGCCAATATGATGCGCCTCTCGAAGCTGCCGCCGGCAGTGAAGGAGATGGTCAGCGCCGGCGTGCTCTCGGCGGGCCATGCGCGGGCGTTGCTCTCTGTCGCCAATCCCGAAGCGACCGCCCGGAAAATCGTCGAGCAGGGACTGACCGTCCGCGATGTCGAACGCATTGTCCAGAGCGAGGCGGAAGACCTCTCCGATGGCGCGCCGCGCAAGGCGAAGCCGGAGAAGGACGCCGATACGAGGGCGCTCGAAAAGGCGCTGAGCGATGTCATTGGCCTCCATGTCGCCATTGATCACAAGGCCGGCGGCGGCGTGCTCAGCATCCGCTATACGACGCTCGATCAGCTGGATGGCCTCTGCCGGCGGCTGCGGCAATAAGGCTCGCGTTCGGATCAGCGTCGGGAAACAGCGAGAGCAAGACTCCAGAGCGCCCGGATCGCCAGGGCCTCACCGAGCGCTGGCGTCCGCCTGATCGCGTAGATCGCCTCTGCCAGCAGCTGAACGGCGCGCTCCAGCCGATTGTCCAGCCAGCGCTCCACTTGCTCGCCGATCGCCTTCTCGCGCTTCCAGTTGATGCGATGCGCCTTGATCGATTCGGATGCGGATTGATTGGGCTGCCTCCGCTTGATGCTTTGCAACAGAAACGCATGCCGCAGAGCGAATCCTAGCAGCACGCCCGGATCGACGCCGTCCGCCAACACGCGGCGGGCCTCCACTTCGATGATGTCGAGCTTGCCGAGAAAGGCGGCATCAATGGCAGCATCTGCCGAGATCGCTGCGGCGTCGGTGACGACCGCCTCGACATCATCAAGCGTTATCTCGCGCGCGCCCTTACAATATAGGAATAATTTCTCTATCTCGCTGCGGGATTGCTTGCGGTCCTGACCGAGCAAAGGCGCAAGCGCCGCCCGGGCCTCGCCGGTCGCCTTGAGCCCTTCGCCGGCAAGCATTTCTTCCAGAAGACGGCCGAGATCGCGCGCATCCTCGGCGTAACATGGCACCGTCGCGCAGCCCTTGTCCTTCTCCAGAAGGCTGCGCAGCGCGTGGGCAGGCTTCAGGTCGCCGGCCTCCAGAATGATCCGGGCATCGACGGGCGGCGTCTTCAGCAATGGCTCAAGAGCGGCCGAGAGGCTGCGGCTGCCGAGCCGCACACGGATCGCGCGGGCGCCGCCGAACATCGACAGCGCATTGGCTTCGTCCGCCAGGCGCAGCGGATCGCCGGCCACCTCATCGCCCTCGAGGCGAAGGATGTTGCCGGAATCGCCGCTGACCGTCGCCCTGGCGATGGCCTCAGCCCGTTCCGAGACAAGGCCGTCATCCGGACCGAAGACCAGAATGACGGGAAAGCGGGCGAAGCCGGCCTTGACGAAGGCTTCCGCGTCCCGGGCCGGAACCGCGACCATGGCGGCTCAGCGGGCCGTGACGAGATAGCTCGCAACCCGGGTCCTGATCTGCTCGGCCAGTTGCTTCGCGCCCTGGATCTCGGCATCGCGCGCGGCGCGGATCGTCACGAAGCGCTGCTGGAAGCGGTCGTAGCTGACCAGCACCCTGGCATCGCCTTCGGTGAGTTTGGTTTTGGGGTTGTCGATCGGGTAAAGCACATAGCGGGCCGTCAGCGTCATGTAGCCGCTCTCGGCCTGGCCGGTGAGACGTTCCACGATCGCCGCATCGGTCCGCGAACTGGCATTGACCGTCAGCCGATACCTGGTGGCGGCGGGATCCGGGTCGCCCCCCCGCAGGCTGAATTCCAGCTCGTTGCGCAGGTAATGGGCGAGCCGTTGCCCATCGAGTTCGACCTTGACGCCTGCCAGTCCCTCCTGGACCGCCAGGCCGCCATTCTCCTGCTGGCCGTAGAGCGGCCGCAGGCAGCCGCCGAGCCCGGTCGCCAGAAGCCCCACGAGAACCGCATAGCTGAGAGAACGGCGCATGTCCGCGACCCTATCCCACCACGTTGATGATGCGCAACGGCACGATGATGACCTTCTTCGGCGTACGGCCCTCAAGCGCGCGCTGCACGGCCTCCTCGGCGAGCGCAGCGGCCTCGATCTCCGCCTCGCTGGCATTGCGGCTGACCACGACATCCGCCCGCTTCTTGCCGTTCACCTGGACGGGATAGGCGATGGTCTCTTCGACGAGCAGCGCCGCATCAAGCACCGGCCAGGCCGTCTCGCCCACGAGATTGGCGTGGCCGAGCACTTTCCAGCATTCCTCCGCGAGATGGGGCATCATCGGGGCCAGCAATTGCACGAAGATCGTGGCCGCTTCGCGGAGCGCGGCCGCCATCTCGGCGCTGATGGGCCTGTCCGCAGACGCCTTCGCCAACACGCCGGAGATCGCATTCGACAATTCATAGATATGGGCGACGCAGCGGTTGAAGCGCAGCCGCTCGATATCCTCGGTGACGCCGGCGAGCGCCTTGTGGGCCGCGCGGCGGATCGCGGTCGAATCGGCGCCGAAACGAACGACCGGAGCCCGCCGGAGATCGGCCACTTCGCAGCAGATGCGCCAGGCGCGCTGCATGAAGCGCCCGGCGCCCTGCACGCCATCCTCGGTCCAGTTCACATCGCGCTCGGGCGGCGAATCCGACAGCATGAACCAGCGCGCCGTATCGGCGCCGTAAGTGTCGATGATGTCGTCGGGATCGACGACGTTTCTCTTCGATTTCGACATCTTCTCAATATCGCCGATCGTGACCTCGGCATTGTCCGAGATGCGGAAAGCGCGGCGGCCATTGGCTCCGGACTCGATGCGGATCTCCGCAGGCGTGAGCCATTCTCCGTTCGGCGCGCGATAGGTTTCGTGCACCACCATACCCTGCGTGAACAGGCCCTCGAAAGGCTCCGCCAGGTTGGCGTGGCCGGTCTTCGTCATCGCCCGCATCCAGAAGCGCGAATAGAGCAGATGCAGGATCGCGTGTTCGACGCCCCCGATGTACTGGTTGACCGGCAGCCAGCTTTCCATCGCCGAAGCCGTTGTCGGGGCCTCTTCGTTCCAGGGGTCGGTGAAACGGGCGAAATACCAGGACGAGTCAGCGAAGACGTCGAAGGTGTCGGTCTCGCGGCGGGCCGCCTTGCCGCAGCACGGACAGGGGACGTGCTTCCACGTCGGATGGTGCTCCAAAGGATTGCCAGGCTTGTCGAAGGTGACATCCTCCGGCAGCTTCACCGGCAGATCCCGCTTCGGCACTGGCACGATTCCGCAGGCCTCGCAATGGATCACCGGGATCGGGCAGCCCCAGTAGCGCTGGCGGGAAATGCCCCAGTCGCGCAGGCGGAAGTTCACCTTGCGTTGCGCGACGGGGCGGCCGTCCATCGATTCGGAGGCGAGACGATCGGCCACGGCCTTGAACGCCGCCGCCGTGTCCATGCCATCGAGGAAGCGCGAATTCACCATCACGCCATCGTCGACATAGGGGACGCCCTCGGCGATTCCCTTCAGCGCCGCGCTGCGGGCGGGCTCGTCCTTCGGCACGACAACCGGGATAACCGGCAGCGCATATTTCCGCGCAAATTCGATGTCGCGCTGGTCGCCGCCGGGGCAACCGAAGATCGCGCCCGTGCCGTAATCCATCAGGATGAAATTCGCGACGAAGACAGGGACCTTCCAGTCCGGATCGAAAGGATGCACCGCCTTGATTCCGGTGTCGAAGCCCTTCTTCTCCGCCGTCTCCAGCGCCGCGACCGAAGTGCCCATGCGGCGGCATTCATCGCAGAACGCGGCGAGCGCCGGATTATCCCGCGAGGCGGCCTTCGCCAGCGGATGGTCGGGCGCGATCGCCATGAAGCTTGCGCCAAACAATGTATCCGGCCGTGTGGTGTAGATTTCCAGTTCGCTGAAACCATCCGGCGCGGTGGCGGCATCCAGCGCCCAGCGGATCATCAAGCCTTCCGAGCGGCCGATCCAGTTGCGCTGCATCAGCCGGACCTTTTCGGGCCAGCGGTCGAGTGTATCGAGCGCCGCGTTCAGTTCCTCGGCGTAATCGGTGATCTTCATGAACCACTGGGTCAGCTCCTTCTGCTCGACCAAGGCGCCCGAGCGCCAGCCGCGCCCGTCGATCACCTGCTCGTTGGCGAGCACGGTCTGGTCCTCCGGGTCCCAGTTGACCTTGGAGACCTTGCGCTCGACGAGGCCGGCCTGCATGAAATCCAGGAACATCGCCTGCTGGTGCTTGTAATAGGAGGGGTCGCAGGTCGCGATCTCGCGGTCCCAATCGAGCGACAGGCCCATGCTCTTCAGCTGCGCCTTCATCGCCGCGATATTGGCGTAGGTCCAGGCGGCGGGATGCGTCTTGTTCTGCATCGCCGCATTTTCGGCCGGCATGCCGAAAGCGTCCCAGCCCATCGGATGCAGCACATTGAAGCCGCGCGCCCGCTTGTAGCGCGCCACCACGTCGCCCATCGCATAATTGCGGACATGGCCCATGTGGATGCGGCCCGAGGGATAGGGAAACATCTCCAGCACGTAGTATTTCGGGCGCGGATCGTCGTTCTTCGTCTGGAAGAGCTTCTTCTCGTCCCAGATCTTGCGCCAACGGGGCTCGGCCTCACGGGCATTGTATCGGGCGTATTCGCGGTCCTGGGCCATGGATATATCTGGTGCTGTTTGTGGTTTCGCTTGGACACGAAACGGGCCAAGGGGTCAATCCGAAACCCGGCCCCTTGATCTCCATCCCTTGATCCCGGCCCCTTGCCTGTCCGCCGATTCTCCTGTTTGCAGAAGCCATGACTTCCTCTGTCGACAACCTCGCCCGAATCCGCGCCAGCATCGCGCGCGCCGAGGCGGATTTCGGCCGCAAGCCGGGTTCAGCGCGGCTGATGGCTGTCTCGAAGACCTTTCCGGCGGAAGCGATCGCGCCGGTGCTCGATGCCGGCCAGCGCTTGTTTGGTGAAAACTATGTGCAGGAGGCCAAGGCGAAATGGCCGACGCTCCGGGAACTCTATCCCGATGCCGAGGTCCATATGATCGGGCCGCTGCAATCCAACAAAGCCGATGATGCCGTGAAGCTCTTCGACGCGATACATACGCTTGACCGCGAGAGCCTCGCAGCTGCGCTCTCGAAGGCCATCGCGAAGATCGGGCGCAAGCCTGACCTCTTCGTGCAGGTCAACACGGGGCTGGAGCCGCAAAAGGGCGGCATCGATCCGCGCGAGACCAATGCCTTCGCCGCCCGCTGCCGCGAGGTGCATGGGCTTTCCATCGCTGGCCTGATGTGCATACCGCCCGCCGATCAACCGCCATCGCCGCATTTCGGCTTGCTGATGAAGCTGTCGCTGGAGCTCGGGCTTTCGGAGCTTTCGATGGGCATGAGCGCCGATTACGAGGCCGCGATTCAGTTGGGCTCCACCTATGTGCGGGTCGGCAGCGCGATTTTCGGCAGCCGGTGAAGCGGCGCGTTACCGGATGAGAAGGCGGGTGCGCCCACCCAGCAATGGCAGGAGCTTGCGCATATCGTTCTTTGCCAGCGCGACGCAACCCTCGGTCGGTGTCCAGCCCGGCCGCGCCAGATGAATGAAAATCGCGCTGCCGCGGCCGATGATAGGCGGCCGGTCGTTCCAGCCGATCTCGATCACCGTGTCATAGACGGCATCCTCCCGCCATAGGCGCTCGTGGCTGGCGGCAAAGGGAAGCGGCACTGGCCGGTTGTAGCGCCGGTGTCCCGGCGCATCGCACCAGCCGTCGGTCTTTCTGGTCCAGCGGAAAGGCAATCGCGGCAGGTGGAGATGGCGGACATCGGGCCGCAGCCAGATTCGGCGGAGCGCAAAGACGCCCGCCGGGGTCGCGCCGTCACCCTCGCGCTTGTTGCGTGAAACGCCGCCCCTGCCGAGCGCGCAGCGGAAGCGGAAATTGCCTGCTTGCAGCCAGCCTTGCCGACGGTTTCCCGGGCGGCTCATCACGACAATGTAAGATATTGTCGTATTCGTCATCGGCTGTGATCGCCGAAGGCGTGTTCCGGCACTCGCCATGGTAGGGCTTCCCTTGTAGCGAGGGGTGTCTATCATGACAGCACGCGCATGCGAGTGGCGGGAGCGGGAAATTCATGAGCAATGTGAAGCGGATCCTCCTTGTGGATGACGATATCGAGCTTCGGACCTTGCTCGCCGAGCAGCTCCAGCTGCACGAGGAATTCGCCATCATCCAGGCGGGGACGGCGGCGGAGGGCATGAGCGCCACAAAGGCCGATCACGTCGACCTTGTCGTGATGGACGTCGGCCTGCCCGATATGGACGGGCGCGAGGCCGTGCGCGTGTTGCGCAAGAATGGCTTCAAGAGCCCGATCATCATGCTGACGGCCAACGATACCGAATCCGATCAGGTGCTGGGGCTCGAAGCAGGCGCCAATGATTATGTGGCCAAGCCCTTCCGCTTTGCCGTGCTGCTGGCGCGGGTCCGCGCCCATATGCGCCAATACGAGGCGAGCGAGGACGCGCAGTTCAATCTCGGTCCCTATATCTTCCGGCCGGGCGCCAAGCTGCTGATCACCGACAAGGGCAGCAAGATACGGCTGACCGAGAAGGAAACCTCGATCCTGCGCTATCTCTACCGCGCGGGCCAGCGCGTGGTGCAGCGCGACGTGCTGCTGCAGGAGGTCTGGGGCTATAACGCCGCAGTGACCACGCATACGCTGGAGACGCATGTCTATCGGCTGCGGCAGAAGATCGAGAAGGATCCGAGCCAGGCGAGGATCCTGGTGACGGATGCTGGCGGCTACAAGCTCGTTCCCTAGCCAGGGCAGCGGCAATCAGGACGGGGCGATGACGGAGGAGCAATGGCGCTCGAAGATGAGATTGACCAATTGCGGAGCAATCCGGTCTTCGCGCTGTTTGATGCCGAAGCCTTGCGCCTGATCGCCTTTTCGTCGGAGACGCGCATCCTGCGCAAGGATGACATCCTTTTCCGCGAGGGCGATGTCTCGGACGGCGGCTATTTCATCCTTGCGGGATCATTGGAACTCTCGGGGGCGATGGGCGCGGCCATCCACGGCCCCGGGGCCCTCATCGGCGAGACGGCGCTCTTTTCCGAGACGCGCCGTCCCGCCACGGCGGTCGTCCTTGAGACAACGGTGATACGGCGCATTCCCCGCGAGCTCATGCGCCGGGTGCTGGCCGAGTTTCCCGAGACGGTGAACCCCCTGCGCGCCATCCTGAAGGGCAGGATCGCCGCCCTCACCGAGCAGTTGACGGAGCTTCACGCTGTTCTGCTGGACGAAGCCTGATCGCGGCGTCTGCGATCGGGCGGCTTCCCTTCGCCGGCTTACAATTTGTACCAAAGGCTGATGAGCGCGCCCCTCTCGCGGCCCACATTGGCGCCGGCAACAGTGGCGAAAACGCCCAGCTGCAACGAGAAGGAATCGGAAAAGGCGTAGACGACGCTCGGCTGCAGCTTGTGCCGCCGCAAGCGCGTCCCATCCAGTTGGGTGACAGCCACGGCATTGAAGGATTGCAGCAGAAACAGGACGCGGGGCGAGGCGTAAACGCCGGCCGTCAGGTCGAGATGGGCCTCGTTCGGCCAGCTGCCGCGCCAGCGGTAGGCAAGCTGGGCCTCCAGGAAGATCGGCCAGCCTCTGGAGCCGCCGCTGAGGCCGCCGTTCAGCCTGATCTCACCCTCGACCGGCCCGGACCAGGATTTGATCCGTTCCGGATAGCTGAGGCTTCTGCTCGCCTCGGCCCAGCCTTGCAGGGAGATGACGGCATCCGCGTTGCTCCAGAGCCGGGCCTTCGCTCCTGCGCGGATCGCCGCCACGCCCACATACATTGTGCCAGCCTCCGGCGGCAGCCGCGCGCCCACTCCGCGCACGCCGGCCAGCAAGGCGAAATCCCGGTTCAGCCCATGCTCGGCCTCGATCTTGATCTCCTGTTTGATGAAACGGCCTGTCCGGATTGTCGATCCATCGCCGATGAACTGGCGGCGAACGTCGAGCGCCTTTGCGGTGAAGATGAGCTGGGTGCGGCTTGCTTCCGTCAGCCAGGCGCCGGCCCTGGAATCGCCCGGAGCGAGGCAGAAAAACCCCGCAAAAGCGAAAACTCGACGCCCCAACGACCAACCCAACGCCCAAAACCCCTTAACGAAAGATTAAAGGCTGGTGCGGGAAAACCGACAACTCGGACAAATGAGGGGAATAACCAGTAAAACAGGCCTGATTCCGAATCAGGACGGTTCGGCTCTCCGTCGCTGCACGAAGATGTGGTGCAAGGCGATGCCGCTGGCCGTGGCCACGTTCAGCGAATCCAGGCCCGGATGCATAGCGATGCGAACCAGATTGAGCCCTGCCATGAGGCTTGCGGGCAACCCCTCTCCCTCGGCGCCGAGCACCAGCGCCGTGCGTTTGCCGGGCCGGAGGCTGTCGAGCCGGTTCGTGGCAGCAGGGCTCAGCCCGTGGACTGCAAAGCCGCTGGCTGCGAGCTCCGACAACAAAACGCCGGCGGCGCCACGGGCGAAGGGGACGGTCAGCGCAGCGCCGACCGAAACGCGGATGCTCTTGCGGTAGAGCGGATCGCAGCAGGTGTCGTCGAGCAGCACCGCATCCACGCCGAAGGCGGCGGCGTTGCGGAACAGGCCGCCCATGTTGTCATGATTGGCGAGCCCTACCGCCGCGACGACGAGAGCCTCGGCCGGAAGCGCGGCGATCAGCTTTGGTGCGCCGGGTGCCTCGCCTCTGCGGCCGGCGGCGAGGATGCCCCGATGAACGGCGAAGCCAGTCAGCCTCTCGATCAGCGCATCATCGGCCTCATAGAGGGGCGCCCGGTCCGGAATGAGCGCGACGAGCGCGGCGGAGCCGGCAATCCGCCGCGACGACATCAGGACGCTTTCGAGCGCGAAACGGCCGGCCGCCAGCGCCTGGCGCAAAACGACTTCGCCTTCCAGCAGAAACAGCCCCTGCCGCCCCAGAAGGTCGCGTTCCCGCACGGCGCGATAGGGTTCGAGCCGCGGATCATCGGCGCTTGCAATGCGGATCGGCGTTGCCAAAAGAAGGGCTTCCTGCGATGGCGGGCGGCTCCAGCTGGAGCCATCCGCCTTCCATGTCATCCCCTCTGATCCACCTCAAGGACATTGCCCATGGCTTCGGGGGCAAGCGGCTTCTCGATGGCGCGGAACTCGCGGTCGGCAAGGGCGACAGGCTCTGCCTTGTCGGCCGCAACGGCTCGGGCAAATCCACCTTGCTCAAGATTGCGGCCGGCTTGCTGGAGCCCGATCGCGGCGAGCGTTACGCCCATCCCTCGGCCACCGTGCAATATCTTGCGCAGGAGCCGGACCTCACCGCCTGGCCGACGGCCGGTGATTATGTGCTTGGCGGCCTCGGCGAGGGCGGCGATCCCCATGCCGCCGCGCAATTGCTCGCCGATCTCGGGCTCACCGGCGAAGAATCCACCGCTAATCTCTCAGGCGGCGAGGCCCGCCGCGCAGCGCTCGCCCGCGTTATGGCGGCCGAACCGGATATCCTGCTGCTCGACGAGCCGACCAATCACCTCGATCTTCCCGCCATCGAATGGCTGGAGAGCGCCCTCGGCCGGCTGAAGTCCGGCCTCGTCGTGATCAGCCACGACCGGCGCTTCCTCTCGGCGCTGTCGCGCGCCACGCTCTGGGTCGATCGCGGCCAGGTCCGGCGGATGGAGAAGGGCTTCGCCGATTTCGAAGCCTGGCGGGACGACATCCTCGAACAGGAGGAGCGGGACGCGCAGAAGCTGGCGCGCAAGATCGCCGCCGAGGAGCATTGGCTGCGCTATGGCGTCACGGCGCGTCGCAAGCGGAACGTCCGCCGTCTGGGTTTGCTGCAGGAGCTGCGCAGCAAGGCCCGCACGCGCTCCGGTCCGGTCGGCAATGTGACGCTGACGGCCACCGAAGCACAGGAAAGCGGCAAGCTGGTGATCGAGGCCAGCGCGATCGGCAAGGCTTTCGGTGGCGCGCCCGTTGTCCACAACCTGTCGATGCGGATCGCGCGGGGCGCCAGGCTTGGCATCGTGGGGCCGAACGGGTCGGGCAAGACGACGCTCATCAACCTGCTGACCGGGGCGCTGGCCCCGGATGAAGGCAGCGTCAGGATCGGCGTTTCGGTCGCTTTGGCGACGCTGGATCAGAAGCGCGAGAGCGTCGATCCAGATTTCACGCTGAAGCAGGCGATGACCGACGACCGGGGCGATATCGTCGAGGTCGGCGGACAGCCCCGGCACGTCATGGGCTATCTCAAGGATTTCCTGTTTTCGCCCGAGCAGGCGAACACGCCGATCTCGGTGTTGTCGGGCGGCGAGCGCGGCCGCATGATGCTGGCCCGCGCGCTGGCGCGGCCCGCGAATCTGCTGGTGCTTGATGAGCCCACCAACGATCTCGATCTCGAAACGCTCGATCTCTTGCAGGAGCTGCTGGCGGATTATCCGGGCACGCTGATCCTCGTCAGCCATGACCGCGATTTTCTCGACCGGGTCTGCACCTCGATCCTGATGTCTGAGGGCAGGGGCCGCTGGATCGAATACGCCGGCGGCTATTCCGACATGATCGCGCAAAGGGGCGCGGGCGTCGACCGCCGGCCGCAGGCGGTGACGCGCGCCGCCGGGGCGAAGCCCGGCGCCGCGGCGCCGGAAGCTCCCTCCGCGAGGCGCATGACGTTCAAGGATCGCCATCTGCTCGAGACGCTCCCCGGCCTTATGGAGGCGGTCGCGCGCGATATCGCGAAACTGGAGACGGCGCTCGCCGAGCCCGGCCTCTACAGCCGCGACCGGGCGCGCTACGACAAGGCGGCCGCCTTGCTTGCCGAACTGCAGCGCCGTCAGACGGAGAATGAGGAGACGTGGCTTCGCCTCGAAATGCTGCGCGAGGAAACCGAAGGCTGACGCCTTGGCAGGGAAAGCCCCGCAAGCATCCCCGCGTCAGGGTTCATGGCTGTGCATCCGGGTTAACATGCGGGCTCCATCCCTCCCCTTGACGGGGAGGGTCGGCGGCGAAAGCCGCCGGGGAGGGGTGATCATGGGTGTGACAATGAGAAAAGCCCCCCACCCGGCCTTCCCCCGGATCAAGTCCGGGGTCCGGGCCACCCGCCCCGCAAGGGGGCGGGATGGGCGCTCGGGGAGGCAATCGCTAACCCGAGTTCAGGGCCGTGCGTCAGGGCTTGCGCGGCTTGCGGAGCGCGGTCCCTGCCAGTAAGACCTGTCAGTCAAGCAGCGGAGTCGCCGCGTTGGAACATGCCTCGTCAGCTCCGCAAAGACGGCGTCTCAAGATCATTGGAACGGTGGCGAGTTTCGCCCTTTTCGCCATTTCCGTCATCGTGCTCGCCTATATCGTCAAGGAGCTGGATGCGGCCGAAATCAGAAAGGCCTTCGCGGCGGCGAGCGGCCGCCAGGTTCTCCTCGCCGTCTTCTTCGCGGCGATGAGCTATCTGATCCTGACGGGCTACGATGCGATCGGCTTCCGGCAGCTCAAGGTGAAGGTTCCCTACCGGATCACCGCGCTGGGGTCATTCACGAGCTATGCCGTCAGCTTCACGCTGGGCTTTCCCCTGCTCACCGGGGGAACGGTCCGCTACTGGATCTATTCGGCGATCGGCGTGGGCGCGCGGCATATCGCCAGCCTCACCCTGATCGCAGGCGTCACCTTCTGGCTCGGCATGGGCGCGGTGCTCGGGCTTTGCCTGCTGCTGATGGCGGCGGAAATCGCAGAACTAAGCCGGCTGCCTATCGTCATCAACCGGTTGATCGGCATCGGACTGCTGGCCGCCATCGCCAGCTATCTCGTCTGGGTTTCGCGGCGGCCCCGGGCGCTCAATTTCCAGGGCTGGTCGATGAATCTGCCGAATCTGAAGGTCAGCCTCACCCAGCTGACGCTCGGCGCCCTCGATGTCTGCGCCGCCGGGGCCTGCCTCTATGTCCTGCTGCCGCAGGGCTACGGAATTTCTTACGGGACATTCATTGCGGCCTATGTCTTCGCCTGCATCCTGGGCATCGCGAGCCATGCGCCAGGCGGCATCGGCGTGTTCGAGGCGACGATCCTGCTGGCGCTGCCGGGAATCCCGTCCGAGCAGCTTCTAGGCTCGCTGCTGCTCTTCCGGCTCTGGTACTATATCGTACCGTTCATTCTGGCGCTGCTGCTGCTCGCCGGCCGCGAAATCATGATCCGCTCGCATTGGCTCAAGACCGATCTGGGGCTGGAGGCCGGGCGGGCCGGCCGCGAACGCCCGGATTCCCGGACGGCGGCAAGGCCGTTGGAACGCGACAATGTCGACGGATGATATCGTCAAGGCCTATCCGCATGCGGCGATCCTGACCGGGGCCGGCGATGTCGTGACGGCCTTCAACGACCCGGCGCTGCTCCTCTTTCCCTATCTCAAGGCGCAGGACCCGCTGAGCTTCGCCATCCGCGATCCGGAAATCCTGACGGCGGTGGGGGAAACAGGCCGGGACGGCCAGCTTCGCAAGCTTGAGATCCTCGAACGGCTGCCGGTGGAGCGCGCCTTCGCGGTCAGCGTGGCGAGCGTCCGCTCGGGCGGGATTCTCCTCGTTTTCGACGACCAGACGGCGAGCCGGAACCTCGAACGGATGCGGGTCGATTTCGTCGCCAATGCGAGCCATGAGCTGCGCACGCCGCTGGCCTCGCTGCTGGGCTTCGTCGAGACCCTTAAGGGTTCGGCCCGCAACGACGCCAAGGCGCGCGACACCTTTCTCGGCATCATGGAGACCCAGGCGCGGCGCATGGCGCGGCTGATCGACGATCTCCTGTCGCTCTCGCGCATCGAACTCAACGCCCATGTGCGCCCTACCGCCATGGTCGATCTCGAGACGGTGCTCCGCCAGATGACGGATGCGATGAAGCCCCTGGCGGAGGAGCGGCGCGTGGAGCTTTCGATCCAGACGGAGGTGCGCAGGCCGACGGTTATGGGCGACCGGGACGAATTGCTGCGGGTTTTCGAGAATCTCATCGAGAATGCGATCAAGTACGGTCAGTCGGGCGGGCGGGTGGACATCCGGCTGGAGGAGGGCCTGCCGGGCCAGCTGATCGCTTCGGTCCGCGATTATGGCCCCGGCGTGCGGCCGGAGCATCTCCCCCGGCTCACCGAAAGGTTCTACCGCGTCGATGTCGCGGCCTCGCGCGATGCGGGCGGGACGGGCCTGGGCCTCGCCATCGTTAAGCATATCGTCGCCCGCCACCGCGGACGGCTGGAGATCGAGAGCAAGCCCGGCGAGGGCAGCACGTTCCGAATCATCCTGCGATGCGCCGAACCGGCTCCTGCCGCCGGCGCCGGGTGACGGCGATACCGGCTGGCCCTGCTGTTCCCTCCGCCGGGATCATGCTCTAAACGGGAGACGCCATGCGCCGCCTGCCGCCAGAACCTATTCCGGTCTACGCGCCCGTGAGCCGCCGGCTCGCCTGGGCCGGCATCGGCCTGGCGGCGCTCAGCATCGGCGCGACGCGGTTCGGCGGCATACCCTTCAACAACGGCCTGTTCCTGATGGGGACGGCGATCCTCCTCGGCGTGCTGGCGGTCGCCTGCGCCGTCCTGGCCTTCGCCTCGATCTGGCGGACCGGGGCGCCCGGCGCCGGAATCGCCATCCGGGGGCTGCTTCTGGCGGGCCTGCTGCTGGCCTGGCCCGCCTGGCTCGCGGCGGCGGCGATCCGCCTGCCGGTGGTCAACGAGGCGACCACCGATCCCGCCGACCCGCCGTCCTTCTCCCGGTCGCGGGCGGCGCTGGACGCCCGACAAGGCCATGTGCCCCCCGAGTTCGAACGCCGGGACGCTGATGAGAGCGCCGATGCCGGAGCCGATTTGCGCCCCATCGTCATCGAACAGCCGGCCGAAGAAGCGATGCTGCTCGCCCAGCGCGCCGCCACCAATCTCGGCTGGCAGGTCATTGATACGGCGAGCCCGCTTGGCCGCGCCAGCGTCGGCCGCATCGATGCCTTGGCCCGCTCGCTCATCTTCCGCTTTCCCGACGACATCACGATCCGCCTGCGCCCGGGCATTGGCGAAACCCGCATCGATCTCCGCTCTGCCTCGCGCGTCGGCCGCCATGATTTCGGGGCCAATGCCCGGCATATCCGCGACTTCGCCCGTGAGATCGAGACGCTCGCCAATGCCCGATGATCCGGCGTCCGATGACCGCCTGTCCTGCGCTCAACCGCTGCGGTAATGCCCCGTGAGCGAAGGCGGCCCGTCGGTGCGGACCTGGCCTTGCGCCACCAGATCCTCGAGATGGGCGTAGACCGACAGGGCGGCCGCGCCTTTCAGTTGCGGCGCGAGGCCCTCGTAAAGCTGGTCCACCAGGGAGGGAATCTCCGCTGTCCCGGCGCGGATGGCGGCCAGAATCGAGGCTTCCCGCATGCGGCGGTGGCCCAGCAGCGCGCGCACGAAACGGGGCGGATCGGTGACCGGCCCGCCATGGCCGGGCCAGAAGATCGCCTCCGGCCGGCCGCGGAGCTTCTCCAGCGACGCCATATAGGACGCCATTGACCCATCCGGCGGCGCGACGATGGATGTCGACCAGGCCATGACGTGATCGCCCGAGAACAGGGCGTTGTCTTCCGGCAGCGCGAAGCAGAGATGATTCATCGTGTGGCCGGGCGTTGCAAGCGCGATGAGCCGGAAGCCCGCCCCGTCCAGGCTGTCGCCCTCCTGCATAAGGCGGTCGGGCCGGTGCCCGCGGTCGGCGCTGGCATCGAGCATGGCCTGCTCCCCGGCCGCAAGGCTGCGCGCGGCCCAATGCGGCGCGCAGCCGCTGATCGGCGCGCCGGTCAGCGCCTGCAGGCGCCGCGCCCCCGGCGAATGGTCGCGATGGGTATGGGTCACCAGGATGTCGGCGACCGTTTCATCGCCCAGCGCCGCCAGCAGCGCTTCCGCCTCGCCCGCTTGGCCCGGTCCGGGATCGATGACCGCCACCCGTCCGCGTCCGGCGACATAGCAGCAGGTGCCCGTGAAGGTGAAAGGGCCGGGGTTGGGAACAACCCAGCGCCGCACCAGCGGCGACAGGGGATAGAGCCGCCCGGGCTCGGGCCGCGACCGGTCGAAGGGAATGCCGTCCGCCATTCAGGAGGCCAGCGGCCGGAGCCGCGAGAGCTCGCAGCCGGCCTTCTGCAGAATGTCGGCCGACAGATCGGCCAGCAGGAAGGCCAGCTCCTGCGGACGCGTCGCCACCACCGGATCGACCCTGCCGAGCTCGTCATCGGCTTCGCCGGGATGGCACATGACGAGGTGGCGGTTGCCGGGCGCGGCGAGATAGCTCGCGAAATCGACGCCGTAATCGCTCCGGGGATCGAAAGCGGAAAAGCCGGCGAAGCCATCGTTGGTGAGGAAGCCGGCCTTGCGGGCGGCGCCGGCGAAGCCGCTGGTCAGGCCGCCGACCGCCAGCGCCTTGTGCATGTTGCGCCCGCGCTTGACGATCCGCGCCAGGGAATCGGAAGGATCGCGCAGCCAGGGCCGGGAGCCTTTGGCATAACGCCGGCCCAGCACCTGGAACAGCGCCTTGCGGATTCCGGGCAGCCCATGGACATGCTGGTGGCCATCGATGAAATCGGGCCGGACATCCATCGCCTGCTCGAAAGCGTCGAGCTGCGCGTCGATTTCCGCCGCGATTTCGTCAACCGGGAGCCGCAGGGCAAGCGCTGCCTTGGTGATTTCGCCCACCTGCGGGAAGCGGCCGGCTGCGGCGAAGAGCGGCATGCGCGTCAACGGCGCGCCGAGCGTCAGGTTGAGGTGCACGCCGAGATCGGCATGGCCCTGGAAGCCCCGCAGCGCATGCGACCAGCCCTTCCAATGCGGCCGGTTCGTCATGGCCCCGGTTCCCGAGATGCGTTCGTGCTCCATGAGCCGCAGGATTCCGCGCGAGACCCCTGCGGTGATGGCGTAATCGTCGGCGATGAGCGTGATGAGGGTCAAAAGGGGCGCCAGTTCGCTTTGCGGGTTCCGTTCAGTTTATGGACAGCCGAGGCGGTGTTAAAGGGGGCATCATGCCCGATGAAGCTTCTTTTCCCAAACCGTCTCTTGCTTCGCCGCCCGAGCTGACCGTGGTGATTCCGGTCTTCAACGAAGAGGCGAACGCCCCGTTGATCGCGGGCCGGCTTACGGCGGTTCTGCAAGGCTGCGTCGCGTCCCATGAACTGCTCTTCATCGACGACGGCAGCCGGGATGGCACGCTCGCTGTGATCCGGGACCTCGCGCAGAAGGACGGCCGCATCCGCTGCCTCTCCTTCAGCCGCAACTTCGGCAAGGACGTGGCGCTGGCGGCGGGGCTGGATCACGCCAGGGGCGATGCCGTGGTGATGATCGACGCGGATCTGCAGCATCCGCCGGAATCTATTCCCGCGCTCGTCGCCAAATGGCGGGAGGGGTTCGATATGGTCTATGGCCAGCGAACCGACCGGACGGCCGATGGCAAGCTCTATTCCCGCTTCGCAAGGCGCTTCTACGAAGTCTTCCAGCGTTTCGGCGAGGTGCCGCTGCCGGAAGGAGCAGGCGATTTCCGTCTGATTTCCCGCCGTGTCGTCGAACAGCTCAGGCGCATGCCCGAGCGCGCCAGATTCTCGAAGGGCCTTTACGCCTGGGTGGGCTTCCGCCAGACCGGGGTGCCTTATGAGGTCGCGCCGCGCGCCCATGGCGAGACCAAATGGAACTATGCGAAGCTCTTCCGCTTCGCCTTCGACGGCCTGACCTCGTTCTCGACCGTTCCGCTGCGGCTTGCGACCTACACCGGGGTGGCCATTTCGGTTTTGGCCTTCCTCTACGCCTTCGTCACAATTCTGCGCACGCTGGTGTTCGGCGCGGATGTGCCCGGCTTTCCGTCGATCATCGTCTCGGTGATGTTCTTCTCGGGCATCCAGCTGATCTTCCTCGGCATCATCGGGGAGTATATCGGACGCATTTTCGCGGAGGTTAAGGAGCGGCCGCTCTATATCGTGGCGGAGGAATTGGGCGGCGGGCCATTGCCGGCTGCTGCTCCAGGCACGAAAACCGGCGCGCCGCGCGTGCGTTCCTCTGCTAAACGCAGTTGATGCTTGGTTCGATTCTCTCCGTCGGCGCCTGGACGCTGCTTTCGCGGATCACGGGGTTCGCCCGCGATATCGTGATGGCGGCGGTGCTCGGCGCCGGCGGCCTGATGGACGTCTTCGCCGTCGCCTTCCGGCTGCCCAATCATTTCCGCGCCATTTTCGGCGAGGGCGCCTTCAATGCCGCTTTCGTGCCGGCCTTTACCCGCATCCGGACACAGGATGGAACGGCTGCGGCGAATCTGTTCCAGGGCCGCATTCTGTCGCTGCTGCTGATCTCGCAGGTGATCGTGCTGCTGCTGGCGCTGCTCTTCACGCCGGCCGTCATCCAGCTTCTCGCGCCGGGCTTCAGCGCCAATCCGCAGAAATTCGCGCTCGCTGTCGAGGTGACGCGGATCACCTTTCCCTATCTCACCCTGATCACGCTGGTCACGCTCTGGTCCGGCGCCCTCAATGCCACGGGCCGCTTCGCCGTCGCGGCAGGCGCGCCGATCCTGCTCAATCTTTCGCTGCTCGCCTTCGTGCAGCTCGCCTTCCTGTTTCCCACACCCGCCCATGCGGCAGGCTGGGGCGTCTTCACCGCCGGCGTTCTGGAGGCGGGCCTGCTGGCCGCGGCGGCCTGGCGCGCCGGCGTCCTCGCCGCGCCGCTGATGCCGACGCTGTCGGAGGATGTGCGGCGCTTCTTCAAGGCGTTCCTGCCAGCCGTGATCGGCTCGGCCGGCGTGCAGATCGCCATGTTCGCCGATACGATTCTGGCGACGCTGCTGCCGGAAGGCTCCGCCTCCGCGCTTTATTTCGCCGACCGGATCTACCAGCTGCCGCTGGGCGTCATCGCCATCGCCGCCGGCACCGTTCTGCTGCCCGTCATGTCCAAGCGGATTGCGGCGGAGGATTTCGCTGGCGCCTATGATGCGCAGAACCGCACGCTCGCGTTGACGCTGCTGCTGGCCGCGCCCTTCTGGGTGGCGACGCTCCTGATCCCCGAATTGATCATCGGCGCCGTCTTTCAGCGCGGCGCCTTCCAGGAGGAAGCGGTGCGGGTCGCGGCGCAGGTGCTGGCGGCCTATGGCGTCGGGCTCATCGCTGCGGTCTCCATCCGCTCGATCGTCGCGAGCTTCCTCGCCCGCGGGGACACGGCGACGCCGATGATCGTGTCACTGGTTTCGGTGGCGCTCAATGTCGGCCTCAAACTGCTGTTGGTGGAACGCTTCGGCGTCATGGGACTGGCGCTGGCGACGGCGCTGGGCGCCACGCTCAATCTGGCGGCCCTGGTCTGGATCGCCGACAACCGCCGCTGGATCGAGCCGGATGGGACTTTTGCCCGCGCTGTCGCCTGCGCGGGCGTCGCGGCGGGCGCTCTGGCAGGAACCATCCTGCTCACCTATCCGTTGATCGATAGCTGGTTCGGCGGTTTGCGTTTCGGCAAGGAGGTGAGGCTCGTCGCGCATGGGCTGACGGGTGGCATTGTCTATGGCGCTGCGGCGCTCGCCATGATGCTGATCACCGGCCTCTCGCTCAGGCGCGGGGGGCGCGCGTCAGCGCAGCGGAAAGGCGCGTAGCCGCGCGTCTGGCCGACAGCAGCCTGAGGGCGGAGAAAAACGATGGCGGGCATTGCCATTATCGGCGGCGGGCCGGCAGGTCTGGCGGCGGCCGAAAAACTCGCCGCGCTGGGTCACGGCGTGACGCTCTATGAGCGGATGCCAAGCCTCGGGCGCAAGTTCCTCCTCGCCGGCCGCGGCGGCCTGAACCTGACGCATAGCGAACCGCTCGCGGCTTTCCTGACACGCTACGGTTCGGCTGGCGAACGTCTGGCTCCCCTGATCCGGGCCTGGGATCCGGCGGCGCTGAGATCCTGGGCGGAGGGGCTTGGCGAGGAGACCTTCACCGGCTCCAGCGGCCGCGTCTTCCCGCGCTCCTTCAAGACTTCGCCCTTGCTGCGCGCCTGGCTGCGGCGGCTGGCGGATCAGGGCGTCACCATGCGTCCCGGCCATCGCTGGGAGGGCTGGGACGAGACCGGCGCGCTCTCCTTCCGCACAGGCGATGGCGCCGCTTCCGCCATGCCGGACGCCACGCTTCTGGCGCTTGGCGGCGCGAGCTGGCCGCGGCTCGGCTCCGATGCGTCATGGGTGCCTTTTCTCACCGCTCGGGGCATCGCGATCACGCCGCTCCGCCCGTCCAACATGGGCTTTAAGGTTCCATGGTCGCTGTATTTCGCCAGCCGCCATACCGGCAGTCCCCTGAAGCGCATCGCCTTGACCTTCGGCGACCGGAGCGTTCGCGGCGAAGCGATGATCACTGACGAGGGCATCGAGGGCGGCGCGATCTATGCGCTCTCGGCCGTGATCCGCGAGGCGGTCGCCACGGCGGGGCATGCCATGCTGACGATCGATCTTTGTCCCGATGCCGAAGCCCGAAGCCTCGCCGAACGGCTGGCGGAGCCGCGCAAGGGCGAGAGCCTCGCCAATGTCCTGCGCAAGCGGCTCGGCCTGTCGCCCGCGCAGATCGGATTGCTGCACGAGGCTGATCGCGGCGCTGCGGCATTGCCGCCGCCGGACCTTGCTGCGCTGATCAAGGCCGTGCCCGTCACCATCACCGGCGTCCAGTCCATCGACAGGGCGATCTCGACGGCCGGAGGCATCGCGCTGGCGGAGCTTGACGACAACCTTATGCTCAGGAAGCGGCCCGGCGTCTTCGCCGCCGGCGAGATGCTTGATTGGGAGGCGCCGACGGGCGGCTATCTTCTGCAGGCCTGCTTCGCAACGGGTATCGCGGCCGCAAACGGCATCGACCGCTATCTCCGCTGACGGCTCAGCCATGCTGGGCGGCGAGCGTTTCCTTCCGCTCGCGCAAGGCGTCTCGCGCTTTGGCGAAGGCCATGGTGAAAGCGGTCATGGCTGCCGAATCGACATTGTTGTCCATCGCCGCCCGCAAGATGCGCGTGAAGATGGAATCGATCCCGGCCTCCGCCTCTGCTACGGCTTTCTCGTCCGCCAGGCCAGGAATAGCGGAGATCAGCCCTTCCAGTTCGGCGAGCAGCTGCAGCACGCCGTCGCGCGTGCGCGCCGCGGCCAGGCTGAAATAGCCGGCGATGGCGGATCCGCCGAGGCCTAGCCCCATGATGCCGATGTAGAACCAGTCGCCATAGCGCTCCAGGAAGGTCGAGGTCTGGCCGTCGAGATAGGTGATCGTGCCAGGGTGTATGGGAATCGGGCTCGCCTTCTCCTGATCGGGCGCCTCCATCCGCGAGGCCAACGGCGCTTCGGCGGCCATCTGCGCCTTGGCGTTGAGCAGCACGCGGGTGAAATCCGAGACGGTCGCGTCGCTCAGCGATTTCGAGGCCATGAGGTGATGCGATACGGTGACGGTGGAGATGTCCCGGTCAGGACGCGGCGGCACGCCGCCGAAAAGTCCGCGAACGAGGGTGTCCGCCTCGATCAGCGGATTGCGCTGCTCGATCGCGGCTGTCTCGGGGATCGGGATGAAAGTGATCTCGCCCTTGCCAGCCTCCGTGACGAGATTGACGACATCGACGAGCAGCCGCCCCGTAGTCGGTCCGACGGCGAAGACGGCATGGACGCGGCCCTGCTCCAGAGCTCCCCTCAGGTCCTGAAGACGCACGCTTTCGATGGTGATGTCCTCCTCGTTGAGTCCGGCCTGCGCTGCGAGCACCCGGAAAAGCCGGATGTTGGCCGGGTTCTCGCGGACAAGGACGATGCTCTTGCCCTTGAGGTCCGCCATCCGGATGATTCCGCTTCTGCCCGGCGCGACCAGAGCGGCGTGATCGTAGAACATCACGGCGACGGAGGCCCCGCTGCGCGGAAAAGCGTTGTCGGTGCGGACGACGGCCAGATCGGCGGCGCCGGAATCGAGCGCTGCGGAACTTTGCTGCGAACCTTCCGTCATGATCAGCCGCAGGCGAAAACTCTCGCGTTCGCGCTGCAGCGTCTGCACGGCGGCAGAGATGATGCGGACATTCTCATTCGAGAAGGGTCCGACCGCGACCCGCAGGGCCGTGGGCAGCGTCGCCACATAATAGCCGAGCGCGCCCAGCCCGATGATCGCCGAAAGAATCGCAAGGAAAGCCAGCAAGGGGAGTCGCATTCCGTCCGCACTCCTGAAGGAACCACAGAACTTTCGGCAGTATTCGGCGAAAGCCGGGCCGATGGCAATGCAGGCTTGGCCCCTCTGGCTGCCGCACAGCCGGCGCTTGCCAAGCGAAACATCTCCGGCACAATCAGGATTCCTGAAAGAGAGCGCGCGCATGGCGGGTTTCGAGGTGCTGATCGACGGACGCTATGGCATCGGCGAAGGCCCGACCTGGGACGACCGCCGCCAGTGCCTCTGGTGGACCGATATTCCGGCGCGAATGCTTTATCGGCTGGATTGGCCGGGCGAAGCTGTGGCCAGCCTGCCGATGCCGCGCCGGCTCTGCTCGCTCGGCCTCGCCGAGAGCGGGCGGCTGATCCTGGCGTTCGAGGATGGCGTCTTCCTGCATGAGCCCGGCACCGAGCGTTTCGACTGGGTCGCGGCCATCGAGCCCGAATTGGCGATGAACCGCCTCAATGACGGGAAGGTCGGGCCCGATGGCGCCTTCTGGGTCGGCAGCATGGACGAGCGGACGCCGCGCGGGCCGACCGGCGCGCTCTACCGCGTCACCATGGCCGGGGCGGAGCGCCAGTTCGGCGATGTCATCGTGTCGAACGGGCTCGCCTGGTCCGGGGATGGCGCGCTCATGATCCATGCCGATTCACGCCTGCCTGCCATCGACGCCTGGGATTTCGATGCGGCGAGCGGCCGGATCAGCCATCGCCGCCGCATCGCCCGCCCGGCGGATGAGGTCGGCCGTCCCGACGGCGGCGCTTTCGATGCTGCGGGGATCTACTGGTCGGCGGGCGTGAGCGCCGGCCGCCTCAATGGCTTCGACAGGGAGGGCGCGCTGCAGCGGAGCGTCGCGCTCCCGCTGCCCCATCCGACGATGCCATGTTTCGCCGGGTCCGATCTGAGGACCGTTTTCGTCACCAGCCTGCGCGCCATGGGTTCCGCGCTGGATCTCGCCCGCTGGCCGCAATCGGGCGGCCTGATGATTGGCGATCTGGGCGTCGCGGGCGTTGCCGTCCACCGGTTCAGAGACGTTTAGGGCATGCTGAATAACGCGCCGCTGTATCGTCTTTGCGAGCGAAGCGAGGCAACCCGGTCTGGCCTTTCAGGCTATGGAACAAGATAGCCGGTCGATTGACGCATGGCAGGCGTTGCCGGCTGGATTGCTTCGTCGCTGTCGCTCCTCGCAAAGACGGTTACGGCCTAGATCGCCGCCAGAACCTCCGGGCCGGCGCGATTCGCCAGCGCCTCGATCAGCTTCAGTTGCCGCGGCAGGCAGATGCTCCTCAGATCATAGGCCTGCAGGACATCCCGCCGGGCTTTCCTGCGTAGTTCGGTGTAGTTCTTCGGCTTCGCAAGCGCCTGCGCGATCGTCCGCGCCCAGCCCTCGATATCGAAGAAATCGACCAGCAGACCATTCTCGTCCTGCCGCAGCACCTCCTGCACGGGGGGCGTCGCGGAACCCACGACAAGGCATTCGGCCGCGAGCGCTTCGAGCAGCGACCACGACAGCACGAAGGGATAGGTCAGGTAGGCATGCACCCGGCTCACCTGGATCAGCTTGCGGTATTCGCCGTAGCCGATCCGGCCGAGGAAAACGATCCGCGACAGGTCCAGCCGGCCGCCGACCTCGGCGAGCATCACCTCCCGCCAGTTCCTGCCGCCTTTCGGCATCGTCCCGTAGCTCACCTCGTCGCCGCCCACGATCAGGGTGATCGTCTGCGGCCTCTCCTTCTGGATCTGCGGCAGGGCGCGCATGAGGACGTGAAAGCCGCGGTAGGGCTCGAGATTGCGGTTGACGAAGGTCAGCACCTCGTCGCCGGCTTTCACCACCCTGCCATCTGGAAGCGTCAGGCTTGCACTGGCGTCAGGCGCGATGAAATCCGTGTCGATGCCGTCGAAAATAACGCTGGTGCGGGGCTGATAGAGGCCTGGCAGCGAAGCGCGCTGCCACCGTGTCGGACTGTAATTCCAGTCCGATGCATCAAGCGCCAAGAGGTGATTGGCGTTCTTGACGCGGGTTCGCGCCCGCGCGGGAAACGAATCCACAGCGAATTCCGGGTCGAAATTGGTGTCGAGCCCCTGCGAGCGGTAGAAGAACTCCATGAAGCAGAGCATGCGCGCTTCCGGCCAGACATCCTTGAGGAAGAGCTGCTCCCCCCAGCCGGGATGCACCACCATCACATCGGGAGTGAAGCCCTTCCGCTTCAGTTCAAGGGCGGCTGCGGCGACCGCCTCGCCCCGGATCGTCTTGGTCTGGAAATCCTGAAGGAGCGGCGGCAGGTTCTGGACCGGCTTCCGCTTGATGCTGTAGCGGCCGATCGTGACGCCGGGCGTCTGGAACGCGGGCTCATGGATGCCCAGCGCCACGACCTGGTGGGCCCTGGAGGAACCCAGCGCCGTGGCGCTGTAGCGGAACTGGCCGGGAAAATTCTGATGGACGAAGAGAACCTTCATGCCTGTCCTCAATCGCCGCTGACGCGGCTTCCCCTCAGTTTCTTGACGCTGCTGCGGACTGTTTTCGACTTCAGGCGGCGCTCGACGGAGGCTTTCGTGGGCCGCGTGGGCCGGCGCTTGGGCGGCGGCGGCTTGGCTGCTTCGCGGATCATGTCGGCGAGGCGGCTGAGCGCGTCCTCCCGGTTCTGCTCCTGCGAGCGGAAGCGGTCCGCACTGATCACAATCACCCCGTCCCGCGTCAGTTTGCGTCCGGCGAGCTTCATCAGCCTGACGGCGACATCGGCGGGCAGCGCGAGGCTGCGCCTGGCGTCGAAACGCAGTTCGCAGGCCGTCGCCACCTTGTTGACGTTCTGGCCGCCGGGCCCCGACGAGCGCACGAAACTCAAGGTGATCTCGTTGTCAGGCAGGGAGATATGCGGCGTGACGTCGATCATTGCGGCAGGTCCAGGCGCCGCTCCCGATAATGGCAAACGGACTTTACGCACCATATTGAACATGATTATTGCGGATGGCAAAGCGGCGCCGGTGACCGGCCCGCGATGCCCCCCGCACCCCCGCATCGAACGGAACGGTCGCCATGCGCATCGAGAATGATCCGAAGCTCGACTTCAAGGACGTGCTGATCCGTCCCAAGCGCTCGACGCTGGCAAGCCGCAGCAACGTTATGATCGAGCGGGCGATACCCTTCCGCCACGCCAGGCGGACCTGGACCGGCTTCCCGCTGATCGCCGCCAACATGGATGTGACGGGCACGATCCCTATGGCGCGCGCGCTGCGGAAGCATGGCGCCATGGTGGCGCTGCACAAGCATTATCCCACCGAGGTGCTCGTGGATTTCTTCCGTACAGCTGAGAGCGCCAACACCTTCTACACGATCGGCACGAACGAGGCCGATCAGGAGAAATTCAAGGCGGTGAAGGCCGAGGTTACGATCCCGATGATCTGCCTTGATGTCGCCAACGGCTATACGGAGAGCTTCGTCGACATGGTGAAGCGCGTGCGCGACGAGAACCCCGATGCAATCATCATGGCCGGCAATGTCGTCACCGGCGACATGACCGAGGCGCTGGTGCTGGGCGGGGCGGATATCGTGAAGGTCGGCATCGGCCCGGGCTCCGTCTGCACGACGCGCAAGATGACCGGCGTCGGCTATCCGCAGCTCTCCGCCATCATCGAATGCGCCGATGCGGCGCATGGCCTCAAGGGTCAGGTCTGCGGCGATGGCGGGCTCACCGTTCCGGGTGACGTGGCGAAAGCCTATGGCGCGGGCGCCGATTTCGTCATGATGGGCGGCATGCTCTCCGGCCATGACGAATGCGAGGGCGAGATCATCTATGAAGAGCGCAACGGCAAATCCGTTCCGGTGCAGATGGTTTTCTATGGGATGTCCTCCGACACGGCCATGAAGAAATACGCGGGCGGCGTCGCCAAATACCGCGCCTCGGAAGGCAAGACCGTCGAGGTCCCCTATCGCGGGCCGGTCGAGGGCACAATGCTCGAAATCATGGGCGGGGTGCGCTCGATGATGACCTATATCGGCGCCGTCAGCCTGAAGGAGGTGCCCAAGCGCACCACCTTCATCATGGTGGGGGCGCAGCTCAACACCGTCTTCGGCCAGAGCTGACGGGAGAGGCCATGTCGAGCAAGCCAGCCACTCCCGCCGCGGCCTTCTCCGCCCTTGAGCGCCACGCAAAGCGTCTGAAGATCGCTTCGCTGCGGGCGCTTTTCGAGGCCGATCCGAAACGTTTCGGCCGGTTCACGGCAAGCGGCGGGGGACTGCATCTCGATTTCTCGAAGAATCTCATCATTCCCGAGACGCTGGACCTGCTGGCGGCGCTGGCGGAGGCCGCCGGCGTGGCGGACCGCCGCAAGGCGATGTTCAGCGGCGAGGCCATCAATGTCACGGAGAACCGCGCCGTGCTGCATACGGCCCTGCGCGCGGGACCTTCCGGCCAGGCCCTGGTCGATGGTAAACCCGTCGCGCCGCTCATCGAAGCCGAACTGCAGCGGTTTCTGGGGTTTGCCGAGGATGTCCGCGCCGGCCGATACGCCGCCGCGGGCGGGAAGTCCTTCACCGATGTCGTCAATATCGGCATCGGCGGCTCCGACCTCGGGCCGGCTATGGCTGTGCAGGCGATGGCGCCCTATCACGATGGCCCCCGCCTGCATTTCGTCTCGAATGTCGATGGCGCGCATCTCGCCGACACCCTGAAGGGGCTCGACCCGAAGCAGACGCTTTTCCTCATCGCCTCCAAGACCTTCACCACCCAGGAGACGATGGCGAATGCGCTTTCCGCCCGGAAATGGGCCGGGAAGGCGCTGGGAGCGGCCGGAGCCGGCCGGCACTTCGCTGCGATCTCGACGGCGCAGGCGAAAGTCGAGGCCTTCGGCATCGATCCCGCCCGCATGTTCGGCTTCTGGGACTGGGTGGGCGGACGCTATTCGATCTGGTCGTCGATCGGCCTGTCGCTGGCGATCGCCATCGGCGCGGAGAATTTCCGCGCCTTCCTCGGCGGGGCGCGGGCGATGGATGAGCATTTCCGCAAGGCGCGGCCCTCCCGGAACCTCCCCATGCTGATGGCGCTCATCGGCATCTGGAACCGCAATCTGCTGGGCTTCGCCGCCCATGCGGTGCTGCCCTATGAACAGCGTCTGGCGCGCTTTCCCGCCTATCTGCAGCAGCTCGATATGGAATCGAACGGCAAGAGCGTCACCCTCGCGGGCAGGCCCGCGCTCATGGCGACCGGCCCGCTCGTCTTCGGCGAGCCCGGCGCCAACGGGCAGCATGCCTTCTACCAGCTCATGCATCAGGGCAGCGATATCATTCCGGCCGATTTTCTGGTGGCCGCGGAAGGGCATGAGCCGGAGCTTGCGCATCAGCACCAGTTGCTGATCGGCAATTGCCTGGCCCAGACGGAGGCGCTGATGAAGGGCCGCACGCTGCCCGAGGCCAAAGCTCTGCTCAGGCAGCAGGGCCTTTCCGCCGCCGAGGTCAACCGGCTGGCGCCGCACAAGGTTTTCCCCGGCAACCGCCCGACCAACACGCTCTTCTACCGCAGGCTCGATCCCGCGACGCTGGGCGCGCTGATTGCGCTCTACGAGCACAAGGTATTCGTGCAGGGCGCAATCTGGGGCATCAATTCCTTCGACCAATGGGGCGTCGAGCTTGGCAAGGAGCTTGCCAGCAGCCTGCAGCCTATGGTCGAAGGACGACAGAAGCCGCTTGGCCGCGATGGTTCCACCGTGGGATTGATCCGCAGCCTGGCGCGTCTTTCTGGCAACGGGAGCCGGTGATGGCCGACAAGAAACTGAAGGACAACCTCATCGAGCGGAGCTTTGAAAGGGCGCTCTTCGCCAGCCGCTGGCTGCTCGCGCCCTTCTATGTCACGCTGGTTGTCACGCTTGCCGTCCTTCTGCTGAAGGCCGTTCAGGAGCTTTGGCATTTCCTCGGCCATGCTTTTACGGCAACCGAAAGCGAAACGATCCTGGCGGTGCTTGCGCTGATCGATCTGACCCTGACGGGATCGCTGATCCTGATCGTCATTTTCTCGGGCTATGAGAATTTCGTCTCGAAGATCCAGCATTCCGATCATGAGGATTGGCCGGAATGGATGAGCAAGATCGATTTTTCGGGCCTGAAGCTCAAGCTCCTCTCGTCGATCGTGGCGATTTCGGCGATTCAGGTGCTGAAGGCCTTCATGAACCTCAAGAACACGAGCGACCGCGAACTGATGTGGCTCGTCGGCATCCACATGGTTTTCGTCGTATCTGGCATCTTCATGGCGCTGACGGACAGGATCAGCGGCGAAGGCTATGTCAAGCCGAAGCCCGAGAAGGCGAGCGGACACAGCACCGGCGGCGGCCAGTGACGCCCGCGCTCAGCGCGCCCTGAGCACCTCGCGGCAGAGCGGCGGCAGGGCGTCGACCGACAGCGGCGGAGGCGGCGGCCGCGGCGGACCGGGCGGCGGCTTCGGGCCGAAGATCGCCTTCTGCTGGCGCGCCAGCCAATCGGTCAATTCCTGGCCGCAACCGTCGCCCTCCGGCGGCTCATCCTGCTGTTCGCATCCGGCCATGCCGGCCGGGCAACCCATGCGGATATGGAAATGATAATTGTGGCCCCAGATCGGCCGCACGCTGCGCAGCCAGGCGCGGTCGTTGCCGGCTTCCCGGCAAAGCGCTTTCTTGATCGCCGGATTGACGAAAATGCGGTGCACGCGCTCGTCCCTGGCGGCGAGTCGGATGATCTTGGTGTGATTGGGTGTCCAGACGGCGGGGTCGACGTCCATCCAGTCCGGCCGGGCCATGTTGACGGCGCTCATGTTTTCCCGCTCGGCGGTCGAGAGCTTGCGCGCCGGCATGGGCGTCAGCCAGACATCGGCGTCGAGGCCGATCTGATGCGAGGCGTGGCCGGTCAGCATCGGCCCGCCGCGCGGCTGTGAGATATCGCCGACCAGAATGCCGGACCAGCCCGCCTCGCGCGCAGCCTGCCGGGCGAAGGATTCGAGATAGCGGATCAGATCCGGGTGGCCCCACATGCGGTTGCGGGAGAGGCGCATCACCTGCCAGTGGTTGCCGTCTTCCGGGAGCGCCGCCGCGCCGGCGAGGCAGCCCCTGGCGTAGGAGCCGATCGCGCGGGCCTCCATCGGCGCATAGGTCTTCTGTGACCCGAACTGGCGCTTGGCCGCCCATTCGGGCAAGCTCCTCAGCACATTCGCCCGGCGCTCCATCTCCTCGGTCTGGGTAGCCTGGGCGATAGCCGTGGCCGTAAACGGCGCTGCCGTCAGCGTGACCTGCATGAACAGGCCGGTCAGGAAAACCATGCTCCGGGGGCTTTTCCAGGTGCGGCGAGGCAAGACCGGTCTCCGTTTGCCATCTTTTGAAGGGGAACTCGACCCTGCCGTCCAGATGGTGAATAAAAGGTTATGACCTTGCTCAAACTTCTTTTCGACGATGAAGGCGAAATTGCGCGCCGGCAATGGTGGCTCGGGACGCTTCTGCTGCTCGCCGGCCATGCCGCCGCCGGCGTCCTCCTGCATCGCCTGCTGGGCGCCCGCCATCTCGATGGCCCGGTCATGATCTTCCTGTCGATCGCCATCCTGATCCCATTTTACGCGGTCAATGCGAAGCGGTTCCGCGCCATCGGCCGGGCGTCCGCGCTTGCCTTGTGGGGCGGCGCCGTGCCCGGCATTGCGATCCTGCAAGGCCTGTTTCTGCCTGCGGCCGCCCTGTCCATGGCCAGCGGTTGGGCCGTGCTCGCCGTCTTCGTCTGGTACGCCGTCGATCTCGGCCTCTTTCCGCATGTCGGCCGATCGGCCGAGACCCGACTTGACGGGCCCTTGGAGCAAGTTTAGCCAGCCAGCATGAACGCTGCGCTTCCGACCGACGCCCTCGCCATCGCCCGCGCGCTCGTTGAATGCCCCTCCGTCACACCCGCCGAAGCCGGCGCGATCGCCTGTCTGGCTGGATTGCTGGAGGAGGCCGGCTTCACCGTGCATCGGCCTGTCTTCAGCGAACCGGGGCAGCCTGACATCGAGAATCTCTTCGCCCGGATCGGCAGCGGCGGTCCCTGCCTTGTCTTCGCCGGCCATACGGATGTCGTGCCGCCAGGCCCCCTCGAATCCTGGACCCATCCGCCCTTTTCGGCCACCATCGCCGACGACCGTCTCTACGGGCGGGGCGCGGAGGACATGAAAGGCGGCGTGGCCGCCTCGGCCGCTGCGGTGCTCGCCTATCTCCGCGACAACGGCCCCCCGGCCGCAGGTTCGATCGCCTTCCTGATCACGGGCGATGAGGAAGGCCCGGCGGTCAACGGCACAGTCAAGCTTCTGCGCTGGGCGCGGGAGCGCGGCGAGCCGATGGATCATTGCATTCTGGCGGAGCCGACGAATGCCGAGGCATTGGGCGACATGATCAAGATCGGCCGCCGCGGCTCGCTCACCGGCCATATCGTCGTGCATGGCAAACAGGGGCATGTCGCCTATCCCGATCGCGCGGTGAACCCGATTCATGGCATCACGCGCCTGGTGTCGGGGTTGCTTGCCCAGCCGCTCGATGGCGGCACGGCCTATTTCGCGCCGTCCAACCTCGAGATGACGACCCTGGATGTGGGCAATCCCACCTCCAACGTGGTGCCCAACGAGGCGCGCGCCACCTTCAACATCCGCTTCAACGATTGCTGGACGCCGGAGACGCTCGAAGCCGAAATCCGCGCCCGGCTGACCGCCGCGGCGGGCAATGCGGTGGCTTTCGCGGCCACGTTCAACCCGACCAACGCCGTCGCCTTCGTCACGAAGCCCGGCGATTTCGTCACGCTTTTCTCCGATGCCGTCACCTCAATCACCGGGCTGACGCCGAAGCTCTCCACCACCGGCGGCACCTCCGATGCCCGCTTCATCAAGGATTACTGCCCCGTGCTGGAATTCGGTCTGGTGGGCCGCACCATGCACCAGATCGACGAGAACATCGCGATCGCCGACCTCGACCGGCTGGCGGCGGTCTATGCCGAAGTGCTGAAGCGGTATTTCGGCGCCATGCTCTAAGCGCGTCACCGGTCGAGATAGCGGTGTTTCAGCTTGCGGAGCCTTTGGCGCAGGCCAAGCGCGTCGGCGACAAGCCTCCCGGGCAGGGACCCGGGATCAAGGCTGATCACGGCATTCACCATCGCCCGCCTCTGCTTCCAGACCTGCGAAACAGGGTCGATGGTGTCATCGGTGCCGCTGTCCATCCGCACGAACCAGGGCTGCCCGTAAAGCCATTCCGTCACCATCATGTCCAGGATGACGCCGGGAGAGTAGCGCGCTTGCGTCTCGTCATAGGCGGTTTTCCAGAAGCTGGCCTCGCCGCCGCAGCGCAGGAGCAGGCCGGCGGCCAGCACCCGCTCGCCGGATCGCATTGCCAGCACCCAGGCCCGGTCCTCGGCGGCCATTGCCTGCAAGACCTTGCCCACATAGGCCGAATCGTCTGGCCTTTGGCTGAGCGCCGTGCCGGCGCGCCCCTTCCAGCCGCTTGCCTCCAGCCGCAGAAAAGCGTCGAAGGCGCTTGCCGCGTCGCAGCCGGTATGCGCGGTCAGCGTCAGCGCGCCACCCTCTTCAAGGGCGCGGCGATTTCTGTGGAGCTTCTTGAGTCTGGACCGTGACATCGCGGCCGCAAGACAGGCATCCGCATCGGCGGCATTGCTGCGCTCAAGGATGGCGCGCTCCCAGCGGGAAATGATGGAAATCCCGATCTGCCCTGTATCGGCCATATCCTCGAGCGCGCGCCACGCCGCCCCCTCGGCCGGCAGGTCCTTGATGGACAGGACGCGTGGTCCCGCGTGAGCCGCCTTCAGGTGATCGAGCATCGCCGGGATACAAGCTGGCGAACCCTTGGCGCCGATCAACGGGCCGCCGCAGAGGTTGTAGCGCGGCACAGGCGGCGCGCTCAGCACCCCGATGCCCGGCATGATCGTCTTTCGCGCGAAGGTCCAGACCGCCAGCGGCGCGCCCGCGTCGTCCCTGCATCGCAGGATCGCCAGTGATCCCCCGGCAGCGTCGGCATCGGTCAGGGCGACCGCCAGCGCATGCGGATTGGCCGTGATGCAATCCTCGTCGAATGGAGGTTCGAAACCTTGTGCGCCCGACGTGACGCTGACGACCAGCCTTTCAGGCATGGATCGGTTTCCGGCGGTTGGCAGCAAAAGCCGCAAGAATGTGGATATCGAAACCAAGGCGCAGCCTGACTTCGCGGGCAATAATCAGGGAAGCCGCGCCATAGGCAACGCTGGTCGCGATGGCCGCTCCCAGCGCCCCATAATGCGGGATCAACGCCAGACAGAGGACGACGTTCGCGATGAAGGCCCAGGCATAGGCATAGGCGCAGGCCATCTGATTATCGGTCATGACCAGAAGCTGCTCCGCCGGTCCCACTGCGGCGCGCATCAGAAGCCCGATCAGCAGGATCGCGGTGATGCTGCCGCCGCCCTCGAAGCCTTTGCCGAAGAGCATCAGGATCAGCGGCGCGGCCGCAGCGATCACGACAGCCGCCACGAGCGATGGCAGGAAAGTCCAGCGCGTCATCCTTGTCGCATAATCGGCGAGACCGGAGGAATCGCCGGCCACATGCAACGCACTGAAGTGATGGCCGCTAGCCCAGGTCAGTCCTTGATGCACGAAGGCCGCAAGCGCGACCAATCGGGCAGCGGCGCTGTAGGCGCCGACCGCCGCATCGTCGGCGAAGACAGCCAGAAGAATGATATCGGTCGATGTCATCAGCAGGAAAGCGCCGTCGATCAGCATCACCGGCAAACCGGCGCGGAGCCAGACGCGGTGATCGCTTGCAACGGGTCCCTCCGGCAGGCTGGTCCTGATTTTGCGCCGCACGAGGATGATCAGCAGAAAGGCCGCTACCCATGTTGCGGCGGCGACGGCCATGACCGCCAGGGCTGCATCTGCTCTGACGCCCATCATCCAGGCAGCAAGAAAGACGGTTGGAATCAACAGCGGCCTCACAATGAACATCAGTCCATAAGCCAGATACTTCCATGATTTGAGCAGGGCGATGCCTTCGACGACATCAAGGGCCGCAAGGGCAGGCAAAGTCAGCATGGCAAGGCAGATGGCGGTCGAGACGGCCGGGGAGAGCACGGGGCTGGCCAGATACGCAATGGCCGATCCGGCGATGGCGACTGCCGTTCCGCCAACGAAAGGGCCCCAGGAGGCAAAGCGCATGAGGCCCCGCTGGCGCGCCAGATCACCATTCGCTGCATAGGCGGGCCAGAATCGCTGCGGCATCGCCGTGAGACCGAGGGTTGCAAACGCGGCTGCGAGCAGCATCGCGGTTGTCGCGGTCGCGTAGATGCCGAATTCGGCGGCGCCCAGCATGCGGGCGAAGAGGACTTGCGTGAGGAACACGATCCCCGCATTGGCGACGCGCGCGGCAATGCCGAAGAACGCCATCAGGCGCGTCGCGGTCTCCATGGAATTCTGCGTCGGAATCGGGTCCTGCATCGGATACCGTCTAACACCGCCGCCTTAAGGAAGCGTCGCCGCCTCAGGCGCGCGCTGCGGTCCAGACTTCGGGATTGACCATGCGAATCGGCGCGCCAGCCAGATAGGCTTCGATGTTCTCGAGGCTCTCGCCATAGAATTGCTGGAAGGCAGCGCCCGTCGAATAGCCGAGATGCGGCGTCAGCACCACATTGGGCGCCTGCCGCAGCGGATGGTCCGCCGGCAGAGGCTCGCGGTCATAGACATCGAGGCCCGCCCTCAATCGCCCTGTATGAAGCGCGGAAAGCAACGCCTTCTCATCGATCAGCGGACCGCGCGATGTGTTGACGAGGATCGCGTCCGGCTTCATCGCCGCGAGTTCGTGGGGTCCGACGATCCCGCGCGAGCGCTCCGAGAGCACCAGATGCAGCGAAATGGCGTCCGCATTCGCGAAAAGCTCTTCCTTCGATACCCTCCGGCATCCGGCGGCTGCAGCGGCTTCGTCGGTCAGATTCTGGCTCCAGGCGATCACGTCCATGCCGAAGGCCCTGCCAAAGCCCGCCACTTTCGTGCCGAGGCGTCCGAGGCCGACAATGCCCAGGGTCTTGCCGGCGAGGCTGTAGCCCGTGCCAAGCCCTGCATGCCAGCCGCCCTGCTTCATGGCGGCATCCGCCTCCGAAATCCGCCGGGCGCAGGCCAGAATCAGCGCGAAGGCGAGTTCGGAGGTGGCGGGCGTCACCCGGTCGCCGGCCGTGTTGCAGATCAGGATGCCGCCGGCGGTGCAGGCCGCGATGTCGAGCGTCGGCGCCCTGGCGCCTGTCAGCGCGATCATGCGCAGCTTCGGCAACCTTTCGATGAGGGACGCGGTGAAGGCGGTCCGCTCGCGCATCATGACGGCGATGTCGAAGGGAGCGAGCGCTTTTGCAGCTTCATCCTCCGTGGCGAAGGGGCGCTGCAGGATGGCGAGATGGGCGACGCCTTCGAGCCGCCTCCAGTCGGCGGAAGCGGCGGCCACATTCTGCGTGTCGTCCAGAATGGCGACGGACGGACGGTTCATGCCTGCCCCTTAATGAGTTCACGGCCTAATCGGGCCGGATCTGGTTCTCGCGGACAACTTCGCCCCAAGTCGCCATCTGCGCTTCGAAGAAACGGCGGAACTCCTCGGGCCCGCCAAGCCGCAGGTCGATCTGCTGTGTCTCGACCAGGGCCTTCGCCACCTTCTCGTCCCGGAAGCTCGCCTGAAGCTCCCTCACCATGCGGTCGACGATCGGGCGCGGGGTGCCGCCGGGCGCAAAGACGCCCCACCAGGCGTTCGCGGTAAAGTCCTTGAACCCCGCTTCGATCATCGTCGGCGTGTCCGGCAGCGTGGGAAGGCGTGCTTCTCCGGTCTGCAGCAACGGCCGCAGATTTCCCGCCGCAAGCTGCGAGGCCATGTTGGCCACCGAGGTGATGATCAGGTCAATATGGCCCCCGACGGCGTCGTTCAGGGCCGGTCCGCCGCCGCGGTAGGGCAGATGCCGGACCACGAAATTCCCCTTCTTCTGAAGGAGGGTCATGGTCAGGTGGCCGAGGCTGCCATTGCCGATTGTGCCATAGGTGAGTCCGTCGGGCTTGGCTTTCGCCGCCGCGACGACATCGGCGAAGCTGCGGAACGGCCGCGAGGGCGGGCAAGCGAGCACCATCGGCGCAGTGCCGACGAGCAGGACAGGGTCGAGATCCTTCTTCGCGTCGAAGGTCAGCGGCATGAGGCTTGGAATCACGGCGTGGCTGTCGAAGACGAAGAGCCAGTTCAGACCGTCAGGCGGTGATTTGGCCACCACGGCCGCGCCGAGGCTGGAGGCGCCGCCCGCCCGGTTTTCGACAATGATCGTGGTGTTCAGCCGCTGCTGCACGCCGGGCTGCACGATGCGTGCCACCGCATCGGTCGATCCGCCGGCCGGAAACGGCACCGTGAACCGGATGGTCTGGCCTTGCGGCCAGTTGGCGGCCTGGGCTGCGGCAATCCGGGGCAGAACGGGCAGGGCGAGCGTGCTTGCAAGCAGGGCGCGTCGGGAGAGCATGGGATGTTTTCCTCACTGATGCGCCAACTTGGTGCGGCGCTTTCAAGGACCCTATAAACGAGCTGTTTGCTCTGTTGAATGCTTTCTTTTGTGCTTCCGCGTGGCCGCGAACAGTTTATCACAATGTTAACGAGGTTCCACGCTTGTCTAATTCCCGGTGCGTCCGACGCATCTTTGAATGCGCGAAATCTTGGAAACATCTGTCACCGAAGCGACGCCCCTGACGACCTCCTCGATGCCCGAGGCGGGCGGACAACCCTTGCCGCTGGCGATCAGCAAACCTGCCGCCGGGACTGTCTCGCTCGCCGAAACCGCCCAGGCCGCGAAACTGGCCTTCAAATTCGCCTATGCCGGGGTGAAGACTGCCGTCCTTGATGTCGATCTTGTCCTGCTGTTCGATGACGGCAGCAAGATCCTGCTGCCGGGCCTTGCGCTGCGGATGTTGGGCGCCGATGCGCCACGGTTGACGTTCCTGGATGGCGAGATCGACCCGCAGATGATCATCGCCCGGGTCGACGAGGTGCAGCTCGCCGATCAATTGCCCAATCTGATGGTCTCGGCCTCGCTGCAGAATCCCAAAGAGGATGATGCGGCAAATGCGGCGTCAGGCGTTCCCATCGTGCAATTGCCGAGCCTGCCGTCCGCCGGCCTGACTCCGGTTCCGCGCGCGAGGCTGGCGGAAAGCGACGGCGAGCTGAACAGCGGCCTGCTTGCGCCGCAAATCGGGCGTTTCGCCCGCCGCAGCAACCAGGACGAAACCGTTCTCAATGGCAGCGGCAGCGGCAGCAGCGGGGGCCAGTCGGATGGCGGCGCCCAGCAGGTATCGCAGGAGGTCAAGACCGCTAAGAACCTCGATCCGATCATCACATCCGACGGCGGCGGCGCGGCGGCGGCCTTCGTTCTGAACGAAGGCTTGCAGGCGGTGACGCGCGTCGCTGCACAGGATCCGGAAGGCAAAGCGGTTTACTTCGCCGTCGGCGGCGGGCCCGATGCGGCATTCTTCGCGATGAACAGCGAAACGGGCGAACTCTCCTTCGCCAAGCCCTCGGATTTCGAAAGCGCCCAGTCTGGTGGAAACGTCTACAAGCTAACGGTGATGGCGTTTGATGAATTGGGCGGCCGGGCGTCGCAGGCCGTGACTATCACGCTCAACAATGTGAACGAAGCGCCGACGGATGTGGGTTTGACCGGCGGCGGCATTGCGGAGAACGCCACGAACGGAACCTTCATCGGCGATGCCATGGCCTTCGATCCCGACGTCGGCGGCAGTGTCAACTATGCCTTCGTTCCCGGTCAGGATGCCGGCGGGCGCTTCGCGATCTCCCCGATGGGCAGAATCACTGTAGCCAACGAATCGCTCCTCGATTTCGAGGCCGCGACAAGCCACACCGTCACGGTCCGGGTGACCGATCAGGGCGGGCTCAGCTTCGACAAGGTGATGACGATCACTGTCAGCAATGTCAACGAATCGCCTTTCGACGTCACCATAAGCAACACGATCGTTGCCGAGGATACGCCGAACGGCACGGTTATCGGCACCCTCGGCGCAGCCGATCCGGACGCCGGATCGAGTTTCACCTACGCCTTCGTCGCGGGGCAGGATGCCGGCGGGCGCTTCGCCATCAATGGGCTCAACCAGATCGTGGTGGCGGATGGGTCGCTCCTCGATTCCGAGGCCGCGACAAGCCACACCGTC
>JADCCX010000120.1 GCA_020252485.1 Methylocystis sp.
CGCACAAGCCGGAGGAGGCGCGCTGGATCCCCGGCGCGGCGGCCGCTGTGAAGCGGCTCAATGACGCCGGATACTTCGTCTTCGTGGTGACCAACCAAGCGGGCGTAGCAAAGGGTTTCTATCCCGAGTCGCAGGTTAGGGTGATGCATGGCTGGATGGCCGGCGAATTCGCCCGCGCCGGGGCCCATGTGGATGCCTGGGAATATTGCCCGAACCACCCGGAAGCGCCGCTTGCGGAGTATCGGCTGGATTGCCATCGTCGCAAGCCCAGCCCCGGCATGATTCAGGACCTGCTGGCCGCCTGGCCGGTGGATACGGCACATTCCTTCCTGGTTGGGGACCGTGACACGGATGTGGCGGCGGCGAAGGCTGCCGGGCTCCACGGGTACCTCTTCTCGAGCGGTGACCTCGACGCCTTCATCGGCCGCCTTCTGCACCCATGAGCCGGCCCGGACGGCTGATCATCGCCGATCCTGGGTTGACAGGCCCGCTTGGGCATCACCTGGGCTACAGCGTGGCGGTGGCGGGCGCTGCCCTGCGCGCAGGGATGCCTACCGTTGTGCTGGCCGGGCGCCGCTTTTCCGGCAGCTTCCCGGTCCTGGGCGCAGAGATGCATCCGATGCTCGGCACCACCTATCAGACGGCGGGTGGCGGTGGCCTCGGGCGGCGTCTGATCTTTGGCATGGCCGCGCATTTGCCGGCGCCCTTGGCCGGGCTGGTCGCCCCGCCCTTGCGCCGGATGCGGCGCATGCTGCGCGCGGCTGCTGCGCCGGCGGACGGGCTCGGGCCGGAACTGGCGCGCGCACTGGGCCGCATCGAGGCCGATTCGATGGATCTGTTGCTGCTGCACAGCGTCTCCGGCGCCAACCTGGCCTCCCTCGCGCAAGCCGCGAATTTCCCGAACGTCACGCTGCTGATCGTGCTGCGGCGCATGCCGGCGGAGATGGAGGCCGATGACCCGGCATCCGAACCCATGGCGGCCCTGCTGCACCGGCTGGTCGCCCGCTTCGGCCCCCGGCTAAGGCTATTCGCTGACACCGAGCAGCTGGCCGCCCAGTTCGTCGCCTTCTCGGGGCTGCCGGTGCGCCCGGTGCCCTTGCCGATCATCGTGCCAAGTGTGCCGGACCGACCGCCAGCCGCGCTGTCGCATGTCGTCTTCGCAGGCGGCGCCCGACTGGAGAAGGGCTATCAACACCTCCCCGCCGCGGTCGCCGCGGTGACAGGGCGGGCGCGCTTCACGATCCAGTCGGGCCCGGTCGGGCCGCAGGATGATCCGCTCGTGCAGCGCGCGCATCGGGCACTGCTGGCCCGCCGTGGCGCTGATCTCGCCGTCATCGAAGAGGCACTGGCACCAGATGCTTATGCCGCACTTCTGGCCGAGGCTGACCTGCTGTTGCTGCCCTATGATGGGCGGGTCTATGGTTCGCGCAGCAGCGGAATCCTGGCCGAGGCCCTGGCACTTGGCGTGCCGGCCGTGGTTCCGTCAAGCTGTTGGATGGCAGAGGTAGCCGCGCCGGACCGGGCCGTGGCCATCGCCCCGGGCATGTTGCCCTGGGAGGCCCTCACCGCTGCGCTGGACAGCCTCGCCGAACTTAGGCGCGCGGCGCGCGCGGGCGCCCCCGCTTGGCGGGCGAAGCACAATCCTGACGCGCTGTTTCTGGCTCTTGTAACGCAGCCCTGAGACGGGTTGCAACCTTCGCGAACGGGTTGTTAGGCCAAGTGACTACGGTTACATATAGACTTCTCGTGGTTAAGGAAAACGAAAATATGCGTGTTTTGGTAACCGGCGGCGCCGGGTATATTGGATCCATGTTGGTTCCAGCGATGCTTGGGCGCGGCTGGCAGGTGACGGTACTGGACACTTTTTCTGCGGGCGAGCCGTTCTTGGCGCATTCCTGTGCGGACCCGAATTTCGACGCGGTTCGTGGAGACTGCCGTGACATGCGGGTGGTGGAGCCGCTGCTCAAGCAGGCGGATGTGGTTGTTCCGCTGGCGGCGCTTGTGGGTGCACCGCTTTGTGCGCGCGATCAGATCGGCGCGACTTCGCTCAACCGCGATGCGGTGGTGGACCTAATGAAGCTGGTTGGAAAGAGCCAGATTGTTGCCTATCCGACGACCAATTCCGGCTATGGCGTTGGCGAAGCCAATGCCCCCTGCACCGAGGAATCGCCGCTCCGCCCGGTCTCGCTTTATGGCCGTACCAAAGTCGAGGCCGAGGAGGCGATACTGACTCATGGGAACAGCCTCTCCTTCCGCCTGGCCACCGTCTTCGGGATGGCGCCGCGCATGCGGCTCGACCTGCTGGTGAACGACTTCACCTGGCGCGCGGTGAATGACCGCGCCGTGGTGCTCTTCGAGGCGCATTTCCGGCGCAACTACATTCACGTGCGCGATGTGGTGAAGGCCTTCCTGCACGGCATCGACAATGTCGGGAGCATGCGTCAGCAGGCCTACAACGTGGGGCTTTCGGAAGCCAATCTCTCCAAGTCGCAGCTCTGCGAGCGTATCGCGCGCCATGTGCCAGGCTTCGTCTGGCTGGAAGCGCCGGTGGGCGAGGACCCCGACAAGCGCGACTACGTCGTCTCGAACGACAAGCTTGAGGCCACGGGCTGGGTGCCGGATTACGGCCTGGACAAAGGCATTATCGAGCTGATCAAGGGCTACCGCATGCTGCGCAACGGGCGCTTCGCCAATGTCTGAGAAGTCCAGGATGCACGTCCCGCCAGCCGGCGTCATGATGGATATGGCCTGCCGTTGCTGCGGTGCCCGCACGGTCGAACAGGTGATCGACCTGGGCGACCAGCCGCATTGCAACCGCCTCGTCCCGCCCGACGCACCGGCCGGCGCCGAGCCGAATTACCCGCTACGCGTGGGTTTCTGCCGCGCCTGCACCATGGTCCAGATTGACCATACGATTCCCAAGGAATCGATGTTCACCGACTACCCCTATGTCTCAGGCACCACCAAGACACTGCCAGCGCATTTCCGCGCGACCTCGGAGCGTGTGGCCGCCGCCTATGATGTCGGCCCGAAGGATCTGGTCGTCGACATTGGTAGCAATGACGGCACATGGCTGATGCAGTGGGACTTCTCCGGCGCCCGCGTGCTCGGGGTCGAGGCGGCAGGCAACGTCGCGAAGCTGGCGCAGGATGCCGGCGTTCCGACCTGGAACCGCTTTTTCAACGCCGAATGCTGCCGTGACATCCTGGCCCAGCACGGGCCGGCCAAGATCATCACGGCGTCCGGCGTGTTCTTCCATCTGGAAGAGCTGCACAGCGTGGTGGAGGGCATCGCCCTGTTGCTGGCGCAGGACGGCGTCTTCGTGGTGCAGGCGATCTACCTGGGCGGCATGGTCGAGAACACCGCCTTCGATCAGGTCTATCACGAGCATCTCTGCTACTACACGCTGAAGTCGCTTTCCGCGCTGCTGGAACAACATGGGCTGGAAGTTTTCGACGCGAGCCTCGTGAACATCCACGGTGGTTCGATCGAGGCGCATGTCGCGCGCAAGGGCACGCGACCCATGGGCGAGAGCGTCCGCGCGATGCAGGCGGTGGAAATCCAGAAGGGCTTTGGTGAGATTGCCACCTACCGCAAATTCGCGGATGACGTGCTGGACCTGCGCACCCGGCTGGTCGCGCTGCTCGAGGGCTACAAGGTCGCGGGCAAATCGGTCTGGGCCTATGGTGCCCCGGCCAAGGGAGCGACGCTGCTGAACAGCTTCGGCATCGGCGCCGATCTCGTGCAGAAGGCGGTCGAGAAGAACCCGATGAAGGTCGGCCTCGCGATTCCGGGTGTGCGCATTCCCATCCTCTCCGAGGAGGGCGAGCGTCCCGACGCCTATCTCGTGCTGGCCTGGAATTTCATCGAGGAGTTCGTCGCCAAGGAGCAGGCCTATCTCGCGGGCGGCGGCGAGCTGATCGTCCCGATTCCCAAGGTCCGCACCTACGGGCGCGACGACGCATGAGCTTGCCCGAAGCCGTCATCGTTTTCGGTGCAAGCGGCTTCATCGGTCGCAACATCGTGGACGCTCTCAGCGGGCGTGTCGGGACCATCATCGGTGTCAATGCCTCCGGCCGTCCGGTGCCTGGCTGCTCCAGCACGGTGGCCGCATCAACGCTGGACAGCCTGGCTGACCTGCCGCGCGAGACGGCCATCATCCATGTCGCCGCCTTCCGCTACTTCGCCAGCCGCTTCGGCAAGCAGCAGGCAGAGATCATGCGCGCCAACCTCGCCATGACCGATCAGGTCTATGGTTTCGCGATGGCGCGCGGGATAACGGAGGTGCGTGTAGCCTCGTCCTCGGCGGTTTACCCCGCTGCGTGGCCGATACTGGATGACGCGCTTCCTTTTGATCTCAATGGCTGGCCGCATGATGGAGAGGCCGCCTATGCTTGGTCCAAGCGCTGGGGCGAAATCGCGGCCGAGCTTTGGCACCGGCGCGCGGGCGTCAACACCATCTCCTTCCGGCTGACGAACCCCTATGGACCGCATGATACGCTGGATGAGGCCGAGGCGCATGTCGCGACCGCCTTCGTTATCCGCGCGGCTGGCGAGGGCGCAGAGTTCGAGGTGCGCGGCAATCCGGATGCGGAGCGCGATTTCCTGTACGCGGGTGATGCGGCACTGGCCTTTGTCGAATCGCTGAAGCTGCGCGGGACGCAGGCGGCGCTCAACCTCGCCTATGGTGAAACCCGCAAGGTGAGCGAACTGGCGCAAGCCGCGATGGCGGCGTCGGGCCGAATCCGCCCCATCAAGTTGGTCTCGCCGCCGCCCGCAGGCAATCGCGGCGTGCTGGTGCGGCGTTCCACCGGGCTCCGCCTGCGGCAGTTGCTGCCTGATCTTCCCGATTTCCAAAGCCTCGAATCAGGCCTGGAAAAAACCCTGACCTGGTATCGTGATGCCCTACTCCGACAGCACCACCATAATCCTTGGCGCTGATGGCTTTCTTGGCCATCATCTGGTCGCGCGCTGGCAGGCGCGAGGCTGGCCCGTGCATGCCATCGGTCGCGCCGCGGGTGACTTCACCGACTCCGCGGTGGTGGATGCGGCGCTGCGCGCAGCACCGAAGGCTGGACGGATCTTCCACGCCATCACCCGTCAGCGTACCGGGCAGATCCAATACGCGATTCAAGGCGAATTGCTGGCGGACAATGCCCGCATTCATTTGAATGTTCTGGAAGCCTGGCGCCATCACCAGCCCCAGGCCAAGCTGGTTTCGCTCGGGTCTTCCTGCACCTATGCCGAGGCGGATCACCCAACGCCCGAGTCGGAATTCGGCCTCGGCCGGCCGCATCCCTCGGTGCGTGGTTATGCCCTCGCCAAGGAAATGCTGGCTTTGGGGTCGGAATGCTACGGCGCACAATATGGGCTGAATTGGCTGCATTGTGTGCTGGCAACGGTCTATGGCCCGCATGCCCATACGGAGGATGGCCGCGCCCATTTCATGGCGGCCATGATCGCCCGTGCCGTCGCCACCAAGGCTTCGGGCGCGATGGAGTTCGAGGTCTGGGGCAATCCGCACACAGTGCGCGATCTGCTGCATGTGGATGACCAGTTGGACGCTATCATCGCCGCCGACGCTGTCTTTACCGACCGCGTGCTGAACGTGACCCCCAATGCGCCAGTGGAGATCGGGGAATGCGCTCGCGCGATCCTGGCGGCACTAGACTGGCCGGCAAAAATCATACACCCGACGAATTCGTTTCAAGGGGCTGGCTACAAAAGCCTCGATTCCACGCAATTCCTGGGCGCCACTGGCTGGCGGCCAAAACTGAACCTGCGGACCGGCGTTGCCCATGTGCTCGCGTCCGATCAGGCGGAGATGACACGGCCATGATGACTGTTTCCCGCACGCCCTTGCGTGTTTCCTTCTTTGGCGGCGGTACGGATTACCCCGAATATTTCGCCGAGCGGCGCGGTGCCGTGCTCGGCATGGCGATTGACCAATATGTCTATGTCGCGGCCCTGCAGCTGACCAACATTCTGGATTACCGCTATCGCGTCTCCTATTCGCGGATCGAGCAGGTTAACGCGCTCGACGCCATCGAGCATCCCGTGGTGCGCGAGGCCATCCGCCATTACGGGTTCACGCAACCACTCGATATTTCCATCATGGCTGATCTGCCCGCGCGCTCTGGCCTCGGTTCCTCGTCTGCCTTCAC
>JADCCX010000121.1 GCA_020252485.1 Methylocystis sp.
CATGGGGGTGGGGGAGATACCTACGACCGACCCGGCGCTGGTCAGCCCGGATTTGAAGAACCTGGTCGCGAAAGGGCTGTGGAACAAGGACAGCACCGACTACAACCTGATCGCCCTGCCAACCGATCCAGCGCGGGCGACGGCCACCGGCGTGACGCGGCATGACAGCAGATATCGTAAGGCTTCTCTGGTGTTGCCTGCGGATCTCGGCACAGAGAGCGGCTATGACGAAGGGTGAGGGCAAAGGGAGACTCCGGGCTTTATTCGGAAGAATACTGGGCAAGTGTGCGCAGGCTTGGGCCGGACTGGACAGAGGTAATGAAGTGACACCGAAAAAGGAAAGCATGCTGGAGAAGTGGCTAAAAATTCCTCCGCGAGAAAGGCTTTATGATTTGCCCGGATACAGGAAAGAGGCCGACAGGGGAATCGCGTTTGGGATTTGAGGTGATCTGAGGGGTCTTGCGGTTTGCGTGGGGATGGATTCTTGGGCGGCGATCGCCCTTCTGGAGCCCGTTCCCCGCATGGACATTTTTCTCGCCGCTTTCGATGACATCCCCGATCCGCGTGCTGACAACGCGCGTCACGACCTTTGTGAACTTCTGGTCGTGGGCTTCGTCGCGGTGCTCTGCGGGGCAACCAGCTGTGCCGAGATGGCAGACTTCGGTCGGGCAAAAGAGCATGTTTTCAGGGACTTCCTGAAGCTCAGGCATTCCATCCCCTCGCATGACACCTTTTCGACGGTGTTCCGGATGATCGATCCGAAGGCGCTGGACGCTGCTTTCGGGCGGGTGCTGGCCCAGATCACCGCCCTGCTCGGTGAGGGTGACGTGATTGCCATCGATGGCAAGGCGCTCCGGGGCGCGCGCGACAAGGGGCAGAGCGCGCGGAACCGAATGATGGTCTCGGCCTACGCCGCCCGCCTGCGCCTGACGCTGGCGACCGTTGCCGCCGACAATGGCGGCGAGCTGGAGGCGGCGCTTGAGGTGCTCGGCCTGATCGCGCTCAGGGGCAAGGTCGTGACGGCGGACGCGCTGCATTGCAATCGCCGCACGGTTGCAGCGATCACCGAAGGCGGCGGCGACTATTGCCTGGCGTTGAAGGCCAACCAGGACTCGCTGCTGTCTGACGCCCGCTCCTGTTTCGGCAAGGTGTCGCCGGATCATCCGGTCGCGCGGCAGCAGGAGGTCGGGCATGGTCGCAAGGAGACCAGGACGGGCATGGTCGTTTCGGCCAAGGGACTGGCGGAACACCATGATTTCCCCGGCTTGCAAGCCTTCGGCCGGATCGAGGCACGCCGGGAGACCGATGGCAAAATGCAGACCGAAACCCGCACCTTCGCCCTGTCATGGATGCCCGAACCCGAGGTCTTCATGGCCACCGTCCGCGCCCATTGGGGGATCGAGAACGCCCTGCACTGGCAACTTGACGTCTCGTTCCGGGAAGATGCCGCCCGCAACCGCAAGGAGCACGGCCCCGCCAACATCGCCATCCTGCGCCGCCGCGCCCTCGACCTCGCCCGACGCGACACCTCCAAGGGGTCGCTCTCGATCAAACTCAAGCGCGCAGGTTGGAGCGATGCGTTTCTTCTCAGCCTTCTTAATAAGTTAGCAAGCGCATAGGTCAAACGCGATTGCCCTGGGCAAAAGGCGCTTGTCCAGAGAGAAGATTTACGCGATCTTGGCGTCAGACAGCACGCCACTTGGGGAATGTCGGCTCGTACCAGGGAAATTACTGGGCTTGCTTTACAGCAAAGGTCCACTTGCATGATGGAGAACCGCACCCACAGCAGCACCCTAGTGTTCTTCCATCATCAAGAGTGATGGTCTCGTTAACCTCAATTCCATTGTAACCAGACATGCTCATTTGTACCGCCTCAGGCGGGACTCCCGCTTCGACAAGGCTATCAAGAATCTCTGAGTACGACCGGGCTAACGCCTGACGCAGCTCAGCATTGTCTGCAATGCATGAGCAATCCGGACACCCATATTGGGCACAAGTCGGTACTGCCTCCTGAGAAAACGCAGATGTGGAACTGACAAGGACGAAGAACAAGGCTCTAAAAGGCTTCATGGCGCTCTCCTTTCAGCAACTCTTCCTAGAATTATGCCATTGGCCATTACTCTGACAGATTATTACGTTACCACCCCAGCATACACGGGCACCGGGACTGAACGAAGTGCGGTTTCCATTTATTGTTAGCCAACATAAGGCATTAGCTTCATCATCCACAATTTCGCTGTCCGCTTCAGGCGGTGAAGAACCGTCTGAAACAGGCTTGTCTAGTTCCTTACCGATGTATTCATCTTTCATCTCAGATTCCTCCGCGAACACTCTCCCCAACTAGCGGGCCAATACATGAGAAAGATCACCCGAATCTTCTCTTTGGACAAGTCTTTTCTGCCTCGAGCGGTGTCTGTGGTCTGCACGACCGCCAGACTTAGCCCGCATTCCCCAAGTAAACCGCTGATTTCGCTGTCCTGAGTATGATATTTTGTTTATAAATCATGGCATTGATGGCTGCGGGGAGCTTGCTTTATGGATCACCCAGAGGGTGCGGGCTCGCAGCGGGCAGATCGGGTCGATTTCGACCGCCGGGTGCGGGTGGAGTTCCTGGGCGCGCAGATCAGTTCGGACGGCGGGCTGCTGGTGATGCGCGAGCTTGATGACGCGCTCGGGCTGTCCGATCTTGCAGCAGCAACATTGCGCGACACCCGCCCGGGCAAGAACACGTTCCATCGTCTTGAAGGGTTGTTCCGGCAGTCGGTGTTCGGGCGGCTGGCCGGATACGAGGACGTCAACGACGCTGACCGTCTCGCGCTCGACCCGGTCATGCGTCAGGTTGTCGGCGGCAGGGCTGTCGATGCGCAGGCGGCCTCGGCTTCCCAGATGGGGCGGTTCGATTGAACTGGCACGAAAAATTTCGCCTCTTTAGTGGGTACCATGCGTCAGATTCAGAACACCAGAGGATCGCGGTTATAATCCCCGCCGCGGGGATCGTTCAGGTTCGGCACTTTCAGACTTCGGCGCGATATATCAGGAGAAGGTGCTTTTACGGCAGCAGGATTTCGAAGAGGTTCTGGCCCGGCATCTTGAGATATCACCTTACGTTCGGCGGGAGTAAGCCATGACAGAGACGAAAGAAGGTTCGGTCCGGCCGGGAGAAGGAAACGCGACCCGCATTTCCCCGCCCGCGCGGAACGTTTCCACCAAGATCCGTGACGCACGCACCAACAGAGGCCAGCGCCCGACCCGGGGGGCGAGAAGCGCCCGCCGTGGGCGGGGCGGGCGGCTGGCCGGGGGCTTTGGCCCGCGGCTGGCCTGAGGTCAGCGGGACGCTGTGGCAGGGGCGATGGCCCCTGCCATTGCAGCGGTGAAGGTCCTTTCGCCCCTCCGGGCGGGACCCGGAAACGCAACCCGCGTTTCCCCCACGGTGGCGGGACGCCCGCACCAAGACCGGACCAACCCGCGCCACTGCGGGCAAGCCCCGGCAGGACAGGGCTGGCACAGAACAGTGTCCGGCCCCGGGGTGCCTCTTTCGGAGATCTGCAGCCGAAGGACCCCGAACAGTCGGCGTCCACCATCACGCCACCAGCGCTTCGGCCTTTTTCAGATCAACGCTGACCAGCTGGCTGACACCCTGTTCCACCATCGTCACCCCGAACAGCCGGTCCATCCGCGCCATGGTGACGGCGTGGTGCGTGATGATCAGGAACCGCGTTTCGGTGCGGCGCGTCATTTCATCCAGCAGGTCGCAGAACCGGGTGACGTTGGCATCGTCCAGCGGGGCGTCCACCTCGTCCAGCACGCAGATCGGCGCGGGGTTGGCCAGGAACACGCCAAAGATCAGCGCCAGCGCCGTCAGCGTTTGCTCGCCCCCCGACAGCAGCGACAGGGTTGCCAGTTTCTTGCCGGGCGGCTGGCACATGATTTCAAGGCCGGCCTCCAGCGGATCGTCGCTTTCCACCAGAACAAGCCGCGCCTCGCCGCCCCCGAACAGATGGGTGAAGAGGGTGGCGAAATTGGCGTTCACCTGTTCAAAGGCGGTCAGCAGCCGTTCGCGCCCTTCGCGGTTCAACCCGGCGATGCCGGAACGCAGCCTCTTGATCGCCTCTTCCAGATCGTCTTTCTCGGCCTTCAGCGTGTCATGTTCGGCCTGCACGCCTTTTGCATCTTCTTCCGCCCGCAGGTTCACGGCCCCCAGCGCTTCGCGCTGGCGTTTCAGGCGGTTGACATCCGCATCGAGGGCTGCGGCATCGGGCATGGCACCCGGGTCTTCCTTGAGGCTGGCCAGCAGGTCGGCGGGCGAGCATTCGGTTTCCTCGCGGATGCGTTCGGCGGCATAATCGGCTGTGCCCCGCGCCGCATCAAGGCGGGCCTCGGCGCGCGCACGCGCCTCGCGGGCTTCGCTGCCGCTGCGTTCGGCATCGCGCTCGGCGGTTTGCGCCGCCCGCAGGGCGGCCTCGGCAAGGGCAAGGGCATCCGCACCGGCGCGGCGGCGCGCCTCGGCCCGGTCAATCGCCCCGGCCAGCTCATCGCGCCGGATCGCGATTTCCCCGGGGGCCGCCATGGCTTCGGACAGGGCCTTTTCGGCCTCGGCGCGGCGCTCGGACAGTTCGGTGCCGCGCGTTTCCGCCGTTTCCAGGCGGTGCTTCCAGCCGGACACTTCCCGGGCAATCTCCTGCCTACGCTTCACGCGGGCCTCGCCCTCGCGGCGCAGTTCATCCTGCACCGACCGGCGGGTCATCATCGCGGTGCGGGCGGCTTCCACGGCGGTGCGCACCTGTTCGACATTGCTGCGGGCGGTGGCAAGATCGGGCAGGGCCGCCGCTGCCGCCTCTGCCTCGCGCACGGCCGCGCGGGCAAGGCCGGCCTCGTCATCAAAGCGGGCCACGGCCAGACGGGCCGCATCAAGCTTGCCTGCCGCAATCGACCGGTCCGCCTCGGCCCGGGCCAGGGCGCGGCTGGCCTCGGTCACCCGCTGATCGGCGGCGCGGCGGGCGTCGCGCGCCATCTGGTCGGCCCGCGCCAGATCGGCCAGGCGCCGGTGCAGCGCCTCATGCGCCTGACGCGCCCCTTCGGCGCGGGCCGCCACATCTTCAAGATCGCGCTTCAGCGCAACCAGCCGGTTCATCTGCTGCAGGCGCAGGGCGGCGGCGGACGGGGCATCTTCCGATGCGGCGCGAAACCCGTCCCAGCGCCAGAGATCGCCGTCCAGGCTGACCAGACGCTGGCCGGGCCGCAGGCGGGGCTGAAGCGCCGCGCCGGCCCCGCGCCCGACAAGTCCGATCTGGCTGATGCGCCGCCGCAGCACCGCAGGCACATCCACGTGCTGCGACAGCGCAACGGCCCCCTCGGGCAAGGGCTGCGGATCGTCAAAGTCGGGCAGAACGGCCCAGCCCGACCGTGCCGCATGGTCCACTTCGGGGGCGCGCAGGTCATCGGCAAGGGCGGCACCCAGCGCCTTTTCATAGCCGGGCGTCACCGTCACCCGGTCAAGCAGCTGCGCCCCCGCCAGCGTTTCGCGGTCCACCAGACGGGCAAGGGCGGCAACTTCGGCGCGCAGGGCGTTGGCCTCGCCCTCGGCCTCGGACCGCGCCGCGCGCGCCTCGGCCTCGCGCCGCTGGGCTTCGCCCCGGGCGTCTTCGGCAGCATCCAGTGCCGCTTCGGTTTCGGCGGCAAGTGCCACGGCATCAGCCTGCGCGGCTTCCGCCGCTTCGAAGGCCGTTTCGGCCGCCGCCAGCGCCCCGGTTGCCGAAATCACGGCCGCGCGTGATCGTTCGGCTTCGGTTTCCGCCTTTTGCACGGTCGTGCGGTTGTCGCCCAGCAGCCGCTGGACCGACTGGTGCCGGGCGGCAAGACGCGCCACGTCTTCGGTCGCTTCGGCCAGCGCGGCTTCCCGCTCTGACAGAATCGCAGCCGCCTCTCTGGCCAGATCAGAGGCTTCGGCAAGCCGCCTGTCATGGCCGTCCTGCGCCTTGCCGATCTGGGCCTGCTCCCAGTCCAGCCGGGCGATGGTATCCACGGCGTCGCGGTTCAGCCCGGCTTCACGTTCCATATCGCGGCCAAGCTGATCGATCCGCCCGCGCAGGGTCGCGATCCGCTGTGTGGCCTGCGCGTCCTGCTCGGCAAGCTGGTCGCGCTGCACGGTCAGGCGCTGCAGCACGGCAGAGGCAATTGCCTCTTCCTCGCGCTTTGACGGCAGCGCATCTTCGGCAAGGCTGCGCGCCTGGGCGGCCGCGCGGGCGGCGGCCTCTGCCTGTGATGCCGTCAGGATGCGCGCGCGCAGATCCGTCTCTGCCAGGACCCGCGCCTCATCGGCCTCGCGCCAGCGGCGGTACAGCAGCATCCCTTCGGCCCGCCGCAACTGTTCTGCGATCTCGCGATAGCGGGCGGCCTGACGGGCCTGGCGTGCCAGCGTGACAAGCTGCTGGGCCAAAGCCTCGATCACGTCATCGACGCGGGTCAGGTTCGTCTCGGTCGCCTGCAGCCGCAGCTCTGCCTCGTGTCGGCGCTGATACAGGCCGGAAATCCCTGCCGCCTCTTCCAGAATGCGGCGGCGGTTCTTTGGCTTGGCGTTGATCAGTTCGGAAATCTGGCCCTGCCGCACCAGCGCGGGCGATTGTGCGCCGGTAGAGGCATCGGCAAAGAGCATCTGCACGTCCCGTGCCCGCACATCCCTGGTATTGGCCTTGTAGGCCGATCCGGCATCGCGCGTGATCCGCCGCACGATCTCGATCTGGTCCTGATCGTTGAAGCCGGACGGGGCCAGACGATCGGCATTGTCGATGATGATCGACACTTCGGCGAAATTGCGCGCGCCCCGCGTGGCGGCACCGGCAAAGATCACGTCTTCCATGCCGTCGCCGCGCATCGCCGTGGGGCGGTTTTCGCCCATGACCCAGCGCAGCGCCTCAAGCAGGTTCGACTTGCCGCAGCCATTGGGGCCGACGACGCCGGTCAGCCCCTCGTGGATCACCAGATCCGTGGGGTCGACAAAGCTTTTGAAGCCATTGAGCCGAAGTCGCGAAAAGCGCACTGCGCCGCCTGTTCCGTTGATTCCCCTGTGGGGGGACATGGTCGCGCCGGGCGAACGGCAAGTCAACCAAGACGCCCTGCATATGCCCTCGCGAATCTGCGGATCGTCAAGATATGGGTTGATGACCCGGCTTGACCCTGCTCCGGATCAGCCTGATCTGTTGCCGCTGCAACCCGGACGTGAAGACGTGCCTTGCGGCATGACAGGCACCTTGCATCCTGCTTGCGGCACCACGGGCTAGCCTGCGCCGTCTGCGCCCGTGCGATGCCCGCGGACGGGGTATCACGACCCGCCAGAAGCCTGGCGCAATTCCCGGTGCCGCCGTCC
>JADCCX010000122.1 GCA_020252485.1 Methylocystis sp.
GATTCTACCCGACTTCGGCTTCGCGAAGGGGCGGCTTTCGGTGCGGTAGAGGCTGGCCCAGGCGTCCTCGTCCACTTCGGCTTTCAGTGCGGTTTTGAGTTTCTCGAAGGGGTCCTTGCCGCCCAGGAAGTAGGCGTGGCGGACGAAGAAGCTGTCGCCATCATAATCGGTGTCTATGAACCAGCAGGCCACGTCATCCTCAACGCGACCAGAGGAACGGACCTCACCGGTTGTAGGGTCGAAGATGTCCACGCCCTTCAGGCGTATGATGCATTCCTCGCCAGCCTGCTCCAGCGCGATATCAGGCTCACCGAATACTACGAACAAATTGCCGCCGCCGGCCTTGTAGGCATCTGCCGCGCGCAATTCCTGGTTCATGCGTGCCTTCAGCACCACCAGCCGGCCCAGGTTCATGGTGCTGTCGCCCACCTGCGGGTCGAAGGCAAAGCCGCAGACCACCATGGCATCCGCCCAGTCACGGCATTCGCGCGCGGCCTCTCGCACCAGGTCGGGGCCAACGGTGCCGTATTCTGGGCCTATCACGATGGCGGCACGCTTTTTTGCGCCGGCCTCTTCGTATTCACCCTCGGCCGAGACGAAGCGGCCACCGGGCCAGGGGCGCAGCGTTGCGAAGGTCAGGCGCTCACCCTTCTTGGTGTTTTGCACGCCGGCCTTGCCAAGGTTGTCGAGCACAGCAGTCACGAAATCATCGCCACCCCCTGCGTCACTATCGGGGCGAGTGCGAAGCGGCCGGCGTTCGGGCACGGGCGCGCCCGCTTCCTGCGCCAGAGCCTCCATCACGGCCTGGTCTTCCTCATCCGCGGGCAGGACGCGGTGGGGCGAGAGGCTTTCCACCGTGAAGGGGCCGGTCACGCGGACGGCGTTCTTTTTGGTGTAGGGACGATCGTGCAGAAATTCGGTTTCCGCGTTCTGGGTGATGGAGGCGTCTATCTCCGCTTGCCGAGCACGGCGAGCGGCCCAGAAGGCTGCATGTGCATCCTTCAACACTTGTTTCGTATCTTCAGGCAGGTTGCGGGGCACCTGCCACTCGGCGTGCTTTGTCCCAAGGGCGGTGTTGAGGGCGGCGAGCGCGGCCTCTATCTTCGGTGCCCAATTATCGTGAATAACGTCGATGCCGGCATTATTAGCGATGTCGCCCATCTCGATGTGCGATGCGCGCTCCAGCACCAGGCCCTGGCGTATGTCATGACGATAGGGACCTTCCTCCGGCGGACGGCCAGTGATCTCGGCCTCCTTCGCCGCGCCCTCCTTGCTGTCGCGCAGCAGCCATGCAGGAAAGCGACCAGCCGTGAGGCGCGTACGCGCCAGGGCGAGGGCGACGCGAGAGGTGTCCGTAGTGATCCAGCGGCGGCCCCATTGCTCGGCGACGAAAGCGGTGGTGCCAGAGCCGCAGGTGGGATCGAGCACCAGGTCTCCGGGATCGGTGGTCATGAGCAGGCAGCGCTCTATGACGCGCGGATTGGTCTCGACCACATAGCGCATATCAGGCGGTGCGGAGGTGTCCATCCAGTAGGTATTCAAAGGCGAGACCGGATAATCGGACAGCAAGAGCGTAAATTGCAGTTTATCGCCGTCCTCATAAGTGGCGAGCCGTCTCGCATGCAGTAACCTCTGCATCCCGGTTCGATCGGTCTTCCAACTGCGCCCCTCTGTGGGTGGAAGACTGCGATCCTGGAACGCTACATTGAACACACGCTCCGGGTCGAAGCCGATCGGAACCATGTTCACGTGACGACCGATCCGCCAACCGTCGGGTAGAGGTTCTAAGCCCTTAACCATGGCCGACGATAGCCGGTGGAAGGCTCCGGCGTCGTCTAGTGCCACGTTCCAGTGGTTGTCCCCCACAACCGAGGTATCCTTGAACAGGCGACGAAACTTCAACTGTGCCTTATCTCGCGCGTAGAACAGGATGAAATCACCCATAGACTCGAGAAACTTCGCACCAAGCGGCATGGTTTTCTTGCGAAAAGGAATCTGAGCAACAAAATTGTCCGCACCGAAAGCCTCGTCCAACAAGCCTCGAACGAGATGGACGTTATCGTCGCCGATTTGCACGAAAATACTGCCGCTGTCCGCCAAAAGCTCCCGCGCCACCACCAGCCGATCCCGCAGATAGGCCAGATAGCTGTGGATGCCATCCTTCCAGGTATCCCGGAACGCCTTGATTTGCTCCGGCTCGCGCGACATGCCTTCGGCCTTGCCCTCCTTTAAGTCGCGCGTGCGGGTGCTCGGCTGCCAGTTGCTGGCAAAGCGGATGCCGTAGGGCGGGTCGAGGTAGATCATCTGCACCTGGCCACGCAGCCCTTCCTTCTCCGCCAGGCTGTTCATCACCAGCAGACTGTCGCCCAGGATCATCCGGTTCGACCAATTTTCGGCGTGCTGGTAGAACTCAAGCCGCGCCGCCTCATCCGTGATGCGGTCGAAGCTACCGAACAAATCGGCCTGCGGCGGTGCTTCCTTCGCTGAGACGCGTTGCAGATCGCGGATCAACGCCTCCGGATACAGCTTTTCCTGAATGTAAATTGGCACAGTCTCAACGCGCAGCGGCGCGCTGTCCTGCTCATCCTTCCCGCGCCAGACCAGTTGTGGGTCCAGGTCCGGGTTGCGTGGATAGAGCTTGGGTTCAGCCCGCGCTTCCTCCTCCGCCATCAGCGCCGCAGTCTCCGCGGTAGGGATATTCTTGCGCCCGATATCGGCGGGATGAACGATCGTCTCCACCTCGGTGGCGGGTGCGTCGGGCTTGAGCTTCTTCGGGCGGGCCATGCTGCGCTGTCTTCCGGGTTCAAGCTGCGCGTGAGAGAGCGCCGGCATTCAGCCGCCGCCGGATGATCTCATCCACGCCATAGGGTCCATCCACCCGGCAAAAATCCCAGCGCCCGAAGCGCCCCTGCGCATTCACCGACGGCACCCAAAGCTTACGCATTGTATCATGCTTTGCGTCGTCCTGCGCGGTTTGGCGGCCCTTCACTTCCAGCACCAGGTGCAGCGGATCATTCGGGCCGCGTCCATCATCCACCACCACGATGAAGTCGGGCCGGTAGTGCCGCTCAGTATTGCCATCCACATAGGGTACTTCGAAGCCCAGCCGGTCATTCTTCACGTAGCGCAGCACCTCTGGCATGCCGTCCAGCGTCTGTGCCGCTGCAGCCTCCCAATTCTCGTCACAGACGATCAAATTGACCTGGCATTTATGCGCATCTGGCGTCCAGAAATTGGTCTTGGTGGTGGCGAAGCTGACATGGCGGCTGCTGCCGGTTTCGTTATAGGGGTCCAGGATGGGCCGCAGCGTACCGGGGCCAGCGATTTCGGGCGTGCAGGCGCGGAAGATGCGCTCCGCCGCTTTATCGCCAATGTCGCGCCAAAGCAGATAGGCTGGGAAGGTGCCGCCCAGGCAGGTCAGGCATTCCGCCATCCAGCGCCGTGTGATGGTCAGTAGTGGTGGAAACAGCCAGGGCTTCAAATGGTCCTCACTGTCGCGGAACCAGGTGCGGAGCGTGTGGCCCGCCAGGTGAAAGGCGATGGTGGTGTCGCGCTGGTGGCGCAGGTCGTTCAGCGTCAGTTTGTGCTCGGCGCCAATGATGGCAGCGTTCACCGCCTCCGGCGGCGCGTCCTCCGGCGTGATGGTCAGGCGGCTTTCATCGGTGAAGGTGGCGGTAATGCGGCCGGGCGGTAAGACGGTGCGATAGCCGATGACGCGGGGGAAGCGGATTTCCAGTGCCGCACGTTCCGGCAAGACGGCATGAACCTGCGTGGTCTTTTTCGGCGGCGTATAGTCTGCCTTGGAATTGGCCGGGACGAAGCTGAAGGGGATGCCCAGCACTTCGGCATATTCCGGAGCGAACATGGCGTTGCCGGCCTCATCCACGCCGACCGGGTCGTAGGAAACACGGCGCAGCGCGCGGCCGATCACCTGTTCGCACAGCAATTGTGTGCCGAAGGCGCGAACACCCAGCACATGGGTGACGGTGCGCGCGTCCCACCCTTCGGTCAGCATGGAGACGGAGACGACGCAGCGGATCGGCTCACCCAGCCGGCCGGGCTGGCCAACGGTGTTCATCACCTCGCGCAGCAGGTCGCTGTCGGTAACGGTCTCAGCCTCCGCATGGCGGCCGCGGGCGCGGAGTTCGCGCTTGAAGGCTTCGATTTCCAGCCCGGCAATTTTGCGGAAGCTGTCGGACAAGGCTTCGCCGGATTCGAGTTCCTCGCTGTCAATCAGAATGGTGACGGGGCGCTCGACCATGCTGCTTTGGCCAATGCCAGCTTGGGTGACGTTGGAAAAGAGCGACAGGTTGCCGGGCACGATGACGCGGCGCTCGGCGCCATCAGCGTCGGTCTCGATACGCTCGTAGCCAGCGATCCAGTCATGCACGAGCTTTGAGGTAGCGGTGTTGTTGCAGACCACGATGAAAACCGGCGGTGTGCTGCCGCCGCGGTTGGCCCAGTTTTCGAAGACTTGGCGGTAGTGGCCATAAAGCGCTTGGAGAGCGCCGGTGAGCTGGGATGGAAGCTGGTCTGGCGTGAGCGGCTTGCCTTGCTTCGCCCGGCCAGCCTTGGGCAGCTTCACATCCGAATGTTCCTGGATGTAGCGATAGACATGGCGATAGACAGGCTCGTCGGCGCCCGGCAGGTCTTGCACAGGTACGCGCGGCACTTTGACGATGCCGCATTCGATAGCGTCGATCAGAGAAAAATCGGAAACGACCCAGGGGAAGAGCGTGCCTTCTGGGTAGCCTGAACCGCGCAGGAAAAACGGCGTGGCAGAGAGATCATACACCAGCACGGGCTGGCCAACGACACGTTGCAGGGCCTCAATACCACTAATCCAAAGGCGGGCCGCGGCGTTGTTTTTTTTGGCTTCGGCCTTGCCTTCGGCGTCGAGCTTGGCGCTGGCATCATCCGCCGCGCCAACCTTTGCGCGATAGCAGTGGTGTGCTTCGTCATTGATGACGATGATGCGCTTGCGGCCAAGTAGATCCTTGCAGATGCGTTGCGCCATCTGCCCATCGGTTTCGGGGCGCTCAACCTTGCCGGTGCGGCCAGCCAGAATTTCCTTTGCCAGCTTCGGTGCCTCGAGCGTTTCGCGCTTTTTGAAGGCGTGGAAGTTGGTGATGACGATCCGGGCGCGCTGGAGGTCGTCGCGCAACTCCCGCGGCACGATGTCGAGAGCCGCGTAGATGTTGGCCGGGTCGGAGGGGTGGAGGACGCGCAGACGGTCCCTCACGGTAAGGCCGGGTGCCACGATCAAGAAGGCATCGGTGAAGCGGGTCGAGTTGCGTGTTCGCGCGGCGTTGAGGGTCTGCCAAGCGATCAGCATGCCCATGACGGTGGTCTTACCGGCACCGGTCGCGAGCTTGAAGGCTATGCGCAAGAGGTCGGGGTTGGCTTCCGCATTCAGGGTGCGCAAGCGCTCAGTCTCGGCGCGGGGGGCGACTTCGGTCAGCCAGATGGCGGTCTCCACCGCCTCGACCTGGCAGAAGAAAAGCGGGCGGGCGCGGCCTTGTTCGCGCCAGTGGCGCAGCAGGCGAGCGGTGACGGGCGTCAGGGGACGCAGACCCTGTTCGCCGAGGGAGCGCCATTGGGCGACTTTGGCCCTGATTTCATTGATGTAGTCGTTTGGCTGGCGCTTGCCGTATTCGTCCTCCAGGTCGAGGGCCGCCTGAGCCTTCACCTTGTGCTTCGGCGGGGGGACGGGGACGATGAATTCGCTGCGCCTCCGGCCATGGGCTGGTGTGCCGGTGGGGATGCCGTTTTCGTCGAGTTCCCAATAGCGGGAGGGTTCCGCGAAGGGGCTATTCAGAATCGGATTGTCGATGACGGCGCGTGACACATTAAGAATGTGCCATGATTTGCGATTGCGTGCACTATGTAACAGCTTGCTCACTGGGGCGCTTGGCAATGGGCGTTCCTATGCTCCCCCCACGCCACCGGCATCCCATCCAGCAACCCTGGCAGCGTCACCCCCTCCGGCTGCCGCCCCGCTAGTATCGCCTCGACCATGGGGGGCGGCAGCAGCGTGAGGCGCAGCAGCGAGCCAACATACCCGCGCTCGACCCCTTCGGCCTTCGCCATCTCGCTGATCGAGGCATACCGCCCATCCTCCAGCATCTGCCGCCACCGAAAGCCCCGCGCCAGCGCTTTTATCAGTGCCGGGTCGCCACGCACCGGGACAACCCCGGCCCCGCCGTCGCCCTGCCGGGCCACCGCCCCATCCGGCCCGATGATCTGCTTCCGCCCGCCGCGCCGGCGGATGGTCAGCGGCACCGAAACGGTCACGCTGGTCACGCCCTTCATGCGGCAATCCTCTTCGGTTGCGAAAGGTCCCGCGCCAGGCTGGCGAGGCCTTCAAGGTTCAGGCTGATTTGCGCTCCGGCCTCGCCCACCACGACGCGCTGGACCAGGAGCCGGATCAGCCGTTCCTGCTCGGCGGGGAATAGCTCGGACCAGACGGGGTCAAACCGTGCCAGGGCATCGCGCACTGCGTCCTCGGCAA
>JADCCX010000123.1 GCA_020252485.1 Methylocystis sp.
GCCGAATTGAACGCCATGCGCGCGGCCGCGTGGCACCGGCATGGCGTGGCCAGCATCGCGGTGGATGACATCACCGATCCATGGCTGCGCCAAGCCATCACCAACGAAGCCAATCGCCGTTGGGGGCGGCGCAATGGAGGAAATAACCATGGCCGCTAAGCGAAAGAACAGAAGTCCCGCCAAGCCGCGTGAGGATTTGTCAGCGCCATCGAAATGGCGCCTGCAGCATGGCGATGTCGGTCCAGCCGCGCGTGTTGCCGATACGGAAAGCGGCACGCCGATCATGCAGCGTCGGTGCACCGACACGCTCGGCCTCATGCTCGCCAAGGGTAGCATCACGCAGCCCATGCACGACGCCGGCCAGAGTTTCCGCGCGACGTTCCGTATCGCCGCGTTGGATGGCATGCGCACGACGCAGCTGCTTCGCATACCGAGCGGCACCAGCGACCCACTCACCGAAGGTCAGGCCGCAGCACGACAACGCGTCGCTGCGATGCTGAATTTATTTGGTGGCGCCGATAGCGCTGGCGGAAGCTGCCTGTGGCATGTGCTGGGCCTTGAATGCTCGCTGCGCGAATGGGCAACACGCCAGGGATGGTCAGGACGCTCCGTCCATCACGTTCAGGCGCAAGGTATTCTTCTCACGGCACTTGGCGTCCTGGCGGTTCATTATGGCCTGCAACCAAAGGTACGTGATGCACAAGCCTCAGCCGAGGGCGGCCTTGAGATCGTTCATCGTGGCCATCAGCATCATCGGATCGGCAGGTGACGGCGTAAAACCACAGGCTTGATAGAAACGCTGTGCATCAGCGTTCAGAGCCTGAACCAGCAATCCCCGCACTGCGAGTACCTCACCGGCCTGCAAGACGCGCAAGACCGCATCCCGCAACAGGGCACGCCCAATGCCCTGCCCATGCAGGGTGCGGTCCACCGCCAAACGGCCCAACAACGCCATAGGGATCGGGTCAGGCATATTGCGCTTGATGCGCCCTGGTGCGGCAGCCATCGACACGGCCCCTGCGGCCAAGCAGTAGAAGCCCACAACAAAACTACCACGGCAAACAACAAAGGTTCGCGATGCGCCCGCTACCTGATTCGTGCGCGCACGCTGCTTCAGCCAATCGTCGAGAGACGGCTCGCCGCTATCAAACATCGCAAGTTCGTGCGTGTCCTCGAGGGGGAGGGGAGCCGAAATCTCCCCACTCACCCCCATGGCGGCGTCGTCTTGAGTAGTTTCCGCAGCTTTTCATTCGGCTGCGGTGGCGCATCAAGCATGGCCAAAAAGCGCGTAAAGGCTGCTGGCTCAAGGCGCAGCAGCGTGCGGTCAAGGATGGCATCGGTCGCAGCGCGACGCGCTGCTTCCAGCATGAACTCCGAGCGCGACTTGCCCGACAGCACAGCGGCCTGATCAATCAGCGCACGCTCTTCGGGACGTATGCGGATATTGACGGCACCAACGGTGACAGAGGGCTTGGCCTTCGAGACGCGTCGGCGCGGCGTTGTGATGCGTTTGGCGGTTGAGGACATTGCTATCTCCTGAGAGGGTTCTAGAGCAATGTATGTACAATGTCCACCATGCAGTTCTGACCCGGCTCAAAACGTATTGCGGCGTTGGAACCAGATGGGATAGTATTTCGACAGTCGTTGAATTGCGTCTGCAACTGAGTAAAAACGCCAAGCAGTAGGTCGAAGAACGGAACGAACTTTGGATAGCAGATAACGAGAGAAGTCAAGGTAAAGCAAATTCGATAACAGGTTGATTTCTGATTACATGGTTTCTTCCTGGCGATTTTGTATGCGGGGGGCATTCGCGCTCGACATCGCTAGCGCCAGGCCGAAAATATGGGTTGCAGTTTGCACTATAGCCCCGCCCTTTCAATAGCTTAGCTGCAAACCTCGGCTCCCCAGGTTTGCACCTGGTTTGCACCTATCCGTGCCCTCAGCATCGCCCAACCCTTCCCGGATACCCCCCATGACGCTTCCCTGGATGGCCGAGCGGATCCAACTCCGCGCGATTGCCTCGCTGCGCCCGCATGCCGGCAATGCGCGCGTGCATGACGCAGCGCAGCTCGCGCAGATCATGGCCAGCATGCAGGCATTCGGCTTCACCAACCCGCTGCTGGTGGATGAGGATGGCGTTCTGATCGCGGGTCATGGTCGGCTGGCGGCGGCGGAGGCGCTCGGCATCACGAAGGTGCCGGTGATTGTGCTGAAGCACTTGGCGCCCGCGCAAAAGGAAGCGCTGCGGCTTGCCGATAATCGCATCGCAGAGAACGCCACCTGGGACCAGGCGCTGCTACGCGATGCGCTAGCGAGCGTCCAGGCGGCGGAGATTGATCTCGCAGCGCTTGGATTCTCGGCGGATGAACTTGCGGGCATCCTCGCGGCGGCTGGAGAGGCCGTGTCCGACGGCGATGCGCCCGAAGCCCTGCCCGCGGACACTGCCGAGAACCCTTCGGCGCCAGCGATTGGCGAGGATGCTGACGATCCCGCCGATGCTGAGCCCGAAACCCCGCGCCAGGCGGTCTCTCGCCCCGGCGATTTGTGGCTGCTGGGCGCGCATCGGTTGTTGTGTGGGGACAGCACCGACGCGGCGACGGTGGCGCGCGTGATGGAATGCGATCGCGCGGCGATGCTTTTCACATCGCCGCCCTATGGCAACCAACGGGCCTACACGACCGGCGGTGTCTCGGATTGGGATGCGCTGATGCAGGGCGTGTTTCAGCATCTGGACGCGGCGTTGCGGCCGGATGGCCAGGCGCTGGTCAATCTCGGCCTGATCCATCGCGAAAATGAGTGGCAGCCCTATTGGGAGGGTTGGCTGGAATGGATGCGCGCGCGCGGCTGGCGCCGCTTTGGGCTTTACACCTGGGATCAGGGGCCGGGATTGCCGGGTGATTGGAACGGGCGTCTGGCGCCGGCGTTTGAGTTGGTATTTCACTTCAACCGCATGGCGCGGCAGGCGAATAAGATCATTCCATGCAAATGGGCTGGCACGCCGAACAAAGGCAGCGGCCTGCGTGCCGCCGATGGCGAGGTGAAGGCGTACACCCATATCGGGCAGCCCGTGCAGGACATGCGCATTCCTGACGCAGTGCTGCGTATCACGCGGCACAAAGGGCGCGGCATTGAAACCGAGCATCCTGCAGTGTTTCCTGTGGCGCTGCCAGACTTCCTGATGCGTGCCTGTTGAATGCCGCCGAGAGCTGACCCGGGTTTGCTGCGCAGATTTGACCCGGGTTTTGGGGATGCGGGGTTTTTTGATCCCGTCAGGTGGGCTGTGGTTTCCTTTCGCGATGGGTCTGGGTTGCGGAGCTGTTCCTGAA
>JADCCX010000124.1 GCA_020252485.1 Methylocystis sp.
GCTTCGCCGGTTCTGGCCATTTGCCGAGCATGGAAGTGCCGGAAGCGGTGAATGCGGCGATGGCCGATTGGTTGGCGGATTGACCGAGAAAGCCCGAGCAGGGCGCATTTTTAAGCGAAGTGGAAATACTTGGCGACACGTAAGCCGCAACCAACCGGTAACTCAGACCATGCCTGCCGCGCAAATATGCGGCAGACATGCTCTCACGGGACCGTGCCAACGGGCAGTTAGCGACAACGTGCCGTATCGCAAGCAATCTGGAGTATGAACGGGTCACGCCTATGTCGAGCGAGCAAGGGGGACAGCGTGTCAGAAGGGTCGCCAACTCGATTTGGCGCATGCCGGACTATGTCTTGCTCTGGAGCGGACACGTCTGCTCGACACTCGGCAGCGCGGCGACCTCTATCGCCTATCCGCTGCTAATCCTGTTCCTGACCGACTCTCCGGCGGCCGCAGGCATCGCTGGCGTCCTGCGATGGGTACCCTACCTTGTTCTCAGCTTGCCATTCGGGGCATTGGTCGACCGCTGGGACCGCGGGCGCGTTATGGTCCTCTGTCAGCTGGGCCGCGGGCTCGCTATGGCGAGCATACCCGTCTGGCTGGCCTTCGAAACGCTCACGGTCTGGCATATCTACCTCGTTTGTCTCGTAGAGGGTATCCTGTTTGTTCTCTTCAACATCGCCGAGGCGGCGGTACTGCCCCGCGTGGTGCCTTCTGACTTGCTGCCCCAGGCTTCAGGTGCCAACGAAGCCGGCTTTGGCGCTGCGCTCGTCGTCGGCCCATTGCTCGGTACGTTTCTCTACCAGTCGATCTCGCATGCAGCTCCCTTCGTCGTCGGTGCCGCGTGCTTCGTGGCTTCGCTGCTCTCGGTGCTCTTCATCAAGACCAGCTTGCGGGTCGAACGGCCACCCGCGACAAGCAGCCTGCGCGCCGAGATCTCGCAGGGGGTTCGCTGGCTGTGGGCGCAGCAGGTGATATTTCGGCTGGCACTGGTGATGGGCGGGCTCAACATGGTCAGCGCCGCGATGCCTTTGATCTTCATCGTGATCGCGAAGGGCCAGCAGTCGAACGACGCCGAGATTGGCCTGATCCTCAGCCTTGGCGGACTCGGCGGCGTCGTGGGCTCGCTCTTCGGCGCTGCGATGCAGAGGCGGTTCGGGTTCGGCCGCGCCGTGCTGATCGTTCTTTGGGGACAGGCGTTACTGTTCCCGCTGCTGACGCTGTTGCCCGGGCCACTCTCTCTCGGCATCGCGTACGGCGCCGTCAATGCGCTGTACTCGTTGTTCGCAGTGATGCAGTTCAGCTATCGCATCTCGCTGATCCCCGCGAACCTGCAGGGACGCGTCAACAGCAGTTGCCGGCTGTTGGCGTTCTCTCTCAATCCGCTGGGGGCAGCGCTGTCAGGCCTGTCGCTCGAGTACCTTGGCGCGGTGGCGACGGTGGTCCTGTTCACCGCGTGGATCGCCCTGCTCGCGTTGTGGGTGGCCGTCGGCGGGTGGCTTGCCGGCGCTCTGAACCTGGGCCGGCTTCGGGGCGCGACTGGCGCGCGGGAAGGCCGATGACTGATTCGCGATGCAAGCACCGGCGCGAATTGCTCACCCTTGCCCAGACCGGGCGTTTTCGCGGCGTGACGCCACGCCTTTTGCCGATACTGGTGCATCCTTCCCGCCTGAATGGCCCCCTCGCGGCAGAGGTGATGGCCATGGCGGAACGGGTTGGTCGTGACGCTTTCCTCCGCCAGCAAACCGCGCTTACCGGGCGCATGGATTCCAGACCCCACTTGCCCGCGATACGCGCCAAGACGCTGGTGGCAGTCGGCGAGGATGATGTGATGACGCCGCCTTACCTCGCTGAGGAAATGGCCGCTGCCATTCCGGGCGCGCGCTTGGTCCGCTTCGCCGGTTCTGGCCATTTGCCGAGCATGGAAGTGCCGGAAGCGGTGAATGCGGCGATGGCCGATTGGTTGGCGGATTGACCATAAAAAAAGGCGCAGCGTTTGAAGCACCGCGCCTTTCGAGTGGTGCGGCTAAATCAGGCCGCCTTCGCCATCCCGCGCAGCACGTAATGCAGGATACCGCCATTCTTGTAGTATTCCACCTCATCGGCGGTATCCACACGGCACAGCACCTGGGTCTTCACCTGGGATCCATCGGCACGGGTAATCACCACATCCATCATCATGCGCGGCGAGAGCTTTTCCACGCCCAGGATGTCAATCTTCTCATCACCCGTCAGGCCAAGGCTCTGGCGGCTTTCGCCCTCCTTAAACACCAAGGGCAGCACGCCCATGCCGACCAGGTTTGAACGATGGAGACGCTCAAAACTTTCGGCAATCACGGCCTTGATGCCAAGCAGATAGGTGCCCTTCGCCGCCCAATCGCGTGAAGACCCCGTGCCATATTCCTTGCCGCCAATCACCACCAGCGGCACGCCTTCATTCTTGTAGCGCATCGCCGTGGTGTAGATCGGCGCCACATCACCCGAAGGATAATGCTTGGAAATGCCGCCTTCCACGCCCGGCACCATTTCATTGCGGA
>JADCCX010000125.1 GCA_020252485.1 Methylocystis sp.
CCAACGCTTGCTGAGTTGACAGGGCCTCTTTCGAACGCCCGCAGACAATCCCAAGCTCCATCAGGATAGCCGATCATGTCAGAATCATCAAAATCTTCTCCGCCCAAGCCCACACCCGTCCGCTTTATCGGATGCGATGTGACGATGGGGCGCAGGTTTCTGCAAGAATCTGCTAGACCAACGCCAGCCGCAAGAGCCTCCGCATGATCCGCCCGGTCATCATCCTCGTGCGCCCGCAGATGGGCGAAAACATCGGCATGGCCGCCCGCGCCATGGCGAATTTCGCCCTGTCCGATCTGCGCCTCGTCGCCCCGCGTGATGGCTGGGGCGAGGGGACGCCGGTGTGGCAGGCGGCGGTGGATGCGGCGGTGGGCGCCAACGCCATCGTGCGCAAGGCCGCTGTCTTCGCGGATGTGCCTGCCGCCGTGCAGGATCTCCACAAGCTCTTCGCCACGACGGCGCGCGAGCGGGATCAGGCGAAGCCCGTCCTCTCGGCGGAGGGTTTCGCTGCGGAAGCGAAGGCGCGCGGCGCGGCGGGTCAGGCGGTCGGCATCCTCTTCGGGCCGGAGCGCACCGGGCTCGAGAATGCCGAGGTGGCGCTGGCGGATGCCATCGTCTCGTTCCCGGTCAACCCCGCCTTTCCCTCGCTCAATCTCGCGCAATCGGTGTCGCTGGCGGCTTACGAGTGCTTCAAGGCCTTCGAAAGCGCCGAGGCCCCCTTCGCGCTCGCCCATGTCACGCCGCCGGCGACCCGCGCCATGGTGCTCGCCTTCTTCGATCATCTGGAGGAGGAGCTGGAGAAGGGCGATTACTTCATCCCCGATGGCAAGCGGGCGGTGATGAGCCGCAACCTCAGGAACATCTTCCACCGCATAGAGCTGACAGAGGCTGATATCCGGACGCTCCGCGGCGTCGTCGTGGCGCTCGCCACGGGCCGCAAGCGCAAATCCGGGCGGCCATCATGACGCGGCTTCACATCTGGTTGAGGGCGCATCCGCAAGCGCAATTCTGTCGTATTCGCAGATGAGGAATCGGGAACTCGATCCCCGTCAACACGAGCGCCTGATGTCATCCCGCCGCCTGACCCGCCGCAAGTTCCTGTCCGCCGCCGGCGCCGCCATCGCGCTTCCGGCGATGGTCGCGCCCGCCCGCGCCGAGGATACGGATATCGTGATCATCGGCGCAGGCGCTGCAGGCCTCGGCGCCGCGCGCGAATTGCGGCGGCTGAACAAGCGTTTCGTCATCATCGAGGCGCGCCAGCGCGCGGGCGGCCGACTTTACACCAACACGGCCCTGGGCCAGCCATTCGATGCAGGCGCGGCCTATATCCATTTCGCCGAGACAAACCCCTGGAGCCAGATCGCCACGGATCTCGGCGTCGATCCGCAGGGAGGCTACCGGCTCTGGAGCGGTTCGATCGCCTTCCGCAACGGGGTGGCTCTCGACCAGGACGCGATGGCGCGCCGGTGGGACAGCATGCGGCGGGTCAGCACTGCTTATGACGAGATCGAGGAGCGCGCCGATGTCTCGCTCGCGCAGGCGCTCAGGGGAGAAAATCAGGACGTGCGCGATGCCGGCCGCATCCAGGCGCAGATGGCCGCGGGCGAGGAGCCCGAATGGGTCTCGACAGCCGATTGGCAGCGCCTCGAAAGCGGCCAGAACCGGCTTGTGCCCGGCGGCTATGGCGCGCTCGCCATCAAGCTCGCTGAGCCGCTCGGCGTCCGCCACGGCGTGCTGGCGACGGCGATCGACTGGTCCAGCCAGCTTGTCGCAGTGACAACGGACAAGGGAATCATTCGCGCCCGAAAAGCGATCGTCACGGCGCCGATCGGGGTGCTGAAGGCGGGCAGCATCAGGCTGACGCCCGGTCTGCCGCTCGAAGCCGCCCGCGCGCTCGACGGGCTGAAGATGGGTGCGCTCTCGAAGATCGCCTTGCGCTTCTCCGGTGAGAGATTCGGCTTTCAGCCGCATCAGTTCCTGGCCGAAATCGGACAGCCGTCGCGGGCGATCACCTTCGAGGCTTGGCCTTTCGACAGCGAGCTGGTCGTCGCCACCTTCGGCGGGGATTATGCGCGCGGGCTTGCGAGACAAGGGGAGGCCGCCGCCGTCGATCATGCGCTCGAGCGCTTCATCCGGATTGCCGGCGCGGATGCCCGCAAGGCTTTCAAGGGCGGTGTTCTGGCCGGATGGTCCGAGGATCCGTTCAGCCTTGGCGGTTATGCCGTAGCGCTGCCTGGCCGCATGCGCGCCCGCGAGGCCTTGGCTCGGCCATTCGGCGACAAGCTCTGGTTCGCCGGGGAAGCGACGGCCGGCAATTATTCGATGACGGCGGGCGGGGCCTATATGGCCGGCAGGGATGCGGCGAAACAGGCGGCAGCCCGTCTCAGCACGGGGAGCTTGCGGTAGCGGTCTGGGGCAACGCTGTTGCCTTTCCGCTCCCGGCGATCGCCTGGGCGGCAAGGATGCCGCCGAGTATGAGCGTCGCGGCGAGGCCCGTCGGCTGTTCGATGGAGGGGTAAAGCAGGATGGTGACGTTCAGGCCGAGCATCGCCGCCCACATTCGGATGCCGAGATCGCCGTCCCGATCAAGGAGATAACGGATCAGGAAGGCCTGGGCGATCAGCAGCAGCGCCAGATCATAGATGAAGAGGTAAGGGCTCAACAGCGCCGTCACCGTCAGCAGGACGGCGGCCTTGATCGCATAGGGCTTGTCCGATCGCCACAGCCAGGCGGCAGCCGCCATGGCGGCGAGGGCCACTGCCACATGCGCCGCCATCGCGGGTCCCGTGCCCATGTCGAGCCGCCGGAGCAGGGCGTAGACCGATTGCAGTTTGATGATGACGGTGGATTCAAGCCCCATGCTGGCATCCCCCACCCTGCCGAGCTGGCGGATGAAGGCCAGCCACGGTTCCCGTCCGTAGACCGCGATGGAGAGACCGATTGCCGCGATAGTGGTCACAGCTGCGCTGGCGAAGGCGCGCCATTGGCCGAGCATGATCAGGAACAGCGGCAGCAGCAGGCCGAGATGCGGCTTAAATGCCAGCGCACCGAAGAAGATGCCCGCCGCAACCGGGCGCGTGGGCAGCAGGAAAAGTCCAAGCCCGAACAGGGCCGCAGTCATGAGCCCGTTCTGGCCGATATAGATATTGACGAACGCCAGCGACGAAGCTGCCACCCAAAGCGCCGCGCTCGGCGTTCCGACGATCAGCGTCGCAGCTGCGGCGCAAAGCGCTAAGGACAGCGCCGCGAACAGAAGGAAGGATACCGGATAGGAAGGCAGCGCGAGAAGCTGAGCGGCGGGGAGGGCTATGGGCGGATAGGGCCAGGGCAGGAACGCTTCAAGATGCTGCCCGACGAGCTCTTTCTGCACCACCTTTTGCCGCTCCCAGATATAGGCATCGGCAGGCTTGCCGCGCTGGACGAGCATGCCGGCCGTATAGAAATTGACAAAGTCATGCGGCACGGGCTTGCCCTGGCTGTCGACCAGCCAGCCATTGTCGCTTCGATAGCCGGACGAAAAGGCCAGAATGGCGAGGGACAGCAGCAGGCAGGACAGCAGATTCGCCAGCCGGAATGACGGTCCGGCGTGGTGCGGCAAGGCAAGGGTGGCGGCGAGCTTCTCCAACATCCTGCCGTCTTAATCCATGGCGCTTGCGAATTGGTTACATCTGGCGGCCGCCTGTCTCTTGCCGTTGGTTCACTGAGTGAACAGGCTGAACCGACCTTGCGGCGCAAGCATGCAAGTTATCGGAAGAATGATCGTTTTTTTCTCCTGCAGGAGAGTCTCCACAGCGCTCGCATGCCAGATCAGGACGCGCGGCCTTCGGTTGGCGGAATGTGCAGCCATTCCCCTCGATGCGCCCGGTTGACTTTCGCGGGCGTCTCCTATTTAAGAAGTTTCACGAGCGCGGGGCCGCAAGCCTCGCGTTTTGCATTGTTGGGCAGGCGGTTAATGCCGCGTTGCCAGCAATGCCAACGCACCCGTGGCGGCGGTTCGCATCGTCGCCTGTCAGGAGCCTCAGGGTTCCAGAGGAGGGCGCGTTCCTCAGCCGCTGGCGGTTCTCCGTCAGCTCAATCTTTCGTTCTTTCGAGGAACAGCGATGACAAAGCGCGCAGAAGCCAAGTACAAAATCGATCGCCGCATGGGCGAGAATATCTGGGGCCGTCCGAAATCCCCGGTGAACCGCCGTGAATATGGCCCCGGCCAGCACGGACAGCGCCGCAAGGGCAAGCTCTCCGACTTCGGCACCCAGCTCAAGGCCAAGCAGAAGCTCAAGGGCTATTACGGCTCCATCTCCGAGAAGCAGTTCAGGAGCTATTATCACGAGGCGCTGCGCATGCGCGGCGACGCCGGCGAGAACCTGATCGGTCTGCTGGAAGGACGGCTCGATGCGATCATCTACCGCGCCAAATTCGTGGCGACGGTTTTCGCCGCCCGCCAGTTCGTCAATCACGGCCACGTGCAGGTCAACGGCAAGAAGGTGAATGTTGCCTCCTATCAAGTGAAGCCGGGCGATGTCGTCTCGGTCAAGGAGTCGTCGAAGCAGCTTGAGGTTGTCCTGATCGCGACCCAGCTCGCCGAGCGCGATGTGCCCGATTTCCTTGAGGTCGATCACGCCAAGCTGACGGCGAAGCTGACGCGCCGGCCGGGCCTTTCCGAGGTTCCCTACGCCACGCAGATGGAGCCGAACCTGGTGGTCGAGTTCTACTCGCGCTGATCTGGCCTTTCCGAAGAGTTACAAAAAGCCGCCGCAGGGCGGCTTTTTGCGTTCCGGGCCTCGTAGGCGTTAACGTTAGGAGTAGATTTACAAACAGCTGCGATAACCGAACGAATCTGTTTAGATTGTCGAAAGGTTCCTCGCCATGGACCTCCAGTTGCTGACATTCGACCATCGCTTCCGGATCTATGGCCTTGAAGCCGAGTCAGTGGCTCTGGTCCTGAAACGCTTGTCGGTCAACGGGCTCGGCTTCGTCCGCCAGGCTGTCCGGGAATGTTCCTCGGTTCTGGCTGGGGTTACGGGCGTTGGCGTCGCCTTCCAACAGAACGGCGACAAGATCGAGGCGGCGCTCGTCTCCCATTACGAATCCCTCCTCAAGGCCGGCCTGACCGACGAAATGCCGCATCGGATTGCGCGCACCCTGACCGAGCTCGAGGCCTGCGGCAGCGACCTCCGATGCTTCTTCGCCATGGCTATCCACCTCACCGAATCTGCGCTGAAGGCCAACAGCCTTGGCATGCCGGTCGTCTCCGCCCGGCTCGTGGCGGATATCGGCATCCTCAACCGTCTGCTGATCTGTGATTCCGCGACGGCGTTGACGACGACGATTATCGGGAGAAACCGGCAGGATGCGGATCGGCAGGCCGCCATCGCCAACAGCATGGAAATCTTCCGGGAATCCGTCGCCGCGATTTCCGGCCGGCTGGATGGGGCTTCACTGGCCGTTTCCCAATCGGCCGCGGTCGTTTCCAATGCCGCCGCCGATGCGCTCTCGCAGAGCCGGGAGGCTGCCGATGCGGCGGAGCGCGGCAACAACAATCTGACGGCCTCTGCAACCAGCACCGAAGAGCTCGCCCAGGCGACAGGGGAGCTCGAGCGGCGCACCGAAATGAGCCGACAGGCCATGCATGCCGCGGAAGGCGCCGTGAAGGGCGCGCAAGGCGCCATTGCCGATCTCCAGTCCGCAGCGGAGCGGATCGGCTCCATCGTCGGATTGATCGGGAGCATCGCGGAGCAGACCAACCTGCTCGCCTTGAACGCCACCATCGAGGCCGCGCGCGCCGGTGACGCAGGCCGGGGCTTTGCGGTCGTCGCCCAGGAGGTGAAGGCCCTCGCCGGCCAGACGACCAAGGCGACGCAGGACATTATCGCGCAGATCGCGGCCGTCCAGGAAGGCACTTCACGTTCCGTGCGGGAGATCGGCTCGATCGGCTCTGCGATGGAGCGGCTGTCGCAGAACGCCAACGAGGTTGCGGGCGCGGTGTCGCAGCAGAACGCGCTGACCGCGGAGCTCAGCCGCAATCTCCATGAAACGGTCCGGCAGGTGATCTTCGCAAGCGAAGGCTATACTGCGGCATCGGCGCTGATCGCCAACACCTCCTCAGAGACCCGCGGGCTCGAAAAGTCGATGGAGGTCCTGTCCGAGATCGGCGCTCAACTGAAGCGCGATCTTGAAACCTTCTCCGATCGCGTGAAGGCGGCCTGAAGGCTCAGATCTTGGCCAGGAGTTCAGATCTTGGCCAGGCGTTCAGATCTTGGCCAGGAGTTCAGATCTTGGCCAGGAGTTCAGATCTTGGCCAGGAAACCCGCGAAGCGCATCAGGCCTTCGGGCCATGGCCCATGCCCGGAATCGGTGTTGATATGGCCTGCCTCGCCGGCATCGCTGAAGGCTGATCCCCAGGCATAGGCCCATTCCTCAGCTTCGAGATGCGGGCAGAAAGGATCGTTGCGCGACGCGACCAGAACCGACGGGAAGGGCAGGGGATCGCGCGGCACATTGGCGAATTTGAGATCGATATCCTCGTGCTCGACCATGTAGGTCTCACCCGGAGGCGCCACGAGGAAGGCGCCCTTGACGTTCAGGCTTGCCAGCCGCTGCGCGGCATGAACGACGGCAATGGCTCCTAATGAATGGGCAACAATCACCACAGGCTTTGCCGCAACCTTTGCGGCATCTACGATGTGATCGAGCCAGTCCTCGAACTCCGGCCTGTCCCAGTTTGCCTGTTCGACGCGGCGCGCCGATTGGATCTTCTGCTCCCAGCGGGTTTGCCAGTGCTCACCGCCGGAGTTTCCAAGGCCCGATACGATGAGGATATCCGTCTCGCTGATTTTCATGAAGCTGCCGCCGGTTTAGATCGCAAGATCAAGCGGAAGGTCGGAGATATCTTTCAGACGTTTCCCATTCACAAGATCCTCGAGCATATTCAAAGCTTCGATCTCGCCTGTTTTCTTGACTGCGGCTTGAAGTTCATAAAGCGCGAAGTGGTAAAGGCAGTCGAACTCTCCCGTCCCGAGCGCCAGCGACGCGATACGGCTTGGCAACGGCTCACCGACAACGACCGCAATATGTGGAGTTCGGCCTTTGCGGTTCCGAATGAGATTTAATGCTTCTGAGCGCGCATTCTGGGCCCGATCAGAACGCATCGTCCACTTGCAGGAAACACTGGCGTGTAGAAGTTTCTTGCCGCCTGACGATGCCCTTATGTCGGCCCTCGTCGCGGATGCTCCATCAACTATCGGATTGTTTTGATTGATTTTTTCATCCGGTAGAAGATCTCGAAACACGACAATATCTGGCGAAATAGAATAGCTGTTCCCCATCAAAACGTTCAAGGTTCTGTCCTTTTTCAAGGCTCTACTGAGCTCGGCAAGATGGGAGAATTGTTCAAATTCAGCAATGGGAATGCCAGACCTGCCGCCTACGTGCCTGACATGCCAATGCCCCGGCCTGATATCATTCAAAAGGCCCAGTGAGGATTCCAGAAAGGAGGTCACTGCTATCTCGAAAAGATTTCCGGCTGTTTGACCTGCCACTTTCTTTTCGGCTCTGGCGCCAATCTGACTTGCGATCGATGATGCGATCTGCCGACTGATCTGGCTGTCGTCGTCGGCATTTGACGCCGATAGCGGACTGGAATTTTTTGCCTTGTCCGCGGATACCGAATGGATGAATAAGACCTCAGAAACCAGCTTTTCGTGAAAAGCCAGCCTTGCCTTAGACATAAGACCCGAGCCGCTCATTCTGCTGCCATCGCCGAGAATGAACTTTGACGCATGAGAGCCTGCGCGATGCTTTGGCCAACGGCCGCTGCCACAGGAGGCGGAAAGGCATTGCCGACCTGCCGGTAAGCTGCAGTCTTTGCGCCCCAAATACCCCATTCGTCGGGAAAACCCTGCAACCTCGCGACCATCCGAACAGTCAGTCTCGGCATGTCCGACGAGTCGGCATCTGGCGCTTCCGCAGCTACAGTCTTGCCATTGACACCTAGCGCAGCCCAAGCGTTACGTGCTCGTGTTGGTCCAAGATCAGGGCCGCCATGCTTCTTCGATCCGCCAACGATGGTCGGTGCAATCGTGTTCGCCTGATCACGCCAGGCATTAGCTCCTAGCCAACCCTTCACGGACATGAGGTCAAAGAGAGTTTCACCTACAGTTCGGGGCACTCCAATTGGCGCCGGCCACTCAAAGGAAGCGCAGTCACCACTTTTGAGTGCAACAAGCACAACCCTCGGCCGCAGTTGCGGAACCCCAAAATCTGAGGAATGGAGCAGCTTCCACAGTGTTTGGTATCCCATTTTGCCGAGCGTCCCGCTGATCCAATCGCGATATTCCGCAAAGGCGGGATCCAGCATGCCGCGAACATTCTCAAACATGATTGCTCGCGGTCTGACTTGATCAGCGATCTCGATTCCTCGCGTGAATAGATTCCTCTCATCCTTCTGGCCTAATTGTTTTCCCGCTTTCGAGAAAGGAGGGCAGGGCAGACCGCCCGCAAGCAGATCAACTCCTTGAAACCGCTTGAAGTCAAAGTCTTGGAAGAGATCATGCTCGAAAACCGGCCAGTGCGGCCGGTTAAGGCGAAGCGTGTTGCAAGCAGAGAAATCGTTCTCAAAAAGCCCGACATGGCCGAATCCAGCGCGCTCTAACCCGATTGCCTGACCGCCGGCTCCTGCACACAGCTCCAATGAATTCAGGCTCAACATAAACCCCTCAGAATCTCCAATTTTGCGTGAATAGCATAGGTCATCGAGAACATAAATAGAACATTATTAATTCGCATGCCTCACCCGAAAACCCGCGTGAAGATCGTATCGACGTGCTTGAAGTGATAGGCTTCGTCGAACATCGCATCCAGTGCCTCGGCTGTCAGCAAACGCATCACATCGGGGTCCGCCTTCAGTTCTGTGAGAAAATCCGCAGCCTGCTCCCAGGTCTTCATCGCGTTGCGCTGCACCAGGCGATAGGAATCCTCGCGGCTGGCGCCCGCCTGCGTGAGGGCCAGCAGCACGCGCTGCGAATTGTGGAGGCCCCCAAGCCTGTCGAGATTCTTCCGCATGTTCTTCGGGTAGACGACCAGCTTCTCGATGACGCCGGTCAGGCGTGCGATGGCGAAGTCGAGCGTGATCGTCGCGTCCGGGCCGATGTAGCGCTCGACCGAGGAATGGCTGATGTCCCGCTCATGCCAGAGCGCCACATTCTCCATGGCGGGCAGGGCGTAGCTGCGCACCATGCGGGCCAGGCCGGTGAGGTTCTCGGTCAGCACCGGATTGCGCTTGTGGGGCATCGCGGATGAGCCCTTCTGGCCCGGCGAGAAGAACTCCTCCGCTTCCAGCACTTCCGTGCGCTGCAGGTGCCGGATTTCGATGGCGAGCCGCTCAATCGAAGAGGCGATGACGCCAAGGGTCGCGAAATACATCGCATGGCGGTCGCGCGGGATAACCTGGGTCGATACCGGCTCGACCGCCAGACCGAGCTTCGCCGCCACATGGGCTTCAACTCGCGGATCGATGTTGGCGAAGGTGCCGACGGCCCCGGAAATGGCGCAGGTGGCGATTTCCCTGCGCGCCGCCGCCAGCCGCTCGCGGTTGCGGGCGAATTCAGCATAGGCTTGCGCGAGTTTCAGCCCGAAAGTGACCGGCTCGGCATGAATGCCGTGCGAGCGGCCGATGGCGGGCGTGAACTTGTGCTCCAGAGCCCGGGCCTTGATCGCCGCCATCAGGCCATCGATACCGGCGAGCAGCACATCAGAGGCCCGCGCGAGTTGCACGGAAAAGGTCGTATCCAGCACGTCGGAGGAGGTCATGCCCTGATGCATGAACCGGGATTCGGGTCCGACGGTCTCCGCGACATGGGTGAGGAAAGCGATCACGTCGTGCTTCACTTCGCGTTCGATGGCATCGATCCGCTCGACATCCGCATCGTCGAACGCGATCCTGGCGCCGCGCTCCCAGATGGCCTTCGCGGCGGAATGCGGGACCACGCCAAGCTCCGCCAGGGCATCGGTAGCGTGGGCCTCGATCTCGAACCAGATCCGATACTTCGATGCCTGCGACCAGATGTCGGTCATCACCTTGCGGGAGTATCGGGGGATCATCAGGAACTCCGAAGCGGGCGGGCCGTGGCCCGGGGCCAACGATAAAGCAGGATGGCGGCCGTGAGAGTGACGGCGGCCAGCGGCCAGGGCAGGAGATACCGCAAGCCGGTCGGCGTGAACATGCCCATCGCGCTGAACATCGACCAGAACAATTCTTCTGCCTGCAGATCGGTCACGCTGTCCGCCTCGATCCTGCCATCGATGATGCGGATCTTGATAGCGAAGAAGAAGAGGGTGGCGGGCATGAAGAGCCCTCCGACCGCGAATGCGCCAAGTGCCGCGCGGAGCCAGGGCCGCCAGGCGCCGGCGGTCCAAACCGCCAGCAAGGTGATGACCAGCATCGCGCTGAAGGCGCCTTCCGCAGCGATCAGAAGGAGCAGAAGCGTGCGGTCCGAGAACGGTTCTTCAAGGACGATCACGCGAAGCGCCACGCTTGCCGCCGCGACGGCGGCTACGATCAACGGTAGCGCGAAAGCCTGCGCGACGGTACTTCGTGCGCGCTCAGGCACGCAGGCCCACGGCATCTTCCGCAGCCTGGCGGATCGCAGCGATGTTCGCCGCATAGGCTGTCGGCCCGCCCTTGAACACGGCCGATCCGGCGACGAGCACATTGGCGCCGGCCTGCGCAATCGCTCCGGCATTCTCTGGCGTGCAGCCGCCATCGATTTCAAGGTCGACCGGCCGGTCGCCGATCATCGCGCCTATCCGCCTGATCTTCTCAAGCAGGGAGGACTCGAACGTCTGCCCGCCGAATCCGGGTGATATGGTCATCACCAGCACCAGATCGACGAAGGGCAGCAGATGCTCGATCGCAGTCTCCGAGGTCTGGGGATTGAGGACGATGCCGGCTTTCTTGCCGAGGCTGCGGATCAGCTTGAGCGAACGATGCGCATGCGGCCCCGCTTCGACATGCAGGGAAATCAGATCCGCGCCCGCTTTGGCGAAGGCTTCGATATAGGGGTCCACCGGCGCGATCATCAGATGCACGTCGAACAGCTTCTTCGTGCGGGGCCGGACCGCCTTCAGAATATCCGGTCCGAAGGTGATGTTGGGCACGAAATGGCCGTCCATCACATCGCAATGCACCCAGTCGCAGCGTGCGGCGTCGATCCGCTCGATCTCGGCGCCAAGCTCTGAAAAATCAGCCGAAAGGATCGATGGCGCGATGATGATGGGGCGAGGCATGGAAGGTTTCCTAGGCCGTGAACCTCGGATCGGCAAGCGCGGGAACAATCTGCGCACCCCTCATGCTTGGTCAACCAAGTGGTTTGCTCATCGTGGATGAAGCCGTTTGGCAACGAGCTTCATCACCATCGGCATCAAATAAATCGGAAACTGCGCCAGCGCGAAGAACAGGAACGTCGTCTTTGGCGCAGAGGCGCCAAGCGCCGCAATGAGCAGCCCCATGTTGCGCTGACAGGTGCAATAGCCAAGCAGGAAGCGGTCGGTTGCCGGCAGCCATCGTAACGCGAGCCAGGCCATCAGAAAGCCGAGGGCCGCCATGGCGAAAGCAAAGGCCAGAAACTGCGCCACGCGGGCGGGCTGCGTCAGCGCCGCCTCCATCACCCCGTCCATCGCCGCGATCGCGAAGAGGAAATACATCAGCACGCCGATCCCGTCGAACGTCTGCCGGTTGGCGCGGATGCGCTCCATGCCCATCACCTTGCGCAGGACGAAGGCGCCAACGATGGCGCCGCCGATCAGCAAGACCAGCCGCTGGATCAGGATGCTTGTGTCCAGCGGCACCGCCGCGCCGGCGATGATGTCGATCAGCAACGGGGAGACGACCGGTGCGGCGGCGGTCGTCACCAGAACCGCCGACAGGAGGAGCGTCGGCTCCAGCCCCAGCAGCATCGCGATGGCGGGTGCGGACATGATGGGGGGCGCCGCCCCCATGACGGCAAGGCCGAGCACCAGGCCCGGATCGAGATTGGCCCGGCCGATGCATGCCAGCATCAGCGTGATCAGGACGGCCGGGGCGATGATGAGCCAAAGGCTTGCGAGGATGAGGGGTTTGGGCGCCTTGAGCAAAGCGCGCACGCTCGCTTCCTCCGCCCGCGCGAAGGTGAGCATCACGAAGATGAAGATCGTGACCGCCAGCAGGGGGCGCGCGGCGGCTGCGAACTGGGGCAGGGCCAGCCCCACGAAGATCGACAGGGCGAAGCCCTGGGTGCCGTACCGGCCGATCCAGGCCAAGGGTTTTGTCAGGTATACCAGCACGAAAGCAGTGACTCTCACCAGAAAATCGCAAAAGACGGTCGATTCATCGCCATTCCAGCCAAACCCGAGACTTGAAAGTCCGGCGTGGCTTAGCGATTTTACGACTCTAACGATAGGATTATTTCCAAGGGGACGAGATGCAGTTTGATGTAATGGTCCTGGGCGCTGGCGTGGTCGGCGTAGCAGCCGCGCTGCATCTTCAGAAGCGGGGCAGAAGCGTTGTCCTGATCGACCGGAAAGGCCCCGGCGAGGAGACATCCTACGGCAACGCCGGCCTCATCCAGCGAGAGGCCTACCTGCCCTATACGTTCCCGCAGGGGCTCGACAAGCTGATCCGCTATGCCTTCAACGATCAGACCGAGGCGCATTACCAATTGTCGAGCCTGCTCGATATCGCGCCGCCGCTGTTCAAGTACTGGCAGAACGCCACGCCCGAGCGGATCGAGCGTACGATCCTGACCAACCGGCCGCTGTTCGAGCGCTGCCTCATCGAGCATGAGGCTCTGGCTGCCGAGGCCGGCATCACCGATCTTCTGCGTCCGGGCGGCTGGATCCAGGTTTACCGCAAGCAGGAGACGATGGCGAAATACGTCAGTGATTCCGAGCGGCTCAGGGCCGAGTTCGGCGTCAATTCCGCGGTGCTCGATGCGAAATCGCTGGGCGAGGTGGAGCCCCACCTTTCCGTGCAGCATGCGGCGGGGGCGATCCACTGGAAGGACCCCTCGTCGCTGCGCGATCCCCTGGCGCTGACGCAGGGCTATGCCGATCTCTTCGCCCGGCGGGGAGGAACCTTCATCCATGCGGATGCGAAGACACTCACGCAATCCGGCCAGCTCTGGCAGGTGAGCGGTCCCGATGGGCCAATCATCGCCCGCGATGCCGTGGTCGCGCTGGGGCCGTGGTCGAACGATATCTTCGAGCCGCTGGGATACGATATCCCGCTTTTCGTCAAGCGAGGCTATCACATGCATTACAAGGCCGCCGGCAACGCCACTCTGTCGCGCACCGTCATCGATGCGGACACCGGCTTCGCGCTTGCGGCGATGACCAAGGGCATCCGCATGACGACCGGCGCCGAATTCGCCCATCGTGACGCAGCGCCGACGCCCGTGCAGGTGGACCGCTGCGAGCCCAAGGCGAAGGAGCTGTTTCCGCTCGAATCCCGCGTCGAGGCCGAGCCATGGCTCGGGCGGCGTCCCTGTCTGCCGGATATGACGCCCGTCATGGGTCCCGCGCCGCGCCATCAAGGGCTTTGGTTCCTCTTTGGCCATGCCCACCATGGCCTCACCAATGCCGCGGTCTCCGGCCGTCTGATGGCCGAGATGATCACGGGGGAGGCTCCGTTCTGCGATGTATCCGGGTTTCGGGCTGACCGCGACTTTACCTGAGACCTCATTTAACCTTAACAAAGCTTAAACCTGTCTTTTCGCAGCTCTGACCGTTAGATTAATATTCTATTCAACGGCCTTAGGGAGGTTTCTATGGTCGAACGCCGCAAATCCGTCCGCAGCCGCTGCCTTCTGGGGGGCCGCGTCGTCTTCAATGCGCGCAGCTCGACGATGAGCTGCAATCTGCGCAATTTCTCCGAGGGCGGGGCGCTCCTGAGGTTCGGCGAAATGCCCTATGTGCCGGGCGAACTGGAGGTTGTCCTCAACAACCGCTCCACGCTGATACCCGCCCAGGTCCGTTGGCGGCGGGGCGAGATGGCTGGCGTCGCGTTTCCGCGCGGGCGCTTCCTCAGAGAGCTGCGTGAGGATGCTGCCAAAGGGATCGCCGAAGGCGCGCCTGCTGGCGTCGCTGTCCACTGACCGTCACTTCGGCCCAAACCTGTCCTTCCAGCTCGGTAAAGCATTCGCGAAAGAAAGGGATGTTGCCTCGTAGATGCCGCGCGCAACGGCGCGGGCGAGACAATCCGCCGCCACCGTGCCAATCTCCGTTATGTCTCGCATGACGTTGCTGCCAAGCGGCTTGCGGCCCGTACCGGCGAAGAACACCGTGTCGCCGTCGAAAGGCGCATGGCGAGGGCGGATGGAGAGCGACAACCCGTCATTGGCCATCAGCGCCAGACGTCTGGCCTGTGCTTTCGAGATGATCGCGTCGGTGACCACACAGGCAATGCTCGTGGACGGGTGCTCGCCCTTGACCCTGATGGCGAGCGCCCCCGATGAAACAGGCGATCCCATACCGAGGCCGCCGAATTCCTGTCCGGCCTCGTAGGGCGCCGACCAGAAATGCGGGCTGTCACCCATGGTCGCAACACCGATCGCGTTGACCGCGACGATGGCTCCGATCGTAAAGCCCGAAGCGGTGATGGCGCTCGCCGAACCAAGCCCGCCCTTGAGATTGGCGGTCGTTGCGCCATAGCCTGCACCAGCGGTGCCAAGCGTGAAAATCTCTGCCGCGGATTCGGTCGCCGCAAAGCCGAGATCGGCATAAGGCGCCATGCGTCCCCAGTTCTTGTCGCCGCCATTCAGGAGATCGAACAGGATTGCTCCCGTCACGATTGGCACCTTCACCGGCCCCACGGCGAAGCCGCGCCCCTGTGATCGCAGCGCGCCCTGCACGCCCACGCCGCTGGCGAGGCCAAAAGCGGAACCGCCGGAAAGAAAAACCGCGTCCACCTGCTCCACTGTCATCGACGGATCAAGCAAGGCCGTATCGAAGCTGCCCGGCGAGCCCCCCGCCACCTCGCAGGATGCAACGGCTGGCTCATCGAAACGGATGACCGTAACGCCTGAGGCGAGCGCCGGATCGTGGGCGTTTCCGACCTTCACACCCGGCACATCCGTGATCAGATTGCGCATGAGGCTGCTTCTCCGAGGAGCCCGTCAGGATGGCATGGAAACCCCGGATTGACCACTTGGCGATGACATCCTTGCCAATGCCAACCCCAGGCGGCCATTACTCGCAGAGATCGAAGGAGCCAGACTTGCGCAGATTCGGACTCACACTCGCCCTGTTGTTCGGTGTTTTCGCCCACCCCGCTCATCTGGCGGCCCAGGGCTCCGCCGGTCTGGCCCGGCAGCATCTCGAAGCCGGAACGCTCCTTGCCGGTGAGGCCGCGCTGCAGCGGCTGGCGGATGCAGATCCGCGTGACGCCGACGCGCGCCTCGGTCAGGGCTTTGTACAGTTCGTGCGGGCTGTCGAGCGGCTGGGGCAGGGGTTCCATCGCTACGGGCTCCAGCCGCCCCGTCAAAGCTTCATACCAATCCTGCGCCTGCCTGTGCCGCCTAATCCTAACCCCGAGAAACTGGACTATGGCAAGTTGCGCATGATCTATGTCGCGTTCCTGGCTGATCTCGCCAAAGCCGAGCGCACGCTGGCTCGTGTTCCAGCGGCGGGCGAACCAAAAATCATCCTTGACCTCGGCAAGGTCCGTCTGGACCTCGATGGTGACGGCAGGGCGGATCAAGCGGAATCTCTTGGCGTCATCATGGCGTCGATATCCGGCCAGCGAGCTGCACCGATATCAGCGGAGATTGCTTTTGATCGCGCTGATGGCACCTGGCTGCGAGGCTATACGCAAATCCTTTCGGCGCTCCTTGAGTTCGTGCTGGCCTACGACTGGAGCGAGACCTATGCCGCTGCCGGGCATCACTTCTTCGCCGGGGCCCGGGATCCAGCCAACCCCCTCCATCGCGAAGCGATGCCCAACCCGATGCTTGGCAGCGAGGGCGGGACCATCGCCGATACCATCGCCATGATCCACCTGATCCGCTGGCCGCTGGCGGAGCCCGAGCGCATGAAGCGCTCGCTTGAGCATCTGAAACGCGTGCCAGTGCTTTCGCGCCAGAACTGGAGGGAGATCCTCGCCGAGACGGACGACGACAGGGAATGGCTGCCCAATCCCAATCAGAAAAGCCGCGGCCTTGTCGGCATGCCTGTGACCCAGGAGCTTGTCGGCAACTGGATGAAAGTCATGGATGAGTTCGAGGATGTGCTGGAGGGCAGGAAACTGATTGCGCACTGGCGCTTCCAGAAGGGCATTGATCTCAAGGCATTTTACGAGAGCCCGCGCCCCTTTGATTTGGTGCTCTGGATTACTGGTCACAGTGCAACGCCTTACCTGAAGGATGGGCCGATGGTTTCGGGCGAAACAACCCGGCAATGGCAGCTCATGTTCGGCGGCAATTTTCTAGGCTATGCCTTCTGGTTCAACTGATCTGATCACGCGCGGCACACGCGGGTTTGACCGCGCGGCCCTTTGGCCCCCTGTCCGCACTGTCCTGCCTTATGGTAGGAGGCCGCATGCCCGATCTCACCCTCACCGGCATCCTCGTTGCCGGGGTGCTTTCCTTCCTGAGCCCCTGCGTGCTTCCCCTCGTGCCGCCCTATCTCGCCTATATGGCGGGCACGAGCGCAGGAGACGCCGCGCAGGGCCGGAACGGTCCGGATGGCAGGGTGTTGCTGGCTTCGCTGTTGTTCGTGCTGGGCTTCTCCACCGTCTTCGTGCTGCTGGGCGCGGGCGCGTCCTCATTGGGCGGGCTCTTGCGCCGCTACTCGGAGGTGTTGAGCCTGATCGCCGGGATCGCCATCATCATCATGGGCCTGCATTTCCTCGGAATCTTCCGCATCCGGTTGCTCTACCGCGAGGCGCGCTTCCATGTGCCGAGGCCGGCCGGCATCGCCGGGCCCTATGTGATGGGCCTTGCCTTCGCATTCGGCTGGACGCCGTGCATCGGTCCCGTGCTCGGCTCGGTGATGGCGGTGGCGGGCGCGCAGGCGACGGTTGGGCAGGGCATGGGCATGCTCGCCATCTATTCGCTCGGCCTTGGCTTACCGTTCCTGCTTGCCGCGCTGTTTCTGGGCTCCTTCACGCGCGGCCTGAGGCGGTTGAAGGATCATATGGGCCTGATCGAAAAGATCATGGGGTTGCTTCTGGTCCTCACCGGCATTGCCTTCCTCACCGGCGGCATCGCGAGCGCCAGTTACTGGCTGCTCGAAGCCTTTCCTGCGCTGGGCAGACTCGGATAAAGAAAAACCGCCGGATCGCTCCGGCGGTTGCTCATATTCTGACCTTGCGGCCGATGATCAGTTCTCGACGTAAGTGATCTTGTCGCCGACCTTCTTCCACGTATACATCACGTAGTCGGGACGGGTGATATCACCCTTCTTGTCATATTTCAGATCGCCGATGACGGTCTTGAAGGTGGCGCCCGAGTGGATGTACTCGGCGATCTTCTTCGGATCGGTTGACTTGATGGCCTCGGCCGCCTGCGCCATCACCTGAACGGCGGCATAGGTGTAGAGCGTGTATGCCTCGGGGTTCACGCCCTTCGCCGCGAAGGCCTTGACCAGTTCGGCGGCTTCCGGACGCTTGCGGGGATCAGGCGGGAAGGTCATGAGCGTGCCTTCAGCGCCCGGACCGGCGATGGTCGCGAATTCGTCCGAGGTAATGCCGTCGCCCGACATCATCGGAGCACGCACCTGCTGATCACGCATCTGGCGGACGATCAGACCCGCTTCCGTGTGCAGGCCGCCCCAATAGACGAGGTCGACGCCTGCCGCCTTGATCTTGGTGATCAGCGCGGAGAAGTCCTTCTCGCCGACGTTGACGCCCTCGTACATCACTTCCTTGATGTTCGCCGCGTTCATCGCCTTGCGGGTCTCGTCCGCGAGTCCCTGGCCATACGGCGTCTTGTCGTGGACGATGGCGATCTTCTTGCCAGCGAAGTTCTTGGCGAGGAAGGCCGCGGCAACCGCGCCCTGCTGGTCATCGCGCCCGCTGGTGCGGAACACGTTCCAGAGGCCGCGCTCCGTGATCTTCGGGTTCGTCGCCGACGGCGTGATCATGATCGCGCCGTTCTCGGCATAGATCAGCGATGTCGGCAGCATGACGCCGGAGTTGAACGGACCGATCACATGGCGGACGCCTTCCGACGTCAGCTTGTTGGCGACCGAAACGCCCTGGGCGGGCTGGGAAGCATCGTCACCGGTGACGACGACGATCTTGCGGCCGAGAATGCCGCCCTTGGCGTTGAGGTCGGCGACCGCCTGGTTGCCGCCATCAGTCAGCTGCTTGCCGAACGCAGCATTCGGACCGGTGATCGGACCGATAATGCCAAGCTTGAGGTCCTGTGCAAAAGCAGTAGTGCTGAGCATGGCGCTGAGCGCAATGCCTGCGAGAAGGCTTCTGCGGTTCATGTGGTTTCTCCTGGTTCTTTCCCCCGGGCCTTTCCGCTCCCGGTCGCGGTTTTGGAGGGCCATTCGGCTTCTCTACGGCGTAATCAAGCCGTTTTCGTTGCCTTTGTCATCCGAAAAGGTGAGGGACGCTGTTCATGCTTTCCTTTTCCAGGAAAACGGGCCTGTTCCCGTGAAGGCGAAGGAATATTGCGTGCGCATCTGCTGGGCGCGGCGCATCCGCCAACCGACCGCCGCCGCGACCATAAGCACAACAAAATCAATGGCATAGTAGTAGGGACTGAGCAGCGTGCCGCCGAACAGGGCAAAATGAATGAACCGCACGCCCATGTTCAAAAACGCGATGTAGAGGGGCAGGATGGCGAAGGGGCGCCATGTCTGGGCGACGGAACGTCCCGTCTGCCAGGCCGCCGCGCCGCCCATGACCACCGTCACGAGCACGAACAGCCAGGCGGAATGCTCCTCGTAGAGTATGCCCTGCATGTCAGTGCCTCCCGCCTTCGAGATAGGCCGATTGCACGCGGGGGTCCGCCAGCAGCTCCTTGCCGGTGCCGCTCATGGTGATCAGGCCGTTGACCATCACATAGGCGCGGTGGGCGAGCTTGAGGGCGTGAAAGGCGTTCTGTTCGACGAGAAAGACCGTCATGCCCTCGCGCTTGTTCACATCCTTGATGACCTCGAATATCTGCCGGACGATAATGGGTGCCAGCCCCAGCGACGGCTCGTCGAGCAACAGGAGCTTCGGCCGGCACATCAGCGCGCGTGCGATCGCAAGCATCTGCTGCTCGCCGCCCGACAAGGTTCCGGCGCGCTGCTGCAGGCGCTCCTTCAGGCGCGGGAAGATCGTGCAGATCCGCTCCAGGTCATCGTTGAAATACTGCATTCCCGGCACGGCCGAGCCCATCTGCAGGTTCTCGAAAACCGTCATGCGCGGGAAGACACGCCGGCCTTCCGGCGATTGCGCGATGCCCAGCTTGGCGATGTCATGGGTCTCGGTCCGCGTAATGTCCTGACCCTGATAGAGGATCTGGCCTTCCCGCGCCCGCGGATTGCCGAAGATCGTCATCATGAGCGTCGACTTGCCGGCGCCATTGGCGCCGATGAGGGTGACGATCTCACCCTCATTAACGTCGAGATCGACGCCCTTGAGCGCGATAATCTTGCCGTAATAGGTCTTGACGCCGCGGATCTGGAGCAGCGGGTTGGGGGCGGTCGCTGTTGCGGCGCTCATAAGCCCACCTCCGCCTCGATCTTCGCGACCTCTTCCTCGTCCTCCGCGCCGAGATAGGCCGCGATGACCTTTGGATCGTTCTGGACCTCCTGGGGCGTGCCGTCGGAGATCTTGGTGCCGTAGTCCAGCACCACGACGTGATCCGAGATCTCCATGACGACCGACATATCATGCTCGATCAGCAGCAGGGACGCGCCATGCTCGTCACGGATCATCTTGAGAAGCGCATTCAGCTCCGCACTTTCACGTGGGTTGAGGCCTGCTGCCGGCTCGTCGAGGCACAGCATCCGGGGTTCGGTGCACATGGCGCGGGCGATCTCCAGCCGGCGCTGGTCGCCATAGGGAAGGTCTCCAGCGGGATCATCCGCCCGCTCAAACAGGTTGATGCGCTTGAGCCAGTAAATCGCCTTCTCGACGGCGGCGGCCTCGGCATCGCGGAAGCGCTTGAGGCCAAAGAGGCCCCCGATCGTCCATTGAGACGCCTTCATCAGGGCATTGTGCTGCCCGACCATCAGATTCTCCAGCACCGTCAGGCCCGAGAAGAGCCGGATGTTCTGGAAGGTGCGGGCCACTTTGGCGATGGCCGCGATCTCGTAATCGGGCATGCGCTCGAGCAGGAAGAGGCGGTCGTCGCCTGCCTTCTCGGCGGCATGGTCGCTGTCCGTCAGCGTCTCCAGACGCGCCTCGAAATCACCGTCGCCGTGGCGGAAGGCGATGCGGCCTTGGGTCGGCTTGTAGAAACCGGTGATGCAGTTGAAGACAGTCGTCTTGCCCGCGCCGTTGGGGCCAATCAGCGCCGTGATCTCCCCGCGGGCTGCCGTGAAGCTCAGGTCATTGATCGCGACCAGCCCGCCGAACCGCATCGTCAGATGTTCGACCTTGAGGATGGGGGAGGATGGGGCGCGAACCGGTGAAGAGGGCGCCATCAGCCGTGGCCCTCCTTCACGTTCTCCGAGCCGATCATCTTGCGTTCCTTGAGGAAGATCGATGGCGCGCGCGCCGCGATGAGACCGCGCGGCCGCCACAGCATCATCAGCACCATGCCGCCGCCGACGATCAGCATACGGAACTTGGAAGGATCTTCACCGATGACGGGCTTGAGGAATTCAAGCTCGCGCAGGATCTCGCTGCCGCCGATCAGCACGATCGCAGCGAGCACGACGCCGACAAGCGAGCCCGCGCCACCGAGCACGACAATAGCCAAGATCAGCGCGGATTGCTCGAAGACGAAGCTCTCCGGCGTGATGAAGGCCTGGCGCGCGCCGAAGAAGGCGCCGGCGAAGCCGCCGAACATGGCGCCGATGGCGAATGCGGTGAGCTTGGTGTTGGTGGTGTTCATGCCGACGGCCCGGCAGGCGATTTCGTCCTCCCGCAGGGCTTCCCATGCCCGGCCGACGGGCAGCCTCTTCAGCCTGAGCGTCACCCAGGCTGTCGTGAGCGCAAGCACAAGGATCACGTAATAGAGAAAGATGGTCCGGTAGGCCGGCGAATGCTCAAGGCCGAACCTGGCCGAGAAATCCGTGTCGCCTGCGCCGAACGGAATGCCGAAGAAGTCGATGCGCGGAGCGGAAAGGCCGGCGCCGCCGCCCGTGAAGTCCCGCCAATTGAGCGCGACGAGATAGATGATCTCACCGAAGGCCAGCGTCACGATGGCGAGGTAATCGCCACGCAGGCGAAGCACCGGGAAACCCAGCAGAATGCCCCACATCGCGGCCATCGCGCCCGCAACCGGAAGCGCCAGCCAGAAGTTGAAGCCGAAATGCAGGGCGAGCAGCGCATAGGTATAGGATCCGATCGCGTAGAAGGCGACATAGCCAAGATCCAGAAGGCCCGCGAGGCCGACGACGATGTTCAATCCCCAGCCCAGCATGATGTAGATGAGGATCAGGATGCCGAAATTATCGACCCATTTCGGCACGCTGCCCCAGCCCGCCGTAAAGATCACGATGACCGGGAAAACGCTCAGGAAAGCGATGAAGGCCGGCAGGCCGATCTGCTCCACTTTCTGCATGTCGATCCGCGAGCCGCTGGCCGTGCGGTGCATGGCGGCGCGCGCCCGGTTCCAGACGACCCAGTTGCGCAGCAGGCTGCCGATGAAGACAGCGCCCACCATCGCCGCCAGCAGGCCGGGGCGGGGCTTGAGCACGATCTCGTTGCTGAGCGTCTGATCGGTTTTCAGGCCCACGATCAGCCCGAAGAGGCCGAGCGCCACGAGTGCGGCCCAGAACGCCTCCCTCAGAGCCTTCTGGAATTCGAATGTTTCTGAAACCTCGGATGCGCCAGGCGCATCAGAACGCACCGGACCGCTCATCTACACCTTCTCCACTTCAGGCTTGCCGAGGATGCCCTGCGGCAGGAAGATGAGCGTGATGACGAGAATCGTGAAAGCCGCCACGTCCTTGTAATCGATCGAGAAATAGCCCGACCACAGGCTCTCGATCAGCCCGATCAGCAAACCGCCCAGCACTGCGCCCGGCAGCGAGCCGATGCCGCCGAGGACCGCAGCGGTGAAGGCCTTCACGCCCGGAATGAAGCCGTCCTTGTAGGAAACCACGTTGTATTTCACCAGCCACATGGTGGCGGCGACGGCGGCCAATCCTGCGCCGATGATGAAGGTGACGGCGATGGTCTTGTTGACGTTGATGCCCAGCAGCGCCGCCATCTTGCGATCCTGCTCGCAAGCCCGCTGCGCGCGGCCAAGCGGCGTCTTCTGCACGAGGTACCAGAAGACCAGCAGCAGCACGGCGGTGACGATCATGATGAGGAGATCTTTATAGGCCAGCACGACGTCGAAGGTTTGCCCCTTCATGAGCGTGATGCCGCCATCGATGATCGAAGGCACCGGCTTGTTGCGCGCATCCTGCGAGATCTGCACGAAATTGATCAGGAGGATCGACATGCCGATGGCCGAAATCAACGGCGCAAGGCGGAAAGAGCCGCGCAACTTCCGGTAGGCAACCTTCTCGATGGTCCAGTTGTAAAGCCCGGTTACCGCTACGCTGACGATCAGGCAGATGAGCAGCGCCACGAAAATCGCCGCGCCGCCGGTGCCGAGTATCGCCGTGACGATGAGGAACATGATCAGCGCCACGAAACAGCCGACCATGAAGATATCGCCATGGGCGAAGTTCACCATGCCGATGATGCCGAAAACCATCGTGTAGCCGATGGCGATGAGACCGTAGATGGACCCAAGCGTGATGCCGTTGATCACCTGCTGCAGGAAAACTTCCATCCACATCCCTCCCGGCGCTCCACCCGGCCAACCCCGTGGCGGAACATTGTCGCTGCATGCCCGGGGCGACGTGCCCGGCGCCACCCAAAGCGGGGGGGCTCCGACCGCCTCTCAGCGAGGCAACCTTCGTTCCATATCGCGCATTGATGAGGCGCATCAACGTCCGTTGGCCATTTTTTGGTTATCTTTCACACAGATCATTGGATTCGCTAGAAAAACGACTAATTTTAGGGAATATTCGCCCAAAGCTTTGATAATGCCGTGGATTGTGCGGTGCAGTGAAACTCCGGGCAGGGCGCCCGCTGAGCGATAGCCGACCATTCCCGGCCCCCGGCGCCGTTGGCGAAGGCATCGTTCCCCGTTCCGCCGCAGCATCGGGCGGGCTGGTCGGCAGGCTTAACGGGAAGTAAGCCTTCAATAGACGTATTGAAGAAAAACTGACCACTTAGGCGTCAAGAAAATCAATTGTCTCAGTATAACCAGGTTTCGCTGCCGCCTGGTGAAAGCCAGAAGGCAGTTAAAACGGGCAAAGATAATGGCTGATGACTTCAAAAGCGGCATGGAGCGCGGGTCGCAGCCCTGTCGCCCCGCATCTGCGGGCCTGACGGCCGAAAAGCACGAAGCGATGCGCCTTGGCCTGACCGAAGATATTGAACTGGCGCGGGCCGCTCCCGGTTCCATCCTTCACGCTGACAAGATAGCGTGGCAGTACGGCGCCGCGCAGGAGGCCCTGCCGCCCGTAATCGCTGAACTCGAAAGCCGGGGGCTGCTGCGCAGGGAGGGCGCGAACTGGCGCGTTGCGCCCATCGATCGGGAAGCGCTTCTTCCCAAGCTGGAGGTTCGGTTTGCTCTCGAGCAGGAGGTGGCGGAAGCCGCCGCCGGTAATGTTTCAGCCATCAACCGGCAGGAAGTCGCAATGCTGGTCGGCAATCTGCGGCGGGCAGCGCTGGTGGGCGACATCGACGGTTACATGCGATCCGACCGATTGCTGGAGAAGGCCCTTGCCGCTGCTTCCGGTATTCCCGAAACCGCCGCGAAGCTGAGCGGGATCAAGAGCGAACTCCGGCGCGCCTGGTGCGCCCAGAATCGCCTGGGCGATCTGAGCGTCCCGGCCGATCTGAGCGGAGCGCTGGTGGACGCCATCCTGAACGAAGACGCAAAGGGCGCGCGTGAGGCCGTCTCCCGCTTTGTCGAATATCTCCGTCAATCGATGTAATGCCGGGGGACGACGAAGGGCCGCAGCGGCCTGTCGCGGGGGGCGCTTGACGCGGGCCGCTCCGCCGGTGATGTGTCGCCCGGCTGGCGGCCCAGCCGATCGATCCGCGCCGCAATGAACTCAGGTCCCGGATGCCCGATAAAGAAGTGACAGACAAGGCGTTCCGCGACGCCATGAGCAGGGTCGCCGCAGCGGTCCATGTGGTCGCCACCGATGGCAAGGCCGGGCTTGGCGGGGCCACGGCGACGTCCGTCACCTCCGTCAGCGCCTCGCCGCCGAGCCTTCTGGTGTGCCTGAACCAGGCGAGCCAGACCTTCGAGCGCATCCGCGCAAACGGGGTTTTCTCCGTCAATGTGCTTGCGGCCGGGCAGCGGGACATCGCGGACGCTTTCGCCGGAGCGACGGGTCTGGAAGGCGCGGCGCGGTTCCGCATTGGCCATGGCTGGCGGATGGGCGATGGCCCGCCGGTCCTGGAAACGGCGCTCTCGAGCTTGGTCTGCGCGCTGGCGGAGATGTTTCCGGTTGGCAGCCACATGGTTGTCATCGGCGCCGTGCAGCAGGTTCAATTCGGTGAGGATCAGCAGCCGCTTATCTATCATCGGCGGTCCTACAGGGCGCTCATCCAGGAGAGCTGAGGCGGCCCGGATGTGCGGTATAATAATACCGCAATGACTATCTCCTTGAAAACATTGTTCTTGATGCCTTTTCGGCATCAGAAAAAGGCTTGACGGATGCGGCCGGCTTCGCCATAGCTCCCGGCCAACGGCGGGCGCTTCGGCTCGCCGCTTTTCTTTTGTCATCAATCACGGAAACCTCTTCCATGAGAGCCTCCCTGACCAACTCCACCGTTTCGGTGAAGCCGGCCGAGGTCGACAAGAAGTGGGTCGTCATCGACGGCACCGGCCTCATCGTGGGCCGTCTTGCCTCGATTATTGCGATGCGCCTGCGCGGCAAGCACAAGCCATCGTTCACGGCCCATGTCGATTGCGGCGACAATGTCATTGTCATCAATGCCGAGAAGGTGGTCTTCACCGGCCGCAAGACCGACCAGAAGGTCTATTACCATCACACCGGCTATATCGGCGGCATCAAGGAGCGGACGGCCAAGTTCATCCTGCAGGGCCGTTTCCCCGAGCGCGTGGTGGAAAAGGCCGTCGAGCGGATGCTGCCGCGCGGGCCGCTTGGCCGCCAGCAGCTGAGCAACCTGCGCGTCTACAAGGGCGCCACGCACCCGCATGAAGCGCAGCAGCCGGCGGCGCTCGATATCGCCGCCATGAACCGCAAGAACGCGAGGGCCGCATAATGGCTGAAGTTCTCAATTCTCTCGCCGATCTCAAGGGCGGTTCGGCGCCTCCGATGGAGGCTCCCAAGCACGTCCAGAAGCTCGACAAGCTTGGCCGCGCCTATGCCACCGGCAAGCGCAAGAACGCGGTCGCCCGCGTCTGGATCAAGCCGGGCTCCGGCAAGATCGTCGTGAATGAGCGTGCGGTCGAGGTCTATTTCGCCCGTCCGGTGCTGCGCATGGTGCTGACCCAGCCGCTGCAGCTGGTCGACCGCCTGACGCAATATGACGTGATGGTCTCCGTGAACGGCGGCGGCCTTTCCGGCCAGGCCGGCGCGGTGCGCCACGGCATCTCGAAGGCGCTGACCTATTACGAGCCGGCGCTCCGCCCGCCGCTCAAGAAGGAAGGCTTCCTCACCCGCGACAGCCGCGTGGTGGAGCGCAAGAAGTTCGGCCGCGCCAAGGCCCGCCGCAGCTTCCAGTTCTCGAAGCGCTGATATTGATCCGATTTATGGATTGCGAAGGCGGCCTCCGGGCCGCCTTTTTCGTTGGGCATCTGCGCACGCGAAGGCGTGATGGGGCGGGGCGTTGCGCAGCGGAATTCTGCAACCGGCAATGCAAGGATGTGGTGGGAACGAGGGGTGGTGGAGAGATTGTGGGATGTGCGCAGCGGGATCTTTTGGCGGCTGTGCGACCCCAGAGCGCACCTAGGGAATGCCAATTTGTAATGACCAGAATGCGGCAATCCTGACCGATCCCGATCAATCGCTCCAGGACTTGCCGTTCGGCAGTTGATCAGTAGGATAGCTGTCAATCGGCAAGGCTCGGGTAGGTCCAGCTTGACCCACTGCGGCCTATTGACTTTACCCCATGGACCGGATGACGCTTCGCCGAAAACGACCCCAACGCTTGCGCCCGGCCTTGTCGGATAAGATCAGGCTTTGGCTGTCCGTCAGCAAACGTGTCGATGGTGTTTGGGTTGGTTGCTGCATTAACGACGACTCCAATGCAGCCCTTTCACGAATGGAGCAAGCACTCGGCCTTATCAAAGAATTCGACTTTCTCAGATATAACCAAATAGTCCGTGATCTTGATCGCGTATGGGTTCGGCACCTTCCATCAAATATCGCTCACTTTGATTACTCTTTGAGGGCATGCGTACTCGATGCACGCTTCGTTCTTGCCGAGACAACGGAGCCAGAAATCATTGCTGCTGTAATCGTCCACGAAGCGACCCATGCGAGACTTTGGCGCTGCGGTATAGGGTATGACGAGGCGCTGCGCGCGCGTGTTGAAGCGATCTGTGTTCGGCGTGAAATTGCGTTCGCCAAAAGACTGCCAAATGGGCAGCACGTCCGCGAATGGGCTCAAAGCACTTTGGATGACCTTCCGGATTTGATGGATGCCGACTTCAAATGGCGAGAGTTGAAGGGCTCCATTCGGCTGTTGCGCTATCTGGGAGTGCCCTCGTCCGTCGTGCGGCTTGCGCTCGCAATTCGCTTACGCCGCGAGGCCCGGGTCCGTTCTGAAACCACCAAGTAAGCATTTGTGGACCAAAGATGTTCGGCAATCTTCTGACGCCATGGTCGTATACCATAGGGCAGGTCCATGGAAACCCTCCTGACTTTCCACACGCTCTGTTTGCTTTCCACACCACCCCCGCCCTCCCTATCCTGCCGGAAACCCGCCATCCTCCGCAAGCTGGACGCCTCCCGCCGCTTGCGCTGCATTTGGTCCTTTACCGCAGCCGGCTTCTGCCCTAAATCTCTGGAAAAGCAGAACAAAGGGGAATTCCATGAAAGCTTTCCTGGCCGCCGTGATCGTTGCTCTGGTGATGGGCGTGGGTGCTTCCGTCATCCTGGGAGAGAATCAGAAGTCGGTCGAGGCGAAGTTCTCGTCGAGCGCCGTCCGCAACTGAGTTTCAGCCGAGCATTGCTGCGAAAGGCAGGTAATCGAGCCTGTCCCCCTCGCTGACGCCCTCGCAATCGAAGGACAGGCGGACGAGCCCGTCTGTCCCCGTGAGGGATGATATGATCCCTGCTCCTTCGATCGGATAGCGCGCCGCTATCGGACCTGCGGCGCCATCGGTGAGCGACACCCGCAGGAATTCGATGCGCCCGCGCTTCTTGCGGTAGCGGAAGCCGGCACGCACCGGCAGGAAGCGCGGCGGCTGCCAGTTCTCTCCGGCAAGCGCCGCGATGACGGCGCGGACGACCTGCGTGAAGGTCACGAAGACCGCGACCGGGTTGCCCGGCAGGCCCGCGAATGCCGCGCCGCCGATGACGCCCATGGCGAGAGGGCGGCCGGGCTTGATGGCGAAGCGCCAATGGTCCAGCCGTCCTTCCGCCTCAACAGCCAGCTTCACGTAATCCGCTTCGCCGGTCGAGACGCCTCCCGAGGTGAGGATGAGATCATGTCCCGCCGCCGCCTTTCTCAGCGCAGCGCGCAAGCTGTCAGGCTCATCGCGCAGGATGCCGAGATCGGAGACGGCGCAGCCCGCCCGCGCCAGCAGCGCGGCCAGCATGACGCGGTTGGTGTCATGCACCTGCGCGCCGGTCCGCGCCGCGCCGGGCTCGGTCAGTTCATCGCCGGTCGAGAAGATGGCGACGCGGACCCGCTTGCGCACCTTGAGCGAGGCGACGCCCACGCCGGCGGCCAGCGCCAGATGCTGCGGCGCAAGCCGCGTTCGGGCAGCGATAGCAAGGGCGCCGGCGTCCAGTTCCTCGCCTGCCGGCCGGCAATTCGCGCCGCGCTTAAGGCCGGGAGGCAGGACGACGTCGGCGCCCGCAAGCTCAACATCTTCCTGCATGAAGATCGTGTCGGCCCCTTCGGGCATCGGCGCGCCGGTGAAGATGCGGAAAGCCGACCGGGCGGGAAGCGGCGGAACCATTGTTGCGCCCGCCTGCAAGCGCCCGGCGACCGGCAGGCGCGAGATAGCGTCTTGGGAGAGATCGCTGTGCCGGACGGCATAGCCATCCACCGCCGCATTGAAGAAGGCGGGGAGGGGGCTCAGCGCCCGCAGGTCTTCGGCGAGGACGCGGCCGTCGCATTGTCCGAGCGGCAGAAGCTCCCTCTCGCCGACGGCAGGCACGCGCTCGCGGATGAAGGCCAGCGCCTCGTCGATGGTGAGCGGCGCGTCACCGAAGGCGAAGCAGTCGTTGGTCAGCTGCGCCATCGCTCAAGCCCGCCGCCAGTCGACGGCCGATGGCGCGACGGCTGCCGACAGCGCCATCCCTGCGATCGACGCCGCGTCGTCGAGGGCGATGACCGGCCTTCCTGCCTCAGGGAAAGGCGTATCGCTGGCGATCGCCACGACGCTGGGATTGCCGGGATGGAGCGGCGGCTTGCCGTTCGCCGCGCGAAAGACCTCGATCTTGGGGTGCGGCGCCCGCTTGAAGCCTTCGATCAGCACGAGATCTACGGCTGCAAGCCGCCCAAGCAGCACCTCCAGCGGCGGTTCCGGCGCGCCGCGCAATTCATGCATGATGGCGAAGCGGTTCTCGGATGCAATGAGCACTTCGGTCGCGCCGGCGGCGCGGTGCTCGTAGGAATCCTTGCCGGGCGTATCGACATCGAACATGTGGTGCGCGTGCTTCAGCGTCGAGACCTTCAGCCTCCTGGCGGTCAACAGAGGGATGAGCTTCAGGATCAGCGTGGTCTTGCCCGCTCCGCTCCAGCCCGTGATGCCGATGATGCGCATGGCTCTTGGTTAGCCAAGCTGCTTCCAAAAAGCAAAAGGCCGGGTTTCCCCGGCCTCGACCCGAATGCTCAATGAAGACGTTTCATTCCGCCGCCACAGGCTTTCCGCCGGCAGGCATGCCGCCTTTCTTCGCCATCTCCTCCTCGACCCAGAGCGAATGGTGCTCCTTCGCCCAGTTGAGGTCGACCTCGCCGGTGCCCATGGCGTCGAACGCGCCCTCCATGCCGACCGAGCCGATATAGATATGCGCCAGCATCGCGGCGATCATCAGCATGCCGACGATTCCGTGCACGATGTTGGAAAGCTGCAAGCCCTCAAGCCCGGCCCAGCGGAACGGGAAGAGGAGCATCAGGCCGGAGAATGTCAGAGCCGCGCCGCCGAGGATCACCGACCAGAAGATCACCTTCTGGCCGCCGTTGAAGCGCGCCGCCGGCGGATGCTGATCGCCGATCAGGCCGCCGCCGGCCTTGAACCAGGCGATATCGCCGCCGTTGGGGATGTTGTCCCTGACCCAGATGAGCAGCATCAGCACGACGCCGAGCATGAACGGAAACGACAGGTAATTGTGCGCGAATTTGGCGAATTGCGACCATGGGCCGAACATCGCATCGCCCAGCCATGGCTGGATCACGAACTTGCCGAAGGTGATGTTGAGGCCCGAAGCCGCCAGCACCAGGAAGGTGGAGGCCGTCAGCCAATGGGTGAACCGCTCGAAGCTGTTGAACCGGGTGATCGTCTGGCCCGAGGGGCCTTTCGCGATCCTGATCTTCCCCCGCATCAAGTAAAACAGCAGAAGCCCGCCAGCCATGCCCAGGATGGAGAAAGCCCCGATCCACGACATGATGCCCTGATGGATTTCCCGCCATTCCTTGTTGCCGGGCGCGATCAGGTTCGATGCCCTGTCATCGAGAATGCTGGTGCGGCCATGCACCGTTTGGCCCGGCTTCAGCGCATTGAGCAAGTCCTGCTCAGTCACGGAATCCGCCCGCGGATTCACGGATGCTGGCTGCTGCGCCATAACGGGCGCGCCGAACGCCAAAGTAAGCACGACGCCGAGCGCCGCCAGGAATTTCGCCATTGGGTTCTCCCCCTTGTCTTTCATTCCGCCGCTGCATCGCTGCAAGGGCGCTGTGCGGGCTGCGTCGATCTCAGATCGAGATCGTTTCCTTGTAGGCCGTCTTCCAGCCCCAGGCGCCCGATCCGTAGCCGCGCTTCATCACGCGCTCCTTGTAGATCGTTTCGATCATGGCGCCGTCGCCGGCGAGCAGCGCCTTGGTCGAGCACATCTCGGCGCAAAGCGGCAGCTTGCCTTCAGCCAGACGGTTCGCGCCGTAGCTCTCGAATTCGGCCTTGCTGTTGTCCTCTTTCGGGCCGCCCGCGCAATAGGTGCACTTGTCCATCTTGCCGCGCGTGCCGAAGTTGGTGGTCTTCGGATATTGCGGCGCGCCGAACGGGCAGGCGTAGAAGCAATAGCCGCAGCCGATGCAGAGATCCTTGGAATGCAGGACCACGGCATCCGCTGTCGTGTAGAAGCAGTTCACCGGGCAGACGGCGGCGCAGGGCGCATCCATGCAATGCATGCAGGCCATGGAGATGGAGCGCTCTCCGGGCTTGCCGTCATTGATCGTGATGACGCGCCGGCGGTTGATGCCCCAGGGCACCTCGTTCTCGTTCTTGCAGGCGGTGACGCAGGCGTTGCACTCGATGCAGCGGTCCGCGTCGCAGAGGAATTTCATGCGTGCCATTGTTTTTTCCTCCCTCAGGCCGCTGCAATCTGGACAAGAGTGACCTTGCCTTCATGCATGCCGGTTACGGGGTCGTAGCCATAGGTTGTGACGGTGTTGACGCTTTCGCCGAGCACGATGGGATCGGTGCCCTTCGGATAGTTCGGGCGGTTGTCCTCGCCCTGGAAGAAGCCGCCGAAATGGAACGGCATGAAGGCGACACCCTTCGCGACACGCTCCGTCACCAGCGCCTTGACGCGGGCTTTCGAGCTGTTCTCGGGGCCGTTCACCCAGACCATCTGGCCATCGCTGATGCCGCGGGCCTGGGCATCAGACGGGTGGATTTCCACGAACATGTCCTGCTGCAGTTCGGCGAGCCAGGGGTTCGACCGCGTCTCTTCGCCGCCGCCCTCGTATTCGACCAGCCGGCCGGAGGTGAGGATGATCGGGAAGCTCTTGGCCACGCCTTTGTCGAGAGCGGCCTTTTGCACGGTTGCGCCAATGTTCGGCATGCGGAAGTGGCGGAAGTCCGCCCGCGTCGGATATTTCGCCACCAGGTCCGGCCGCGACGAATAAATCGGCTCCCGGTGGGTCGGCACGGGATCGGGCAGGTTCCAGGCGATCATGCGCGCCTTGCCGTTGCCGAAGGGCGAACAGCCGCGCTCGATGGCTACGCGCTGGATTCCGCCCGACAGGTCGATCGCCCAGGACACGGCGCCGGGATTCGCCCCGCCGATGCGCAGGATCGTCTCGCGCTCCCGCTCGGAAAGGTCCTTGTCCCAGCCGAGGCGCTGCAGCATCGCATAGGTGAATTCGGGATGGCCGTCCCTGATCTCGGAACCGAGCGGATAGGAATTCTCCGCCAGCAGATTGGCGCCTTCCTTCTCGCCGGGAAGCAATCCATCCTTGCCGCGCTCGATGCCGAAGCGCGGGCGGAAGCTGCCGCCGCCGTCCCTCACCGCCATATTGGTGTTGTAGAGGATCGGCGTTCCCGGATGCTTGAACTCCGGCGTGCCCCAGCAGGGCCAGGGCAGGCCGTAATGATCATTCGCCACCTCGGCCGGCGCGCCGGGCTTGGCCCGAAGCGTGACAATATCGAAATGCTCCTGGTTGCGCATATGCGCCTTGATGCGCTCCGGGGACTGACCGCTGTAGCCGGTCGACCAGCCGCCGCGGTTGATCTCGCGCAGCACCGACTCGGGCTCCGGCTCGTCGCCGAATTTGCCTTTCGTCATCGCGATGTTCTTGAACATCTCGTTCTTGAAGCCGAGCTTCTCGGCCAGCTTCATGATGACCCAATAGTCATTGGCCGATTCGAAGATCGGCTCGACGACCTTCTCGCCCCACTGGATCGAGCGGTTGGAGGCCGTGCGCGAGCCCGAGCATTCCATCTGCGTGGAGATCGGGAAGAGATAGGTGTTGTTCTTGCGCCCGCCGAGCGAGACGAAGTTCGTCGGATGCGGATCGGCGACGACGAGCAGGTCGAGCGCCTCGATGCCCTTCTTCACGTCGCCCTGGCGCGGCACCGTGTTGCCGCCATGGCCGAAGATGAGCGCGGCCTTGACGTTATCCTGCTGATCGACATCCTTGCGGTCATAGGTGACGGCGTCGAACCAGCGGGTGGAGGGGATGCCGGGCGTCTCCATCATCTTCTTGTCGACGAAGCGCGCCTGGAGGTAATCGTAGGGAACCTCCCAGACGCGGCCCCAATGGCGCCAGGCGCCTTCGACGAGGCCGTAGTAGAGCGGCAGCGTCGTGATATCGAGGCCGAGGTCGGTCGCGCCCTGCACGTTGGTATGGCCGCGGAAGATGTTGGCGCCAGTGCCTGCCGAGCCGACATTGCCGGTGGCGAGCAGCAGGATGCAGCTGGCGCGGACATTGGCCGTGCCGACCGTATGCTGCGTCTGCCCCATGCACCAGATCAGGGTCGAGGGCTTTTCCTTGGCGAATTTCTCCGCAACCTTCCGGAGCTGTTCGCCCGGCACGCCCGAGAGATCCTCCACGGTCTTGGGGTCGTATTTCTTCACCTCGGCGCGGATCTGGTCGATGCCGTAAACGCGGGACGCAATGAAGTCCTTGTCCTCCCAGCCGTTCTCGAAGATGTGCCAGAGCATTCCGTAGAGCACCGGAATGTCACTGCCGGGGCGCAGCCGCACATATTCATTCGCATGCGCCGCTGTGCGCGTCATGCGCGGATCGATGACGATCAGGTTCGCGCGGTTCATCTCCTTGCCGGTCAGCACATGCTGCAGCGAAACGGGATGCGCTTCCGCCGGGTTGCCGCCCATGATGATCATGGTCTTGGCGTTGCGGATATCGTTATAGGAATTGGTCTGCGCGCCGTAGCCCCAGGTGTTGGCGACGCCGGCCACCGTGGTGGAATGGCAGATGCGGGCCTGATGATCGACGTTGTTGGTGCCCCAGAAGGCCGCGAACTTGCGGAAGAGATAGGCTCCCTCGTTCGAGAATTTGGCCGAACCCAGCATCCAGACCGAATCCGGTCCCGACTTCTGGCGGATCGCCATGAGCTTGTCGCCCACCTCGCTGATCGCCTGATCCCAGGTGATGCGCTTCCACTCGCCGTTCTCGAGCTTCATCGGATACTTCAGGCGGCGGTCGCCCGAGACGGTCTCGCGGATGGCTGCGCCCTTGGCGCAATGCGTGCCCCGGTTGATCGGGCTGTCCCAGGCCGGCTCCTGGCCGACCCAGACACCGTTCTGCACCTCGGCGAGCACGGCGCAGCCGACCGAGCAATGCGTGCACATGTTCTTGCGGATTTCCATGGGCTTCGAGAAATCGGCCCGGCCCATAGCCCCGCCCGCCGCTTCCGCCCTGCGGACGGCGCCGACGCTGAGCGTGGCGAGGGCAGTGACGCCGCCGGCCACAAGGCCGGACCGGCGCAGGAAGGTGCGGCGGTCGAGGACGCCGGCAGCGTTGATCCCCAGCGCGGCGGCGAGCGAGGAGCGGCGCGCGGTGGCGTCTTTTCTCTTGATCAGCATTGGGCGCTCCTCAGTAACGGTTGGTGCGGTAGAAGGCCTTCACATGGTCCGTTTCCTTGTAACGGACCTTCGTGCGGTCGGTGCGGTTTTCCTGCGCGGCGGCGGGCGCAAGCGCCGCTTCGCCGACAACGCCTGTCGCGGCGGCGCCGGCGCCGAGGCCCAGCGCCTTCAGGAAGCCGCGGCGCTCCACCTTCGCCTTGATGATCGTTTCGGCAGCCATGATGTCCTCCTCCTTCTTTTTGTGCGGCGCTTCCCATCAGGCGGGAAGCGCGAATCCCTCGGTTTCGATGTCGATGAAGGCTGCGCCAACCCTGGCGACGGCCTTGTAAAATGGTGTCCTGGCGCAAGCGTCCAAATCGTTGAACAGACGCGAGGCCCAGGGCTGGATGTGGCGCGTGAAGAAAGCCCGCTGCTCGGATTCGCCGCCGGCGAAGTCGCCGCCGATCAGGCCGGCCATGATTTCCAGCAGGATGCCGATGTGATCTTCCGGCTCGAACAGCCCCTCCGACCGTTCGATTCCCAGCCGCACCATATCCTCCCGGACCCGGGCAAGCGGGCGCTCGTGCAGGAAACCTGTCTGGTAATAGGAGCCGTAAGGCAGAAGCTCGCCGCGCCCCACGCCGATGAACAGCCGGAAAAACTCGCGCGACTCCGTATCGGCATCCGTCTCGTCCGCGGCTTCCGCCAGCGACATGTGGAGCAGACCCAGGGTCGAGGCATCGCCATGCAGGCGGCCGATCTCGGCGATCAGGGCAGCGGAGGGGGCCTGCCGCAGCAGCGAGCCCAGCAGCAGATATTCGCGCATCCGCGCCTGATCGACCTCATCAATCGCGGGCGCCGCGCCCTCGTAAAGATCGGGACGCAGGATGGAGCGGGCGATGCCGGTGATGGCTTCAACGGAAACGACGCGATCCGCCGGAACCCGGCTCCAATTGGAGACGGACGGCTGAGCGATGCCGAGCTTTCGCGCCAATGACGCAATCCCCCCGGCTGCATCGATCGCTTGTTGAAGTCCCTGATCCCGCATATCCACCCACGGCCCGATTAATCCGGGCTTCGTTATTCCTACCCCTCATCCGTTCGGATGATATAGCTTATAGCTATACCAAACTGCGGATCCCTTCAAGTGGGCAGTGCGCCGCCATGGCGTTTGCGGATAATGTCGTAAAAACTTGATTCATCGGTGGATTGTTGCGTTGCACCAAATTGAATCAGGTCCGGGCCGGAGATTGACGGCCTATCTCCTGCCGGATCATTTTCCCTTGCGATTTCAGCATTTTCACTGATGCCGGATGGCTCAGGCTTTTCAACCGATTGCACGGCGTCATTGGGCTGAGCCGCGACGCCCGGAGCCGGCGCATTTTCCGGCGCTGTGGCGGCTTCCCGCATTGGGCCTGTGCCGAACACGCGGTCGACCATCGCCTTCACGTCCACTCCCTTGACGGAGGAGCTCCAGCCCGGAATCGAATCCGGGTTGTTGAAGTCCCATTGGTAATCCGCCATCTCGATGAAATTCCGGATTTCGGGATCGGTCACCCACAGTTTCCGCAAGGCCGCATTGCGCAGGGCCTCCGGGACATGTTTCTGGAAGAAGGCCGAGATATCGCTGCCGGGAATGATGCTGTCGAGCGAGGGGAGAGGCGGCGGCTCTCCCTCTTCGACGGCGTTTTCCGGCAAGGGCGGCGGTTTCGGCGGCTCGGCTGCCTGCCGTTGGACCTCCTGCTTGCGCCGCGCCCAGCGCGCAAGAAAACTGTCCTCGGACTGGATTTCTTCCTCCGGGCGGCTCATACCTTGCCTTCCTTCTCGCGCAGCTCCCGCATCAGCCGGTCGCGTTCGGGGCCCTGCCTGCCGAAGGCCAGCGCCTCGGGATCGGCGCGGTCGCGTTTGCGCTTGATGTAGGACGTCTCGACATGGTGCTCGTCGATGAAGGCCATAAGGGCGGCGATGATCGGCTCGGGCATCGGCACGGCGTTGACGATATCCCATCCGGTCTCCGTGAAGCCTTCGCCTTCGGTGGGATCGCAGGTGACCTGCACGATCTCGGGCATTGCATCGCCGCTTTGGGACCGCAGGATCACCCAGATCTGCGGCATGCCGCTGGCGATATTGTCACGATAGAACGCCGTTTCGATCGTATGCGCCTCCAGAATCGCCGCGCCGCCATAGAGCAATTCGCCCTCGCCGTTCCGGCCAAGCGGCGCACCGGGCTCCGCGTCGGCGGGCTCGGGCAGGATGGCGGCGGCTTCCCAGATCCAGTCCAGCCAGGGCGATTTCGCCTTGCGCTTTTCGAGCACGATCCCGATCGGCAGCGTCAGCGTCGGCATCAGTGGGCGTCCTTCAGCGGCAAGTCAGCCATGAAAGGAAGACCTGCAATCAGGTTCTGCGGCTTCATGCGGATGATCCGGTCCGGCCCCATGGCCAGGATCAGATAGATCGGCTTTCCGGCGACGGCAGGCAAGATGCGCGGATCATCGCCCGGAATCATCTCGTAGAGCGCCACGACGCGGGCCCTGTCGGCCTCCGGCACATCCTTGCCCTTCCACAGCTGGTTGCCGATGCGGGTCGCCTCCTGATCGAGGCCGATGAACCAGACCCAGTCCTTGTCCTCGATTTCGGCGACGGCGCGGACGGAGGCCTCAAGGCCGAGCAGATGGGACAGCCAACGGGATATCGCGGTCCCAAGCGCCTGGCGGGCCTCCTTATCGATGCCGAAATCCATGACCATGTCGAAGGCGTCCGAGCGGGCCTTGTAGCCTTCGGCATTGTCGCCGATCAGCACATCAAGGTCCTTCGCCGCCTGCTCGCCGAACATGGCGACAAGCGGCGAAGCATGGACATCCAGCTTCGCGCCATCGACGGTTTCCTCGTCGGCCAGCAACAGCGCGCCGTCGTTGATCGTCAGCCGCTGGGCGCGGAAGAACATCTCGGCCGCGCGCAAAACGAAGGCGCTCTCCTCCTCGTCCATGGCATTGCGCAGGATGGCGTGCACAAGCTGGTTGACGAAGATCGGCGGCGTCCAGCCCATGCCGTCGCGCACCAGCCGCAGATAGGCGGCCTCAAGCGTTCCGGAGGAGAGCAGCAGATCGCGGAACGCAATCAGCATCCGCCAGTTTTCGCGGGCATCCGGGTCCTGCATCGCCGCGATCTCAGCAGCATCGACCGGGTCGGCGGGCGCGATCATCAACCGCGCATGCAAGGCGCGCTCGGCCGCGCAGGCCTCCGGCGGCGGCACGGCCTCCGGCCTCGCATAGAAGGCTTTCAGAAACTCGTCCGTGATGGCGAGGTGGCCTGCCGCATCGCGCTGCAGCAGCAGATGCCCGGACGAGACCCAGAACTCATGGCCGGCATGATGGTGGGCGAGCGCGTCCATCAGCGTTGGCCTCCGGGGGCCGATGCAGCGCTGCCCAGCGATGTCAGATCGACATGCTCTTCGGGCTCCTCCTCGCCTTCCACCGCGTGGAAGGTGAAGACGCGGCTGAAGCTGTCCTTGTTGAAGGGGAGGCCGGCCTGCACAATGCGGAACTGCTCGCGGATATCGCCGTTCTCGTCCAGCCTGCGGTGAATGACGACCAGCGTCTGTTCGGGATGCTGGGCGCAGCTTTCGGCGAAGCGGATCTCCTCATCCGCCGCCGCGAGCGCGGTCGCCATATCCGGCGCGCCGAGCTCGGCCACCAGTCTGGCGGCGAGATGGCGCACGGCGTCGTCGCGTTCGCCGGCATTGGCTTCGGTCACGATGGCGATGGTTGACCAGCCGAACGTGTCAAGCCCCAGCCAGCCGGAGCGGAAGGCGACCTTCGCTTTGCCCTTCAGCGCCGCGACATCTTCGCTGAAGTAGAGAAACGAGCCCGGCACCGCCCATTCGCCGGGCTCGGCGGCCTTCTCGAAGGCAAAGGTATCGGAAGGGTCGAGCCTGATGGTGCGCAGCAGCTTCGTCACAGCTTCGGCTCCCGGCTTTCCGGATCATACCAATCGGCTTTGGCGAGCGCCGCGAGGAAATCCCGTCTTTCCGCCGCGCCCTCCTTGCCGATGGCGTGCACCAGAAGATCGCCATTGCCGTTGATGCCGCGCTTCAGGCTCTTGTCCTCCGGCAGGCGGGCCAGCCATTCGCGGCCGACCTTGCGGAAACCGCGCTCCGCCCAGGCATCGACATGCACCATCAGATGGCGGCAGAAGCTCTCGACCAGCGCGCCCGGATCGATGGCCTCGAATCCCTCCACCTCCAGTGCGGTGCCGATGCTCCAGGCGCCCGGCTCCAGCGAGACGCCGCTTTCCCTGCTGCGCACCACGGCGGTCCGCATCATGCCGCCGAAGACAAGCCATTCCGGCGGCTGATCCTCGGGAGCGCGCTCCGGCCAGGCAAGGCGGCCGCCGCCGATCAGGCCATGATCGAAGAACATCGCGTCAGGCCAGTGGAAATGCACCGGCTTCTCCGGCGGGCAATGCACGGCCAGCGAATCCGCCATGGCGCACATACAGGCATAAAAGGCGCGGCGCGCCGACAGCAGCGGCTCGTCCGGCTCCAGCACCACGGCGAATTCCACGAGATCGAACCGCTTGACCCAGGCGAGCGTGCCGGCGCCGCGCCGGCTGGCGATCGCCTGCGCATGGGCGAAGGCATCGCCCCCTTCGCGCAAGGCCACAAGCTCGAAGCCGGGCGGCAGATCGAGCCTGTCCGCGCCATCGCCCGCCCCGAAGATTTCCGGCGCGGCGCGGCTGTCACTGGCATTTGAGATGGGAGTCTCTCCCGACACGTTTCCCCCGGGTCCCTTGTGTCTTTTACGGATGCGCCTTTATAGGGCTTCCCAACAAGGCGCAAACAGCCGCACCGGAAAACCTGCCCATGGCCCTGCCCACATCAACGATCGTGCTGTGCTCCTGTGAGGACACGATGCGCCCTGATGGCAAGGCGGTTGGAAAGGCATGTTCCGGGGCGACGGTGAAATCCGCCAGTCACCTTTGCCGTTCGGAGATCGGCCTGTTTGCGGAGCTCGCGGCGAAACCGGGTGATCTGGTCATCGGCTGCACGCAGGAAGCGCCATTATTTCAGGATCTTGCGCAGGAGAGCGGATTCAAGGCTTCAGTGTCCTTCGTCAACATCCGGGAGACGGCGGGCTGGTCCAGCGAGGGCGCCAAGGCCGGTCCCAAGACCGCCGCCCTGATCGCCGCCGCGGCAACCCCGATGCCCTCGATCTCGCCGGTGACGCTCTCCAGCGAAGGCGTGGCGCTGATCCTCGGCCGCGGCCAGATTGCGGTCGATGTCGCCGCGAAGCTTTCCGCCAAGCTTGATGTCACGGTGATCCTCTCCTCGCTGGATGGCATTATGCCTCCGCGCCGGGCGGATTTCCCGATCCGTCAAGGCCGGGCGCGCAATGCGCAAGGCTGGCTCGGCGCCTTCGAGGTTGTCATCGACGGTTTCGCCGAACCGGCTGTCTCCTCCAGGGACGGCCTGAAGGCCGGGCGCGGCAAGGATGGGCTTACGTCCCGTTGCGATGTCCTCATCGATCTGACCGGCGGTCAGCCGCTGTTTCCCGCTCCCGATCTGCGGGCGGGCTATCTGCGCGCCGATCCCGCATCGCCTGCTGCGGTGGCGGAACTCCTGTTCGCGGCCGCCGATCTGGTCGGCGCCTTCGACAAGCCGAAATACATCGATTTCAAGCCGGACCTCTGCGCCCATTCGCGCTCGAAGATCACCGGCTGCACCCGCTGCCTCGACCTTTGCCCTACCGGCGCGATCACGCCTTCGGGCGATCATGTGGCGATCTCCGCCGAAATCTGCGCCGGCTGCGGCGCCTGCGCCGCCGCCTGCCCGACGGGAGCGGCCAATTACGCGCTGCCCTCTCCCGATGCGCTGCTGATGAAGCTGCGCAGCTTGCTGGCCATCTACCGGGGCGCTGGCGGCAAGGATGCGATCGTGCTGTTCCACGATGCCGATCACGGCTGGGGCCTGATCGAGGCGCTGGCGCGCTACGGCGATGGCCTGCCGGCCAATGTGCTGCCGGTCGAAGTGCAGGAAGTGACGCAGGTCGGCATCGAGGCCGTGGCAGCCATCTTCGCCTATGGCGGCGCAGCCGTGCGCTTCCTGACCCGCGCCAGGCCGAAACATGCGATCGACGGGTTGCGCCAGACGATCACGCTCGCGAACCAGCTGATCGGCGCGCAGGGCTTCACGCGGGATGCGGCGGGCACGATCGAGACGGATGATCCCGACCTCTTGCTGGCCGCCCTGCATGCGATCGGTCGCGGGTCCGTGTCGAAGGCGCCGTCCAGCTTCCTGCCCATCGGCGGCAAGCGCGATATCATGATGCTGGCGCTGAGAGAGATGCACCGCGCCGCGCCGGCGCCGGTGGAGGTGATCGCGCTGGAGAAGGGCGCGCCCTTCGGCCGCGTGCGGGTCGAGACGGAAGGCTGCACGCTCTGCCTCTCCTGTGTCTCGGCCTGTCCCGTTTCGGCAATTGGCGACAATCCCGACAAGCCGATGCTGACCTTCGACGAAAGCCTCTGCGTGCAATGCGGGCTTTGCGCCGCCACCTGCCCGGAGCATGTCATTACGCTGGAGCCGCGCCTCGATTTCAGCGCCTTCGGCGCGAAACCCGTGCTGCTGAAGCAGGAGGAGCCCGCCCATTGCAGCGAATGCGGCAAGGCCTTCGGCGTGAAATCAACGATCGACCGCATCGCCGCCAAGCTCGAAGGCAGGCACTGGATGTTCTCGGGCGCGAATGCCGACCGCCTGAAGGTGCTGCGCATGTGCGAAAACTGCCGCGTGGGCGCCATGACGGCGCAGAGCTTCGATCCCTATGGCGCGCCCGAGCGGGCGGCGGCGAAGACCAGCGAGGATTATTTCCGCGAGCGCGAGGAGATCGAGAAGGCAAGGGCGGCGAACCGGGATAAGCCGGATTGACGATAGGCTGAAGCGCTTCCACTCCATCGTCTCTGCGAGCGAAGCGAAGCAATCCTGTATGTTGTGATTGCGTTTGGATTTCGGACCGAGCGTGAGGGTGGCCGGGGCGCGTAAGCAATCCCGGGTATGACCGTAAACTGGCGAGCGCACGGCCATCCTCTGTCATACTGCCGA